>NZ_JAWQUM010000005.1:0-439837 GCF_033447125.1 Rhizobium sp. PL01 | reverse complement strand
TTGCCGACAGTAGCGCGACCATCGACAGCGTGGTTTCCAATCCGATCCGCCGCCTGAAGTTGATCAACTGGGTGCGCAATGTGGACATCAGCAGATGAAGCGCGTCCCGGACTTTCCCGTTCCCGGCCATATCGCCGGAATGATCCACGATCTCAGGAAATCCGGCCTGTCCACCAATGAAATCGCCGAGCAATGCCACCTGTCCCGCAACACGCTGTGGCGGCTGGCGCAAGGTGAAGCCCGCGATCCCGCCTATGCATCGATCGTCAAGATCGAAAAGCTTCACGGCAAGATCGCGAAGTAGGTTCACTATTCGGCAAGTTTGCTTATATGTAACAATGACTTAGCCATTTACCTTCAGGGTATATTCGGTATTCTGCCTTGGCAAAAGGAGAACACCATGACTGAAGAATTCACCGTCACTGACACCTTCGAAGGAATTTGTAACGCCACCCTTAGTCGTTTAGCTGATCGTTGCGTCGCAGCTAATTTCCAAAACCCGATCCGTATAGTTGCTGTCGATGCGGAAGGCGGGTTGATGTTTTGCCAAGTCGATTATTCGACCGATCCGCCATTGATGCCAACGATGGGGACAATCGCGGAAAAATTTCCTACGCGGTTCATCTCCACCGACTTTGACAGCAGTCAGCAGATCACAATGGTGATGACGAAAGAAGGTACTCGGATCGTTTGAAAATGAAGGTGGAGACTTTGGTTTCCACCTTTTTCAGTTCGGCCGACGCAACAGTCCACCCGGCCGACTTTCCCGCACCAGAACCGCCTGAACAGCCGTATCGATCCGCCTGCCAAGGGTTCGAGCATCGTCATTGCTGGCCGTCACCATTCCCGTCGAGACATCCACCTGAACATCGCCGAGATAGGTGTTGCCGCTGTTATTGCCGAGCCTGCCAGCCCGCGCGGTGCCTTTGGGAATGACCGTCTCGCCGCGCTGAAGGATCGCCGGGAATTCACCCGGTAGCAGACCGTTGTGAAGCCGTGGCGCGTTGGCAAAGATGGCCGGTGACACATTGCGGACCGCGTTCGAGCCGCCTGTCTTGGTGCCATGGTGCTTGACGCCAACGCCGACGCCCGCCACACCAGCGCCGCCAAAGAAGCCTGAGATCACCCCGCCAAGCGCGTTCTTCGCGAAGATGCTCTGGATCGCCATGTCGATGATCGTATCGACCACCCGGCCGAGCATGTTGTTGAATGCTTCGGCCGCCGAAACGCCATTCCTGAGATCGCTGACAAACCCGGAAACGGCATTCTTGGCAAGGTTGGTGTAGGCCTGTGGCCGTCCGCGTCCTGACTGATGATCATGGCGATGCCAGCGTTCACCAGAACGACCAGCGGCTCACCCGGCTTGCCCGCATGAACCGGGATGTCGTGGCGCATGCCGCCTGTCTCTGTCGGAATTGCTGCAATGGTGGTGCGGTTCATGATCAGCGTCCTTGTTTCAGTTCGTCGATGTCCAACTGAAGCTTGGCTATGCGCGACGGCGAGATCGGAATCAGCCGAAGTGTCCAGTGTGACGTGTTCCATGCCGCCATCCTGCATGGTGACGCCGATCCATGCGCGTTTGCCCTGATCTTTTACGCGCCAGATTTTACAGACGTTGACCTTGATGCCGTTGGCGGCGTGCCAGACTGCATGTCCCGCTTCATGAAGTGCGGCGTCGCGGCGAGGATATTCGAACGCCGCGTCGCCCTGCATCTTGAACGCAGTCGCCGCGAGACGCGACACGATAGTGTCAAATATTTCGAGCGTAGAACCGCTCATTCGATTTCTTATATCGCTGTTGTAACCGACAAAATCCCCGCTCATATCCATGCATTTTTCTCCCTGTTTTTTCCCTGCCAAATCTCTGAATTTTGCCTCACCCGCAAAAGTGCCCTTGAAAAAACACCAATGAAATCAATGGCCGCCAGAGCACAAGAGCACTTTCCGCGTTTTCACATAGGCTGTGTATAGGCGGGCGCGCACGTATAGTACTTCATTATAAATATGCTCTGAGTGCTCTGGTGGAGCATAAGGTATTGATTTTGCCTGATAAAACGAACAGAGCATTTCACAAGTGCTCTGTAATGTGCTCTGGCTGATCAAAAGTGCTCTGGTGATTTGGAGCGACAAAAGTCTGTCTCCCGTTGCTGTTAACCTTGCCACGTTTCCATCCCCAAAATTGCAGGATTGCCGATATCCGGCGCTGATCGGCAGTTCCAATTTTTGGCTTATCGATATCCAGCCCGAACTTGGCGATCTCATAGACGGTGGTTTCCTGACGGCCTTTGAGAAAGGTTTCCATCGGTACTTCCCATGCGTCCGCAACGCGCCGCGCGCTCTGTTCGGGCTTCATGAATTCGGCTTCAAAAGCCCGATCCGGCCACCAGTGAGCGCCGCTCCTGTAAAGGTGCACGGCTTCGGCAAAAAGCTGATCGCGATCCTTGGCGAGCGCGATCAGATCGAAGGTGGTTCCGCACTGTATTGGCCAGAAGCGACGGCCTCCGGTTCCATCCCTGAGATAGGTGTCATCGTTGGTGGTGCCGACGAAAGTGCACTGGCGCGGCTCATGCACTTCATCCCGGCCATAGGGCGGGCGATATTGCTCATGCTGGCGGGTGATGAAAGCTTTGAGATCGGAACTATCCGACTTCGACAGGGATGACAGTTCGGCAATTTCGATCAGCCATTTGTCCCTGAGATGGACGCTGCATTCCTTGTCGTTGGTGACGTCCGGCAAGCTGTCGCTGAAATAGTCGCCGCCAAGAACCTGGCACGCTTTGGATTTGAAAATACCTTGCTCGCCTTCCAGCACCATCATGTAGTCGTTCTTACATCCGGGCTGGTAGATACGGGCCACCATGCCGATCAGGAACATTTCACCGACTTTGGATGTGTACGGGCCATGTTTGGCCCCAAGGTAATAGTGCAGCCAGTTGAAGACGCGCGGCTTGCCGTCCCACTTCAGACTGTCCAGCCAGTCACGAACCGGATGGAAAGCAAAATCGCGGGCAACCTTTTCGACGCCATCACGCACATTGGCTTTGGACATTTTGGCGAGCCCCGCCAGCTGCAACCGGTTTTGCAGGATGAGCGTGTCGGTATCGTTGTAACGGCGAAAGGTGCCGTCATCGTCGATGACGACGGTTCGCAGCATCTCATCATAGGCATAGCGCCCGATCAGACGCGGATTTTCCTGAAGCGAGATGATGACATTTGCCGTGTCGAGATAGGGCTCGAACTTTTCTGGATCAAGCCGCCACTTGTCGCGCCAGTCGTTGCGCGCTCGCTTGGCCTTCTTCGGCTTGGATTTTTTGGCTACTTGCTGGATGCTATCGATCTTGCCATCCACGGCGGACTTCCTCTTCAGACAGCTTTGTCAAACCGAAGGAAGCGGCTACACTTGTAACCCTCCTGTCCCGCCTGCTAGTCACAGGCCACAGGAATGCTCCCCGGTTAGAACGGGTTGAGAACTGGCCGGTGAGCGATCACCGGCCATTTTTCGGTTTGGACAAAGCATGTCTGGAAACTAGGCCCGCGTTTTCGCGTGATCCGTATGATCCCAGTGTATCGCATTTCAAGCCGGGATGGAAACAGGATGCCACCCCGGCTCATTGCTCCAAATGTGCGGCCCATTTTCCAGATGAACCGCTGTGAGCGCTTCAGTTCTCACCTTGCCATCGTGGCGGATGTACAGGCAGCGTCAACCGTCGCAAAACTGGACGCGCGGCAACACTTGCCGACTGTTATCGATTGATGCTTGAGCATTGATCGATTGAATGGCAAGCCGTTCATTGTTGATTTGATTGATAATGAAGACGCAATCTGACAGCGGACGCATTCCGCCTCGTGTTAGGCCGCGTTTATAACCGGGTGAAAAGGGCGGTCGGTGGACGGAGTGACCGCGATTTTTCGGGTGGTCAAAATGACCACCCCAAAACATCCGAAACGCTAGCGGCTGAATACGGCGTCTCCGAGAAAACCATCCGACGCGCCGGAAACTTCGCGGCTGAGATCGCAAAGTCGCCGTTACCCCGCCGCCGACTCGATCCCTAGCGCGATCACGGCTTCCCCCATGGCTTCCCCCAAATTCAAATTTCAGTCTATATTCGTTGATTTCATTGACGAATAACTATGTACAATCTCTGTGACAAGCACAGAGATGACGGAAGATTTGGCAATCGCATGATTCCCAAATGACCTGCCGGCGGTGAGAGAATGACTTTCCCGGCAGTCTAGCCCTCGACCACAAGGCGGCGCGCTTTTGAAATCCTATGCTTACGGCAGCGGCCCCGGATGCATGTCGGTGCGGCCATCATAACGTTCGATGTTCAGCTCGAAGATATCGATGCCTTCGATGCAGCGGGCGTTGACCGACACCTTTTCACCGGGATAGCCGCTGCGCATCAGCGCAACGCCACATGTCGCGCAGAAATGGTGGCCTTCGGTGATGCTGCGCCAGACATAGGTGGAGATACGGCGCTTTTCGTTGACCAGCGTTATGCTGCTGGCCGGAACCTTCCAATGCAGGAAGCCCGAGCGGCGGCATGTCGAGCAGTTGCATTCGACCAGCTCGGAAATCTCATCATCGATTTCAAAGCAGATATCGCCGCAATGACAGGAAAGGCGATAGGGTCTTTTCATCGGTCATCGTCTCGCTTCAGTCACTCGACGCCTATCAATCCGCCTCTTGCGAGCGGTGTCAAGCGCGAGCGACGATCAACCGCCCCAAAAATGGTCAGCTGTAGATGTCGAGAACGCGGTTCCGATGATTGGGATGCGTCGAATAGACGAAGATGCGGTTGAGGTCACGCTCGGACATCAGGCGCAAAAACCGGGCTTCAATGATGTTGTTGGCGTGCACCCGCTTGACGATGCAGCCGACCATGCCGATGCGGGCACTGGGAACATCGAGATAGAAATTCTGCGGCAGCTTGAACTGCGTGGCAATACCGAGAACGGCGCTGCTTTTCGAGATTTTCAGGAGTTCACAGCGGCGGGAGGTGAGGTTGAGCATGCCATTTTCGGTATACTCGATCCGGGCATCGTTGCGGGTATCCTCCATCGGGAAATTGGCTTCCCGATCGTACATGAAGGACTCTTCCTTGCTGAGATATGTCGGTCTATCGGATGCCTGTCCCCGCATCATTCTGCTCCATGCACTTTGTTTTTTGAAACATTAGCGCTGGAGATTTAACAGAGCGTAAGCCGATGACCGATTCTGGCACAACACACATAAAAAACCCGCCCGGAACCACAGCCCAAGCGGGTCTTGAAGATATCACCCGATTCTACGTGCGGTAGCTTTTTCCGCTCGCATCGAACAGATGCAGCTTTGCCTTATCGGCGGTAAAGCGGACCTTTTCGCCGCGCTTGATGTCGAGGATGCCCGGCACCTTGGCAATGATCGGCTCGTTGGCAACAAGTCCTTCGATGTAGAGCAGTGTCACCTCGCCCAGGGCCTCGATGATGGCCACCGTGCCTTCGAACAGGAAGTTCTCGCCGGTCGAAACCCGCAGGTCCTCCGGCCGGACGCCGAAACTTGCCGCCTTGCCGTTTTCGGTCGCCGCCGTCGGAATGTCGAGAACGTCCTTTTTCCCGCCTGGCAACTCGACCGAGGTTTCTGCGCCTGTACCGACGATCTTGGCTGGAATAATATTCATAGCCGGCGAGCCAATGAACCGGGCGACGAAAAGGTTCGCAGGGCGCTCATAGAGTTCGAGCGGCGGCCCCACCTGTTCGATATGACCGGCCGAGAGCACGACGATGCGATCGGCGAGCGTCATCGCCTCCACCTGATCGTGGGTCACGTAGATCATCGTCGTATCCGGCATGGATTCGTTCAGCTTGGCGATCTCGATGCGGGTGGCGACACGCAGGGCGGCGTCGAGGTTCGACAGCGGCTCGTCGAACAGGAACACCTTCGGATCGCGGCAGATCGCCCGGCCGATGGCGACACGCTGGCGTTGACCACCGGAGAGTGCCTTGGGCAGGCGGTCAAGATATGCGGTCAGTTGCAGGATATCGGCGGCGGAGCGGACACGGCGGTCGATCTCTTCCTTCGATTCCTTGGCGATGCGCATGCCGAACGCCATGTTGTCATACACAGTCATATGCGGATAGAGCGCATAGGACTGGAACACCATGGCAATGCCGCGCTGCGACGGCGGAACCTCGTTGACCAGCCGTTCGGCGATATACATTTCGCCACCGGAAATTTCCTCGAGACCTGCGATCATCCGCAGCAACGTCGATTTTCCGCAGCCGGACGGGCCGACGAAGACAACGAACTCGCCCTGCTTGATATCCAGATCGATGCCATGGATGACATCCACCGCGCCGTAGGACTTGCGGATATTCTTCAGTTGCAAACCTGCCATGTCATCCTCCCCTTCATTCTCTCGTTTTTGGCCGGCTCATTGGTGCGAACCGGTTCGATCTCATTCATTCGACCCGGGCGAAAAAGCCGCTCCAGGCCGGTAATGTGATTGCATCATCCGTCAATTGTGATCCGAAGCCGTGACCTTCGAGCACGTCGAGCCGCTCAATCGGCCGCTTGGCAGTGACCGGCTCTGCGCTCATGTTGAACAGGCAAAGGATCGTCTCGTTGCCGAATGTCCGCTCAAAACCGAGCAGTGGCGCTTCGTAGGCGCGAAACTCGATCTCGCCCTTGGCAAAGGCCAGGTGATGTTTGCGGAAATCCAGGAAGCGGCGATAGTGGTTCAGCACCGAAGCCGGATCGTTCTGCTGTTCGGAAACGGCGCGGCCGAGATGCTCCTTGGGCACCGGCAGCCATGGCTTGCCCTCACCAAAACCACCATTGACGGCGTTCTTGTCCCAGACCATCGGCGTACGGCAACCGTCGCGGCCCTTGAAATCCGGCCAAAACTGGATGCCGTAGGGGTCCTGCAGATCTTCAAACGCGAGATCGGCTTCAGTCAGGCCAAGCTCTTCGCCCTGATAGATGCAGACGGAGCCGCGTAGCGTCATCAGCAGGCTGGCGAGGAACTTCGCATAGGCATCGTGATCGGCAATGCCCTGCCCCCAGCGGCTGACATGGCGCACCACGTCATGATTGGAAAACGCCCAGCAGGCCCAACCTTCCGGCGCTGCTTTTGCAAAATCATGCAGAACCTGCGCGACACCTGCTGGCGTCAGCGGATCGGGCGCCAGGAATTCGAAGGCGTAGCACATATGCATCTTGTCGTTGCCAGACGTGTATTGCCCGGCAATTTCAAGACCGATCTGACTATCGCCGACTTCGCCGACGGCGGCGATCGCCGGGAACTCGTCCATGACGGCACGGAAGCGCTTGAGGAACTCGAGGTTTTCCGGCCGGTTCTTGTCGTAGAGATGTTCCTGATAGTTATACGGATTGACTGCCGGCGCCGTGTTGGCGTTGCGGCGCTCCGGTGCCAGCGCCGGGTTGTCGCGCAGTTCCAGATCGTGGAAGTAGAAGTTGATGGTGTCCAGCCGGAAACCATCGACGCCACGTTCCAGCCAGAAACGCTCGACGGCCAGCAGAGCATCCTGAACCTCCTGATTGTGCAGGTTGAGGTCCGGCTGCGAGGTCAGGAAGTTGTGCATATAATATTGCAGGCGCGTTGGATCCCACTGCCAGGCCGAACCACCGAAGATCGACATCCAGTTGTTCGGCGGCGTGCCGTCCGGCTTGGAGTCCGACCAGACATACCAGTCGGACTTTGGATTGAAGCGGCTGGAGCGGCTCTCGACGAACCACGGGTGCTGGTCGGATGTATGCGACAGCACCAGATCGATCATCACGCGGATACCGAGGCGGTGGGCCTCCGCAATCAGCGCATCAAAATCGGCAAGCAGGCCAAAGATCGGATCGACGCCGGTATAGTTCGACACGTCATAACCGAAATCCTTCATCGGTGACGTGAAGAACGGCGAGATCCAGATCGCATCGACGCCGAGCGAGGCGACATGCGGCAGGCGGGCGGTGATGCCCTTCAGGTCGCCGATGCCGTCGCCGTTCGAGTCCTGGTAGGAGCGCGGATAGATCTGGTAGATCACCGCGCCGCGCCACCAGTCCCGATCGGCCTGCAATGTGGAGCCACTTGTCTGGGTCATGCTCATAATCAATCCTGTAGAAGTCTCAGTTTAAGAAGTCTCAACCGCCCTTGACCGATCCCGCCAGCAGGCCGCGTACGAGGTAGCGCTGCAGAGTGAGAAAGACGATCAGGGGCACAATGATGGTGATGAAGGCCGAGGCCGTCAGGATTTCCCAGTTGCCACCGCGCGAACCGAGCAGGTTGACCAGACGACCGGTGAGGACCAGTTCGTCATTGCCGGTTCCGAGGAACACCATGGCAACCAGCAGATCGTTCCAGGTCCAGAGGAACTGGAAGATCGAGAAGGAGGCAAGCGCCGGGAACGACAGAGGCAGGATGATCTTGATGAAGATGTCGAAATCGCTGGCACCATCGACGCGGGCAGATTCCAGGATTTCACGCGGCAAGCCGGCCATGTAGTTGCGCAACAGATAAATGGCGAGCGGCAGGCCAAAGCCCATATGAGCCAGCCAGATGCCGACATAGGTCTTGGCGGAAACACCGAGAAATGCACCGACGCCATTATAGAGTTTCAACAGCGGGATCAGCGACATCTGCAAGGGGACGACCAGAAGGCCGACAACAACTGCGATCAGGATTGCCCGGCCGGGAAACTTCATCCAGGCCAATGCATAGGCGGCAAAAGCTGCGACCAGGATCGGGATGACCGTTGCCGGGATGGCGACAGTCAGCGAATTGATGAAGGACGCACCGATGCCAGCGGCCCGCATGACTTCGCGGTAGTTGTCGAAGGTAAACCGCGGCGGGATGGCTGCGGTATAGAAGATGCGCTGACCGCGGGAGCCTTCCATGCGGGTCGGCGAGACGATCTCGTAGCTGCCATCGTCCTTGACGGTGAGTGTCTGGCCGTCGCCGATATCGGCGAGCGTGCCGGCCTCGAATGCTGTGGGTTGCAGCGGCCGGAAACCAAAGGCCGAAACCTTGGCATCGCCGCCCTCCAGCAGATTGCCGGCGATGACGAACTTGCCGTCACGTTCGACCTGCGCGTCAGGCGACGCTGCACGGCCGGTCAGGTTCTGCGACGACGTGGAGAGTGCCGTCCACCAGCCGGAAACAGCCAGCTGGTCCTTGTCGCGCAGCGACGAGATCAGAAGGCCGGCGGTCGGCAGGGTCCATAGGGTGACAAGCAGAATGACGGAAATGTGGACGACCCAGATGAGGGGCGAGCGGGAAGAAGCAATCATCTCAGTGGCCCTCCATTTCCTTGGTAGCGTTGCGGATATTCCAGATCATGATCGGGATCACCAGCACCATGATGACGACGGCGATCGCGGCACCGCGGCCGAAGTCACCGCCACCTCGGAACATCCAGTCGAACATCAGATTGGCGAGAACCTGGCTTTGCCACTGCCCGTTGGTCATAGCGAGGACAATGTCGAAGACCTTGAGCACCAGAATGGTGATGGTGGTCCAGACGACGGCGATCGTGCCCCACATCTGCGGGATCATGATCTTGAAGAAAATCTGCAACCCGTTGGCGCCATCGATAACGGCGGCCTCGATCGTTTCTTCCGGGATACCACGCAGGGCGGCAGACAGGATCACCATGGCAAAACCGGTCTGGATCCAGATCAGGATGACCATCAGGAAGAAATTGTTCCAGAACGGCAGCGTTACCCAGGCCTCTGGCGTGCCGCCGAAATAGACGACGATGGCATTCAACAGACCGATCTGCGCGGTGCCTTCGGCGCGGTAATCGTAAATGAATTTCCAGATGACGGACGCACCGACAAAGGAGATCGCCATCGGCATGAAGATCAGCGTCTTGGCGATATTGCCCCACCAGATCCGGTCGGTCAGCGCCGCGATGATCAAGCCGAAGAACGTGGCGGCAGCGGGCACGACGAGCAGCCAGAGGAAATTGTTGTAGATCGACTGGCGGAATTCACCGTCGTTGAACATCCAGATGAAATTGTTCAAACCGACGAAATTCTCGCCCGCCCTGTCATGCAGGCTGAGCCAGACCGAGGCAATCACCGGGTAGATCAGGTAAATGGTCAGCGACAACAGCGCCGGACCGAGGAAAAGCCATGGCCGGATGGCATTGGTGATACGCAGATTGCGCGAGGCGACGGCACCCGTCAGACCCTTCGACGGAAACAACTTGTCGAGAATCCAGTTCGTACCGAAGAAATAGGCGGCGCAGCCAAGAACCCCGGCGGCCATGATGACGATGGCGAATAGCAACTGCTGCATGGCAACTTCCTCCCCAGGAATGTAAGGCCGGACAAACGGCCTGCCCGCCCCTTGGTGCGTGGTTCCCGATGTGCCGGGATTAAACGCGGCCGAAACGATCACACCACCTGCCCTGCCCAAGCTTAAGTTGCAGCCGGCAGGGGTGTGTTCATTCAAAGGGACTTCTTTGTGTCAGCCTTCCCCAAACCGTTCCGCCTCACTCCCCTTCCGGGCGGTTTGGCAGACGGCGTTCCAGCCTCGCAGTTTCTTTAAGGGCGGCTCCGGAATTTTTCACCCGGAGCCGTCTTTCGAGTGTTGAGCGATCTTTACTTGATCGAGTCCCAGGCCTTCTGGATGCCGTCTGCAACGTCCTTGGCCGACTTGCCGCCGACATAATCGACCATGCCGGTCCAGAATGCGCCGGCACCAATCTTGCCGGGCATCAGGTCGGAACCGTCAAATCGGAAGGTCGTTGCGTTGAGCAGGATCTCGCCCTGCTTCTTCATCGGGCCATTGGCATAGGCATCCTTGTTGACGCTCTTCAGCGGTGTCAGGAAGCTGGTCTGGGCCATCCAGACTTCATGCGCGATCGGCGTTTCCAGGAACTCGATGAAGGCGCGAGCCGCCGGCGTGTCCTTGGTGATCATCGCCAGCGTGCCGGCACCGAGAACCGGATTACCGAGCTCGGGCTTGCTTGCGTAAGGCGGCATGTAGAAGAAGTCGGCATCTTCGCCAACCTTGGTGCCTTCCGGGAAGAAGGACGGGATGAACGACGCCTGATGGTGCAGGTAGCACTTCGGCGGCGAGGCAAACAGGCCCTTCGGGCTGTCGCGGAAGTCGGCAGAAGCAACGGCTGCAGCGCCGCCATCGACGTTCTTGTCGTTCTTGGCAAACCAGCCGAATTCATCAATCGCGCCGACAACAGCCGGGTCGTTGAACGGGATCGCGTTGGTGACCCACTTGTCATAGGTCTCGGCCGACTGCGTGCGCAGCATCATGTCTTCGACCCAGTCGGTTGCCGGCCAGCCGGTCGCACCGCCGGAACCGAGACCAATGCACCATGGCGTGCCGCCATCAGCAACGATCTTTTCGGTGAGCGCCTTCAGTTCTTCCATGGTCTTCGGAACTTCATAGCCCGAATCCTCGAAGTTTTCCGGCACGTACCAGACCAGCGACTTCACGTCGATCTTGTAGGGGAATGCGTAGAGAGCCTTCTTGCCGTCCTTGCCCGCATAGGTCGACAGATCGACCCAGGACTGGCCAGCGGCGTAATTGTCGAGCAGCCACTTCTGGGTTTCGTCGCCGAGCGGCGTCAGGTAGCCCTTCGAGGCGAGGTCGGCGATCAGACCCGGCTGCGGCAGGATGGCGACATCCGGCGGGCTGCCGGCCTGGGTATCGATGACGATCTGCTGCTCGTAATTTTCGGACGACGAATATTTCACCTCGACGCCGGTCGCATCGCGGAAATAGTCGAGCATGGATTCGGCCAGCGCTTCGTCTTCGCCGCGCCAGGGACCGAAGATCGTCAGCGTCTGACCCTTCAGGTCATGGCTCTTCTTGAACTCTTCGAAGCTTGCCCAGTTGAACTTGGAATCTTCGCCCGGCTTGAATTTCAGTTCGGCTGCATGCGTGGCACCCGCCACAAGCGCAAGCGCCGCCACTCCCAACAAGAATGTTCTCTTCACGTCATTTCCTCCCAAGAAAGACCCGACCCATTGATGCCGGGCGAACACCGCAGCGCCGCCTAAATTCAAAGCGCTTTGAGTTTGCTAACAAACCATTGCGACAGGCATCAAGTCAAGAGCTTTCCCGTAAAGGGCGAATGAAGGCACTCTTCGTGCAGTGCAGCGTAGTTTTGCGATGCAATGAAGCCGATTTTTGTGGTTGATGAGCAAACCCGATGATACAAAATCCGTCGCGCGTGGAGATGGAAAGCAAAAATAGAATATAAATCAAAGCGCTTTGGGAGTGTGCGCTTGCCATGAACGTGAATTTGAAGCAGCTGGCGGAGATGTTGAGCCTGTCGCAAACGACAGTCAGCCGAGCGCTCAACGGCTATCCCGAGGTCAACGCCGAAACACGCCAGCGGGTCTTGAACGCGGTGCGCGAAACCGGCTACCGGCCGAACCGCGCCGCTCAGAGGCTAGCGACGGGCCGGGCCGGATCGATCGGGCTGGTCATGCCGATCGCACAGGGCATCGATTCCGATGTGCATTTCGGTGAGTTCCTCGCCGGGCTCGGAGAAGAATCCGTCCGGCACGATTTCCATTTCGTCATCAACCCGAGCGCACCCGAGGACGAGGAGACCACATTCAAGCGGCTGGCTGCCAGCGGCAATGTCGATGCACTGTTCCTGGCCTATGTGCGTGCCAATGATCCGCGCATCGCCATGCTGAAATCCCTGTCGATCCCGTTCGTCGTTCATGGCCGGGCAATCGACCAACCGGCTGACTATCCGTTTCTGGATATCGACAATACCGGCGCCTTTTATGATGCAACGCGCCTGCTCATCCAGCTGGGACACAAACGGATCGCGCTGATCAACGGGCCGGGCAACCTCACCTTCTCCATTCGCCGCATGAAGGGGATGCGGCGTGCGCTCGAGGAAAACGGGCTGCATTTCGATGAAGGCCTGGTGCAGAATTCACTGATGACCGACGAATACGGCCACCGCGCCATGCAGCAGTTCCTCGAGCGGGATCAACCACCGACTGCCGTTCTCTGTTCCAGTACCGTGATCGCTCTCGGCGCGGTCAGAGCGATCAACCGGGCAAGTCTACAGATGGGGCAGGATATTTCGCTGATTGCCCATGATGATGTGTTGCCGATGTTGAAGCCGGAAAATTTCAGCGTGCCGCTGACAACGACCCGCTCATCGCTGCGGGCCGCAGGTTCACGCATTGCCACCCGGCTGATTTCGCGGATCCTCAAGACCGGAGAATACCCGGAACAGGAACTCTGGCGCACAGAGTTGATCGTCAGGGCCTCGACAGGCCCTGCTCCGAAATCGTAGCACGTTCCGCTTAAATCAGAACTTTGGCGCGACCTTGCCGGCCTTGCGAGACGCGGCGATCACCGTGTTGGCCATCAGCATGGCAATGGTCATCGGACCGACGCCGCCGGGCACCGGCGTGATGACGGCTGCGACTTTGGCGCATTCATCGAAAGCGACATCACCGACCAGCCGGGACTTGCCCTCGCCCTTTTCGGGCGCTGCAATGCGGTTGATACCGACATCGATCACCGTTGCGCCGGGTTTTACCCAATCAGCCTTGACCATTTCCGGACGGCCGACGGCGGCAACCAGAATATCGGCATTGCGGCAAACGGCGGCCAAATCTTTGGTGCGCGAATGGGCGATGGTCACCGTTGCGTTGGCTGCGAGCAGCAATTGTGCCATCGGCTTGCCAAACAGGTTGGACCGGCCGATGACGACGGCGTTTAATCCGGAAAGATCGGCCCCATGTGTGCGCTTGACGAAGACCATGGCACCGGCCGGTGTGCAGGACACAAGGCCGCCATCGAGATCGCCGGTCGCCAGCTTGCCGGCGTTGACGACGTGCAAGCCATCGACGTCCTTTTCCGGCAGGATGGACTGAATAATCGCATCGGAATTGAAGTGTTTCGGCAGCGGTAGCTGCACGAGAATGCCGTGAAGCGTTTCATCCTTGTTGAGGGTCTGAACCAGGGCCGCCAGTTCTTCCTGCGTCGTTTCCTCCGGCAGCGTATGCTGGACCGAAGTGAAGCCGCATTCCTTGGCCATCTTGCTCTTCGACGAGACATAGGCATGGCTTGCCGGATCGTTTCCGACGATGACGACGGCCAGACCGGTCTTGACACCGGTTTGTTCGGTCAATGCCTGCGATGCGGTCTTCACGGCATCGATCACCGACGCTGCAACTTCTCTGCCATCAATCACGGTCGTCACGGTGTTCTCCCAGATTCTCGTTTGTTGTGTTCATTGTAGTTTCAGCAAAAAATAGCGGTGGCCTCAATGCGTCCTATGCTGTTCCGATCGAATAAATTCAAGGCACATCCGCGAAAGGCGCGGCGCGACAACTGGCATAACAGCATTTTCCATCATTGCTGAGGGATGTGGCAGGAAGATCATCCGCCGTGAGCCAGTGCCTTCGGGGATATCGGTACTAATACCGCTGGCCGCCGGTTCGAAGCTTCGCATAGTGCTCCACACGCGATCGCAGGGCGCGCAGGTTTTCCTGCACCTCGGCCATATCGCCATTATCCTCGTTGTTGTCCTGCATCTCGCGCAGATAGTCCCGCAGATCCGCCGATGCCGCATCGCCCCGTTGGGGGAAGGCGTTGAGCGCTGCAGCTGACGCTGCCGCATGATGGGCCGATGGCATCCGCGTCCGATACTCGACAGGTGCCGGCAATGGCTCGTCGATATGCTGTGGGGTTCCCGGGCCATCGGGATGATAATCGTCCTTGCCGGGTGGATCACGCTGGGGAACCACGGCAACCGGGCGGTTCGACCGCTGCAGCAAGTCCTTCATGCTCCGATAGACCCCGAGCGCGATACCCAACCCAACCCCGGCCATGAAGCCGGCAATCATGCCGCCGATGGCGATCAGCTTGCGTGACGGCCCGGTAGCCTGAAGCGGCGGCTGCGCCGAGGCAATCACCCGGATGTTCTTTAAGGTCAGCTTCTCCTCCTGGCCGGTTTCACTCGCCCGCTTGAGGAAGGATTCGTAGATTGTCCGCGTCGCGTTGGCCTTGCGCTCCAGTTCCCGCAGCTCGATAAAGCCGGTCGATGAGTTCACCTGCTGCGCCTTCTGGACCGCCAGCTGCTGGACGAGATCTTTTTCCGTCCGGACCGCCCGGTCCAGCTCGGTCTGCGCCGTTGCCGCGATGCGGCGGAGTTCGTTGCCAATTTCGGAGCGTGCAACCTCCAGCGACTGGACGGCGGCCAGGCGTTGTGGATGGCGCGGCCCGAGGCTCGCGTCCAGCGCTCCCAGTTGCGCGCGCGCCTCGGAATACTGCTTGCGCAGCTCCTGAAGCGTCACCGAACTCACCTCTTCGGGGAATGCGCCACTCAGAACGTCGTTCAAGCGGATCCTGGTCGCAAGGTCCACCTTTGCCCGGGCATCGGCAATACGATTACGCACGGCGCCAACCTGATCGTTAAGGGCCAGCAATTGCTTATCGAAAATCAGCTCGCCGGCAGCACCGACGATATCGTGCTCAGCCTTGTACTTCTCCACGGCATTTTCAGCCGTATCCAGCTCCGTGCGCAGATCGGCCAACCGGCTGTCGAGCGCTTGCGTCGTCCGCTGGAAGAAGCCTGACTGAGCCGCCTGTTCCTCTTTCAGAAATGTCGCAACGAGCCGATTGGTGATCAGTGCCGACTTGGCCGGATCCCGGCTCTTCACATCGATAGTCACGATAAAGGTTTTCGGATCGCGCGATACGGTGACTGCATCGCTCAATTTTTCCAGCGTGCGCGGGTTGACCCCCGAGGCAGGCGCCGGTTGCGCCTTGCCGGGAGAGACGAGATCGCTGATGACGCCGATACCATCGGAAAGTCCGCCTTTTCCGGTGGAGACGCCGCCAAATTCGGAGTCACGATCCAGCCCCAGATCGATGGCGACCTTTTCCAGAACGGTCCGCGACCGCAGCACTTCGAGTTGACTATCGACCAGCGCCAGGATCGCTTCGGTGGCTAGGCTTTCCTTGGAAAGATCAGAATCGGTCAACCGCACTTCGCGCGGATCGACATAGAGCTTGCTTTGGGACACGTAGACACTCGGCGTCGCTATCGCGAGCAAAACGCCACCGATCGTGCCAGCCACCGTCAGTACCACAATGGTCTTTCGAAGCTGCCAGACAGACGTCATGATCGTGGCGATGTCGATCAGCGGCCGATCCTGCGGATCGCCATAATAGGCTTCCGCAGTGACGGCGGACTGAGAAAGCACAGCATCGGCCTGAGGCGTTTTTTCGCTCTTGAACCAGCCGGAAAAACGCCCGGAGGTTTTTTGCGGCGCCGCTTTGACGGGCTGCTGGTGATTGCCTGACACTTTAGGCTTGACCGTCGGACCGCCCAAGCGATCCAGCAACTCGCTGGCAGAACGCGCGACGGGCACTCCACTCCGCGCCGCCGTGCCGGAACGCGTGCCGGCCCCCTTCGACCCGAGGTCGGCCGGGGAGCGACGCACCACAGTCCTTTTGTTGTCTTCCGGATCGAACATCAATGCCTGCAAACGCCCGCATCGGGGCAAAGTGACGAATTGTGAACGAAGCTTAAGTTTTTGTGGAAAACAAACCGTTAACAGACAGCGGATTGCGCGTCGGAAACGCCGTCAATCCCCGAGATCGAACCGCTCATTAAGCTTTAGCGGCTAGAAACGGGACAGCACATCCGGACGCCGCTCGTGATCAATTTCGCCAAGACCCTTTACGCACGCAACGCCAGCGTCATTCACGCCTATATCTCGATGACGAGCGGGTCTGCGGGCAGGCTTGTTCTGTCGCTGGTCTATTTCATCTGCATCGCCAATGGGCTTTCGATTGCCGAATTCGGCCTGTTTGCCACGGCGTCGGCCGCCGGCATCATGATCTCGCGGGTGCTTGCATTCGGCTTCATGTCGCCGCTCTATCGGGTCGCGACCGTCAAGCCATTGCTGGTGGGAACCTACACCGCAGGTTTCGCCGCGGGAGCCCTGCTGTCCCTGCCTTTGATCGCGATCCTCTGCCTTGCCATCTATTATGCCGTTTTTGCCGGTGATATCGCGCTTGTGGTTTTTCTCGCTTTCATGGCCGCTGAAATCCTTTGCTGGCGCGGTCTGGAGATCGTCGTCATCGTTCTCAACGGTCTCGGCCGCTTTGGCCGCGCAGCTCTTCTTGTGGTGATCGGCACGGGCATCCGCACCGCCGCCGCACTGGCCTTTTCGCTGTTGCATACGGCCAACCTTGGCACCTGGTCATTGTTTTATTTGGGCGCAAACCTGCTTTCCCTCGTGATCGCGCTGGTATGGTTTTTTCCGAAGGTTCGGCTTCGCTGGCGCCCGGCGCTCTATATCCGCCGCTGGGCGGATTCAGTGTCTGTCGCCGGCGCCGAGGTGCTCTTCTATATCCAGTCGGAATTCGACAAGATCGCGGTGCTGGCAATCGGCGGGCCCGAAGTTTCCGGCATATACGCGATCATCATGCGGCTTGCCGATCTGACGGCGCTCCCGGTGCGTTCGTTCAACACGTTGCTGGTGCAGAAGATCATGCGCACGCCCGGAACGATTTCATCCTGGCGCACCCGGCTGACGATCGAGACACTGGTGGCGGCCATATCCTTCCTGGCGATATCAGCGATGGCCGTCTATCTGTGGATTTTCCCGCGCGGGCTGGGAAACAACGTCGCACAGGCAGCACCTTATCTGATGGCAGTCCTGCTGGTGCCGTCGTTCCGGAACCTTGTCGAATACCACTCCGAATTGCTCTATGCGACGGGCCGCACGGTGCGCCGGATGGTCAATCTGGTCATTGCGGGGATCATCAAAGTCGCCCTGCTCGCTGTGCTGTTCAAGACCAGCACGGACGTTGCCTATTGGGCGCCTCTGCTCAATGGCGTTTATCTGGCACTCTATGCCGCATCCTTTACCTTGACCTATTCCGCCTTGCGCCGCGAGACCAGCCGGGTCATCTGACGGGATCAGGCGGCGCGTTCAAGCACGACATCGCGGATGTCGGAGAGATCGTGGCCGACGAAGGACTGGACGCCGATGCCAATCTGGTGCGGCCCCATCTCGCGCATGAAATGCCTGAGCCCACCGATATCGCGGGCATAACTGTCGCCAGTCCAAAGCACGTGGCAAAGCCCTTCGGCAGACGCGACATGACCCTGCCCCTTCATCACCTCGTCGACGAAACGGCCATAGATCAGGCATTCCGAAAACTGGCGCGAGCGAAGGATGGCGCGAACCCAGTTCCGTCCATGAAGGGTCTCGATATAGTCGAGCAGAGCCCGGCAAGTGTCGGTGCGCCAGGCAATCAGCGTACTGATGTAATCATTGGCCGGCAGGCTGAAAGGACCGATCCCGAGCAGCCGGTCGGAATGGGCGAGCCACTCGAGATGATTGGAAGGCATACGCTCGCCGATCGCCGCATCCTTGCGATAGAGCGTCAGGCGGTCGCCTTGCCAGAGGTCTGCCGGATCGAAATCACGCAACAGCACCACGTCGGAATCGGCGGCGAACATCGCCGCCTCGCCGATATGCCGGGATAGCGCCAGACGGCGCAGTTGCTGGACATGCCATCCGCGTAGCGGCAGGCTGAAGGGGCTAACCCAGAGCTTGCGCCGGCCAGCCGAAAGCGGGTCGGGCATGGCATGCAGCCACCATGGAAGAAGATCGCTCTCGCTGATAACCTGCCGCCGCGAACCCTCCAGTTGCCGGAACAATGCGACGTCGAAAGGAGCCACCAGCAGATAGTGGACCCAATCGCCTTTCAGCCGCATATCCATGCTTTCGCACAAAAGCTGGCAGCGCTCGAAATCATTGGCGTAGGAGGCTGTAACGACAGCAGTGCGCATGATGGTTTCCGTCAGAACGTTCGTGATCCGGCACGATGACCGCCGACTTGCGGCGGCGGTTCACGCCCGCTCAATTTATGGCGGAGAATATAATATATGAACAACGGGTTTCCGAGCAGATAACGGCGCCACAGCCGGCGTGGTTCAAGGACCAGCCGGTGCAACCACTCCAGGCGCAGGCGCCTGACGGTGGAAGACGCGCGCGGGACTTCCTCGGCCATGAAGTCGAAGAGCGCACCGACGCTGATCACCAGCCGGGCATGGCCCGGGCCAACATGGCGATCGATCCATTTTTCCTGCTTCGGACTGCCCATGGCAATCAGCAGGATATCCGGCTTAACGGCGCGAACCTTTGCCATGACCTCGTCGGATTGCGCCGGGTCGAAAAACCCATCGGAGACGGCGATGAATTCGTGCCATGGCGCGTGTTTCTGAAAGTTTTCGGCAGCGCGCTTGAGCACGTCCGGACGCGCACCGACCATGGCGATGCGTCTCGGCGTCGTCATGTAAGTCATCAGCGCCGGAACGAAATCGGTGCCATTCAGGTTGGCCGGAAAGGTCTTTCCGTGGAACAGCCAGGATGCAAGATCGACGCCGTGCCCATCGGGAAGGACGATATGCCGGCTGAGCACAGCCCGGTATTCCGGATCATGCATCATCAGGTTGGCATTGTGCGCATTGAGGAACGAGATGACCGTCTGCCCGATCGGCATCGAAGCAACGTCGTCGGCGAACGCGAAGGCGTCGGCCCAGCCAAAATCGCATACCGGCAGGTCGAGGATCATGCGTTGCGAGGCAACGATCGGTGTACCCGGGGAAACATTCATCGGGATTTTCCTCCCTCATGCACTGCAAGGCCGTAGGATGCGCTGACAGTTCTGGTTTTCATTGCCGAGACCCGGAGTTCGTCTCTGGGAGAGACCGGACCCGGCGTGACTACAGGTTGGCTGAAGCGGGACAGGCCCTCTTCAAGCGTGGCGAGCAGCTTGTTTTTCTGCGCCTGATGAAAAACCGATCCGGACAGGCGCTGACGATCGCCTGACCGTACCTGTGCGACCTTCTCGATCAGCAGGTTTGCAAATTCAGCAGGTTCGTCACTCACCGCGCAATTTCCGGGAAGCGCGTCGATGCCGCGCAGCGATGCGCGCGTGGCGACGCTCGGCATGCCGAGTTCGAAGATTTCGATGGTCTTCAACTGCACTCCGGTGCCACCGCGGCTGATCAACGGCAGGACGGCGCCGGATTCGACGAAGGCGCGTGCGTCAGGCACCCGGCCAAGCAGGCGTACCCCGGGATGAGAAATCGCCGGCGCGTCCGGCAGCTGACCGGCAATGCCGATCGACATATCGGCCGGCAGCAGCGGCACGACCCTTGAAAGAAACCAGTCGAGGCCGATCCGGTTCGGCTGCCAGCTCCAGGTCCCGATCAGGGCCAGATCGTATTCCGGCGGTTTTTCGGCGCTGGACTGGGCTAGGTTCCATCGCGTCACCAGCGGCAGGACGGTTGCGCGGCTCGAAACAGCGTGGCCGAAACCGAGGCGATCGGCCTCCGCAAAAGTCCAGATCGCCGAGGCGGCCTGTGTCAGTCTCCGCTCAAGCTGTTCGAGGTAATGCGCTTCGCGCTTGAACAACCATCGTCCCAAAAGGCTAGACGCGGTGGCGGCGTTTTCACGCGCCGAACCTGCTTCGACATTATGCGCGACATAGATCGTCTTGTGCTTCTGGAAGACGGACGCAAAAGCACCGGGCAATTGTACGGAGTTGAGGACGATACCGTCAAACGGCTGTAGACGCTTTAACAGGGCCTCAACATGGTCGCTGCTGATCTCAAGCATCTTAGCCGACGACAGCGTCGTGCGGTGGAGACATGCCTTTGCCAGCCAGCGCAGCTTGGTGGCAGCGCCAACCTTCGCATTGGTAACTTCGATCTCTCCTAGAAGATGCACATCTCCGCCCGAAGCCGCAGTCTGCCCAGGCTGCAGATAACCGATCACGCTCACCCGGTGGCCGAGCGCGCGAAGGCCATCAAGGACGGCGCGATTGGCGATATCGAACCCCGATGAAGGGTTCTCCACCGGTACCAGCGAGGAAACGAAGACCAGATGCATGCTGCCACACGAGACTTGAGAACAATTGCCCCGACTGTAGCAACACGCCGTGAAACGAGCTTTAAACCATTCATTCGAAAGCGAATTCGGAAATTCAGCATCTGTTTAGGAAGATTTGCTTTAGTGCCTTTCAGATCTTTGCCTTCAACACGGTACCGCCATGACCCCGCCTGCCCAGGATGTGACTGTGTTTTACCGGACGGCGGTCGATAGCAATGAAAGCATCGAGCTTGTCGTCACGCTGCCGACGTTCCGCCGCCCCGAACACCTGATCAAGACCCTGAAAACCGTTATTTCACAGGCCCCCGGCTGCCCCTTCGCAATCGTGGTGATGGAAAACGACGCGGATGGACTGGAGGGCGCGAACGCGGCAAAAATGTTCTTTGCCGACCACCGGATCAACGCGCTGGTGGTGATCGCGCATCAGCGTGGAAATTGCCACGCCTACAATGCCGGCTGGTCGATGGCGCTTGCCGCCTACCCCAATCTTCAGACCATCGCCGTGATCGATGACGATGAATTGGCAGCGCCGGACTGGCTCGACAGTCTCGTTTCGGTACACCGGCAGACACGGGCAGATCTGGTTGGAGGGCCACAGCTTCCCGATTTCGAGGACAAGAGCCGCAATGACCGCAAACGGCATCCGGTCTTCATGCCGCATTATGATACGACCGGCCCCGTCCCGATCCTATATTCTTCAGGTAATGTCCTGATAACCCGCCATGTACTCGACGCGATGCCGAGACCGTTCCTCGATCCGATGTTCAACTTCATCGGCGGCGGAGACAGCGATTTCTATCGCCGGTGCAAGGAAAACGGTTTTTCCTTTGCCTGGGCAGCGGAAGCCTGGGTGGCCGAGAGCATTCCGGCGCGGCGGACGGAACTGTCTTGGATCAGATCGCGCAGCCTGCGAAACGGGGCGATTTCAGCCTTGCTCGAACACCGCGCTGCCCCGGGCTTTGCCAGGCGAGCGAGGACAATCGCCAAATCTCTGGCCCTTTTGGCTGCCTCACCGTTTCGCGGTATTTCGCTTTGGAAATCATCCGGCCTGCCATCGGCTGGCCTCTACCATTTTCACGTGGCGTGCGGGCGGCTGATGATGGAGTTCGGGTTCGTCAACGAGCAGTATCGCAACCCGGAAAAAAACTGAACTGCACACCTACGACTGAATTGCACATAGGCGCCGGCTCAATGGCCGGCGGCAGCGGCGCGCTTTTCGCTCTCGGGCATCTGATCGTGGGCAACCTGACCATTCTTGTCGACGATCGGCACGGGCTTGCGCTGTTTTTCATTCGCCGAATTGGCAAGCCGGGCCACGTCGGTCTTCGATAGATATTCAAGCTGCTCGACCAGAACCTGGAAAATAACCTCGTCACGCAGCTGCTTGTTCAACTGATCCTTGACGATCGTCTTGAAGCTGGCGAGGTCGAAATTGCTGGTATCGGCAACATTGATCAATTTCTGGCCGACCAGAATGTCGAACAAGGCGTTCGTCACCGATTCCTTGAACGGCACTTCCATAGTCTTGGCCTTGGCCTTGTCGACAGAGAACGATAGTTTGGTGAGGAAGTAACCCTGCACCGCGCCATCGGTGATCACCGGTACGGTGATCAACTCACCCGGCAGATATTCCTGCAATGCGCGGCGTTCTGCCTCCGCATCCGATTCCACCGGTGCCGACGCATGCTGGATCGAAAAATAGACGGATCCGAGCGATACGGCGCAAATCCACACACCGGTGAAAATAAGCTTGAGCATCAGAAATCGCCGTAGCGGAACTGCTGTTCGGTGTAGATGCCATCCGCGTCGGCGTCCTGAACAGCAGCCTTCAACAGGTCGACAACCGACCGGCAGGCTTCCATATGAGCGTTCACCTTCTGCGAATTGGTCATCAGCTTGGTCTGAATATGTTTGGTCTGCGAGACGAATGACTGCGAAATTTCGTCCGGCGAAGCATCGCGATGGAGCATCGTCAGTTCATAGAGGCAACGGCTCTTGCGGGCGTTCGATGTCTTAAGGTCGAAGCTCGGATCAACACCAATCCGGGTATTCTCGTTGTCGAGGATCATTTCGAGACGTCCCAAAACGTTCTGGATACGCACGTCACTCGATGCTGCAACTTCCATCATTTGGCTCCCATTGGCGCTGGCGGCACGCGGGGTCCAAGCCCTTGGCGTGATGTATGCGCGAAATTTCTAAGTTAAGGTCCGTCCGGCCTGTTGCCGGCAGCGCCTCAGGCTTGTTCGTTATTGTCCGGCGTGCCCATGAAGTTGGCGACCGCCTTGCGTTCGTATTCCTGCACCATGCTCAGCGCGACATTGCTGCTATTGCCGTCGAGCGCTGCACTCACCCGGTTGGGGCCTTCGCCGACGATGCGGTCCGTCACCATGCGTTCGGCAATACCGACACCGTCGCCCTGCGCCATGACGTTGCCGATCTGCTCGGCCATCATGCTCTTCCACATGTCGCCGGACGTGCCCTTGCCGTAAACCTCTTCACTTTCGGAGGGCAGCATCGACTTGACGAAGTTCTGCAGCACCATGGCTTCGAACTTGCGGTAGCTTTCCGGGATCTTCTTGGCTTCGGCCCGATTGGTAATGTCGCCCAGGCTGTTGGTCGGGCTGTCCTGATTGAGAACTGCGACCGTATTGGCAAAACCGTTTCCGTTTTCGGCGAGGCTCGTCGCCTGAAATGCAGCACGATTGGCCTTCAGCCGCGCCTGCGCCTCCTGCACTTGAGCCGGATCGGCGGCACGCACGACATCCATCACCAGGTCGCTTGGAGGAGAAATGGCCATGCGAGGTCCTCTCGGTCACGGAGTCCAAGGCGGACGCCTTTATCGGCGCCAGCAACAACTCCATAAAATCAGCAATTTAGCGAACGGTTCGGCCGCAATATTCGACCGTTCCTACCCTGCACTATGACCGGCCAACCTTACCGGAAGCTGGTGATCCGCTCATCACATGCTGATCGACGAGATCGTAGATGGCGTCGTCCGCTTCGGTCCGGTCTTCCAGAACGCGGGCATCCTTCATGTTTTCTTCCAGCCGGTCACCCTTTGCCCGTTCCTTCAGAACCCGGGCCTCGTGGCCCTGCTGGATATCCAGAAGCATCTGGTCCTTCATGGCAAGGCGGCCAAGCTGCGAAGCATAGTGCCCGGAAAACATTGCGTGCAACGGGCTTGCCGACCCCATGGCATCGACAACGACGTCAATGGTTTCGGCGAGATCGCGGCGCTTCCTGGCGGTTTCGGCCAGCTCGTTTTCCGCCATCTGTTCCAGATGCCGCTGAACAACAACGAGGCGCTTGAGTTTTTCGGAGCGGCTTTTCATCGGGCTAGATCCCTTGCATCATCGGGCCAAAACCGTCGGCAAACAGTTTCAGCATCGCGGCGATGCCGAGATAGAGCAGGAACATGCCGCCCATGATCAGATAGGGCAGCGAGATGAAGTAGAGCGGCATCTGCGGCGCCAGCTTGTTGACCATGCCGATCGCGACGTTGAACAGCAGGCCGTAGATGATGAAGGGGCTTGCCAGCCGCAGCATGATGTAAAACGTGGTCTCGAGTGCATTGGTGAGCGTGATCAGCACGCCCTGCGGATCGAAGCCGACGCCGAGCGGCATGACCTTGTAGGAATCGACGATGCTCGACAGGATGACATGGTGGAAATCCAGCATGAAGAGGACCATCAGACCGGCAAAGCTGATCAGGTTGGTCAGCTGGTTTTCGGCGGTATCTTCCAAGACGTCATTGGCCGGGGGAGCGTTGAAGCCCATCATCATCGTAATGACCGTGCCGGCGAACTGCAGCCCAAGCACATAATAACGTGCGATCAGGCCGATGACGCCGCCGATAACGGTTTCGGTGGCGACGATATAGATATAGGTGTGACCCTTGCCGGAAATCTGCGGATAGATCTCGTTCCACATGATCGGCAGGATCGCCATCGAGATTGCCACGGCAACGAAGATGCGGATCTGTACCGAGACGCGGGCCGTGGAAAATCCAGGCATGACCATGATGCAGGCGCCGATCCGGCAGAATGCGGCGAAAAGCGCCAGCACTGTGCCTTCAGGGTCGGTGATCATGAAATCGAGCCGATGATCTTTATCTCGAGGCCCTTGGCGAGCTCGACATGCGAGAGAACCGGCAATGTTGCAAAAAGACGCTCGATGATCATGCGCACATAAGACCGGGATTCGGGCGAACTTACCAGTACGAACGGCATGCCACGGTCAAGATTTTCACGGATAACCTTGGTGGCCTGCTCGCTGAATTCCTCCAGATGGCGCGGATCGATGTCAAATTCGACAATATCGCCCTTGGCATCGCGCTTCAGCGCCTGGTGGAACACCATGTCCCATTTGCTGCCGAGGCGAAGGACGCGCAGCGTGCCGTTATCTGCGAGGTCGCCACAAAGTTGCTGCGACATGCGCACGCGGACGTGCTCGACGATCTGCTCGGTCTTCCTGACATGCGGTGCCAGTTCGGCGACAGCTTCGAGGATCAGATGCAAGTTGCGGATCGAGACACGTTCGGCAAGGAGAAGCTTCAATACGGCCTGCAGGCCCGAATAGGACATGTGCGAGGTACAGATTTCGTCGGCCAGCTTGCGGTATTCCGGATCGAGCCGCTCGATCAGTATCTTGACGTCCTTGTAGGACAAAAGCTGCGGCAGGTTGTTGCGGATGACTTCGGACAGATGTGTCAGCACAACCGACACGTTGTCGATCGGGTGGAAGCCTTCGCGCTTCAGATCCTCGGTAAAGGTTTCAAGGATCGACACGGCGGGCATGCCGAATGCCGGCTCGCGAATATCATCGCCGGGAACGCTCGGCCTGCGGCCGCCACCGGTGACGACGATGACTTCGCCGACGCGCACGGTGTTCGAGGCGATCGTCGTGCCATGAATGCGGACGTGATAGGCCTTGTCGGGGATGCTGATATCGTCCGAAACCTTGATTTCCGGAACGATGAGACCGTATTGCCCGGCGAACTTGCGGCGCATCTTGCCGACGCGGAACGCCAGTTCCTGATGGGCGCCGAGAAGACGTGTTGAGACCTGCTTACCGAGCAGCAATTCGATCTCGGCCGTCTTCAGGACCGACTTGACCGAGTCCTTTTCGCTGTCGGTCTTCATCTGTGCCGTCTGGTGGTCCTGGTCACGCTTCAGCTTGTTGGCTGCTTCCAGCTGACGCGGGATCACCCAGCTGAGAAAAGCCATGCCGCCGCCGAGGACGCCAAATGGCAAGAACGGAAGCCCTGGCATAAAGGCGAGCATGATCATCAGGCCGGACGCGACCATCAGGGCACGCGGGTAGCCGCCGAGCTGGTTGACGACGGCCTGATCGGTGGAGCCAGACGTGCCGCCTCGCGAAACCAGCAGGCCGGCTGCCAGCGACACGATCAGGGCGGGAATCTGGGAGACAAGACCGTCACCGACGGACAGCTTGACGAAAACGTCGGCCGCTTCACCAATCGACATATCATGGCGGACGTAGCCGATGATGATGCCGCCGAAGACGTTGATGGCGGTGATCAGAAGGCCGGCAATCGCATCGCCGCGCACGAACTTGGACGCACCGTCCATCGAACCGAAGAAGGAGCTTTCCTCTTCCAGCTCACGCCGGCGCCGTTGCGCTTCCTTCTCGTCGATCATACCGGCCGAAAGATCAGCGTCGATCGACATCTGTTTGCCGGGAATGGCGTCCAGCGTAAAGCGTGCGCCGACTTCAGCGATACGCGTCGCACCCTTGGTGATAACGATGAAGTTCACGGTGATCAGGATCAGGAAGACGATGAGACCGATGACGAAATCACCGCCCATGACGAGCTCGGCAAAACCGGCAATGACGCCGCCGGCGGCATTATGCCCTTCATGCCCATGCGAAAGGATCACGCGCGTCGTCGCGATGTTGAGCGACAGCCGGACCATGGTCGAGATCAGCAGAATGACCGGGAAAGACGAGAAATCCAGTGGCTTCTGGATCCACAGGGAGACCATCAGGATGAGCACGGAGAACGCGATGGAGAAAGCCAGCCCTATGTCGATCAAAAACGGCGGTATGGGCAGGAACAAGATCGCAAGAATCGCGACGATGCCGAGCGCGAAGCCGATATCGCGGCCCTTGGGCGCGACTTTCGGGATGATCAAAGCAGGAGGTTGTGCCATCGGAAATTCCGTCTCGTCATGAGAGGCGGACAGCATTCATACCTGCTGCCCAAACTAAGCAGCAGCCCTAACGCACCAAACTTGCGCGAAGGTGGCATCGATGTCGAAAGAGGCAGCAAATGCGCTTTTCCCAGCGCCAGTCTCGCTCAACGTTCGCCGAATGGTCAGAATCCGGTTTGAATGCGGGAAAAGACCATGTCGGTGAAGATCGAGATCTGCGCACCCACGAAAGAAGCCGAAAGCGCGATGGTGATAAGCACTGCGAGGATTTTCGGGACGAAGGTCAGGGTCATTTCCTGGACCTGGGTCAGCGCCTGGATGAAGGCGATGACGACGCCGACAACCATGGCGGCAGCGACGGCGGGCCCGGAAGCGACGACCACTGTCCAGATCGCCGCCTGCACGATATCGAGGGCATCCGCCTCATTCATTGGCTATCACTTTATGGTGACACCCGGGCCCACGACAAGTTCCTTGCCGCTATCAAGCACCGCGATGATTCCATCCGAGTATAGCTTCACTTCCTTGACGACACCAGTTGTCTTGCCGTCGGCGCTGGTGACCGTCTTGCCAATCACGGCATTGGCTTCACTGAGCGACGTGCGCTGCAGCAGGCTTTCCAGATTGGTGTTGGTCTTGATCGTCTGCTCGACCTGTGAAAAAGTCGCGAGCTGGGCGATCTGCTGGGTCGAATCCATCGGCTGGGTCGGATCCTGGTTCTTCATCTGGGCCACGAGCAGCTTCAGAAAGCTGTCATAGTTCAGACTTGCCTTGGCCTTGTCGGCACCCGATTCCGCGCCGGACGCTGTGGGAACATAACTGTTGTTGACGCCACTTACCGCCATGGTGCGATCTCCTTGCGAATCTGTTCGATCGTTGCCGGGGTGATTTCCTGATTGTTCAGGATTTTGTCTTCGAGGGCATAGAGACCGCGGATCGCCTTCAAAGCGTCGAAGGCGCGGCCCTGCGTCACCATTCCGTCGACTTTCTTCAGCTCGGCAACGATCTCGTCGTTCTTGAAGCAAGTCAGAAGCATGACCACCGACTTGCGGAACATGTTCGTCGATTGCTCGGCGCCTTCCGGATTGATCAGGATCATCTGAGCGATGAAATAGAGTTGCTTCAGCGGGGTGGTCGCATCTTCCGGCTGCAGAACATGGTTTTCAAGCAGGAATGTCACGTCATTCAGGAACTCGACGGCGACCTTACGGTCGACACGCAGCACTGCCCCGTTGACAAAAATCCGTTCGCCAGACTTCAGCGAAATACGCAGTGTGCTTTTCATTTGAGTCCATCCCTGATGATGGTTGTGATATCGATTATGCCCTGGAAGTTCGAGGATTCGCGTTTGCGGATCTTCTCGGTCTCACCGAGAATCCAGATGGCTATGGAAATAAGATTGGCGCGCAGTTCGTCGTTCAGCTGATTGTCTGAAGCGCGAAGATCCTCGATGAACCGGATCCAGACCCGCCTTGTGTAGTAAATCGCCTCGATCGCCTCGCGCGAGTAGCCCTTCTGTCGATTTGCGGCTGCGAGCAGCGCAATCGAGCGGTCGAGCACCTGCCGTTCGCGATCCTTGGAGTCGGCAACGCCATCCTCCATGATCTCGGCGTATGAAAACTGATACATTCAGACATCCTTCATGTTTGTCCTGGTCCTCACCGCATCAGAGGAAATTAAGCAAACTCATCTGCTGAAGCCGCGATGTTAGCGTGTAGGAGGCCTCAAGCTGGGTCTGCAACGTCTTCACCATGACCCCCGCCGCGACGGTATCAATCCCCACAACGTCCAGCTGGTATGTCTTGACGATCTTGGTTTGCGAGTCGATCGAGGTATTGGCTTTCTTGACGCGCTCTTCGGACAGACCAAGATTGCTTTGCATGCTGATAAGGCCGGTGACGGCTTCGCCCATGTATTTGACGGCTTTGTCAGTCACCTCGCCGCGAACGGCATCGCTCAAATTGGCGCCGAGAAGCTCTTTGGAAATCACACTTGCCAAGGCAAATTTCCGCGCGCCTTCCGTGTTGACGTTTGTTGAACTTTGAACGACTTCGTTGACGCTGACACGGCTCGTCATGTTCTGGCTGGATGCGCTCGACCAATCCGTCCATTTCGACCCGGCGACAGACGGGTCGGCATACATCGGCTCCAAGGTGTTTTCGATGAAATCGGCCATCTGTTCCTTGGTGAACTGGCTGACAGACGTCAGCGGCGGCACCTGAACTGGTTGTGCACCGATAAAAGTCGTCAACGCCGCGTCGTAAGACGCCTTGGCTGCGGATGTAGCCGTGTAGTCTGCCATAGGCTTGACATCGGTATTGATGCCGGAGAACAGATATTCGCCGTTCAGGGACGTGTTGGCGGACGATGTGTACGTCGTCATCGCTGCCGTATTCTGATCCTGCGCGATTTTCAGAAGGTTATCGGTATTGCTGTTGCGAAAGGCCATCAACGACGACAGCGACTTTTGCGCAGCATCCAGCGTCGTCTTCAACGCTTCCTGAGATCCGGAAAGCCTTTGCGTGACGATGGAATTGGTGCTTTTCAGCGTTGCAAGACGATCGATCTGGGACGAAATATTGACCGAGCGCGAGGTGGAACCACCAAGAGCCAGACCATAGTCTGCGTGAACTCCTGTCGATATTTCGTCGTTCAACTTGATCATATCAGCCTGACTGCGTTGAATGGTCAGGCGCATGGCATTTTGAATGGCCAGATTGGAAACGAAAGACGTTTTCATGATTTTATCCTACAGCTTGCAGAAGGGCCGCCATCATGGCGTCCACCGTACTGACCAATTTTGCCGATGCTTTGTAAGACTGCTCGAGGTCGAGCAACTGTGATAATTCCTCATCAAGACTGACGCCTGTGGCGCTGCTCAGCGACTGTTGCGTACGCGACAGCATGGCCGTCTTGTTGTCGTTGGCGGTCGATGCAGTCTTTCGCAGTTCTTCCAGCCAGCCGATCGAGGAAGCAGAAAAGTCCAGGATGCTACTGGAACCGTCGAGCCCCGTCGTGGGATCGAAAGGCATGTCTGCGCCGAGCGATGTCACAAACTTATCCAGAAGCGCCGTGTACCCCGAACTCCCTGCCGTATTCGACTTATAGGTGGGACCATTAAACCCGCCGTCGCGGACAAGCGACGGATTGCTTGCGGCCAACGGGTTGATTATGAGCGAGGCCGCCATGCCGGGGACGGTCGCTCCAGTCGGGGGAACGGTACCACCAGCCCAAGTGAAGAGACCCGGCTTTGCCGTGGTCGCGGGCGATGTATTCTCCTGAAAGAGCGTCACCAGGCCGCGGGCTATTTCATCGAGTTGCGACTGAAATTTCGGCGCAGTTTCGTCGCGCAGTTGAAGCAAGCTGGCAAGCTTGCCTTCACCGGACGTATCGGCACCTTTACCGGCCTTCAGCGCCACGCCATCGACGTAAATCGCATTTCCGTTTGTGGTCGCACCGAAGCCGGCCGTCGGCTGAAACGTGACCGCACGTGGGCCGTTCTCGAACAGAACCGTGCCGTCTGACGTGAAAATAACTGTATCGTTGTTGGCGCGCGTGACCGTTGAAATGCCGACAATCTCGGAGATCTGACGAAGCAGCTTGTCGCGCTGATCGAGAGCGTCGCTCGCATCCGCGCCACTGGCCGTTGCGCCCTGTACTGCGCTATTGGCCTTTTCGAACTCGGCAAGCAGTTTGTTCAGCTGCTGAACCGAAGCGTCGATTTCTTTGTCAGCATCGTAGCGAACGTCCTGGACGGAGGCAGACGTCCTGTTTAGCGACTTAGCGAGGTCCGAGGCGCTCGACACCGTTGTCGCCGCAATGGATGTGTTGCCGGGGGCCGCCGCAAAGGTTTGCAGGCTGTCACGGAACGACTTGAGATAGTTCGCCGGCGAGGTTTCATAACTATTGCCGCCAAGCGCCGCCTTCATGGCTTCCAGCCCGGTCAGAAGTGCGTCCTGAGCGGATGACTGCGAAATGCTGACGGAGTGCTGTTTCATCAGCGCGTCGTTCTGGGCGCGCTGAATGGATACGATCTGCGCTCCGCCGCCACTCGTACCGAGCATTGCCATGCGGCGCGAATAATCCGCATTGCTCACATTCTGGATATTCTTCGAAACGAGCGCCGTTTGGGCGGCCGTGTTGTTGAATATCGTCTGTGCGGTGTTGATGGCTGATGACAGCGACATGACGCAGACCGTACCTTTTCAATTATCGCTTCAGGTTCACAAGAACGTCCAGCAGGTCGGCGCCTGTCTGGAAGACTTTCGAGTTTGCCGTGTAGCTACGCTGGGATTCGATCATCGCCGTCAGTTCGTTGGCGATATCGACATTGGAGCCTTCAAGGGCGCCAGACTGAATGCTGCCAAAATCGCCGGAGCCGGCAAAGCCGGTTATGATGACACCGGAATCCACGCCTTGTGAATAGACATTGCCAGATTGCGGAATGAGATTATCCGGGCTCTGTACCGTGGCCAATGCCACGCGGTAACGTGGATCGAGCGTGCCGTTTTCGTACTTGACGTAAACGACACCCTCCTTGTCGATCTGATATCCGGCCACCTTGCTCGGAGCGCTACCATCAATCGTACCGGCTTCCGGAGTAAATTCACGGCCAAGCTGCTGAGTTTTAGTGAAGTCGATCGTTATGGCGCCGAGATTGGCGCCGGTACCGGGAAGATTACTGATCGCCGCCGTCGTAAGCGTTGCCGGGGTAGTCGTCAATTTGCCGGCGGCATCGAAAGTAAGCGCCTGGGTCTTCAAGACACCGGTGCTCGGTGCAGCGTAAGTGGCCCGGTCCCGGACTTCGACTGTCCAGGCATTCGGGCCGGTCTTCTCATAGACGAAGTCAAGAAGACGCGCATTGCCTTGGCTGTCAAAAACCTTGAGCGAGGTCGTGGATTCTGTACCAACCGCATCGCCCGAGTTGAGGGTCGCACCCATCGAACCCTTGGTTGAACCCTTGGCCACCAGACCATCAGAAGCAAGGTTGACTTTTTTCAAGCCGTCAAAACCATTGACGACGACCGTGGGATCGACGCCTTCCTTGTACTCGTAGCCCATCAGCGTGTAGCCGGCGGAATTGACAAGATCGCCGTCGCCGTTCTGCGTGAAAGCACCGGCACGTGTTAAGAAGTTTGCCCCATTGGCACCCTCAACGATGAAGAACCCCCCACCATTGATGGCTAGGTCGGTGCCGGATGTCGTGTAGGTCGTCGGACCCTGCTCCGAAATGCTGTACCGAACCTTGGTTTCGACACCGCCGGAATTGTAAGCGCCGTTGCTGGTCGGCAAGATCAGCGAAGAGAACTCCGTCGAGGCGCGCTTGTAGCCGGTGGTGTTGGCGTTGGCGATGTTTTCAGCGACCGTGCCAAGGCGGTTTGCCTGGGCGTTCATGCCGGAACCACCGGTTCTCATCATTCCGTAAAGACTCATGTCCGATCCTCGTTTTCGTCGTTATGGCGAGACTATGGGGTGGGCCTTGCGTGAACCTGTCTTGGGGGTGCCGGATGCCGCACATCCGAAGCCCCAAACGGGATCAGCTCCAGTCGATGCAGTAGCCAAGAAAACGCTTGGAATCGATCGGGTCGAAGCCGAGCCGCTTACGCAGCTTCTTGCGCAACTTGCTGATATGGCTTTCAACGACGTTTTCTTCGACGTCCTCATCGAAAATGCCGTAAATCGCGTTGAAAATCTGGGACTTGGAGACGCGGCGTCCACGATTGGAGACCAGGTATTCGAGAATGCGGCGCTCGCGGCGCGGCAAGGCGAATACTTCGCCCTGGACTTCCGGATCCCGGCCGTCGGAGAACACACGGATCGGTCCGATGTCGGTAAAATTCACCAGCGACTTCAGGCGGCGGCGGATTGCTGCCGCACGCGCCAGAATTTCGCGAGGGTGAACCGGCTTGCGCACAACGTCATCGACGCCACAGTCGAAGAACGCCAATGTCGTTTCGAGTGAAGGGCTATCGCTGATTGCAATGACCGGGGCCGTTGAACGGTCCCGGATAGCACGCGGAAGGCTCATCGCCTTTTCGCCCTGCCCGATCAGGAACGCCTCGACAGCGTCGATATCGCTATCGGCCGCCTTTGAAACCCAATCGCCAAATTCGCTTGGATCGAACCCCTGAGAGGGCACGCCCTCCCGTCCAAATAGTGAAGTATATCCGTCTTTCACGAGCTCACGCTCATCAACCACTACGATCATTCGTCCGCCTCCGAATCAGTATGGTGCCTCTATGGTTAAGAGATACGAATCGAGGGATTCACGAACAACTATGGGAAGTTAGTGGCTGAAATTAATAGTAGATTAAGATTTGTGTGCCGATTTGAACTAGATGTAGTGGCACCCGTCACATGCGGCACTAAATTTCATGTGGAAACGTTAACGTCATATTTAGAAATCGCTTGTGGTCATTTTTCTAACTCAATGTTGACGCAATCGTCCTAAGCAATAAAAGGACATTATAATTCATCTAATGGTTGAGCTACTGGCAGAAATTCGTCGCGTTCGGCGTCCATTTTCCATAGCCGGTCGCCACCAGATTGGCGATGACACGGCAGACATATTTCTTCTGCGCCGGATCATTGTTCGGTCCGGCGTGATAACGGGCTACCGCCATTGTCCAGGTTTCATGCCGCGCATGAAGTCTGGACAGAAACTGGGCCGCATATTCGACATTCTTTCTCGGGTTCAGCATCTCGTCTGGCGAACTGAAATTCTCGCCATGGAAGTAGTAATTGATCTGCATGCAACCGAGATCGATCAGCTTGGCCCCCTGCGCCCGCGCCGCAGCAAAGCGCTGCAGAACCTCTCCGGCGCTGTTCTCAAAGTAAGCCTTGCCCTCGATATTCATCGCAAACGGCTGAAGCGATCCCTTGCGGCCGGTCTCGGTCAACCCAACTGAATAGAGGATTCCTGCCGGTATCTGATACTTCGCCGCCGCTGCCGTGATCTCGCTTTCGCACACGCCAGCGCTCGCCTGCGCATTACATATAGACGTCACCAGTGCGGTTAAGCTCAGCCCCAGAAGACGCATCGCCCGTACCGTCATTGCCCGTCCACCTTTCGCGGCCCTGTCCTTGACCGCCATTGTCATTGCGCTGCCCCTTCGCACCATCTCCGGCCGCTTCGCGGCCCTGCTGACCTGTCTGTGCCTGCTGCTGCGCGTTATTGCTGCCGGACGTATCCGAAGCGTTGAAGACAATATTGACCTGATCGACGGCAAAACCCTGCGCGCGTAGAGCCTTGACCATGGCGCTCTGATCGTCGCTCAACTGCCTGAAGGCGTCGCCGGTTTCCACCTTGATCTCGACATGCAGCTCGTCGTCCTTGAGCCGCAACGTTGCCGTCACCATGCCGAGGTCGATCGGGTGCATCTGGATCTTCAAGGTGTTGAGCACCTTGCCGGTGGACGCCTGCGTCAATGGCGCCTGAGCCTCGGCGGAGCCTGGCTGGAGTGCGCGAGCCCATTCCGGGTTGCTGGCGATCTGGCTGGTCACGGCCGATGCATTGCTGGAAGGCGCAAGGCCGAGATAGCGGCGCGCCTCTACGACGGTAACGGTTTCGGTCTTGGCTGCAGCAGCGGCCGCCTCGTTCTTGGCGACAGCCTTGTCTCCGTCCGAAGTAACGCTCATCGATACTGCCTGCCCTTTGCCATCGGCACGCGCGAAACGGAACACCTGATCGGATCCAGCCTGGGTGGCATTCTTGACCGCGTTCGCATCGCCGGCCGTCCGCCCCTCGACCTTCGCCGCATCTTTCTCGGCAGGTTTCGCCTTGCCAGCCCGTTCAGCGAGTGCCTGGAATTCGGACATCTCCGGGGGCGTCTCAGCCTGAGCCGCAACCGGCTTCTGTGTTGCATCCAAAAGACTAAGCAACTGGCTCACATCGCCCGTTACCACGTCTGCCGCCTCGTCCGTCGGGTTCGCCGCTGATGTATCAGCAGGATTTCCAGCTTTGTCGCCATGTTTAGCGAGGCGTGTCCCGGCATTTTTCGTCAGTTCGGCGATCTTCTCACCGAGAGGCTCGTCGACGGTTTTATCCGCGTCCTCGCCAATCCCGGCGAGACTGGCCTGCATCAGCGAGAATTTTTGCGGGTGATCGCCCTTAGCAGCGGCCGAAGAACCCTGCCCCAATATTGTCTTGCCGAGGACATGAGGGTCTGCAGTGCTGGAAGAACCGATTGAGGGTTTCATGAAGCTGCCGTTTTCCGTAGCAAGATCCCGCAGGGACCGAAGGTCCTTCGCTTCGATGTCAGGAGCCAAAGCCCCCGCAAGGAGCGCCTCGGCGGCAGAAGACTTGAGGTCCGGCGTGAGGCTACCCTCAGCCGCCGGTTTTCCGTTGATCGAGATCTGCGGCTGCTTTTTCTTGCCGGCGTCAGCAAAGGCGTTTTCGAAGGCGGACTTTTGATTGGCGGCGTCCATATCCGACTTGCCCGCCGACTTGGCTCCAGCCTTGCCCGATCTTACGGGAGTTGCTCCCAGCAGATTGTCATCTACGAATGTCATTTTTGGTCTTCCCCCTTCAGGAGAGAATCGATCTCGTCGAGCTTCGAGCGGCCCGTGCTCAGAAACGCGTCGAGAACGGGGTCAGCCGGGGCTTTCTCGGACGACGCCGCCTGCGGCACCGCATCGGGTTGAGCCGCCTTCAAGGCCGCTTCCGACGCCGGTGTTGCAAACGGGCTGTCGCCACTGCCGCTGGCTTCTGCGCTCTTCTCCGTGGCAATTTCGGATTTGACACTAGAAACAGTTGCTTGCGTCAGGCTTTCCGGATTGGGCGCGCGCAGCACTTCCTCCGCCACCACGGTTGCCGCTTGGCGCAATGCGCGATCCCTTGGCGATAGCTCCGCTTCTGGAATGGCGCTGATATCCTTGACCGCTTCGAGAATACCTTTGGAAGGAATACCGACAAGACCGGAATAGAGGCTGGCCAAGGCCTTGGGGCCTGCATCCGCGACATCGGAAAGATCCTGGGCCCGCGCCGACGCGAGCGTTGCCAGTTCCTGCATGCCACCGATGGCAGCACGGCGGGCAATACGCAGATAGACCTCGCGCTGCCGTGGTTTGTCCATGAAGCCGAGAATTTCCTGGATCTTTGTTTCCGTCTTCTCGTTGTAATTGGCCACCGCCAATTCAACGAAGACATCGGCGAACTGGCTGGCATAGGGAGACGTCAGGAACCGCCGGGCATAGGAAAGCGAATAGGCAAAGCCCTTCTCCGGCATGCCGCCACGGGTCGAGAGCGCGATCGACCGCCGCAGGGCGGCTTCCTCGATATTGGTACCGGGCGCCGTCAGGCGCGCCCAATCGTAATATTCCACCGATTTCGCCGGGTTCTGCTGAGCGGTCGCATTGCCGAGGACTAGGTAGAGATAGGGTCCGACCCGCGAATTCCGGTATTCCGGAATGGCTTTCGCCAAATTTTCGACCATCAGCCCGCCTTTGCCCGCAAGATAGTGGCTCAGGGCGTCGATGACACGAGTATCGAAATTGCCTTCAATGTCGTGGTTGGCGAGATAGGACAAGGTCTCCGGATTGCCGCCGCTCATCGCGTAGATGAACGCTGCATCGACATTACGCGTGTCGTTGAAGACCGCAGGATCGGACTCCCGCAGCCGCTTGTCGATCGCCGCCAGCATGAAGCGCTGCATTTCAGCAGCAGAATGATCGCCCAGTACGATGGCGTCCTGGATAGCCTGCAGCGAGCGCAGCATCTTGTAGGGAGGCAGGTCCTGCGGATCTTGCGCATGCGCCGCCACCGCCGGGATTGCCCCGACGGCGCAGGCACAGAGAAGGAGAGTGCGGATCGCCTTCAGCATTGCCATCAGCCCTGGTTCGTCTGCAGCAGGATTTCGATACGCCGGTTGGCCGGCGCCAGCGGATCTTTCGTATCCTGGAGACGTTTGTCGGCAAAGCCGCTGATCTGGCTGACACGATTCTCGGCAAGACCGCCTCGGATAAGCATGTAATAGGCACTCTGGGCACGATCGGACGACAGCCGCCAATTGTCATAGGCACCCCTCTTGAAGGGCCGCGCGTCGGTATGGCCACGAATGGCGATGGCACCTGTGCGGGCCGAAAGAAGCTTGCCGATTTTCTCCATGGCAATGACCATGTCCTTTTCAGGCACGGCTGAGCCGAGACCAAACATCGGCGTATCTGCCTGCTCGCTGATCGTCACCAAAAGCCCGCCCTCGGTCGGCGTGACCAGCAGCCCTTCGGCGAGTTTGCCGGCGGAGCCGCCGATTTCCTTCTCGATCTCGGCCTTCAGAGACTTGGCGGCATCTTCTGCGGCCTTGGCCGGTGTGGCATTCTCGGAGGCTGCAGGCGTCTCAATTGCAGTCTTGTCGGATGTATCCTTCTTCACTGCTTCGGATTGATCTGCAGAAGCCACGGCTTTTTCCTTGGAAGCGTCTTCCGGGCCGTTGCCAGCCTTGGCTTCGAGACTGTCGCCGCCCTTTTCCGCGTTCTGCAACTCGACCTGTTTCGTCCAGAAATCCGGGTCGAAAGGGTCACGGTAGGCTTCGCCACCATCTGCGCCAGTCGCAGGGCCAGACGTCGATGCGCCCCCCTCGCCCTTGGCGCTGATATTGGCGTTCCGGCCGACTTCATTGACGATTTCAGACATGACCGAGTAGGGATTCTCGAAGAAGTCGGCGTCTGAGTACTGGGTTTCCTCTCCGGAGGTCGCGGTCATGTCATCACCGCTCTTGGCAGAGCCGCCGGTCTTCGTCTCGTTGCCGTCGACCTTCGACTTCATCTGGTCTTCTTCACCCTTGGCGTCCTTGGCCGGCTGCTTGACCCCCTTTTCGGACGGCTTTGCATCGGTGAGTTGCACAGGGTTGAAATAGGAAGCGAGCGCTGCCTTCGTCTGCGGATTGGCCGCATTGATCAGCCACATGACGAGAAAGAATGCCATCATCGCCGTCATGAAGTCGGCATAGGCAATCTTCCAGGCACCACCATGATGCCCCTCGTGACCGCCGCTGTGACGCTTGATGATGATGATTTCGTTCTTGCCGTGGTGGTGGCCGTCATTCTCACTCATGCCAGCACCTTACCAACGGTATCGGCCCAAGCGGCCATGCGCGTCACCAGGATCGAATCACCGAACTCGACGGAAAGGTCGATGTCGGCGGTCTCCTGGTGACGGAAAATCAGGGTTTCGTCATCGAGATGACGCTTCAACGCGTGGAACAACGCAGCCGGGCCCTTCACAGTGATCTTGGCGCCCTCGCCTGCGCCGATCGACAGCTTGATCATCCGTGCGAGATCGGTGATGGATTTCTGCAACAACACGTCGTCCATGACAGGTGCCAGCACCCTTGCCGTCTGATCCGACAGCATGGTCACAAGCTGCGAGCCCATATCGGAAAAGCGATCATAGATCATCGCGGCAACTTCGTTTTCGCAACGCACCCGCATGGCTTCAAGATCGGCGGCATGACGCGCGTTCAGCGCAGTAATTTCGACTTCGTGAAGCGCTCTCTGCTCGCCTTCCGCCTCCCGGCGCCCTTCAGCGAAGGCCTCGCGGCGCTCTGCGTCGATATCAATTTGGGGCTGGACCTGCGGCTTCATGGTAAAACCACCGTTGGCCGGAAAGTCGTCGTCCAGATCCGGAAAGTACCTTGGCGGGACCAGCGACAGATCGACTTTCGGGGCGCTGAAATCCTTGAGATAGCGGGAAATGGACGCGCTCATCGGCAGCCTCCCATGACGCGGGCCACGGTCAAGCAGGCCGCCCGTTTGATCGCGGGCGGCGTGGGGCTAACAAGCCTGAAAACATAAGACTGTGACACTTCCGGAATGTCTCCTTCAGGACCCTGCGGAGCGGGAGTGCCGCACGGCCCGAACATTTTCAATCCGTACCAGCCCGACACCGGAGTGACCGGCAGTACAGGCAGCATACAACGGCAGCACAATAATCATGTTGGCTGGCAACCCGGATAAGGATGGCTGCGGTTGGAGACTAACCGTTCAAACTTGTGCGAAAATGTAGGTCACTGATATATCCGGCCCCGGTGGGAAATCCCCTTCAGACGAGACCGGTGTAAGGTGTTGGACCGCGCCTGGGCAATGGGCGCGGTCCAACCGTTTCCACCTGCCGATGACCACGGCCTGGTGGAAAAAAGTTCGCAGCCCGCGAAATGGGGCGGCGAAAGGATGCCCGAACCGGTTTCATGCCCGCCGGTCCGGCGTGTTGGCGCTTATTGCTGGAACAGGCGCAGGATGTTTTCGGAGTTGGTATTGGCGATCGAGAGCGCCTGGATGCCGAGTTGCTGTTGTGTCTGCAGCGCCTTCAGCCGGGTCGATTCCTCGTTCATGTCTGCATCCACCAGGCGGCCGACGCCCTTGTCGATCACATCCATCAGATTGGCGACGAAATTTTCCTGCATGTCGATGCGGCTGGTAATAGCGCCCAGTGTCGAGGCGGAATCGGTCAGGTTGCTGAGGATCGCATCGACGGCTTTGATCATGCCCTCGATATCATCGTAGCTGGTGCTGGACGTGAGCTCGACAAGATCCGAGCCTGCAGGTGCAGTGCCACCAGCGACCGCAATCAGGTGATACGTCGCGTTGGCAGTTGTAGCGGCCGTTGCACCGTTCGGCTGGGCAACTGCAACTGCCTTCGTCAGCTGGCCGAGCGAAGCATTCTTGGTATCGATCAGGATTGATGCGGCTGTGTTGTAGTCCAATGTAGAGACCGAAACAGTGCCGTTCGTCGACCGGTTGAAGGATGCCACGATAGACTTGGTACCCGCTGGCGTCGCGCTGTCATTGTACAGCCAGTTCTCGCCCGAAAACGAAGCGGATTCGGCCGCAGATGCCAGCTGGTTCTTGAGTTCGGTCAGTTCCTTGTTGATCTTCGTCTTGTCCACGCCCGGTTCGCGCGCTGCGACCAGCTTGGCCTTGATCTCGGACACGACCTCGATGGAGGAACTCATGCCGGCATAGGATGTGTCAACCTTCGCGGCACCCAGCCCGAGTGCGTCCTGAACGGTCGAGAGGGCGGCGTTGTCCGAGCGCATAGTGGTCGCGATCGACCAGTATGCGGCGTTGTCGGCTGCGGTTTCGACGCGGTAGCCGGACGAAATGCGATTCTGCACTTCCTCCATGTTCGAGTTGATCGAACGCAATGTCTGGAGAGCCGCCATAGCGGCGGAATTGGTCAAAATGCTGGTCATGGTCATTGCCCCAGTTCGAAATTAAACGGAACATTCCGGATCGATAACCGGTAGCGACGGGACCAGCGTCATGCAAACCGCCCTATGTTTAGCCCAAGGACGGCCTATCGCTCTTAACGAACACTTAACAATCATATGGTTAACAAATCATTAAGCGCGTTAGCAAGTCAGTAATCAAAGTGAACGAAAATAAACTTCAATTGCTGTTTCGTTAACGGCGGCATTGCCAAACAGGCAATCACGAAAAAACCGCGCCCCTTGCGGGACGCGGTTTTCGGAATATCTGCTGCGTCGATGACGAAATCGGTCCGCCAGCACAATCGTCTTGTCTGTTCCGATTAACGGAAGAGCGAGAGGATCTGTTCCGAGTTGGAGTTGGCGATCGAGAGCGACTGGATGCCAAGCTGCTGCTGTGTCTGCAGAGCCTTAAGGCGGGTCGATTCTTCGTTCATGTCCGCATCAACCAGACGGCCGACACCCTTGTCGATCACGCCCATCAGGTCGGCCATGAAATCGTCCTGCATGTCGATGCGGGTGTTGGTGGCGCCGAGCGTTGCTGCAGCATCGGTGGCTTCGCCCAGGATCTTGTCGACGACGCGGATCATGGCTTCAACGTCGGCGTCACTGGTCGACGCAGTCAGTTTGATTTCAGTACCGGTCGCAGCGGTCGTCGAGCTGGCATCGATCAGGAAGAAGTTCTGAGCGGTAGAGGTCGGTGCCGCAAGCAGTCCGTCGGCGTCGTAGTCCTTCGTCAGAAGGCCTTTGGCGGCATTCTTGGTGTCGATCAGAACCGATGTCGATGCATCGAATTTCAGAACGCCGACCGAAACGTTACCGGACGCGTCACGCGTGAACGACCCGACCATTTCCTTGGTTGCAAGAGGCGTCGTCGAGTCGTTGTAGAGCCAGTTTTCGCCGGAGAAGGAAGCCGACTGGGCTGTCGAAGCCAGCTGGTTCTTGAGTTCGGTCAGTTCCTTGTTGATCTTCAGCTTGTCAACGCCCGGTTCGCGGGAAGCGACCAGCTTGGCCTTGATTTCGGAGATGACGTCGATGGCTGCGTTGAGACCGGTATAGGCTGTGTCTGTCTTGGCAGCGCCGAGACCGAGAGCATCCTGAACCGTGCCAAGAGCCTTGTTGTCCGACTTCATGGTCGTTGCGATCGACCAGTAAGCAGCGTTGTCTGCGGCGGTTTCGACGCGCAGGCCGGAGGAGACGCGGCCCTGCGTCGTTTCCATCCCGGAGTTGATCGAACGCAGGGTCGAGAGTGCTGCCATCGCAGCCGAATTGGTGAGAATGCTTGTCATGGTAAAACTGCCCCTTTTGAACAGATGAAATGGAAGGGACATTCCGGTCGGTACCGGGAAACAGCGGCCAGCTTCATGCCTGTCAACGCGTTAATTTTCTTGGTTAACCCGCTGTTTCGATGACCATAGAAAACACCAACATAGTTAAAGAAAACCTAAAATCTGAAAGCTTTTTCAAAGACAAAGAAAAAACCGCACCTCTTGCGAGATGCGGTTTCCGATAGGTCGCGGTAGCGGCCGTTTGGGGGGATGGCCGGCCCGCGCCGTTCTTCGATTAACGGAAGAGCGAGAGGATCTGTTCCGAGTTGGAGTTGGCAATCGAGAGCGACTGGATGCCAAGCTGCTGCTGTGTCTGCAGGGCCTTGAGGCGGGTCGACTCTTCGTTCATGTCGGCGTCGACGAGACGGCCGACACCCTTGTCGATCACGTCCATCAGGTCGGCCATGAAGTCGTCCTGCATCGAGATGCGCTTGTTGGTCGCACCGAGCGTTGCAGCCGAGTCCGTCAGGTTCGTCAGCATCTTGTCGACGGCACTGATCATGCCTTCGATGTTGTCGTCGCTGGTCGACGCTGTCAGTGCGATTTGCGTGCCCGTCGCGCCGGTCGAGCCAGCCGTGGCGATCAAGCGGTAGGTGGCGTTGGCCGTTGTTGAGCCGCTCGGCTGGCTAACCGTGATGTCCTTGGTCAGCTGGCCGTTCGAGGCAGTCTTGGTGTCGATCAGAACCGATGTCGATGCATCAAATTTCAGAACGCCAACCGCCACGTTGCCGGAAGAGTCACGCGTGAACGAACCAACCATCTCCTTGGTGCCGAGGGCGGTGGCCGTGTCGTTGTAGAGCCAGTTTTCGCCAGAGAAGGAAGCCGACTGGGCCGTTGAAACCAGCTGGTTCTTGAGTTCCGTCAGTTCCTTGTCGATCTTCAGCTTGTCAACACCAGGCTCGCGGGCAGCAACCAGCTTGGCCTTGATTTCGGAAACGACGTCGATGGCTGCGTTCAGACCGGTATAGGCAGTGTCTGTCTTGGCAGCGCCGAGACCGAGAGCGTCCTGAACCGTGCCAAGAGCCTTGTTGTCCGACTTCATGGTCGTTGCGATCGACCAGTAGGCGGCGTTGTCCGCTGCGGTTTCGACGCGCAGGCCGGAGGAGACGCGGCCTTGCGTCGTTTCCATGCCGGAGCTGATCGAACGCAGGGTCGAGAGTGCTGCCATTGCAGCCGAATTGGTGAGAATGCTTGTCATGGTAATACTGCCCCTTTTGAACAGATGAAATGGAAGGGACATTCCGGTCGGTACCGGGAAACAGCAGCCAGCTTCATGCCTGTTAACGCGTTAATTTTCTTGGTTAACCCGCTGTTTCGATGACCATAGAAAACACCAACATAGTTAAAGAAGACCTAAGGCCCGAAAGCTTTTTCAAAGACAAAGAAAAAACCGCACCTCTTGCGAGATGCGGTTTTCGATAGGTCGCGGTAGCGGCCGTTTGGGGGGGATGGCCGGCCCGCGCCGTTTTCGATTAACGGAACAGCGACAGAATGTTCTGCGAGTCCGAGTTGGCGATCGAGAGAGCCTGGATGCCGAGCTGCTGCTGTGTCTGCAGGGCCTTGAGGCGGGTCGACTCTTCGTTCATATCGGCATCGACGAGACGGCCGACACCCTTGTCGATCACGTCCATCAGGTCGGCCATGAAGTCGTCCTGCATCGAGATGCGCTTGTTGGTCGCACCAAGCGTTGCAGCCGAGTCCGTCAGGCTCGTCAACATCTTGTCGACGGCGCTGATCATGCCCTCGATGTTGTCGTCGCTGGTCGACGCTGTCAGTGCGATCAGGGTGCCCGTCGCACCGCTGCCACCAGCACTGACCAGGCGGTAGCTGGCGTTGGCCGTTGTTGAGCCGCTCGGCTGGCTAACCGTGATGTCCTTGGTCAGCTGACCCTTGGTGGCGTCCTTGGTGTCGATCAGAACCGATGTCGAAGCATCGAATTTCAGAACGCCAACCGCAACGTTACCGGAAGCGTCACGCGTGAACGAACCAACCATCTCCTTGGTGCCCAGGGCAGTGGTTGTGTCGTTGTAGAGCCAGTTTTCGCCGGAGAAGGAAGCCGACTGTGCCGTCGAAACCAGCTGGTTCTTGAGCTCGGTCAGTTCCTTGTCGATCTTCAGCTTGTCAACACCAGGCTCGCGGGCAGCAACCAGCTTAGCCTTGATTTCGGAAACGACGTCGATAGCTGCGTTCAAACCGGTATAGGCTGTGTCCGTCTTGGCAGCGCCGAGACCGAGAGCGTCCTGAACCGTGGAAAGAGCCTTGTTGTCCGACTTCATGGTCGTTGCGATCGACCAATAGGCAGCGTTGTCGGCAGCGGTGCCAACCTTCAGGCCGGACGAAATACGACCCTGGGTCGTTTCCATGTCGGAGCTGATGGAGCGCAGCGTCGAGAGTGCTGTCATTGCAGAAGAGTTTGTCAGGATGCTTGTCATTGGGGTTGTCCCTCTAGATACAAAATACAAGATTGGGGACATACCGGACTAAAATACTTACCGGTGATAACGGCTCGGCATCATGCCACTCGGTTCCTGTTGGTCAGGAAATCCAAATCCGTTATGTGAGGGTAATGTCGCAGGCAAACGTTGCGATATGTTTAAATGCGATGCGGAATAGCATACGGCATCGCTCGATGGGACAAGCGACCAGGATCGCGGTCCATCAATAATTATACTTATAATTCAAATGCTTGATAATTTTCGAGGAGATACACTCGCCTCGGAAAAGAGACGGAACGTTAACCACGACGGCTAGATCAGTTGAAAGATCGCACCAGGCTGCCGACCAACAGGTTCCAGCCATCGATGAGGACGAAGAAGAGGATCTTGAACGGCAGCGAAATGGATGTGGGCGGCAGCATCATCATACCCATCGCCATGGTGATGGTGGCGACGATCAAGTCGATCACCAGAAAGGGCAGCATGATCAGGAAGCCGATTTCGAACCCGCGCCTGATTTCCGAAATCATGAAGGCCGGTACGACAGCACGCAGATCGACCCTGTCGCCGACGACGACAGTCTGGCCCTTCTCCTGCGCGATGTCGATGAACAGCTGCAAGTCCTTATCGCGTGTATTGGCGAGCATGAACTCCCGGAACGGTTCAGCGATACGCGTCATCGCCTCCGTTTCGTTGATCTGGTTCTGCAAGAGTGGATTGACGCCGTTCTGCCAGGCCCGATCGAAGGTCGGTGCCATGACGTAGAAGGTCATGAACAACGCGAGGCTGACCATGATCATATTGGACGGCGTCGTCGCGAGCCCCATGCCGGTACGCAGGATCGCGAACGCGATGACGAAGCGCGGAAAGCTCGTCACCATGATCAGAATGCCGGGGGCGACCGACAGGACGGTCAAAAGGCCGAAGGTGCGGATGATCCAGGATGCGACCGAGCCGTCGATGGGCGTATTGAGGATGTCGGCGGGAAAGCCTTGCGCTCCCGCGATACCCGACATCGCCAACATGGCGGCTATGAATGCGATAGTCCGGATCATGAGCGACTCATTGAATAACGAATGTCCTGAAGATAACATTCGTTACGCGCCCTTCGGAGCGAAGGTCAACCCGTTCTTCGATGTCATCCTTGAGATACTGAAATCCGCGTGGTCCCTGGATCTGCTGTAACGACACCGTTTTGAGATAGGCGGCGATGTCCTGATGGATCTGCTCGGCCATCGCCACATCGGGAGCGCCCTTGAAAAGAAGAGCCACTTCAAGCCGGATCCAGTTTTCGGTCGGATAGGCAAGGTTGGTGGTGATGGCATCAAGCTGGACGACACCATTGGCCTCGGTTGCGATTTTCGGCAACCCCTCGTCCTTCTTCCCGGCTTCCCCTTCAGGCTTCTGACCTGCGGCTTTCAAGGCGACTGCGGCCTTGGCTTCCTCGACGATCTTGGCTTCCTCGGAGCTGAGCGGTTTGGGCGCGAGCATGCCGCCGACCAGCCAGCCACCACCGCCTGCGATCAATGTCAGGACCGCGAGCGCTGCGATCATGATGACCGGCGATGACTTTTTCGGGCCGGTATTGGCGAGATCGGCATCTTCCATCTTCAAAATCCATCAAGAGTTGGCCACTCGCGCAGCACTGTCGGGCCGTCAGATCGGCGAAACGATGTCCATGACCTGCTGGCCCCATGGCGGCTGCTGGACTTCGGTCAACCGGCCGCGTCCACCGTAGGAGATACGTGCCTCGGCGATCTTCTCGTAGGAAATCATGTTCTTCGCATCAACGTCATAGGGCCTGACGATACCCGCGACATTGAGAATGCGGATTTCATGGTTCACCCGGACTTCCTGGGAGCCGCTGATCAGCAAGTTGCCGTTTTCGAGCACGCCGGTAACGACGGCAGCAACGAGCAAGACAAGCTTTTCGGAACGCTCTGTCGTGCCCTCGCCCTTGGATTTTGTATTCGAGCCGTAGTCGAGCCCGCCATTCCAACCAAAGTCGCTTGTTTGGGATTTGCCATTGGCGCCGATTTTGAAGCCACTGTCATTGGTGCGGCTTCGATCCGTCTTGTTGTCGAACGATGCCTTGTCGTCGATACGGATATCGACAGTCAGGATATCGCCGACCTTGAGTGCGCGGGCGTCCTTGAACAGGGCCGACTGATTGTCGCTCCAGAGCGAATAGCCGTTCATGACCTGGCGCGGCTCCTTCGGATACATCGCCATCTGCGGGGTCTGGGCATATTGCAGCCCGCTGCCGATCGGGCTCATGGCCGGGGCCCTGCCGATCTCGCTGAGCGCTTGGTTCTGGCAACCCGACAGCAGGCTGGCGGCGAGAAGAACCGAAATCGGATATCTCATGACGGTTCCTTCGATGTGTCCGGGTCTGTGGCGCTAGAAATGACGTTGGTGACAACCGCTGCCTTCTCATTGCTCATTTCGCTGAGGATCAAGCTCGACATGCGCGGCGGAAGCTGCATGAGGATTGCCGCTGCGACGCCGGGATTGACAAGCTCCAGCTTGCTGGCCGCAGCATCCGGCTTCATCGTCTTGTAGATTCCCACCAGGCCGATCTGGGCCTGTTTGAGAAAATCGTTGCGGCGCTTCAACCAGTCTTCGTACTCGGAGCGCCGCTTTTCGAGCGTCGCGATGCGTTCGTCGATATCGAACTGCAGCTTCTCGAGTTCTTTCTTCTGCAGCAGATAACGCTGGTCGCGTGCAGCATCTGCGATATTGGTACAGAACTGCTGGATCTCGTTGCCATTGGCCGGAATGGCCACCGCCGGAGCGGCAACCTCCTGCGCAAAGGCGCCGGGAATGGCCAGCATGGTGCAGCCGGCGGCGATCAACATCAAACGGCGGCGCAGGCCGGCCGAAACGCTGGTGAGACGATGTGTCATCATTGCAAGACAAGCTCCGCCTGAAGGGCACCGGCTGTCTTGATACCCTGAAGAATGGAAATGATACCGTCCGGTTTCACCCCGATACTATTCAGGCCGGACACCAGCGCGCGCAGATTAGAACCATTGAGGATGGCAACAGTACCGCCCTCTTCGGACGCCTGAATTGTCGTATTCGGCTCGATTTCGGTACGGCCGCGCGAGAACGGTTCCGGCTGCACGACAGTCGGTGTTTCGGTTACCTGAACCGTCAATGTTCCATAACTGACGGCGACCTGGTTGATCCGCACGTCCTGCCCGATAACGATCGTGCCGGTTCGTTCATTGATGACCACGCGCGCGGGCACGTCGGTCTCGACGACGAGATTTTCGATATCGGCCATCAGGCGGGAAAGATCGGCCATTTTGGGTTTGTCGATGACAACAGCCTGGGAGTCCCTAGCCTCGGCGATGCTGCCGCCGAACTGGGTCTTGCCGTAGCGGTTGATGGCCGCAGCCATGCCGACCGCCGTCGAAAAGTCCGGGTTTCTCAACTGCAGAACGAGATTGAACCCATCCTTGAATTTGGCCGGCAGTTCGCGCTCGATGATCGCACCGTTCGGAACGCGTCCGGATGTGGTGATCCCCTGCGTTATGGATGCAGCATCACCCTGTGCGCTGAAGCCGGTGACGACGACCGACCCCTGCGCGACCGCATAGATCTGTCCGTCGGCGCCGGAAAGCGAGGTCATGACCAGCGTGCCGCCACGCAGTGAAGTGGAATCGCCAAGCGATCCGACCGTCACGTCGATGCGGCTGCCGGGGCTGGCGAAGGGTGGCAGATTGGCCGTGACGAGGACGGCGGCGATGTTCTTCGAACGGGATTCGTTGTCCTGCGTCGAAATACCGAGATTCTGCAGCATGGCGCGCAGGGATTGCGCGGTGAACGGGGCGGAACGCAGGCTGTCGCCGGTTCCCTGAAGCCCGACCACCAGACCATAACCGATCAGCTGGTTTTCACGGCCCGCCTGCAGCGAGGCGATGTCCTTGATGCGTGACGCAGCATGCGCCGGCGCGATCGTCATCGAAAGAACGGCAGCGATTGCCAGGCACCATTTGCCGAAACGAAAAATCATTTTGCCACCACGTGAATTGTACCGTCGTCCATCACCGTGCCGGAGACGATGATGCCGGAATCGGTATTGCGCACCCGGATCAGATCGCCGACGACGGCATTCTCCAGCGGTGAGCCGCCGGCTGTGATCGTCAGGGGGCCGTTGTTAAAGACGATCCGGACCGCCTTGCCACGCTCGACCGCATAGGGGTCGCGCAATGCCGACACCAGAATGACGCGCCCCTGAAGCAGGGTGCGGCTGGTCACCTTGCCAGTCACCTGTTCCGCCGAGACCGCATAGTCACCGGACAGGGCTGGATTGGTCACCTCGACCTCTTCAAGACGATGGGCGTCGATGATTTCGCCCGGATAGATCGTCTGGGTCGGAATAACCGCCATGCGCTTTTCGGCCAGAGCAGGTTGCGAGGACATGAGCCCGGCACACATGGCCCCAGTGATGGCCAGCGCCCGCAGAAGGAAACCTTCGCGGGTGGCGGCAGCTTTCAATAGCGACACATTGGCAGTCCGGCGAAACGTCATGTTTGCCAATCCCTCTTTTATCTCAGGTTCTTGCTGACCGTCGCAGCCATTTCGTCGGCGGCCTGGATGATCTTGGAATTCATTTCATAGGCGCGCTGAGCGGAGATCAGGTCGGTGATTTCCTTGACCGGATCGACGTTCGACGCTTCGAGGTATTTCTGCTTGATCTGTGCGTAACCCGGATCGGCCGGAGTACCGATCACGGCCTCACCCGACGCTGGCGTCTGCTTGAAAAGGTTGTCACCCTGCGGCTCAAGACCCGCTTCGTTCACGAAATTTGCAATCGTCAGCTGGCCAAGGACAGTCGGAATAGTGTCGTTACCGACCCGGACCGAGACTTCGCCCGAGGCGCTGACGGTGATCTCGCTGGCGTTCGGCGGCACGGTAATTCCCGGCACAACCGTGTAGCCATCGATAGTCACGAGCTGACCATCGGCATTGGTATTGAAGGCACCGGCGCGCGTGTACGCTGTCTCGCCATCCGGTGTCTCGATCTGGAACCAGCCGCGCCCAACCAGTGCCATATCCAGGTTGTTGCCCGTGCTGATCAGGCTGCCCTGCAGATGCAGGTTGCGCACAGCAGACGTCTGAACGCCGAGACCGATAATGGCACCTTCCGGAACGATCGCCTGATTGGCGCGGTTCGGCACGCCCTGGGCGCGCTCGGTCTGGTAGAGAAGGTCGGAGAACTCGGCGCGCGCGCGCTTGTAGCCGGTGGTATTGATGTTCGCGATATTGTTCGCGATCACTTCCAGGTTCAGCTGCTGGGCGTTCATGCCTGTCGCGGCGATCGAGAGAGCCTTCATTACATTTTTCCTTTAGATCGGCATGCGTGCGATTTCGAGATAGGCACTGACGACCTTGTCCCGGATGGCGATGGCGGTTTGCAGCGACTGCTCGGCATTCATGACGGAATCGATGACTTCGCGGGTATTGGCTTCGCCACGGATGCCCTGGATCGAGTTGACTTCCGACTGCCTCAGGCCGTTGGTCATCTCTGTCGCCATATTGCCCATGACTTCGGCAAAGCTCTGCGTCTTGCCGGCTGAGGCCGCGCCGCCGAGAATGCTCTGGGCGGACGAGGCACTCGATGTGGAGGTGGCGTCCTTGACGGTCGAAATTGCCGCGCTGATGGTTTTGATTGCGTCGATCATTATTGCGATGCCCTGAGAAGGTCGATTGTTGCGGAGATCAGGTCACGTGCCTGCTTCGTGGTCTGGAGGTTGGCCTCGTAGGAACGGTTTGCTTCCCGCATGTCGGCCATTTCGATCAGCACGTTGACGTTCGGCATCTTGACCATGCCCTTGTCATCGGCCGCAGGGTTGCCCGGATCGAATTCAACGGAGAAGTCGGAATCGTCCGTTCCCAAACGCTGAACCTCGACGGTAGAAGCACCGCTGGCGCGGTCGATTTCCGCAGCGAAGCTGACTGTCTTGCGGCGATACGGGTCCATGCCCGGCGCATCGCCGCTGGACCGCGCGTTGGCAATATTTTCCGAAACGATGCGCAGGCGCGTCGATTCCGCTTCGAGACCGGAGGCCGAAACCTTGAGAGCTGAAACCAGAGGATCCATGGCCGTTATTTCCGTACCGTCATGAGCATCATCCGATGAAACGCCTTTACGAGCCCGGCATTGAGCTCGTAGTCGCGCTTGATTTCACCGGTCTTCATCAATTCCTTCTCCAGCCGGACGCTGTTGCCCGATTGCTGGACCTCGGCGTCGCCCAGCATGCTGGTTTCCGTCACCTGCGCGGCGCTGCTGCCATCAGTAAAGTGCGCTGGATTGGTGGATGCCATCTGGAAGCCGGTTTGCTGCATCACGCTTTCGAACGGCTTGATGTCCTTGGCTGCATAATGCGGCGTGTTGGCGTTGGCGATGTTACCGGCGACGACATTCTGGCGGACTGCCAGCCATTGCGCCTGCCGGGACGCGAGATCGAAAAGCTGTATAGGTTGCATCATGCGACTCCATGCTTGTTGCTGGAGAACCTAGGCATGCAATCTTGCGTGGGACTGAAGTGGATGGCGTATCGGAAATGCGGCACATAGGGCCATTGCGAAGTGATGCTTTTTGGCACTGCAATTTGGCCGTACGGCCAGAAAAGCCGGCGGCAACAGGGCCATTCCGTATTAAGGGCCTTGATTAAAGGCCTTGCCCATTTCCGGCCAAAAGGCCGGAAAACACGGATTATGTTCGACGATCAAAGGTCGCCGGATCGCCGAGCCTGATCGTCAGATCAGTCAGCTTGATAGATATCACCCTTTGAGGTGATCATAACCCAGCGCCCGTCGCGCTGTTCCAGCGTTGCCAGGCGGCTGTTGTCGGGAAGAGCGGAGCCGATCCGGACGATATACATGCCGCTGCTGTCTTCGATCAGCGCGCGGCCGTTGGCGACATGCATCAGCTTGAAGCCTGTAGCGGAGGGAAACGGTTGTTCGAGATCTTCCTGGACGCCGGACTTTTTGGCTCCGTCGGCATTGGGAACCGTGGCCGTCGTCAGCTGGTCGATAGCCGACTGCGTCGCCGTATCGCGCTCCATCATGGCCGTTGGCGATGCGGAGCCGCCAGCGCCTTCGCGGCCGGGCACGTCACGCGTGTTGCCTTGCCAGAGCGTCGGCATCGAGAATTTGTCCTGATGCAGAAAGGCATACCAGGGGAAAAATGTAGCGATCGCTGCAAGAGCCACGCCTGTTGCCCCCAGCGCCTTGTCGATCATGGGGGTGCGTTCGCCGCGCTTGCGCTGCGGGACGACTTCATCTGCGTCATAATCAGTCATGCTTATCCCCTCCGCATGTTTCCGGCCTGACCGACGTTGGCTGCCGCCTTCAGCGCATTGGCAAGGTCGGTGAACGCGTCAAAGGCCGGCCGCTCGCCGGGTGTCTGTTTCAAAATGTCGTAGATGACGGGAACCTGCTTGATCGCCATGTCCAGATCCGGGTCACTGCCCGGCCGGTAACCACCGATCAGTCTCAGGTCGCGCGTCTCCTCGAAGCGGTGGATAAGCGACTTCAGGCGCCCGACAAGCTTTTCCTGATCCGGCGTCCAGGCTTTGCGCGCCAGACGCGAAACCGACGCCAATGGATTGACCGGCGGATAGCGGCCTTCCTCGGCAAGGCTGCGGTCCATGACGATGTGCCCGTCGAGAATACCGCGGGTCGAGTCGGCGATCGGGTCGTTGTGATTGTCGCCATCGACGAGGATGGAAATGATCGCGGTGATCGTTCCTGCCCCTTCTGCACCAGGGCCTGCGCGTTCCAGCAACCGCGGCAACTCGGTGAATACCGAGGCCGGGTATCCGCGCGCGATCGGCGGCTCGCCCGATGCGGTGGCAACTTCGCGGATGGCATGGGCAAAACGGGTGACACTGTCGACGATCAGAAGAACGTTGTCGCCCTGATCGCGGTAATGTTCGGCAATGGTCACCGCCGTCAGCGGCGCCATCTTGCGCAGCATTGGGCTTTCGTCGCTGGTCGCGACCACGGCAACCGACTTGGACAGGTTTTCGCCGAGCGTATCCTCAATGAATTCACGCACTTCACGGCCACGTTCGCCGACCAGCGCAATGACGACCTTGTCAAAGGCGTCAGCGCGGGCCAGCATCGACAGCAGCGTCGACTTGCCGACGCCGGAGCCAGCGAAGACACCAAGGCGCTGGCCAAGGCAGAGCGGCGAAAAAATATCGATCGCGCGCACGCCGGTGCGGAAACCATGCTCGACGCGCTTGCGGGTCATCGATGGCGGCGCGGTATTGGAGATCGGGCGGCGGATATCGCCCTGAAGCAGGGAGCCGAGGCCATCGATGGGTTCGCCCAGCGAATTGATCGTGCGGCCGCACCAGGATTCCGTCGGCGCAATCCGGAAGGCACCCTTGCGGATCACGGTGTCATGAATACCGATGGGATCGCCCGGTTCGATCGGGCAGACAACCACCGTTTCCTGCTCAACCTTGACGACTTCGCCAAGATGAACGCCAGTCGCGCTCTTATGCGCGACAAAGTCACCAAGCCGGACATGCCGGGAAAGGCCGGACACAGTATAGTATCCCGCCGAAATCGACTGAACATGGCCGCCGGGTGCGATCGAGAATTCCGGATTGGAGTAGCGTCCGACGAGGCCACCAAGTGCTGCGAGCGACGTCGACGAATTGCTGATCTGGATTTTGTCGTTCTGCATGCCGGTTCCTGCCGTCTGCCCGCAATGCCGGAAAAAAGCGGCGGGGCGTGGCTTTGGTCCTATCGAAAATAAAAAATACTATTTGCTGCCGCCGAGCGTCTTGATCGCTTCGCTCATCGACGTTTCGCTGTCGCGCATCAAAGCCGAGATGTTCTCGAAGGCGCGCGACACCATGATCAGCTGCGACATTTCCTGAACCGGATTGACGTTGGATTCCTCGACATAACCTTGCATCACGCCGACATCGAAACGATCGACGACCGGTTCCGGAGTAGAGTTGGGGATGACGGCGCTGTTATCATGGCGTGAAAAACCGTTTGCAAAGTTGGCTTCGTAGAGCCCGAGTGCGGCAACCTGCGTCCCATCCTGCTGGATAGAGCCATCGGCGCCGACCTTGATTTCACTGGCTTGCGAATTGAGCTGGATCGGCGCACCGCCAGCGTCAAGCACTGGGTACCCGCGCAGCGTGACCAGATCGCCCGTTTCCGTCATGGTAAAGCGGCCGTCACGCGTCAGCGCTTGGCCGCCGCCTGGCGTCTCGATCTGGAACCAGGCATCGCCCTTGATTGCGAAATCCAGCTGGTTGCCGGTCTGGGTCAAACCGCCATTGTTGGTGTTGAGAAATTCCTTGCCTTCGGAGACGAAGGAAACTTTCGTCGGCTTCGTATCGCCAAGCACCTGGTTGAATTTCACCTCAGTCGCCCGGAAGCCGACCGTGCTCGAATTGGCGACGTTGTCAGCGAGCGTATTCATGCGTTTTTCAAGCGCCATCTGCGAAGAGACAGCAACATACATACCGGTTTGCATCTCAGCGTCCCCCGAGTTTCAGCGTATTGATGGAAAGGAGGAGATCGGAGGAAATGCCATAGCCGCTGGATGAGCCGAAGACGGCAAGCGGATCATAAGGGTCCGAAGAATTATTGAGCTCCCAAAGAGCGGTGAACCGTTCGAGCATTTTCGACAGCTTGGCCGGATCCTTGAGGTCCTTGATGTCGATTGCCTTTTCGATCGCCGCAGCCTGCTTGTCGATATCGGCAGCAGCAAACTCGTCCGGCATTTGCAGCAAGGTGCGGGCGACCTGTGCCAAAGCATCATCGGCCAGCAATCCGAAGGCGCTGGTGACGGTCGGCGCCGTGCGCTCGAAATAGAGTGCCAGGCGAACGCCGGCATTGTCTTCGCCTGCCGTCTGTTCCAGCGTCTGGCGCGCATACTTGTCGGCCACGCCTTTCTGGGCTTTGTCGAAGGATGTGGCTGCCGTTCCGTTGCGGGCGAAGTTCAGCGACTCCACCAGATCCGAATAGCGGCTGTCGGTCAGCTGCTTGGCAAAGCTATCGTCCTTGTCGACACCTTCGGTGAGCACCTTACGCATGAACGCCTTGGCGTAACCCATGTCTTCAAGGCCATGTGCCTTGATGGCGTAATTATAAAGCCGCGTATCGGCGAAGAAGTCGTCGATGGTTTTGACATTGCCGATATTGGCCAGATAATATTCGGTCTCGCGGGCAACATCCGGCTGTTCGGTCACGCGCTCCAGCGATTTGGAGAGATTGCCTGCAATCATCTGGTAGCTGGTGTAAGTCGTCGTCACGACGTTTCCCCGTTCATCCATAAGAAATGACGCGATGCGCGCCGAATGAGCGGAAACTGACGGCTGTTGCTTGCGCGAACCTGTTTCCCCGTAACGCCCGCAAGTGTGGCCAACAGCCAGCCTCACGCAAGGCTGGCGGCCTAACGATACCGTCGAAAATCCACCATTGCGGCAGGTATCGAAATGAACATCATCATCGGGCTCCTCTTGACTATGGGCTGTATCCTCGGCGGCTTCATCGCCATGGGCGGCCATATGGAGGTCCTGAACCAGCCCTTCGAGCTTGTCATCATCGGCGGCGCCGGCATCGGTGGCTACATTATGGCCAACTCGATGAAGGTGCTGAAAGATACCGGCAAGGCACTCGGCGAGGCCTTCACTCACAAGGTTCCGAAGGAACGCAATTATCTCGACACGCTGGGCGTTCTGTACAGCCTGATGCGCGATCTGCGGACCAAGTCGCGCAACGAGATCGAAAGCCACATCGACAATCCGGATGAATCCTCGATCTTCCAGTCGGCCCCGACTGTCCTGAAGAACAAGGAGCTGACGGCCTTCATCTGTGACTACGTCCGCCTCATCATCATCGGCAATGCCCGCTCCCACGAGATCGAGGCGCTGATGGACGAGGAAATCAACACGATCACTCATGACAAGATGAAGCCCTATCACGCACTGACGACCATGAGCGACGCCTTCCCGGCCATCGGCATCGTCGCCGCCGTTCTCGGCGTCATCAAGGCCATGGGCGCCATCTCCGAATCGCCGGAAGTCCTCGGCGGCAAGATCGCCGCAGCGCTCGTGGGCACCATGCTCGGCATCTTCCTGTCCTACTGTATCGCAAGCCCGGTCATCGCCAACATCAAGGCCGTCCGCGACAAGCAGAACCGCCTCTACATCATCGTCAAGCAGACGCTGCTTGCCTATATGAACGGCTCGGTTCCCCAGGTTGCGCTCGAATACGGCCGCAAGACCATCTCTGCTTACGAGCGCCCTTCGATTGACGCTGTCGAGCAGGAAATGATGAACCCCGGTGGCGGTGGCGAAAGCAAGGCGGCCTGATCCGATGACCTCAGCGACTGAGAACAACGTGTACACTTTCGACCGCAAGCTGCTCGCCCGGATGACCGGCGCGCTCGGCGATACCAAGACGATCAGCAAGTTGTGCAGCGATCTCGGCCATGTCTTTGCCGAATTCCTGCCCGACATTTTCCAGAACGAGACCGGTCTCGACATCGAGATCGGTTATGCCGGCTTCGATACCGGCCTGAAGAGCGAACTGATCGCCAATCTCGGCAATGGCGTTGCGCTGTGCGACACGTCGCTGCGCAACTGGTGCCCTGATTTCGTCATCAGCTGCGACAGCCCGGTGATCATCACGCTGATGGAAATCCTGCTCGGCGCGCCAGCGAACACCATCGAGGAACCAAAGCCCCGGTCGCTGTCCAACATCGAACTCGATGTTGCCACGATGATCTTCGAGAAGATCGCGGACGTGCTGAAATCGGCGGTCAGCGTTGCTGGAGGTTTCGAACCGGTGGCCGGCCGGCCGTACAATGCCAGCCAGCGGCCGGCTGCGGATCCCGACGTTGCTGATGTCTATGCCGCCTGCATTAATGTCACGATGGGCCTCGGCCCGGTTTTATCGACCTTCTCGATCATCGTACCCCAGCAGACCCTCCTGAAAACGGCCGTTGTGTTCCCCAAAGGCGTCGGCCAGGGCCGCAAGGCGAAGGGTGCGTGGGGCGAACAGCTTGAGCAGCAGGTCCGCCGTTCCACAGTGAGCCTCGAAGCGCGCATCAAGCTGCAGAGCCTGACGCTGGACAGCATCAGCAGGCTTCAGCCCGGCGATGTCATTCCGTTCCAGGACGCCAAGGATGTGCGTGTCGAGATCAACGCCAACGGCCGCGACCTCTATATCTGCGAATTCGGGCGATCCGGCGCAAAATACACGGTGCGGATCAAGGATACCCACGGTTCGGAGAGCGACATTCTCCACCACCTAATGAGTTAAAAACCCCCTCCCTTACCCGGCAACATGGTTGGGGCAAGTTTCAACTGGAATAGTTTGCACATGGCACCGAAGAAAGCACCAATAGAAGACCAGGCGATCCTGAGCGGCGGCGATGCCGAGCTCGATCAGGCCATCGACGATCTGCGTGGCGTCCTGCAAAGCGATGCCACCGGGACCGGGCTGGACAATGATTTCGGCATGGATTTTGCCGCTGCGCCCGCCACTGGCGAGACATCGGACTTCGGTAGCACATTTGCAGCCGAAAATGATCTCAGCAGCTTCGGCGGCGATTTCGGCGCGAGCAGCAGCTTCGGCGACCTGGAGCAGGCTTCGGCAGCACCAGCCTTCGACGCCGGTTCGTTCGGCGGAAAAGCATTCGGCGGCGACACATTCGAAGACCAGCCTGCCGGCGAACCCGGCAGCGGCATGACGGCCAATCTCGACTTGATCATGGATATCCCGATCGACGTCCAGATTGTTCTCGGCACCAGCCGCATGCAGGTCTCCGGCCTGATGAACCTGACGGAAGGTGCGACGATCGCGCTCGACCGTAGGATTGGCGAACCGGTGGAAATCGTCGTCAACGGCCGGGTTATCGGCCGCGGCGAAATCACTGTCCTCGACGAAGACGAAACGCGTTTCGGTGTAAAACTCATCGAAATCAAGGGTACCAGTAAAGTTTGAACCCAGTTAGGGTCATGAGGATCAATCCATGATGGATTTCGACAATTTCGAGGCTTCGGCGCCCACCCGGCCACTGACCCAGATGGACAAGGCCGCTGCGGTTCTCCTTGCAATGGGCAAACCCATCGCGGGCAAGTTGTTGAAATTCTTCACGCAGAGCGAATTGCAGGGCATCATTGCTTCAGCGCAATCGCTGCGCTCGATCCCGCCCCACGAACTGGAAGTTCTGGTGAACGAGTTCGAGGACCTGTTCACCGAAGGCGCCGGCCTGATGGATAATGCCAAGGCCATGGAAGGCATCCTCGAGGAAGGCCTGACGCCAGATGAAGTCGACGGCCTGCTCGGCCGCCGTACGGCCTTTGCCGCCTATGAAGCCAATATCTGGGACCGCCTGCAGGATTCCGACCCGGCTTTCGTCGCCCAGAGCCTAGGCAAGGAACATCCCCAGACAATTGCCTATGTTCTGTCGATGATGCCATCGACTTTCGGCGCGAAGGTTCTGCTGCAGCTACCGGAAAGCAGCCGCGCCGACATCATCAACCGTGCTGTCAACATGAAGGGCGTCAGCCCCAAGGCCGCCCAGATCATCGAGGCCCGCGTGGTCGAAATGATGCGCGAGATGGACGCCGAAAAGAATTCGGTCGGGTCGATCAAGATTGCCGAAGTCATGAACGAGCTGGAGAAGAGCCAGGTCGATACCTTGCTGGCCTCGCTGGAAACACTCAGCACCGAATCGGTCAAGAAGGTTCGCCCAAAAATCTTCCTGTTCGACGACGTTCTCTACATGCCGCAGCGCAGCCGCGTTCAACTGTTCAACGATGTATCGGGCGATATTATCACCATGGCCCTGCGTGGGTCCTCTATGGAACTGCGCGAATCGGTCCTCGCCTCGATCGGCGCCCGTCAGCGCCGCATGATCGAATCGGATCTTGCAGCCGGTGACGTCGGCATCAACCCGCGCGATATCGCCATTGCCCGCCGATCGATCACGCAGGAAGCCATTCGCCTTGCCGCGAGCGGCCAGATCGAATTGAAGGAAAAGGAAGCCGTGGCCGCCTAACCGGGCACCACCGTCGCTTCAGGACCGGACCGACACCCAAAGCCTTTCAACCGATTACGGTTGGAGGGCTTTTTGCTGGGCGATTGCCCGCGTCCGTCTACTTTCTGTGAAGCGTTGGTTTACCACGCATATCTTCCTTGCATGCCCTCCTGCCCCGGCTCACAACAGATTTAACAGCGATCACTGCTGCAGCAACATGCAAGAGGTCTTCATCCGATGTCGGACGATCAGGACAAAGACAGTAAAACAGAGCTGCCGACCGAGAAAAAGATCACCGACGCCATGGAGAAGGGCAACACCCCCTTCTCGCGCGAGGTCACCATGTTCGCCTCGGTCGTCGCCATCTATATCTTTGTCGTTTTCTTCCTGCCGCAGGGCTTCGCCACTGTGGCTGAATCGCTCAAGGATATCTTCGAGCAACCGGAAGCCTGGCGCCTCAACACATCGACGGACGTAGTTGCGCTGGTGTCGCACCTTTTCTGGAAAGCCGGCGCCTTGATCATTCCCATTTTCATACTTTTGATCGTATTCGGGATCGGGTCGTCCATTCTGCAGAACCTGCCGAGCCCGGTACTCGATCGCGTCGCACCGAAGATGAACCGGATTTCGCCGATGGGCGGTTTCAAGCGCATCTACGGGATTCAAGGTATCGTTGAATTCGCCAAGGCCTTTGCCAAGGTCGCGGTCGTCTCGCTGATCATCGTGCTGGTGATGTGGAACGATTATTACGCCACACTCGATTCGATGTTCTCGGACCCGTTGACGATCTTTTCGAGCATGTCGAAGGATTTCAACAAGATCATGATCGTCATTCTGATCTCGACAGCGGTGATCGCCATCGCCGATTTCTTCTGGACACGGCACCATTGGTACTCCGAGCTGATGATGACGAAGCAGGAGGTCAAGGAAGAACTGAAGCAGTCCCAGGGCGATCCGATCATCCGCGCAAGACTGCGTTCGATTGCCCGCGACAGGGCGCGAAGACGCATGATTACCTCTGTTCCCCGTGCCACGCTCGTCATCGCAAACCCGACACACTATGCTGTTGCCGTGCGTTATGTCCGCGAGGAAGGCGATGCGCCGGTGGTCGTTGCCAAAGGGCAGGACCTCGTCGCCCTGAAGATTCGCGAGATCGCGGAGCAAAATGGCATCCCGGTTTTCGAAGACCCGCCGCTCGCACGCTCAATGTTTGCGCAAGTCTCGGTGGATAGTGTGATTCCACCGGTGTTTTACAAGGCAGTCGCCGAACTGATTCACCGGATTTATGCAACGCAGCCGAAACGGATGACGTGATCCCAATGAAAAAATGCGAATATTCGGAACAACGCGAGAAAATAGTAGCCGACGCAATTCGGCCTGTTGCGACGGAATTGCGGTTGATCGATGCCGCCGACTTTATCGCGATGCTGCGTTTTGAATCGCATGGGAGCCTGGCGGATCTGGTGTCATCGGCCGCAGAACTCTATTTTCTTCCCGGCACCGTCAACTTCGGCATCGGCGGCAACTATTCGCTGGACTGGGGCACGGAGCCCGAGATCACGCTCGATCTTGAGTTGAAGCCGGATGGTGTCACCGTCTATGCGCAGCTGGCTCTGGGCAAGAACTCGGCCGGTCTCGAGATCAACCATATCGCCTTTCAAAGCCCGTCCAGCGATCCGGATGAGAATACGGCGTTCCTTGCCCAGAGCCTGAACGCGGCGAAATTCGTCAAATCCTATCCGACGGCACTTGCAAGCTAAGGTCTTGCGAGCTGAGTTCCGCAGACCGGATACAAGGCCATGACGGCCTGAAAATCTCAATCAGCTGATATAACCGAGACGAATGGCCTTGGCGATCGCCTGGATTCTGTTGACCGAATCCAGCTTGGTCGTCGCAGCCCCGAGATATGCGTTGACCGTATGCACCGACAGTCCCATCTTCTCGGCGATTTCTTCACTGATATAGCCGTCGCCGGCCATTTGCAGGCAGCTGATCTCGCGGTCGCTGAGCGATTCCGACGGAAGCATACGCCGTTCGTCGGCTGCCAGAAGATCGGTCATGATCTGGCAGCTACGGCCGTGCAGGTCGATGATCACCTCGCTCGAGAGATCGATATAGCTTCCCATGAAGACGACGTAACCATTGCCCTGTGCGCCAAGCCTGACCGGCAGGGCAATGCCGGAATAGGGCAGGATACGGGCGCTGAACCGCTGCGTGAACCGGGCGAAATCCGGCGTCTCCGCCGCCTGATGTTCGCCCATGCCGTTCCAGAGGATAGGCAGCAGCGACGCATCCAGGTGGGCCAGCATCTCGCCACCATAGGCGGACACCAGTTCATGCCCCATCGCCTCGCTATCAACGCCCCAATTGTCAAGGACGCAGCTCAGTTTGCGCGTCGCGGGCAGACCGTTTCCGTTCAACCGCAGAACGGCGAAATTCTTGGCGTTGATCTGTTTCTGCATCGCTTGCAGCCGTGCCACGAGCGTTGCCGCCTTTGACGCCCTAGCCTGCAGCCTGCCGGCCTTGGCGTCATCGCCTGCGCGTGCATGTGGGAGGAAATAGGTCATGACCGTCCTCCTAGACGAGATTGTTGCGGACGGCATAGGCGATGGCCTCGGAGCGGGTCTTCGTCGCCGTCTTGCGCATCACGCTGGTGATGTAATTGTTGATCGTGTTGCGCGAGATGCCGAGGATGACAGCGATCTCGTCGCTGGTCTTGCCCTCGGCGATCCAGAAGAGGCATTCGAGTTCGCGTTCCGTCAATTCGAAATCACGGTCCGTGCGCGCACCGCGTTCGGTGGTGAAGCTGGCGAAATAACCGGTCAGCAGACCAACATCCCTCAAGCTTTCCTGCGAGAGGATCACGTCCTGCGGAAAGAGGAGCATCAATGACAACCGGGCACGCCCGACATTGAAGGTGATGGCGCAGTATTCCCGGCTGATGCCACGGCTGATGTCAATGTCATCCGGCAGGCTCATGAACACCGGCTGCATCACCGAAAGGCATTTCTCCATCTCGTTGGTCTTGGAGTGGAGTTGCGACATCACCTTGCCGAGGCGCTTGACGACGTCGAACGGCCAGTCCGAACATACGACAAAATCCAGACCTTCATCCTGGGACAGATCATAGCGCGCGAGAAGATAGTGGGTTGCTCCCACATAGTCCGTCAGCGCCGCAAGCCCCTTGCTCAGATTGCCACGCTCGGCAAATTCGCCAAGCCTGCGAATGAGCTGCTCTTTGGAAGGAACCCGCCCAACACCGCGCGCGACCGACCCTGGCAATGACCAAGTCGCAACTTCTGTCTGTAGAGCATCCATGACATTACCCCCGTGATGGATTCGTCCGTGCTCAATCAAGCGTTTTTGCCGCCGCCGGCAATCGTATCGAAGTGTCCGCGTTCTTCGACACACGCGAATCAGTACGTGAACCACTACATAAAATGTACATCCCCCCCTGCGAAAAACTACTGCCCTCTTATCGGGATTTACTTTTTCAGAAAATCGTGAATCGATTCGCGCCTGGCCACGGGTGAAATCGGATCTCCACCACACGACACGACGTCATCGAATTTTAGTGAATTGTAAATATTAGCTTTTTTTGAAAATTTTCAACAAGACCCCCACCCCTTCTCGGCGATAAAGCAGCGCGGTCCGTTCGATAAGGCGCGAAAACAACACAACAAATCAGTGCCATTTGAATCGACGTCTTTTGTCAAGTTTTCATTTTTTTATTTGTTACAGGCGATGTTGCGAAAATACATCATCGAAATCACTCGTCTAAATTTGAGAACATAACGGAAACCAAAGCAATGCCTGCCAAAAAATGGAAATAATAGTTCACTCAAACTGAAATATTACTGATCTCCAGAATCAATACCTACCTTGCCTCACATATTTCGGCAGACAAACCGAGTTTTCCCCAGACAAAAATTAACAGTTTGTTAAATATAACGAATCTCAAGGTGCCCAGTTAGCTCGATCGAGCGGCGCCTGATTCTTGCAACCTTCCCCCAGCAGGAAGGCAATACAGAAAATGGCAACACTTCTAGCTTTTCAGGGCAGAATCCCACTACCGGCCGCAGACGCGGATATCCGCATGCACTGCGTGACAGTAAATCCATATCTCGGGAAAACTCTACCAATAATCTGGTGCCTCAAGGTTATTCTATAGCGAAAAACCCGCCGGTAGGGGCGGGTTTTGGCTGTACTTGCGTGAGACCGCAGAACATGTCCGGCGTCAGGCTGCTTTTTCGGCGACCCATTTGCGCAGGATCTTGGCGGCACGCTCTTCGCTGATTTCGACCATACGGGCAAGCCTGCGTTCCGGGCCTTCCTTGACGCGACGGTTGAAGCCGCCATCGCTGTCGTCGCCCAGGCTGAGCAGGTCGTCGGTGCTGTCGAAGCCGAAGTCAGAACCAAAGCCTTCCATGAGAGCGCCTCCGGCACCTCCGTTCGCGGCGGGTGAGAAGTCGGGAAGCTCCAGGCCGACCGGCTCGTTATCGTTGAGCGCCACACCCGGACCACCGAGGCCCATCGAGCGGGCCAGAGGGCGCATTCCCATCCACACCACCACGAAGGCGACTGCGACGAAGGCAAGTGCGTTGATGATGCCACCGAGATTGCGGGTCAGCGTTTCCATGATACCGGGGCCAGCAACCGCTTCATCGAGCAGCTGCGTATTGACGAAATCCATGGCCGTCAGCGTAATCATGTCGCCGCGCGCCGGGTCGAGACCAACGGCCGAGGCAACGATTTTCTGCATCTCCTGGATATAGGCGTCGATCTTTGCCTGGTCAGCACCTTCGCCGATCATGGCGGCTACCCGGCCACGATTGACCACGACGGCAACCGAGAGCTTTTCAAGCGTATAGCTGCTCTTGACGGTGGCGACTGTCTTCGAGTTGATCTCGTAATTGGTCTGTTCTTCCTTCTTCTCGGTCTGATCGTTCGACTGAGGTCCGGCAGCGCCGCCTGTTGGTGCGGCCTGCGGAACGTTCTGCTGAACGGTTGCCGCATTGTCTGCCTGCTGCTGGCTGGATTTCTGCTGTTCCTTGGTCACTCTGGTCGAGCGCTCGACACGCGATTCCGGGTCGAAAACCGTTTCCTGGATCTGCTGGGTGTCGGTATTCAGCTTGGCGGTAACGCTGGCGCGAAAATTGTCCGCACCGAGGAACGGCGTCAAGGCCTTGTCGATATTGCTTTCGACTTCCTTCTGGACGTTCTGAATGATGCCGAGCGACTGATTCATGGCGCTGTTTGCCGGATCGTCGCCGGAAGCGAGAAGCTGACCTGTCGAATCGAGGATCGTCACGTCGTCGATGCCGAGCCCCGGAACCGACGACGCCACCAGATGGCGGATCGAGGCTGCAGCACTGCGGCCAACATTGGCGTTGGCGCGGATCATCACCGAGGCCGTCGGGTTCTGCTCGGCCTTACGAAAGCTGCCGCGGTCGGCCATGACGATGTGGACGCGAGCGGCTGAAATTCCGGAAATCTGCTGGATGGTGCGGGCGATTTCGCCTTCGAGTGCGCGGACGCGGGTGACTTCCTGCATGAAGGAGGTAAGGCCGAGCGAACCGACATTATCGAAGAGTTCGTAACCGGCATTGGCGCTGTTTGGCAATCCGCGTTCGGCCAGATACAGCCGGGCCTTGCCCGTCATGCCGACCGGAACTTGAATGCTCGCCCCATCGGCGCCAACTTCGAAGTTGATGTTGGCTTCGGCAAGGGCAACACTGACCTGGTTGAGGTCGTTGCTTTCCAGCCCGACATATAGCGTTTCATAGGAGGGTTTGTTGACGTAAAGCCCGGCCGCAAGAACGATCGCCACCGCGATGACACCGGCTGAAACCAGCGCGATGAGCTTGCCTTGACCGAGACTGGCCAGGTTTTTTGTGACCGTCGAAAGTTGATCCAACAGATTCATTCTGTTTCCGCACCCAGTGGCGCATGTACCGTTCAGACAACATCGCCTGGGGAGTGAACATGCGCAGATCCAAACATTCGGGTTGCTGAATTGATCAGGCGCTTCGTCAAATCACGCGCAAATCCACCAGTCCCGATTGGCACACTAGGAAACGAAACTTGCGCGAACTTGTCTTGGCCCGGCTGAACTGTTTTGTTTGCCCCCAACCCGCATGCTTACTGTCAATCTCGTCCTCGGCCATGATTGACCTCGGATTGATCGTGCACGACACCGAGGCCGCGCGGGTATTTCCGCAGGCCGGATGGCGCACTCAACGAGGCAGCGAGCCGGAACTTGCTGCTTCTGGGTATGAAGACAGGAGGGAGGTCGTTGCCTTTGAAGAACTGCTAATCGCAGTTCCCGTACGCTTGCATAGCAGACGACGGCTGAGGCCGGCACGTGACAGGATCGGCGTGCACCGCCCCGGCGCACCTGCCCGCATTGCGTGACGGCTACTGCGCCGCCACATTCGCCGGCTGGTTTATCGACAGTGGCATCGAAACAGTGAGGAGCACGGCGTCTCCTTCTGCCCTGTTCGTGGCCTCGAACTCATGAAAATACTTTATACGGGCAGCGATGGGGAGTTCACCGGCCTTGAAGTTCCAGCCGATGGTTGCGCCGATTGCGGCCACCTCGCCCTTGAAGGGACGCGCTGCTCCCTCGCCGCTGTCGCCCGTGGTTTGCTTGTAGTAGTAGCCCACCAAACCGGCATCAAACTGCTCGTTGAAGTGCTGAACGGCGGCCCACTCAAAATGGAACTCATTGCCAGTACGGTAATTGGTAGCAGGGTTCTCCGCATTGAAAGTCATACCGACCACGCCCGAAAGGTCGAGGCCGACGCTCGGGTCAAACCACGTTGCAGCGGCAAAAACGTCTGCACCCCAGTGGTGAAAGGCGATGTTGGAGATATCGCCGTCCTGGTAGTCGCCAATTGGCACGTTGACAAGCGTTCCCACCTGGTAATGGAAGTTGCCGGCCTCCCAGCCAACGAAAGCACTGACAATGGGATCACCCACCGTGAAGATCGCGTCAGTCGTTGACCCCGTCGTCACACCACCGAGCGGGCCGGAGCGCGTCAAGTCAGCGGATGTTTCCTTCCAGCCAAGCGGAAGCGATGCCGAAAGTCCGAGATGACCGCCCATCACCTCTTCGGGCAGCACCCAGATCATCGTCGGAATCTCAATGGCCGCCTTGCCTTCGACTCCGACGGCGAGTTTGCCGCCTGCCGGAAGTTGGGCATTTCCACCAAGGTCGCCGGAATAGAGATAGAGGTCGTTCTGAAAGTAAACGCCCGCAGGCGGCATCACCGCAGCAACCGGTCCCTTGGAGCCAAGCAGATAGAAACCCGCGCCACCCTCGGCCGCATGCGACTGGTTCGGAATGAAAGTCGCCGTCCCTGCCAACGCCAAAGCCAGCGTCCCGATTTTATCCAGATGCCGTCTCACGATGCTCTCCCGTCTATCCCCGATAGCCGCTGTTGCGGAACTGACCGACGTCACGTCGCCCGAAGTCATGCCGCAGTTTGCGCTGGTTTCCAATATGTCGCTCCGCCTGATCGATGGCAAGATGGAGGGGTGGCCTTTCGCGAGCCTGATGTGCGCACGGGAAGTGCGTTACGGTATCAGACGGATACGTCACCCCTTGTGATGGATAGCATCTGGCTCTGTTACATGCCTCGTAACCGTTACAGACTCCCACCGCCTGGCCTTTCATGATCTGATATCGAGATAGCGTACCGGAGATTCGAAATGAAACAGATCAAGGCCCTCGGCCTGACGATACACATGCTCCTTGGCACAACTGCGCTCGCCTCGGCGCAGGAGCATGAGGCCGTCAACGAAGCCAACAATCCGCTCACGCCGAAAATAACCATCAATTTTCAAGACTACTTCATTCCGAGTTTTATCGATGTTCCCGAAGGCAAGCATGCCAACCAGTTCCTGTTGCGCGGCCTGATACCTTCCGACGCCTTCGGAATGCCCCAGCTCATCCGGTTCACCCTACCCGTCGCCACATCGCCCGAAATCCCCGATGGCTATGTGACAGGGCTTGGCGACTTGACGCTGATGGACCTATTCATCCTGCCGAAAGTGGGCGATGTGACGCTGGGAGCAGGCCCACTGATTGTTATTCCGACTGCCACCAGCGATGAGTTGGGAAGTGGCAAGTGGCAGATTGGGGGCGCCGGGGTTGTGGTCGCCCCGCAAAGCTGGGGCCTGCTTGGTGGCCTCGCCACCTATCAAACGTCGTTTGCAGGCAGCGACCTTCGTGACGACGTCAATCTTTTGACGGTGCAGCCTATCATCAACGTCAATCTGAAGGACGGATTCTATCTCCGTTCGTCCGCCACGATGAATTTCAATCTTGAAAGCGGAGCGAGTTACATCCCCGTCGGCCTCGGCCTCGGAAAGGTGCTGCAACTCGACAAGGGCGTCACCATGAACGCCTTTATCGAACCCCAGTACACGGTTTGGCACGATGGCCCCGGCGCTCCGCGCTGGCAGATCTTCGCAGGCGTGAATTTCCAGTTTCCGGTCGGAAAATAACACCAGAAAACAGCACTGAGGCGCGCTTCATCATCGTCTTGCTGCATCCCGGCTGCTGTCGTCCTCCCGCGAATGCGCTGCTCCTCACCGCAGCTTTCGGTGCTATTGCCTCCTGGCTTGCACCCACCCGCCGTTCTGCAGGTAAACGCGCAAAAACGGGGCCGTCTTTCGACGGCCCCGGCACAAATTCAAGTCTTCACAGACAACAATGTCAGATTACAAAGCACGGCCTGCATAACGAGCGCGGTCGGCATCGATTTCAGCCTGCGTGTAGGGCTTTGACGTGTCGTCAAAACCGCTCCAGCCCTGGCCTTCATAGGCACTCCGGCGGGCAGGCAAATCAACCCAGTTCGAGCGCTTCAAGATAGCCTCCGCCTCCACGGCGCGCGCTTCGTCTACCTTCGCCGTCACTAACGTACCGCCACGGCGGACACCTTCGGCGTAGACATGCGCATCACGCTCATCGACACCGGAGTCCGTCAGTGCACCGATGATACCGCCGGCGGCTCCGCCGACCACCGCGCCTGCAACTGCACCAGCAGCAGTTGCGGCAAGCCAGCCCGCAGCCACAACAGGACCCACGCCGGGGATTGCCATAATGCCAAGGCCCGTCAGCAGGCCGCCGACGCCGCCGACGGCAGCACCGATACCGGCACCCGCGCCGGCGTCTTCTGCAACATCGTTGTCACTCTTGTGGCGGCCATCGGCGTTGTTGGAAACGATACTGATGTCCTTTTCGGAAATACCGGCGGTCTTCAACTGGTCAACAGCAGCAGTCGCGTCGGAATAAGTGTCGAACAGTCCTGTAACGGTCTTTGTCATGGTGTTTCTCCTGGTGTTTTTTAGATTGTTATTTTTGCAGCGCTTAGGCGCTTACTTGGCGACGATGTTGCCCTGGTAATCCAAGGACACCATCACGGACTTGCCATCCTTCGTCGCCTTCGCCTGCCAGACACCCTTGTCGTCAAGCTTCAACTCGGTAACGTCGGCGTATCCGCCTTCGACGATGCGGTCCTTGGCCTGACCTTCCGTGAAGCTGTTTGCGCCTTCGACAGGTGCGGTGGAGTTCTGATCAGACGGCGTTGCGACTGCCGGCGTGTCGCCATTGGGATTGGCGGAAGGCGTTGCTGCCTGTGCGAAAACGGACGATGCAGACAGGGCGACGATCGCCGATGCGATGATAAATTTCTTCACTGGGATCTCCTTGGGATCGTGAAATGATCCTCGGCGACATAACCCTCCAGTGGCCATAAAGTTCCGCGTTCTTTTGCGACCAGCGGCGAAAACCGTAACGATTCCGTCATATTAGCCCCCGCTTCGACGGACGGGGTTATACGATCGACGGGCCTTTCAGCGCCACCAGAAGCCCCTATGCCAACACTGACAAGCAGACCCTTCGCCCTGTTTGCACTGCACCAAACATAGCAATGGCCGCGCGTTGCAGCGTCATGCCGCACCGGCGCTATCGGCTCGATAGGCCCCCGATCTGAGACCAGCTCAAAAACAAAACCGCCGCTCAAGACGACTGTCGAGGCGGCGGTAAAATTAAGTCGGGAGAGGCCGGTATCGGCTAAAAAGCCTCGAAGTCTCCGGCCGCTTCGGTCAGCGGCTGGGAATGGCCGTGACGCAGCATGCCATTGCCGAGCGACTTCTGCATATCGGCAAGCTTGACCAGATTGAGTGCCGTCGTCACATCGACAAGCCAGGACTGCGGAATGGCAGCCGTGACGGTATCGATGAATTCCGCAAGCCCGCGGGTCTTCTGGACGGCCAGGTCGATGCCCTGCAGAACCTTTATCCGGTCAGGCGATTCCAGCACCGCCTCGCCATGAATATCGCTGAGCATCGGCTCGATCCGCTCGATGAGATAAGCCACATCATAGAGTTCCGACACGATGCGCATCATCACATCCGGGAGCGCCTCATCAACGTGAGGCATATGGCTCTTCATTTCAGTCAGCATTACACGCCCTCACGCTGGCAACAAATGCCGCTCGGAATACCCCAACCGAACGGCTACGCTAAACACCTTGCCAAAGTACACCCCGGGATGATCCCCGGGATCTCACCCAAGCGCTAGAAAAACTCGATCGCATTGTCGACCGGCTTCGGAACCGGCCTTGGACGCTGCTCCTGAGCAACGGCTTTTTGTGCCTCGACGCCCGTCAGCGCATATTGCCGGGCGCGACCACTGAGCGGCCAGTACTCGAGCTTGCGGCCGTGATCACCGCCGGTGCTCTCACCGACCAGCTGGATGCCCTCGTCCATCAGGAACCGGCGCGCAAACAGCGCGTTCTGCTCACCGACATTGGAGAAGCGCGCGATCGTCTTGGCACCGCCAAAGATCTTTGCTTCCAGCCGATCGCGGCGGGCTCCCTTTTTCAGGAGGCCATTGATCAGCAGCTCCATCAGATGCACGCCGTAGCGCGTTGCATCGCCGCCTGACGAAATTGCATCCGCCGAACCCGGCAAAAGGAAATGGTTCATGCCACCGACGCCCGCGACCGGATCGCGCATGCACGCAGCCACGCAGGAGCCGAGGATGGTCGAAAGCACGACATCTGGATCGTTGACCACCTTCCATTCGCCCTGAATGACATGCACACGCTTGATCGCAGCCTCAGTGATCATTTCAATGCCCCAAATACGGCTTCGATTGCAGCTTTCATCTTTTCGATGGTGAAAGGCTTGGCCAGCACGTTGTTGGCTCCGAGCGCCGCCGCCTTGGTCACCAGTGCGCGATCACCCTGGGCCGTCAGCATGATGAAGGCGGCCTTTTTGGTGGCCGGGTTGTTGCGCACGGCAGCAAGCAGACCAAGGCCATCCATCTTCGGCATGTTGAAGTCGGAAATCACCAGATGGTGCGGCTGAGCTGCCATGATCTTGGCACCCTGCTCGCCATCACCGGCAACTGTGATCTGCTTGAAACCAAGCTGTTGCAATGCGTCGCCCAGCAACAGGCGGCTGGTGACCTGATCATCAACGATCAGAACTTTGATTTTTTCCGCGAGGGACATTTATTCGCTTCCTTCTCTTCGGGCGGCGGTGCTTTTCAGGACTTCTTCCCCGATTGAGCCGAGGGGGAGTTGTGTTTCGACGGCACCTAGTTCGTAGGCAACCCTCGGCATTCCATATACGACGCAGGTTTTCTCATTCTGACCGAATGTGCGGGCACCTGCGTGGCGCATTTTCAAAAGACCGGACGCGCCGTCGCGGCCCATCCCGGTGAGAATCACGCCGACTGCGTTACGGCCGGCGAGTTCCGCGACGGAGTCGAACAGCACGTCGACGGACGGGCGATGACCGTTGACCGGTTCGCGGTCCAGCAGACGGCAGCTGGGTGATGTCGGGTTGATGACCTGCAGGTGGCGTTCACCGCCCGGGGCCAGATAGACCTTGCCGATCTCAAGCCGCGCGCCATCCGTTGCTTCCGCGACGGTTGGCGCGCAGATGCGGTTGAGACGCTCGGCAAAACTCTTGGTGAAGGTGTGCGGCATATGCTGCGTGATCAGTGTTGGCGGGCAGTTGGCCGGGAATTTCTGCAGAACTGCGATCAGGGCCTCGACGCCTCCGGTCGACGATCCGATCGCAACGATCTTCCTGCTTGGCCGGTAATCCGAGGCCGCATTGACGGTGGCGGCGCTCGGGGCTGCGACCTTGTTGCCGGAAATGATGAACTTTCGCTGTGAGCGGGCCGCAGCCTTCACCTTTTCGGCGAGATCGCGGAATGGATGCGGATCCCCAGGGAGCGGCTTGCCGACACAATCGAATGCGCCGATTTCCAATGCCGCCAACGAGGCTTCCGCGCCCTTGTGGGTCAGGGTCGAGACCATGATCACCGGCATCGGACGCAGGCGCATGATCTTTTCGAGGAATTCCAGCCCATTCATATTGGGCATTTCGATGTCGAGCGTGATGACGTCGGGATCGAGGTCCTTGATCGCCTGGCGCGCCTGCATGGCATCGGCGGCCTGGCCGATGACCTGGATCTCGGGATCGCTGCTCAAAATGGCGGTGATCAGCCCGCGCATGGTGGCCGAATCATCAACGACAAGAACGCGCGCAGCACTCATGAGCGGCCTCCATGCGGTTTACCGGTGTAGCGATAGGTGGTGATGCCGATATTGTCGAAGACCGACTTCGCATCGCCGGAGACACGCTCGGAATGGCCAATATAGAGATGCCCCTTGGGATTGAGCATACCGCCAAACCGCGACCAGATCTTCATCTGGGTCGGCTCGTCGAAATAGATCACGACGTTGCGGCAGAAAATGATGTCGAACTGGCCCTTGAACGGCCACTGGGCCATCAGGTTGAGTTCGTTGAAGGTGATCAGCTTCTTCACCCGGTCGTCGACCTGCCACTTCTGGCGGCCGTTGACACTGGTCTCGGTGAACCACTGCTTGCGCATTGCCGGGCTGACGGTTTCGAGCGCGGTCGCGTCGTAACTCCCGGCCCGGGCAAGCGCCAGGATTTTCGGGTCGATGTCGGTCGCCAGAATGCGGAAATCGTAGTCGGCCGCATTGGGCAGCATCGACAGGACCGTCAGGGCAATCGAATAGGGCTCCTGCCCGTCCGAGCATGCGGCAGACCAGATGCGGACCCGCCCACCATTCTTGGCGCGCGCCAGAAGTTCCGGCAGGACGTCGGATTTCAGATGCTCGAAATGGTGGTTTTCGCGGAAGAAGCGAGTGAAATTCGTCGTCAGATGCGAGAGCATGTCACGGCGCTCGGCGGCACCGGCCGGCGATGACACCAGCTGGCAATATTCGCGAAAACCCTTGAGGCCGATGTTGCGGATATGCTTGGAAAGCCGCGAGTAAACGAGCGAAGCCTTCGATTCATTGAGATAGATGCCGGCATCAGCATAGATCATGGCAGCGATCTCCACGAGGTCGCGGCGGGTCAGCGGATATTCTCCACTCGCCAGGCACTCGTCCGGAGGTAGCTTGCTGTCAAAGGCGGCAGGCATGCTCATGCGGCTTCACTTTCAGTATGAGGAAACACGGCTTCCAGCTCGATCAGGCAGATCATCCGCCCTTCGATCGCCAGCATGCCGCGGGCAAATGTCCGCTCGAAATCGGACGACATATCCGGCGTCGGCTGGATATCCTCGTCCTTGATCGTCAGGATGTCGGAAACCGCCTCGACGAGGAGGCCGACGACCTTGTTCTTGACCTGCGTCACGATGATCACGTGACGCACCGTGGGGTCCGCCGGCTTCATGCCAAGGCGCGCCGACAGATCGATGATGGGCAGAACCGCACCACGCAGATTGATGACGCCAAGCATATATTGTGGTGCATGGGGCATCGGTGTTGCGGGCGCCCAGCCCCGGATTTCGCGTACGGACATGACGTTGACGCAGAATTCCTGATCGCCGATTCGAAAAGCGATGAACTCGCGCCCTCCATTCGTCAGATTATTTGCGAGAAGCGTCATAGTCCTTACCCTGCGGCGGCGAGCGATGTTTCGGTGTGGAGGGACTGGCCGCGCGATGCCGAAACCACGGCATCGACGTCCAGAATGAGCGCAACACGACCGTCACCGAGAATGGTGGCAGCGGCGATGCCGGGCACATGCGTGTAGTTGGCCTCGAGGCTCTTGATGACGACCTGACGCTGACCCTGGATGGCATCAACCATCAGAGCACGCTGGCCGCCGCCTTCAGATTCGACCAGAAGTGCCACGCCTTCGACCGGATTGGCCTGCGTTGCGCGGAAGTTCAGGATGCGGCCGACATCGACCAGCGGGCAGAACGAGTTGCGGATCGAGATCAGCCGCTGTGTTGCACCGAAGGAGTGGATAGCTGCAGCATCCGGCTGCAGGGTTTCGACAATCGCCGTCAACGGGACGACGAGGGTCTGGCCAGCAACCGTGACGACCATGCCGTCGAGAACGGCCAGCGTCAGAGGCAGGCTCATGGTGAAGACCGAGCCCTGGCCAGGCTTTGACGAGATGTTGATGCGGCCGCCGAGTGCCTGGATGGAGCGCTTGACCACGTCCATGCCGACACCGCGGCCGGAAAGGTCGGAGACCTTGTCGGCGGTGGAGAAGCCGGCGTGGAAGATCAGGTTGTCGATTTCCTCGTCAGACAGGTTCGCATCGGCTGCGATCAGGTCGTTGTCGATCGCCTTCTGGCGCACCTTCTCGCGGTTGATACCGGCGCCGTCGTCGGACAGTTCGATGACGATGCGGCCGGAGCGATGCTTGGCGGTCAGCTTGACCGTGCCTTCGGCGTTCTTGCCGGCGGCAATGCGTTTTTCCGGCATTTCGAGGCCGTGATCGACCGCGTTGCGGATCATGTGGGTCAAAGGCTCGGCGAGCTTATCGATGACCGTCTTGTCGACTTCGGTGTTTTCGCCTTCGGTGACGAGGCGAACCGACTTGCCGGTAATATCGGCGATTTCGCGGACGGTCCGGGCCATGCGCTGAAAGACCGGCTTTACCGGCTGGGCGCGGATCGCCATGACCGAATCCTGGATCTCGCGGGTCAGCTGCTGCAGCTCTTCCAGACCCATGTTGATCGAGGACACGCCGTTCGAGTCATTCTCGATGACGCTCTGCGACAGCATGGCCTGGTTGATGACCAGCTCGCCGACGAGGTTGATCAGCCGGTCGACGCGATCGAGATCGACGCGGATCGTTGGTGCGGCAGCAGATGCCTGCTGGGCATTGTTCTGGGCGGCGGCAGCGGCTGCACCCTTGTCACTGGCGGCAGGGCGCGACGTGCTGGCGGGCATCTGGACGACATTGGATGCGGCTTCGGCAGCAGCGACGGCCTGCTGCACGGCAGCGATCTGCTCTTCTTCTTCGACCACGCCAAGCGGCGCATCGGGTTCATCATCGAGTGCCGAAAGATCGAACGGCACCGGCTGCATCGGCAGGTCGTTACCCGCCACTTCTGCAACGTCGCCGGTATCGAGCGCCGTGACTTCAAGATCGCAATCCCACTCGGCGAATTCGAACACCGAACGCACGGCATCTTCGCCCTTGTCGGTCTTGATCGAGACTTTCCAGGAGAAGTAGGCGGCTTCCGGGTCCATCTGGTCGAGGGATGGCAGGCTATCCATATTGCAATGGATGCTCATTTCACCCAGGCGCGAGAGATCGCGCAGGAGCAGCGTCGCCTCATTGCCCTTGGTATAGAGTTCCGACTTCGGCTTGAAGACAACGTCATAAGCCGGAAGATCGGCCGACGCGTCATCATCGCCGAAATCGTCGAAGGAGAACGTGACCGGGACAAATGCATCGTCACTGACCACAGGTGCCGGCGCGGCAGCAACCGGAGCAGCCTTGGGTGCTGCAGCAACCGGGGCTGCGGCAGGCGGTGCCTCGCCCTTGGCAAGCGCTTCCAGTTCCCGGATCAGCTGTGCCGAACGGGCCTGATCGACACTGCCGCCATCGCGCGCAACATTGGTCAGGTCGGCCAGCACGTCGGCCGATTTCAGCATGACCTTGAGGACATCCTGGTTGGGTTCCAGCTTGTTGGAACGAACGCAATCAAGCGTGGTCTCGAACACGTGTGCGAAAGAGACCAGATCATCCAGCCCGAATGCTCCGGCACCACCCTTGATCGAGTGAACCGCACGGAAAACCGCATTCACCGTTTCCGGATCGCGGTCGCCGTCATTGAGCCTCAGGAGACCGGATTCCAGTTCGGCGAGTTGCTCCTCGCATTCCTGGAAGAAAATCTCTTTGATTTCGTTCATATCCATGGGGAGAAATCCTGGCGTTAGGCGGTTACGCGCTCGATTGCATCGATCAACTTGGTCGGATCGAAAGGCTTGACGATCCAGCCGGTCGCACCAGCCTGGCGTGCGCGGTTCTTCTTTTCCGCGTCGCTTTCGGTCGTCAGGACCAGGATCGGGATAGCCCGGAATTTCTCATTCTTGCGCACGCCCTCAATGAAGCCGAAGCCATCGAGACGGGGCATGTTGATATCGGTGACGATGACGTCCGGATTGGCGTCTTCAAGAATTTCAAGACCCTCGATGCCGTCTTCTGCCTGGATCGTTTCGAAACCGGCATTGTTCAGCGTCACCAGAAGCATGTTCCGGATGGTTCTGGAATCGTCGACTGTGAGAACTTTCTTTTTCATTGTCTCAAATCTCCTTTGCCATCAAGTGGTCGATATTGACCCCGATGAGCTGTGTCGTTTTCGTAAATGCGTCCGACACCTTGGCGAAGGTGAAAGACAAATTATCCTCTTCCCAGCTTTTGGCTCCGGCCATCAGGACCTGAACGCACAGCGCGCCGACACGCTCGACCGCCGATGCGTCGATCGCGAGCGGATTGCCGCGCAGAGCCATCAGCTTGCCGTGCAGGGCGTTGGCCTCGTTGAGGTCGAGGACCGGTGCGAGGCTCAAACTTTTCCGAGCGGCTTTCTTGGCTGCCATCTCTACTTTCCTTGTCTGGCTGGGAGTAATTTACAGGGATGGTTCAGCTGGCTTCCGGCGCGCCCATGCGAGCGCACGTTCTGCCCTTCGAAAATCGCCGATCTTGGCAGGATATGTTTGCAACGGCTCTGCATCAGCGTGCCCACCCGGCAAGCTGCAAACCGTAGCCCTCGTCGAAGCTGTCATTGCTGCCGTCGATGGCTTCACCCGGCTGTCCCGAAGGCGCCATGATGGCCGGGGTCGAATAGGACGGTGAAAAGGCGGTCTTCGGCGCCTGCCGCTGGACATGGAACTGGCGGATCGTCTGGCCGAGCTCGAGAATGACGGTGTGCAGGTCGTCGCAGCTCTCTTTGGCGCCGGCGGCCTGATGTGCACTCGCGCCGATTTCGGCGCCAATACGGCCGAGATCGGATGTTGCAGCGTGAAGACCGGTGAGCTGTTCGGCTGTTTCTTCGGCAATGCCGGCGATGGCATCGTTGATGCCGCGCACCTGCTCGACGATGTTGCTGATGGCGTCCTGGGTGCGCCCGACGCGCTCGACGCCAGCTTCGACCTGGGATTTCGTGCTCGATACCAGCTGCTTGATCTCACGGGCTGCATCGCCGGAGCGCTGCGCCAAGGCGCGGACTTCCTGGGCGACGACCGCAAAGCCACGGCCGCTTTCGCCAGCACGCGCGGCCTCGATACCGGCATTCAGCGCCAGGAGATTGGTCTGGAAGGCAATCTCGTCGATAACGCCGATGATCTGTCCGATCTTTTCGGCCGATGCTTCGATATCGGCCATGGCGGAAATCGCCTGTCCGGCAATCTCGCCGCTATGCTCGGCCGACTGCCGGGTTACCGCGACGCTCTTTTCGGCAGCCCGTGTCTGTCCGGCATTGTGCTTGACGCGATCGACGATGGCACCCAGCGATCTGACGGTCTCGCCGAGCGCTGCCGACTGTTCTCGCGCACGCTGAGCAAATTGTCCGGTCTGCCCGGCCAGATCGCGTGACGATGTTTCCATCGTAACAGCGCGGTCGGAAAGACCGATGAACTCGTTCTGCATGGCGTCGAGTGCGCCGTTCAGTTCCTGGGCTACCGGTTGGTAGGCCACCGGAACGTCAACGGGCGTGCGAACGGAGAGATCGCCACGGCCAAGCGCCTGGGTGACACCGGCAAACAGCGCCAGCGCTTCGGCTTCACCGGCCTTGCGCTGCTCGGCGAGCTGGCGCTGGTGGCTGTGGCGCTGTTCGTTGAAGCGCAGGGAAACGGAAATTTCAGTATCGACGAAAACGGTACGGACCAGAGCGGCGACGAGGTCGGCCAACTCCTTCCTGTTCGCCTTGCCAAGCGACAGCATCGACTTCGGCCAGAACTGCTCGATCATCGAACAGATCAGGCGTTCAAGCACCACGGCGTGACCAGCGATCTGCCAACGCGGATCGAGCCCCATCTTGCTCTCGGTATCCGACAGCACCTTGACGCGTTCGGCATAGAGACTGTCGAAGCGGGCGTCGGTGAGCACACTCCAATGTGAGGACTGGAGGTCGTGCAACCGGTCGATCTGGCGGTCGCTGGTGAAATGGCGCGCGGCATCCGGGAAGGTCTGGAGGCGCTGGAACAGGTCGCGCAAAGCGAGTTCGACCTCGGCGCCGAGTGATTGGCGATGCTTGCGCAGGACGTCGGTCTGGTCTTCATCGAGCCCGGCAAAACGCAAGCGCTCCAGCAGACTGCCTGCCTGGGCTTTCCTGGTCTGATCTGGCGATGTTTCCTGCCTCACGCTTTTCCCCGGTCCGGTATCTCATCCCTGAAACCATGTGGTTTCCAGAGATATGCTGTAGAAAATCAAACTCTTGCATCGTGTCCGCTTGCCTGGAACGGCGCACAGGCATCCACTCGTCAACGAATGTTCCAAAGGGGCGTTGCCCAAGCGTGCCGTCTTGCAGAACGCCACGTGGCGACGGCTGCAATGCCGGTTGGCCACGGCGATCGGCCGCTTCGTTCCCAAGAGATATCCGGTGAAAGTGCATACCGGATCAGAACCGGTTCGTCGGTACGGCGTCATGCCTTGCGGGGAAGTAGATTTTCCCACTCCAACGTGTACGACCATGTTTATGGTTAATTCCTTGCTTGAAGGTTAACGGTTGATCGTCCGTATCTTCTTTCACTAAAATTAGCCGCATATTGCCTCAACCCGGCGCAACCGCCTATGAAACGGGGGTTTGCGCCCGTTAGAGAAACAACAGGTTTTCAATGGTAAAACTTGAGAGTTGATCTTGAGAGACCTCGCCATTAACTACTGCCTATTCTGACCGGCGCAAGCCATGCGCAAGCATAGCCGGACAAAGTGAAGCGGCATCATGATGATGACGTAGAAGGAACGGGCAATGATTGTTCTGGGACTAAGCGCTACGCTTATCGCCACCCTTACACTGGCAGCAGTCTCCATCCTCCTGAATATCGAGGATGATCGTAAGTCGTTGAATGCCCGGATTTTCTAAGACTTAGTTAAACCGCACTTCGGCCTGACAGCATATCTGCCTTACACAAGGCGGTGCATAACTGTGTATCCTTGGACGCGAGAAGCGCCGCATGCCCTTGAAGGCTGCGGCCCACCAATTTTCTTCGTTTTGTTTCCTCACCGCTCTGATCACACCGGAACAATCGGTGAGACCCGCCCCTAAAGGCGGGCCGCAAGTTCATTCGGCTGGAGCGTATTGCACGTCTGCTGCAATCTCAGCCTGGCGTGGCAGCGTCAGGGCAACGATCAGTCCCAGAACCGTCCCCACAGCGGCCAGATAAACGGCGAACCGGGTTCCTTCGATGAGACCGGCAACAGCCGTCTGACCCGTCGCCTCCCCGACACTATTGGCCACCGCAACCAGAATGGCGAGGCCGACGGCCAGTCCGACCTGCAGGCTGGTGGATGCCATGCCCGAGGCCACGCCCTGCTCTTCGTGAGCAACCCCTGTCGCGGACACAATCCACATCGCCGTCCACACCATCCCCTGGCCGACACCAAGGATTGCCATGCCCGGAACCAGACCGGCATAGCCCCATTCCGGCGAAATTCCGTATGCGAACGCAACCGTACCGGCGACACTCAGAACCTGGCCGATCACCAGGCTGGTGCGAACGCCCGATCCAGTCGCCATCCGTTCACCCAGTTGCGTGCCAATGAAGATCGCGATGGCCGGAACGAGGAATGCCAGACCGGTCCACAATGCATCAAAGCCGAGCATGCCCTGGAACAACACGGTTTCGAAATAGGGCAGAGCACCCAAGGTCGCGCCGAAGAACAGCGTCAACAGCATGCCGGCCAGCGCATAGCGGTTGGAAAACAGGCGCAGCGGCATCAGAGGGTCGTCGCTGCGGGCTTCGATGACGAAGAAGGCCGCGAGCAGAACCAGTCCGGCAACCAGCGCCAGCAGGATCGAGGGCGATGCCCAACCCGATTCCGGGCCTTGCACGAGCACGTAGACCAGCAATGTGATGCCGATTGTCGCAGTCAGGGCACCCGGCAGGTCGAAGCTGCGATGCGAGCCTTGGCTGACATCGCGCGGCATGACGATCAGGGCACCAATGATGATGATGATGACCAACGGCACGTTGACAAAGAAGACGGCGGGCCAGCCATAGGCGCTGGTGAGGACGCCGCCAAGCAAGGCGCCGACGGTCAGCCCGGAAGCACCGGCGCCACCCCAGACCGCCAAGGCGCGATTGCGCTCGCGGCCTTCGGCAAACAATGTGGTGACCAGCGACAGGGTTGCCGGAAACAGCAAAGCGCCGCCGACACCCTGAATGGCCCGGGCGATGATGATGGCGCTTGGGCTTGTTGCCAGACCGCCGACCAGCGATGACACGCCGTAAAGCGCCAAGGCGAAGATGAAAATCCGGCGGCGGCCAAGAAGATCGGCGGCACGACCGCCGAGGAGCAGGAAGCCGCCAAAGGCGACACCATAGGCGCTGACCACCCATTGCAGCGTCTGGCGTGAGAAGCCGAGTTGGGCGCCGATATCAGGCAATGCGACGAAGACGATATTGTAGTCAACGGCGATGACCAGTTGAGCAAAAGCGAGCAGGAACAGTGTCCAGCCCAGCCGCCGGGGACCGCCGGTTGCGGGAAAAGATGACATGATGGATATCTCTTTGTTGCGGGAGCAAGGCTGCGCAGTCTTGATAATTTGATAGTACGGATAGAATCGTACAATTGTCAACGTAAGGCGCCTAAAAAGTTTGACTGTACGCGAACTGTTTATTATCTTCCTTTGATGAACGACCACCATCCCACCCGCGAAGACCTGCGCCTGCCCGATGTTCTCCTGGCTCTGGGCAATCCGATCCGGCTGGCAGCGGTGAAACAGATCGCAAACGGCGAGTGCATCTGCAGCGACTTCGTCAGCGGCGTTTCAAAATCGACGATGACGCATCATTGGCGCGTGTTGCGCGAGGCCGGTGTGATCCAGCAAAGACCGGAAGGCCGGGTCATCTATATGTCATTGCGGCAGGATGATCTTGAAGCACGGTTCCCCGGTCTGTTGTCGGCGATCTTCAACGCCGATCACGCAGCATCGGCTTAGACCGTCCGGACAGCCGGATTCGCCTACAAACCTTCGACGAGCCTGGTCCAACGTGCTGCGTAGCTGGCATAGGCTTCGGGAACAGCCCCTTCGAATTCCACCGTATGCGCTTGCGCCCGGCTGCCGTCGGCAAGGCATGCCGCCCCGAGGCTGGTCCCGGTAGCGCTCTGGCTGCCGATCAGCACCGGACGGCCGGTCGCAGCCTTCAGCATCCGCATATAACTGGAATTGACCGCGAACGGCCCCTCGACGACAACTTCGCCCTCAGCACCGATCAGATCGAGAGAACTGGCAGTCATCATCGCCAGATGGAAGGAGACGACGGCAAGCCGCTGCGGGCCTGTTAACGAAGCTTCGTCGCAGGTCCAGCCTGCCTTGGCATGCGGGAAAGGGCCCGAACCTTCCGGAACCGATGGCAGAAGCATCCACTGAGCGGCGGCAACCTGCGCCTCGACCGCTTCGGATACCGTCACCGCCGGATCGGGGATCAGCGTCGAGAATGCCCGCCCACCCATGAACCGCGCCGATGGGACGGGATCGCCCAAGGCGTTGACGTTGATCAACGTATCGCGCGCCTCGTCGAGCGCCACCTTCCTCGCGCCCATTGCCATCATCACCACCCAGGTTCCGGTGGAAACCACGGAAAACGGTGCCTTCCGCGTCAGCACATGCGGCAGCAGCGAGGAATTGGAATCGTGGATGCCGCAGTAGACCGGCAGCCCGGCGGGCAGCCCCGTGTCCTTGGCTGCTTGCAGGGTCAATCCACCCAGAACGTCGCTTGCGCGGCGCACCGGCGCAAACAGCGGCCGCCAGCCGCGGGCATCGACCATGGTCGAGAAATCACCCTTGTAGGGGTTCCAGAGATCGGTGTGGCAGCCGAGCGATGTCAGTTCGGTGGAGAGAACGCCGGTCAGGCGATAGGACCAGTATTGCGCATAGGTCAGGATACTGGCGACTTCGGCAAAACGATCCGGGAAGGTCTGTTCCTGCCAGTAGATCTGGGCGCCGATATTCAGCCCCATCGGCAGCCGCGCCGCACCCGTCTCGGCAAAGGGCGGGCGAACCCTGCTGTAGTCCCCGGCCACCGTATCGGGACCGGTAAATTCATAGTCGAGCAATGGCAAAGCAAGATCGCCGTTCTTGTCGAGTAGGACCGCGGTTGCCCCATGGGTAGTCACGGAGATTGCGTCGATCGGCGTCTCGGCATTCAGCGCAGCAAGGCTGTCAGTGATGAAGCGCCAGAGGCGCTCGACGTCGAAATGCGGATAGAGGCCTTCGGCCGTGACGCCGTTTGCGGTCTTACGCACCGCCGTTTCCTCGAACCGGTCGAGATCGACCAAAGCAACCTTGGCATTCGTCTTGCCGATATCGATGACAGCGATGGTTTTCATGACGTTACTTCATGTGGAAGACGGTTGTGAGCGGTACGGCAACGGGCTCGTTATCTGCCTTCGTCTCCATGATATCGGCCATATAGGCCCACCATTTCTGCATGACGGGGTGTTTGGGCAGATCGGCCATGGTGTGATCGTCCCGCCGCCAGAGGACGCCGAACAGCGTGTTGGTCTCTTCATCCAGATGGATCGAGTAATCCGAAACGCCAGCCTCCGTCAGTAGCGTAGATAACTCAGGCCAGATCGCATCGTGCCGGGCCTTGTATTCCTCGGTCATGCCGGGATTGAGCCGCATGCGAAAAGCGTATTTTTCCATGGATGTCCTCAATGGGCCGCGCGGCGGCGGGCGCGTGACCACAGGATCGGCAATGCGATGACGGAAATCAACAGCACGCCGATAAAGATCGACATGACGATGCCGGGCACGTTGAGAAGTCCGAAGCCGAAGGTGACCATGCCCATGATGAAGGCGGCAAGGACGATGCCCGGAATGGTGCCGGATCCGCCGAGGATGCTGACACCGCCGAGCACCACCATCGTCACCACCTCCAACTCGACGCCCAGCGCGATCGACGGGCGGGTGGAGCCGAGACGCGAGGTCAGGCAGATCGAAGCAATGCCGGCCATCAGACCCGTCAGCAGAAACAGGATGAACTTGACGCGGCCGACGCGCACGCCGGAGAACAATGCGGCGGTCTGGTTGTTGCCGATGGCATAGACGGCGCGGCCAAAGTTCGTCTTGTGCAGCAGCACGCTGTAAACAATGGCGAAGAACACGAACAGCGCGAATTCGAACGAGAAGACCCACCAGACATAGCCCTGGCCGAAATAGGCGAAGCTGGCCGGGTATCCCGTGTAGGCTTGGTCCCCCAGTATAATGAAGGACAGGCCGCGAAACAGGCTCATCGTGCCGATGGTGACGACGATAGACGGCAGGCCAAGGCCCGTGATCAGCAATCCGTTGACTGCGCCGCAGAGGAGCCCCGTTCCGAGGCCGACAACGACGAGCATTGGCGTATCGGCACCCATGGTGACGGCAAGGCCCATGGCCGTCGAGGACAAGGCGATGATCGAGGCGACGGACAGGTCGATTTCGCCGGAAATGATGACCAGAGCCATGGCAAAGGCGATCAGTGCCTTTTCGGTGAAATTGAACGTCGCGTCGGACAGGTTCCACGGATCGAGGAAATAGGGCGAGGCGAAGGAGTTGATCGCGAAGATCAGGATCGCCACGACCAGAAGCAGGCTTTCCCAGCTCTTCAATACCCGGCTGACACGGCTCTGCAGCCGGTCCGGAATGATCCTCGGTGAAAGATGTGTCTCCGCCATCAGACCGCCTCCGCTTTCTTCAGAATGACACGGCCCTTGCGCTTTTCGGTACGGGCGTTGACCGCAACGGCAATGATGATCACCGTTCCCGAGATCGCCAGCTGGGCAAAGGGCGAGATATTGATGACCGGCAGCGCATTCTTGATCACGCCGAGGAACAGGCTGCCAAGCACGGCACCGCCGACCGAGCCGATACCACCGGCAATCGAGATGCCGCCGATAACGCAGGCGGCGATGATATCAAGCTCGAAACCGGCGGCGATATCGACATAGGCGACGGCATAGCGCGACACCCAGAGATAACCGGCCAGACCGGCCAGACCACCGGACAGGCAGTAGGCGAGGAAGCGCGTCCGGCCGACATCGATGCCGGTATAGACAGCCGCATGCGGATTGCCGCCGACAGCGAAGAAGGCGCGGCCGACCGGCGTGCGCGTCATCAGGATGTAGACGGCAGCAATCGCCACGACCGAGAGCCATGACAGGACCGGAAAGCCGATCAGCGATGCGCGCGGCAGTGCCTTGAAAGCGTCGCTCATCTGGTGGGCATTGATCCAGGCACCCTTGCTGAGCAGGAAGATGGTACCGCGATAAATGGTGAGGGTGCCAAGCGTCACCACGATCGGCGGGATATCCAGCTTCCAGACGAGCAGGCCGTTGATCGAGCCGAGCAGCGCGCCGAGGGCGACGACCACCAGGATGACCAGCGGGATCGGTATGCCGGGAAAGGCGGCGTTGATCATCGCCGCGACCATGCCGCTCAGCGCCAGATTGGCAGCCATCGACAGGTCGATACAGCGCGTCAGGATGACCGCCATCTGGCCGAGCGCAAGAATGATCAGGATCGACGTGTCATTATAGACACGTGCCAGATTGGCGGGTGCGACGAAACCGGGGAAGCGCAGCGCAATCAGGAAGACCAGTGCGATGATGGCGATGACCAAAAGGATTTCGCGGTTCTTGAGCAGCTTAGCCATTACGCAGCCTCCCCGATGCCGGCGGCGGCCCGGACCAGCTTCTCAGCCGTCAGTTCGGAACGCTCGAAACGCCCGGCAATGCGACCTTCGCGCATGACGATGACGCGGTCGGCCATGCCCATGATTTCGGGGATTTCCGAGGAGACCATGATGACGCTCAATCCCTGCCCTGCCAGTTCGCTCATGAAGGCATGCACCGCAGCCTTGGAGCCGATGTCGATGCCCTTGGTCGGTTCATCGAGAATGATCACTTTCGGCTGTGTCGCCAGCCATTTGGCAATCACCACCTTCTGCTGATTGCCGCCCGACAGCGTGCCGACGTCCTGATCCAGCGAAGCGGCACGCAGATCGAGGCGCTGCGTATATTCGCGCGCCAGGGCAAATTCATTGGCAAGTTTCAGGAAACCGGAACGCGACGTTTTCTGCAACGAGGGCAGCGTGACGTTCTGGAAGATCGGCAGGCCGATGATCGCGCCCTGACGGCCACGCTCTTCGGGCACATAGACAATGCCGGCCTCGATTGCCTCAGCCGGAGAGCGGATGACGAGCACTTCACCATGAAGCTTGACCGCACCGGCAGACGGCCGGGTGATGCCGATCAGCGACTGCATGAACTCGGAGCGGCCGGCACCGATCAGGCCGTAGAAACCAAGGATTTCGCCACGCCGCAGTTCGAAATTGATATCTTCGAATTCGGTCGGATGGCGATAGCCGGAGACGGTCAGCACCGGCTCGCCGATCGCTACATCAACCTTCGGGAAGACCTGACCGACATCACGGCCGACCATCATCTTGACGAGATGGTCCTGATCGATATCGGCAATCAGCCCCTCGCCAACCATGCCGCCATCGCGAAACACGGTATAGCGATCGGCAATGCGAAAGATTTCGTCGAACTTGTGGCTGATAAACAGGATGGCCTTGCCGTCAGCCTTCAACCGGTCGATCAGCTCGTAAAGCTCGTGAATTTCCTTGTGCGACAACGCTGCAGTCGGCTCGTCCATGATCACGACGCTGGCGTCGATCGACAGGGCGCGCGCAATCGCCACCATATGCTTGTTGGCAATGCCGAGGTCGCGCAGCCGGATGGTCGGGTCGATGTCGGCTCCGACACGGCGCAGCAGGTCTCGGGCATTGTCGTTGAGCTTGCTCCAGTCGATCAGGCCGAAGCGACCACGCGGCGCATGGCCGAGAAAGATGTTTTCGGCGACCGACAGTTCATCGAACAGCACAGTTTCCTGATGGATCGCGGTAACACCGGCGTGGGAGGCGGCCATGGCTGTGGGAAAATGCGTTTCTGCGCCATTGACACGGATCGTGCCGCCGTCTGGCTGGTAGATGCCAGTGAGGATTTTCACGAGCGTCGATTTACCCGCACCATTTTCACCGATCAGCGCCGTGACGGAGCCGGGGTAAAGGGCGAGCGAGACGTCGGACAGCGCTTTCACGCCCGGAAAGGACTTGGATATGCCCTCGAGAGCGACGGCGGGTTTCATCCGCGATGTGGTCGTTTCCTGCAACAAGAGGCAATCCACCGGTGTGATCGTTACGATTGAAATAGGACAAGATCGGCGGGTTTGATGAGTTCCCTCCCCCTTGTGGGAAGGGTTGGGGAGGGGATTTCCGTTTAAAAGAACCCCTCCCCTCCGCTTCGCTCCGACCCTCCCCACAAGGGGGAGGGTTAAGCCTGATCAGAAGATCTTGGCGAACTCTTCGACGTTCTTGGCATCGTAGACGAATGGGTCGGCCATCGCGCCTTCGTTGTTGTCGTCGAGCTTGACCGAGCCCATGCGGCCCATCTTCAGCTCGGCACCGGGCTTCGCTTCAGCACCACCGATCAGGTCATAGGCGATCATCGTTGCGGAATAGCCGAGGTCGATCGGGTTCCAGATGGCGAAGGACTTGGACGAGCCAGCCTTGACATGGCCAGCCATTTCCGAGGGAAGGCCGAGACCGGTGACGTTGATCTGGCCAACCTTGCCGGCATCTTCGACGGCCTGGGCTGCAGCAACGATGCCGACGGAGGTCGGAGCGATGATTGCCTTCAGGTTCGGGTAGGACTGAATGAGGCCTTGCGTTTCGCGGTAGGACTTGTCGGCAAGGTCGTCACCGTAGACGGTGGCAACGACGTTGATGCCCTTGTAGTTGCCCTGAACCTTCTTCATTTCCTCGATCCAGACGTTCTGGTTGGTCGAAGTGGCAGTTGCCGAGAGGACGGCGACATCGCCGCCATCAGGCAGCTGGTCGGCGGCAAGCTTGATGATCATGTTGCCGATCAGCGGGCTGGACGATGGGTTCAGGTGCATCAAGCGGCCATCCTTGGCGACGCCACTGTCCCAGGAGATGACCTTGATACCGCGTTCCATGGCTTTCTTCAGCGCAGGAACCAGAGCATCAGTATCGTTGGCGGATACGGCGATCGCATCGACCTTCTGGGCGATCAGCGAGTTGATGACTTCGATCTGGCCTTCGGCTGTCGTCGTCGTCGGACCGGTGTAGATCACTTCGACGTCGCCGAGTTCCTTGGCGGCTTCCTGCGCACCCTTGTTGGCGGCTTCAAAGAAGCCGATGCCGAGCGCCTTGACGACCAGGGCAATCTTCTTGTTTTCCGCGTGCGCTGCGCTTGTCATCAGCGCCAGCGAAACCGCTGTCGTGACCATCAATGCCTTCAAAATTTTCATGACGTTCTCCTCCCTGAAGCCGCGCGGTCACAATGATCGCGTTCATTCGGCTAGTGCTTTCGATCTCCACCACCTTCGCCCTGAAATCTTGGACGTCAGTGGCCTCATTACTCCCCTCTTCCCGCCGCTTTATGCCGACGAAGAAGCATTCTCCTCAACAATGCCCGACCGCGTATTGGCGATAACCAAGCCGACGCCTGCATCTTCGAGCATCTGGACGTGCCTGTCCTCGATGCCGGAATCCGTGATCACCGTGGTGATCCGCTTCAGCCCGCATAGAATGAGGCTGGAGCGCTTGTGAAATTTCGACGAGTCGATCAGCACGACCAGTTCGTCAGCCTGATCGATCAGCTTCTGCTCGGCCTGGATAAGCAACGGATCGCCTTCCATCAGACCGAGTGGGCCAAGCCCCTGGGCGCCCATGAACATGCGGCGTGCATAGAAATTGCGCGTCACGTCATTATCGAACGGGCTCAGAATGATGTTCTGCTCGCGGTAGATCGTGCCACCCGACAGCATCACGGTGTTCTTCGAATGCTTGAGCAGGTGCTCGGCAATCGGAAAGGAGTTGGTGAATACCTGCATCCGGCGGTTGGCGAGAAAGTGCACCATCTGGAAGGTCGTGGTGCCGCCATTGATGATGATCGGCTCGCCATCCTGACAGAGCGCCACGGCTTCCTTGGCAATCGCCTGCTTCTGGCGGGCATGCAGGCCTTCGTTGACGCTGAATGGACGGCCGGCAAGACCGACAAACTGCGGTGGATTGATGGCTTCCGCACCGCCACGCACCCGGCGTAACCGCTTCTGGACATGTAGCGCCGCGATATCCCTGCGGATCGTCGCTTCAGAACTATCGGTCAGATCCACCAGTTCAGGCACGGTGATGACCGGCTTGTCCTGGACAGCTGACAGAATAATCCTGTGTCGCTCTTTCTCGTGCATTAGGCTCCTCCAATATTTCTATGCTTCCATCACGACCGCGCATTGTCAATCACAAACAATCATATTTTTTCATTGTGCAGTGCAATATGACTGATTTTGATCGTTTCTGATTGACATACGGCCGATCTTTGTGTGATCTGATCGCAACGAATGCGCTCTTTGACCCGCAAAATCTACCGGGCCGGCGCAGAATTGACCGGGAGGAAATGCAGATGCTCGACAAGCAACAAGGCTCGCGCCTTGCCAATCTCTGGGACGACGCCAAGGCAGCCGCCATGAGTGAATCGGAGCGGCTCTTGTACCGCTCCAACCTCCTCGGTTCCGACAAACGCATCACCAATTACGGCGGCGGCAACACGTCGGCCAAGGTGATGGAAAAGGACCCGCTCGGCGGCGGCACGGTCGAGGTTCTCTGGGTCAAGGGTTCCGGCGGTGACGTCGGCACGATCAAGATGGACGGCTTTTCGACGCTTTACATGGAGAAGCTGGAAGCGCTGAAGGGTCTTTACCGTGGCCTCGAGCATGAAGACGAGATGGTTGGCTACCTGCCGCATTGCACCTTCAATCTCAATCCGCGCGCCGCCTCCATCGATACCCCGCTGCATGCCTATGTGCCGAAAAAGCATGTCGACCATATGCACCCGGACGCAATCATCGCCATTGCCGCATCGAAAAACAGCCGCGAACTGACCCAGAAGATCTTTGGCGACGATATCGGCTGGCTGCCCTGGAAGCGCCCCGGCTTCGAACTCGGCCTCTGGCTTTCGAAATTCTGCGCTGAAAACCCCAACGCGCGCGGTCTGATCCTTGAAAGCCACGGCCTCTTCACCTGGGGCGATACGGCCAAGGAAGCCTACGAGACCACCGTCGAGATTATCAACAAGGCGATCGCCTGGTTTGAGACCGAGAACACAGCTCCGGCCTTCGGCGGCGCAGTGAAGCCCGTTCTCCCGGCGGCGGACCGCCGTGCCGTTGCGCAGAAACTGATGCCGGTCATTCGCGGCATGATCAGCGCCGATGAGCGCAAGCTTGGCCATTTTGACGACAGCCAAGCCGTGCTCGATTTCGTTACCTCAAAGGACCTGAAGCCACTCGCCGCGCTCGGCACATCCTGCCCGGATCATTTCCTGCGCACCAAGATTTGCCCGCTGGTGATCGATTTCGATCCGGCCCATCCGGATATCGACAAGACGCTGGCTGGCCTTGACGCCGCCATCGCCGAATATCGCGCCGGTTACGCCGCCTATTACGAGCGCTGCAAGCGCGACAACAGCCCGGCGATGCGCGACCCGAATGCTGTCGTCTATCTCATCCCCGGCGTCGGCATGATCACCTTTGCCAAGGACAAGGCAACGGCACGCATTTCCGGCGAGTTCTACGTCAACGCCATCAACGTCATGCGCGGCGCGTCCGGCGTCTCGACCTATGTCGGCCTGCCGGAACAGGAGGCTTTCGACATCGAATACTGGCTGCTTGAGGAAGCCAAGCTGCAGCGCATGCCGAAGCCGAAAATGCTGGCAGGCAAAATCGCGCTGGTCACCGGCGGCGCCGGCGGCATCGGCAAGGCAACGGCCCACCGCCTGATGCAGGAAGGCGCCTGCGTCGTGCTCGCCGATATCGACGAGACGGCACTCGCCTCCGCATTGAGCGAACTTGGCGGCCGCTACGGCAAGGATTTCGTCCGCGCCGTCTCTATGAACGTCACCGACGAGGCGGCAGTCGAGAAGAGTTTTGCCGATACGCTGCTGGAATTCGGAGGTCTCGATATACTCGTGTCCAATGCTGGTCTTGCCTCCTCCGCCCCGATCGAAGATACGACGCTGGCGCTGTGGAACAAGAACATGGATATTCTGGCGACCGGATATTTCCTGGTGTCGCGCGAAGCCTTCCGAATCTTCCGCAACCAGAAGGCCGGCGGCAATGTCGTCTTCGTTGCCTCCAAGAATGGCCTTGCCGCCTCCCCCGGAGCATCGGCCTATTGCACGGCCAAGGCTGCGGAAATCCACCTTGCCCGATGCCTGGCTCTGGAAGGCGCAGCCGCCCAGATCCGCGTCAACGTCGTCAACCCGGATGCCGTTCTGCGCGGGTCAAAGATCTGGACCGGTGAATGGAAAGAGCAGCGCGCCGCCGTCTACAAGACGGACATGGAAGGGCTGGAAGCGATGTACCGCGAGCGCTCGATGCTGAAGCTCAGCGTCTTCCCGGAAGACATTGCCGAGGCGATCTACTTCCTCGCCTCCGACATGTCGGCGAAGTCCACCGGCAATATCATCAATGTCGACGCGGGCAATGCCCAGTCGTTCACGCGCTGAGCCGGAGAGCGACATGACACAGATGATCACACAAGACGTCATCGACGCCGACAATGCCGCGCGCATTGCCGATTTGAAAGCGGACTACGACCATCTCGGCACGCAACTGGCGCGCCGGAGCATCGATATCAATACCATCAAAGCGAAAGTCAACGCTTACGGAGTTGCAGTTCCATCCTGGGGCGTCGGCACCGGTGGCACCCGCTTTGCCCGCTTCCCCGGCACTGGCGAACCGCGCAATATCTTCGACAAGATAGAAGATTGCTCGGTCATCCAGCAGTTGACGAAAGCAACGCCGACAGTCTCCTTGCATATTCCCTGGGACAAGGTCGATGATCTGGCGGAACTGAAGGAAAAGGGCAACGCGCTCGGCCTCGGCTTTGACGCGATGAACTCCAACACCTTTTCCGACGCGGCCGATCAGGCTCATTCCTACAAGTTCGGTTCGCTCAGCCACGCCGATGCGGCGACCCGTCAGCAGGCTGTCGACCACAATCTGGAATGCATCGCCATCGGCAAGGCACTCGGCTCCAAGGCGCTGACCGTCTGGATCGGCGATGGTTCCAATTTCCCCGGCCAGAGCAATTTCACCAAGAGCTTCGAGCGTTACCTTGAGGCGATGAAGGCGATCTACAAGGGGCTGCCGGACGACTGGAAGATTTTCTCCGAACACAAGATGTTCGAACCGGCCTTCTATTCGACGGTGGTGCAGGACTGGGGCACCAACTATCTCATCGCCCAGGAACTCGGCCCCAAGGCCCATTGCCTCGTCGATCTCGGCCATCACGCGCCGAACGTCAATATCGAGATGATCGTTGCCCGGCTGATCCAGTTCAAGAAACTCGGCGGCTTCCATTTCAACGATTCCAAATATGGCGATGACGACCTGGATACCGGCTCTATCGACCCGTACCGCCTGTTCCTCGTCTTCAACGAACTGGTCGACGCGGAAACCCGGAAGGCCGATGGATTTGCGCCGATGCACATGCTCGACCAGAGCCACAATGTCACCGACCCGATCGAGAGCCTGATGAACTCGGCGACCGAAGTCAGCCGCGCCTATGCTCAGGCTCTGCTGGTCGACCGCAAGGCGCTTGAAGTTTATCAGGATAGCAATGATGCGCTGATGGCGACGGAAACGCTGAAGGCCGCATTCCGCACCCATGTCGAGCCCATTCTCGCCATGTCGCGCTACGAGGCTGGCGGCGCCATTGCGCCAGTTGCCGCGTATCGCGCCAGCGGTTACCGCGCCAAGGTTTCCGGCGAACGACCGGCATCGAAAAGCGGTGGTGGTGGCATCGTCTAAGGACCATCGATTGCTCAGAAAGGCCCGGTCCCCGGGCCTTTTTCTGTTTCAGGGCATGCGTTTCATGCTTTTAACGCTGAAAAGGCGCCTGATGTGCACGCGCCGGCCTTTTCACGGCAAAAAATCCGCAAAGCATGCATTTACCCTCTAACGCAAAACACTTTTCGCTCTATCTTGCTTCTTGCGGATACAACGGAAAGGAACCATCCATGGGTATCGAGAGCATTGTTGTCTTTCTTATCGTCGGCGCCATTGCCGGCTGGCTTGCAGGCCTGATCGTTTCGGGTTTCGGCTTCGGCCTGATCGGTAATATGGTCATCGGCATTATTGGCGCCTTCATTGCCGGCGTCCTGTTTCCCTATCTTGGCGTCAGCATCGGCAGCGGCATTCTCGCCGCCATTATCCATTCGACGATCGGCGCCGTTATCCTTCTCGTGCTGATCCGCGTTATCAAGCGCGCTTGATGACTTTCGACATGGCGCCGGTTTGCAGCCGTGCAGACCGGCACATTTAAAATCTGCTTTCTGGAGACATCATGTCTGACATCTACGATCCACGGATCGAACAAGCGCTTCAGTCTTTCATTTCCGATCATCCCGGAATGCACACGCGCAATGAGGCAATCGTAGCCATTCTGACCAACTGGTTTACCAACCATGGCTACCTGCCGCATGATCAGGAAGGCACACGCCCGGAAAATCTTGACGCGTCGAACGACGACTGAAAAGATCGGCACATCGTCTAAAGAGGCGGCTAGGCCAATGCGGCAAACGCCTCTTTTCTTCTCATACCCGGGTGAGCTGCTTGGCGGCATCGATCCGAACGGACCGTCGCAGCACCATGAGCCTTTCCTCCGTCAAAACCTTCTTCGCCGAAAACGCCCCTGACATCGCGGTTATCGAGCTGGACCAGAGTACCGCAACGGTGGCGCTTGCCGCCGAAGGGCATGGCGTCGAACCGGCACAGATCGCCAAGACGCTGGCGCTGCGCGTTGCTGACGAAGTCATCCTGATCGTCACGCGCGGCGATGCCCGCCTCGACAACAAGAAATACAAGGCCCGCTTTGCCACCAAAGCCCGAATGCTCGGCTTCGACGAAGTCGAGCAAGAAACCGGCCATCCCGTTGGTGGCGTCTGCCCTTTCGGTCTCGCCCGGCCGCATAAGGTCTATTGTGACGTTTCGCTCAGGGCATTCGATGAGGTCGTGCCGGCAGCCGGCGCGCCGCATGCAGCGGTCCGGATCAACCCCGACCGGATGGCGCAGCTCGCGTCCGCCGAATGGATCGATGTGTCCGAGACCTGAGCCTGTCCGGGCAGCCTTGCGGCTATCTGCCTTGGAATGAACACAAATGTTTCCTTGAAGTTAATGTCAGCGGCGGTACACATCGCCCCGTGAAGCGCGCGTTTGCCGTTTCCCTTTTCTGACAGGACGAAGGAGTTGACGACGCAATGAACAGGCTTGTTTGCCCGCTCTTGCTGACAGTTGCCATCGCGGCACCAGCGGCAGCCATGGATCAGTCACTGGTCAAGCAATTCGAAAAACTCGACCCGCAGACCCGCCTGGAGCAGCGATGCGATACCGAGGCGATGTGGAAGATCAATGCCGACGGAACCTCGTTCAAGCCCGACAAGGTCATCGCCTACGCCTTCGCCGATCCGGTTGTGGGCAAGGATGATATCAAGGCGCCGGGCGCCGTTTTCCGCAGCAAGGGGGAATGGTACAAGCTGAAATTCAAGTGCAGCACCGGACCGGACCATATCGAGGTGCTGTCGTTCAACTACAAGATTGGCGACCTCATCCCACATGACGAGTGGGAGGCGCATTATCTCTATCCGTGAGCCGCTCAGCTCGCTGCGTTTACAGGACGACAAACAGGATCATGGCGGCCCCAAGCGTCAGCGCGGCCATGATATTCAAAAGTGTCCTCATCATATGATCAGCCATGCCGAACATCCTTGTGTTCCGCAGGATATCGCGAAGCCTTGTGGCCTCCGGCCTGCGGCGATCTTCGCCCGCCCGGCAAAACGATTTTGCCGATTGCTCCTAATCTCCTATCAAACAACGGCCCGAATGAACGTTTTGTTGCAGCCGACAGGGCGATTTTGCCTTAATTTGCGCCTCAAACGTTAAAATAGCGTCACATTTGCCAACCCGAAGCAATTCATTAACCATAAAACGGGCCGCATGGAGGCATTCGGCAAAAGCCCCAGCTTTAGACGCATCACGATTTCGTTGACGGCTGTGTTCGTGAGCTACCAAGCTCGTGATCATGCGCGGACCATGTCGACGCGCAGACCTGGCGCCTATTTGGCGCAATTATTCTCTCGTTCCAGGCAAGTGATGTCTGCCTTCTGAGATTCAAGATTTTGGTGTCTGTTCCTCGCGCATCGCTTCTTCGTGATACCAGTTGCTGTAGTCAACGACGAGCACCTGCTTCGGCCGCAAGTTAGAAACCGTTGCTGCCTGTTCAAAGCGGCGAGCGCCCAATTTCCGCCCACCGGCGGGGAACTCGAAGATTTTGGCGGTCTCGGCAGTCGAAATCATTGCCATGCTTTGTCTTCCTTATTTTCGATCCCTTACGGATCGATTTTTTCACCATAGCAGACTTGCGCGGGATTTGCGCGATTTGATTAAAAAAAAATCACATCGCCTAAAAAATAGGCCAATTTTTAGGCAGAAGAATTTTCGGATGGTTTTCACGACAAATTTTAAGCGTCTGCACGCCAGTCAAAATGTCGCAGTTCCTGAGTAAAATTTGCGCAGATCATGGATTTCTCTCCAAAACCGGCAGTGAAACTCGACCGGAACAGATCGATTTCGGCCTGGAAAGCTGAATTTCGCCCGTATTTTCCTTTTTTCTGGAACGGGTTACCACTCAGTCTGCTCGAATCCCGGCCTTTTGCCCAATCCGATGACGAAATCACCTCCCGAAGATCAGCCCCACGCGAACTGGCACGCGCCATGCATATAGGTAGTCAGCCGTTGGCGGCGCAGCATGACTGAAACGATCCGGGTGCTGTGCATCATCAACCCATGAGAGGTTAGACATGACGAAATTTAAGCTCGAGTATATCTGGCTCGATGGATATACCCCGGTCCCGAACCTTCGCGGCAAGACACAGGTCAAGGAATTCGATTCGTTCCCGGCGCTCGAGCAGCTGCCGCTTTGGGGTTTCGACGGTTCGTCCACGATGCAGGCTGAAGGCCGCTCGTCGGATTGCGTGCTGAAGCCTGTTGCCATCTATCCGGATCCGGCCCGCACCAACGGCGCGCTCGTCATGTGCGAAGTCATGATGCCGGATGGCGTCACGCCGCATTCGTCCAACAGCCGCGCGACCATCCTGGACGACGAAGGCACATGGTTCGGCTTCGAGCAGGAATATTTCTTCTACAAGAACGGCCGCCCGCTCGGCTTCCCGGAAACCGGCTACCCGGCTCCGCAGGGCCCGTATTACACCGGCGTCGGCTATTCGAGCGTTGGCGATATCGCCCGCACGATCGTTGAAGAACATCTCGACCTGTGCCTTGCAGCCGGCATCAACCATGAAGGCATCAATGCCGAAGTGGCCAAGGGCCAGTGGGAATTCCAGATCTTCGGCAAGGGCTCCAAGCGCGCCGCCGACGAAATCTGGATGGCTCGCTATCTGCTGCAGCGCCTGACGGAAAAATATGGCATCGACATCGAATTCCATTGCAAGCCGCTCGGCGATACCGACTGGAACGGCTCGGGCATGCATGCCAACTTCTCGACCAAGTACATGCGCGAAGTCGGCGGCAAGGACTATTTCGAAGCGCTGATGGCAGCATTCGAAAAGAACCTGATGGACCACATCGCCGTCTACGGCCCGGACAACGACAAGCGCCTGACCGGCAAGCACGAAACGGCACCGTGGAACAAGTTCTCCTACGGCATTGCTGACCGTGGCGCCTCGATCCGCGTTCCGCACTCGTTCGCCAACAATGGATACAAGGGTTACCTGGAAGATCGCCGCCCGAATTCGCAGGGCTGCCCTTACCAGATCGCTTCGCAGATCCTGAAGACGATTGCCGAAGTCCCGACTGCAGGCAGCGTTTCGGCTGCCGCATAAGCCAAGCAGCTCTTTTGACCTGAATACTCATGGCGCCGCCCTAACCAGCCGGCGCCATGATTGTATCTGGCGACAAGTTTATTGCGAAACAGCCAGACGGTCGCTACCGGCATGTCGGCCAAGGGCAATGCCGCCCTCTATCTGGCGCGCAAGAGGCAAATTCCCGCACTGGTATTCCCGCCACGCTGTTCCTAAATGTACGGCTTAGAACGCCGAAGATCATGACGGGGTGTATTCATGCAAGTTCCATCCAGCGCAACTTCCACCCTGCACCGCGAAAGCGCTCACGCGCCACCGAGTGACAGCAGCGGCATTATCGACTGGTTGATGACCGAGACCCGCGACGAGCGTTTCGTCGATAACATCTTCATCGAGATGTGCGAGAAGCTCAATCAGGCGGGCATACCGGTCTCCCGTGGCACGCTCCACTTCCGTATCCTTCACCCGCAATGGCTGGGTGCGCGAATCCTGTGGCAGAGGGGGATGACGGAGGCCGATATCCAGACCTTCGGTTTCGGCGTCGAAGATAGCGATCGCTATCGCAACAGCCCGGTCAACGACCTTCACAGCGGCGCAAAAGAGGTCCGGCAGCGCCTTGAACCCGCACACGCAGCCAGCGCCCCGCCCTATCCGCTCTATGACGAACTGCGCGCCGAAGGACATACAGATTACATCGCCTGGCCGCTGAAACACACATTGGGCAAACAGCATATCATCACCTTCGGCAGTGATAGGCCGGGCGGCTTCAGCGATGACGATGTCGCAGCTCTTGCCGAACTTCTACCGGCTTTTGCGCTGGTCAGCGAAATCCGCTTGAAGAACCGCCTCGCCCGGACGCTGCTCGAAACCTATGTCGGCCCGCATGCCAGCGAACAGATCCTCGCTGGCGCCACGACGCGCGGCGCCGGGGTTACGGTCAGCGCCGCGATCCTGATCTGCGATCTCAGAGACTTTACCGGCATTTCCGACATGTGGCCACGCGACGACGTTATCGAACTGCTGAACGGCTATTTCGATGCGATGGCTGAGCCGATCGAGCGGCATGGCGGCGAAATCCTCAAATTCATGGGCGACGGCCTGTTGGCAATCTTTCCGCTCAATAATACCAGCGCCTGTGGAGATCTTCTCGCGGCGATCCGCGAAGCGCAGACTGCGATGGCAGCGTTGAATGAGGAAAATCTCAAAAAAGGCCACAAACCTCTCGGCTATGGCATCGGCGTTCACGTCGGTGACGTGATGTACGGCAATATCGGCTCGCGCAGCCGCCTCGATTTCACTGTCATCGGCCCGACCGTCAACGTCGCCTCACGGCTTGAAAGCCTGACCAAGGAGCTCAAGCGGCCGGTACTGCTTTCGCGGGCATTTGTTGAAATCGGCGGGTGCGAAGCAAAGCTGGAAAATGTCGGCTCCCACCTGTTGCGGGGCCTGAGTGAACCAATCGATGTTTTTGCCTTTTGAAGACAACGCGGCTTATCTGTTCGGATAGACCGGCCTGCTGCCCGGCGGTTTGATCATCGCCTGCAGGCCATCATCGCCTGGATAGAAAGCGTGGGGTGATGCCCGTTGCGGGATCGGCATGGTCAATTTGCCGGCGGCGACATAGAGAAGAAACGACCCAATCTGATAGGGAAAGATCACGTCGATTTCGGCAAAGGCGCGAACGAACAGCAGCGCGGAAACGCCAAACAGCACCAGCGGCTCGGAACTCTCATTCTCACTCAGCACCCTTTTCAGGTGACCGAACAGGCCGGCCAGCAAAAGGCCGGTCAGGAGAACGAGGCCGATTGCACCCGTTTCCACCATCGTCTCGATGAACGTATTGTGGAAATGAAAACCGCTGCGTGAGCCAATGAAGAACTCCTCCCACAGCCGTTCCGGTTCTGAAAAACCCTGCACCCAATAGGCCTGATAGCCGACGCCGATCACCGGCGATTCCATGGCAGCCTTGATACCCTGCTGCCAGAGATAGGTCCGTCCCGTGAGGGTCGAATCCTTGCCGAAGACGCCGAGAACGCTGTCGATCGCACCGCCATAGACGGCCCCGATCACCGTGATGACGCCGAAGACTGCGGCGGCGATGAACAGCAGCTTGCGGCTTTTCGGCGGCAGCAGCGAAAAGCCCCGCATACCGATGACGAGGCCAAGCACAGCGGCCGTGGTCAGAACCGACGTCGCCGACTGGGACGCATGCAGGCAATAGGCAGCAAGAAGGCCGACAACGCCGCACGCAACCAGCCAGAGACCGCGCTGGCCGAGGATGACTACGGCTGCGAAACTGAAGAACACGGCCAGCGACGCATAAAACCCGAGCTGGTTCTTCGAGGCAAAGGCACCGACAAAGCTGACGGTACCGTCCAGCGGGTCGAAATGATAGACGCCGAACAGCAGCGAATAGACCAGCACCAGACCGGCACCGGCAACCGAGCCCAAAGTCAACGTCCTGATGTCCAGCATCCGCATGGCAATCAGAGCGCAGATGACATGGGAGAGATACTGGATTCCCGCTCTCGCGGTGGTGCCGGGCGCTGCCGACCAGAATATCGAGAGGCAGGCAAAAACCGCAAAGGCGAAGATCCAGATATATTTGCCGTAGTTTCCGAGCACCCGGCGGTAATCAACCAGGACCAGTGGCAGCCAGACGGCATAATAAAGCAGGATCGAGACCTGGCCGAAACGTCCGGAATAGGCGAAGACGAAATACGAGACCATGAGGGCGAAAACCCCATAGACGCGGTTTTCGCCCGGCGTTACCAGACTGGCCTTGGCGATCTTCATCCGCAATATCTCATTGTGTGTTGAGCGTAGGCTCGACCTTCACGACATCGCCGGGCTGTACGGGTGTTCCTTCGTCCGCCGCAATCTTGGTGGATTTGCCGTCCTTCTGGCGGATGATGGAATAGTTGATGTCGAGGGTTCTGCCTGGCTTCGGGGTTAGCGAGGCATCAGCGGATTGGACCAGCGCTTCCGTCATCAGGTCGCGGCTGGTGATCAGCTTCAGCGACAGCGTATCCAGCTCGGCTTCAGTATTCTGCAGTTCCTGAGCAAGCTGTGCGTCCCAATCGTTGCGCAGGTTGGTCTCATCCTGGCTGGCCTGGCTGACAGCCTGTTTGGCCTTCAGCGAAGCGGTATCGATATCCAGCAGTGCAGCCTGAAGATCGGCGATCCGCTGCTCGACGGCAAGTTTGCGGGCACTGAGCGCCAGCCCCTTCTCCGCCAGAACATCGACGCGCCCCTTGTCTTCGACAACAAGGTCCAACTGCCGGGTCTGCGTGACCGATTTCTTGCCAAGCGAGTCGATTTCACTCTGCAGCAGCGATTTCAGTTCGGCCAATGCGGTGAGCTGGAGCTTGAGACGCTTGTCGCGCGACACCATCAGCGCCTTTTCGCTTTCAAGAAGACCTGGAGCATCGGCAACATCCTTCAGCTCGGCAGGCATAGCAATGTCGTTCTTCTCGGCGATCTCGGCCTGCACGCGTGCACGGCGAACGAGAAGCCGGTTCCGTTCGGCGATCCGCACGGACGATTCGCCCTGTGCCGTGATGAAATCCCGCGCGAAGCGCTGACCGTTTTCAGCGCGGCGCAGACCGCCACCGAGGCTAACGGCCTTGAGAACCGTCATGTCAGGCGCGAACGGATATTCGCCGGGCGTCTGAACCTCACCTGCCAGATAGATCGGCCTGTACTGAGCGAGCTCGACGGACGCGGACGGGCGATCGGGCAAGCCGAACAGCTTTTGCAATTCCAGCCCGACTTGGTCGGCAATCTCCGACGTGGTCTTGCCGGACGCGGGCATGATCCCGAGGAAAGGCAGGGAAATATCACCGGACGCACCGACCGTGTAGTCGCCACTGATGGCTGACCAGTCCCGGACGGTTCCTTCCGCCGTCTGCCATTCAGCAACGCGTATTCTCAGCTTGTCCATGGCGCCGAGCGCATAATCGCCGGCAAAAGTACTTTGGATGCCTGAGACGCTGATGGCGATGGCGAGCGCGGAAAAGCGCGCAGCACCCCGGACTTTGCGGCCAAGGGCTGGAAGTCCTTTGTAAAGACTTCTGTTCATGAAATTTCCTCACTTAACAACAAAGCCGATTCCGGCGTTATGACGGAAGCGGCGTATTCACGCTGATGACTGTGTGATCAGTAACTGCCCCGGGACAGGCAGACAGCAGGAATAGTCTTGGCAACGATAACCACATCGTTGATGAACGACCAATTGGTCACATAATGCGTATCGAAGGCGATACGCGCGGCATAAGAGACGTCATTGCGGCCACTCACCTGCCAAAGTCCGGTCAGACCGGGGCGTGACTTCAGATAGAAGACGGCAGAGTGTTCATAAAGCTCAAGTTCATCTTCCACGACGGGACGCGGTCCGACGACACTCATGTCGCCACGGATGATGTTGAGCAATTGCGGCAGCTCATCAAGGCTGAGTTTGCGCAGGACGTTGCCAACGACCGTAACGCGCGGATCGTCCTGAAGCTTGCGGCTCGCCTGCCACTCCTCATAGGCCTTTGGATTTTTATGCAGATGGTCCTGCAAAATCTTGTCGGCATCCGGAGCCATCGTCCGGAACTTGAGGCAATGGAAGAAGCGGCCATTGAGACCGACGCGACGGTGTCCATAAAACACTTTGCCGCCATCGGAAAACTTCACCAGCGCCATCAGCAGCAGAAAGAGTGGGCTGAAGACAATGAGCGCCATGGACGCGGCGAAGATATCGAAACCCCTTTTTGATATTCCCCCTATCGGCCGGTGTCCCCCGGATTCGATGGTCGTAAAATACGGCGAGCTTGCCGATCGAGTCGCAGACTTCATGGGAGAAAGCTCCATTCGGGTTGGCGATTGGTCGGGTTCCCAGAGAGCCCTGGGATCAATTACATGTGAGAGTGTAGAGGGAGATTTTGATTTTTAAAGGCAGCTTTCGCCCGATTGCGACCACCCAAGGCAAATGCGGCCAAGTTTAAAATCACGGCCTCCTTTCCCGCTGCATAGATCTGGCGTGAAACTCCGATCGAACAAAATGGAAAAGTCAGAAAATTGAAAATTCTGTTGAGAAATGGGAGTTAGTACCGGAAATTAAGCCATCAATAGACATGAGAGCTCCAAATTTGATATTTAGAAACTCTTTCCAGCCCCAAAAAATACATTTTTTATTTTCTATCCGGTAAAAATATTGCACCGCAGCATTCTTTTTGCACTGCACCTTCGTTTATTCCTGATTGCTAATTTTGTAACAAAAGTTGAACGTGAAAGCGAACTTCTCCACCACCACAGGATAGATCGCCAAGCCAATACAGCTTTTGGCTGCACCCATAAGGCAATGCATCTCCAAATGTGGCCGAATCCTGTCCGCGCCTCTGTTGCATTGGAAAACCGGGGCTTGCTGACGAAATTGACGGTGGATTCCACCAAAAATGTTACGGTTGCGGAGCAATCGATAGATGATTTTAAATGCAGGCTAAGAATTCGTACGGTAAATGACGTAAATGTAATGAAACAGAATGCTTCAACGCGATTGAAACCGCGATGCGTGTTCGATATGTTAATAATCACCTAAGAGGAAAAGGTGGAATTTTCAATGATGTCTACAAATCAAGACATAATATTGAGGACGATCTGATGTTTGCACCGCGGGTTTTGGTCAGCATGATCGGAGCGTTGGCCGTTTTTGCCATCGTCACCTTTATCCTGACAGGCTCTGCCTGGACGACAGCATGGCAGACGCTGGTCTGCGCGGTGCTTGTGCAAGCCGGATATTTCATCGCCGTTTTGTTTTTGGTGGCGAAGGAAGGCCGGGACCGCCGCAACGCGACCCAACGTCAGTCGCCAGTGTCTGCAGCGGCTGTTGACGACAAAGAGCCGAAAACTATTCGCGTGCCGAACAGCCCCGGCCACTTCAATTCCTGAATGTGCGCCTGAACTGGCATTCAGGCAGCCGGGCTCTCATTGATCCCCGCCGCCCTTCGCGAGTGCTCCAAGCCCATTGCTCTCTTCGCATATGCAACATCGCGCCTTGCCCCCTGTCCAAAGCCGACCTAGGTTCGGCGCGACAGCGATGAAGGAATGCGATCATGAAACCGAATGCAGATGTCTGCGTCATCATCGCCGCGAAGAACGCGGCCGAAACGATTGGGCGAGCCATCATCTCGGCACTCAGAGAGCCTGAAACCGCCGAGGTTGTCGTCGTCGATGACGGATCGAACGACAGCACCGGCGACTTGTCCCAAAGAGCGGATGATGGCAGCGGACGGCTGACGATCGCCCGGTTCGAGCTCAACAGGGGGCCGGCTGCGGCCCGTAACCATGCCATTTCAATCTCGAAAGCACCGGTTCTGGCGATCCTCGATGCCGATGACTTCTTCTTTCCCGGCCGGCTGAAAAACCTGTTGTCGCAAACGGACTGGGATTTTATTGCCGACAACATTGCCTTTGTCGATGAGGAGAAGGCGGAGGATGCGCATCTTGCGCTAGAGAGCTTCCCGGCGGCCCCGCGAAGTCTCACCCTCGGCGAATTCATCGAAGGCAATATCTCCAAACGCGGCGTCCGGCGTGGTGAGATCGGGTTTCTAAAACCGCTGATGCGGCGTGATTTTCTGGATGCCCATCAGCTCCGTTATCAGGAAAGCCTGCGGCTGGGCGAGGACTATGACCTCTACGCCCGCGCCCTGACCAAAGGCGCACGCTACAAGATCATCCACAGCTGTGGCTACGGCGCTGTCGTCCGCGGCGATTCCCTCAGCAGCAGTCACCGCACCATCGACCTGAAGCGGCTCTATGAGGCCGACAGGGCAATTCTCACCCAGACCGACCTATCACCGCAGGCACGAGCACTGATTACCCAGCACGAACATCACATTCGCGGGCGATACGAGCTTCGGGAATTCCTCGACATCAAGCGGCAGTCCGGCGCGAAAGCCGCGCTGTCTCATGCGCTTGGTCATCCGGCATCCATTCCGGCGATCGCCTGCGGGATCCTCGCCGACAAGACGGATCGTTTCCGCCGGCAATCCGATGCGGCACCGGTCGCACTGGGCGGATCCGGAGGCTTGCGCTATCTCCTGCAGCCGCCATCACCTGCGCCATAAGGGCAGGCTTGATGGCGGACTGAAGTGTTGGGGTGGCCTAGAAGTAGTCGCGGCGCACCGCCGCGATGACGTCGAGAAAGCGTTCCTTGCGCTCCGCGAGGGCGTGATCGGCGCTAAGTTGCGGCGTGGCGCGCGTTGCCTGCCAGAGAGACAGCGTCGAGGGGGCCGCCAGCAACTGTTTGGCCGCAACCCGCAACGATGTCTGCTTGGGATCTCGGGCGGCGAGCATGACGCTTTCGTCGATCTGACGCTTGTTCGGATCATCGAGTGCCGGCTGATGCGCGTCGAAATCGACGCCCCAGAATTTCGCCCCCTTGATGATGGCTTCCGCGCGGCTGGAAACCGGAATGTGACGCGGGCGATAGACGACGCCGACGGTGTGGGCCCAATCGTTCCACTTGAAGCTGTTGATGCTGTTGGAGGTCGTCACCGCCACCCACGGCACGCGAAAAGCGTCGGCGAGAATGGCACCATGCATCGATTCCGCCACGATCAGTTCCGACTGGGCTATCTCGCGGATGACATCCTTCGCCTCGCCGCGCGGATCGATGTAATGCAGGCCGACCGTCTGGCAGATCGTCGGCCACATGCCGGCAATCGCCGATTCCCAATGGGGCACGAAGCTCTTCTTGTACTTCTTCGGCAGATCTTTGAACTCGGGCATTTCGGCGACCATGACGGCCGGATCGATAATGCCCAGCTTGGGATCGACGCCGACTTTCTGCGCGGTCAACGGTCCGCGAACGCAACGGATGTCCCATTCCGCACTGTTGCTCATATCGGGCAAGGAGCCGTAGCCAAAGCCGCTGCCGAGCACCAGCTTGTGCCGCCCTTCCGGCAAGAGAGCACGGTTCAGCACCGTGCCGACCCCGACGAGCAGAGTTTCCGGACGAACATCGCGAAATCCCGGGATCAGAAAATCCCAGAGCCACAGGTTGAGATCGTCGCCGAAGTTTCCGTGAGCGGATTCCCAGTAATAAGGGTCCATGACTGTCTCCTTCATGCGTAACGCAAGGAATTGCGAGCGCGTGAAATGCCGTGGCAATCACGCGCGTCAATGGGCGCAGCAAAAAATGCTGCACCTGCGAAGGCTAGCGTGATAACTTGCCGACGGCAAGCTGAAGCGCGCTTTGCAGCAGCTTCGGATCACGCCAGACCCAGCGGGCCAGCAGATTGAACTGCGGCATCTTCCGCCGTTTGATCAGCCGCGCCTGGCTCCAGAGGGCCTGCCGGCGCGCGGTATGCTTGTAGGAATGGATGGACGCGATTTCCGCCGGCTTGCGGGAAAAGCGGCCTTCCAAAGTGTCGAGCGCAACCCAGGTGTTGAACTGCTGCGACAGGAACTGCGGAGAATCACTATCGATGCTGTGGAAGATATTGATCCCCTCGCCGCGCACGGCACCCGGCTCGTTGCACAGGATGATGCGATCGGCTGCGATGGCGCAGTCGCAGAAGAACAGCACGTCCTCTGCCGCCAGACGCAACTCGGCTTCGAAGCGCACGGTCTCGAACAGCTTTCGTCCGATCACCATGCAGGACAGGTGCAAAAAGCTCCAGTTGCGCAGCATGACCTGCGAAAACTCGGGGACCTCCAGTACCAGCGGTGTTTCGGAAAGCCGTGTGACCTTTTCGGTCTTTTCCAGTTCGGCCATGTCGAAATGATAGTAGAAGGCATCGCCACCGGTAATGGATGCCCAATAGCAATCGGCCCCGAAGCGGGTCATCGTATCCTGTGCGTTCTGCAGATGATCCGGTGTCCACAGATCGTCGGAATCGAGAAAGGCGACAAAATCGGTTTGCGACGGGACATTGTCGAGCCCCGTGTTTCGCGCACCGCCCGGGCCGGCATTCGGTTGTTTGATAACACGGATGCGCGCCTGCTGTTCGGCGCTCAAGCTTTCAAGATCTGTTTCGATCGGGAAAGGCGACTGGTCATCAACGATGACGACATCGAAATTCTGGTAGGTCTGCGCGAACACGGAGCCCAACGCCCGCTGCAGAATTCCGGCCTGTTTCTGGTAGTACGGAATAACAACTGTAAACTTCGCCATCTTTTTGCCCCTGCGGTTTTCCTAGAAGATGCTTCCTGGTTCCTCCCATCAGGTCGCGGCTGCGTCTGTAACGCGTCTCCCGTGTCCTTGATCCTCCCCATCGCCACACAGGATTTACGTCATGCCTCCTACAGTTAACGTCAAATCCGTCACAAGCAATGTCGGTTGGAGCATCTTATCCAAGACAAGTACATTCGGGCTTAAGTTTGTCACGGTGCCGATTTTGGCCCGTATCCTGACCCCGGAAGAGTTCGGCGCGGTCGCCGTAGCGCTCACCGTGGTGCAGTTTCTGGCCATGATCGGCGGGGCTGGATTGACCTCGGCGCTGGTGATCCAACGCGAGGAGGAGATGGAAACCGTCCATTCCGTCTTCTGGGCAAACCTGGCGATTTCCTGTCTGATGGCGCTCGGTCTTTTTATCTGGGCAGACTTCTTTGCCACCCTTCTCGGCGCCCCAGAGGCCGCCTATCTGTTGAAACTCATGAGCTTTCTCATTCCCCTCCAGCTCGGAGGAGACGTCGCCTATTCGCTGCTCGCAAGGCGGATGAATTTCAGCAAGGACGCCGTCTGGAGCATGATTTCCGAATCGCTCGGTGCCATCGTTGCCGTTGTGCTCGCTCTTTTCGGATGGGGCGTCTGGGCCTTGATGGCGCAGCTCTTCGTCTCGGCGCTGGTGCGGCTCTGCGGCCTCTATGCCGTGTCTCACTATATGCCGCGCTTCGTCTTTCATCCCAAACGGGTTCTTGGGCTCAGCCGCTTCAGCCTGGGCATGATGGGCTCGGAAGTCGCCAACTTCATCACCTTCCAGTCGCCGATGGTGATCATCTCGCGCTATCTCGGCCTTGCCGATGCTGGCGCCTATTCAGCCGCCAACCGGTTTGCCAGCATTCCCAACCAGGTGGTGCTTTCCGCCGTTATGGGTGTCCTCTTCCCCGCGTTCAGCGGCATGATGGATGACAAGGAGCGCCGGTCGCAGGCGCTGATGTTCTCGACGCAGGTAACCACGGTGCTTCTGGCGCCGATGATGTTCGGTCTCTGGGCGTTGGCGGAACCGGCGATGCGCGTGCTGTTCGGCCCGCAATGGGCCTATGCCTGGCCGGTTCTCGGATTGCTGGCGTTGTCAAAAGGCATCCTCACGCCCTGCAGTACCTTCATTCCCTATCTCAAGGGCGTGGGACATGGCCGGGCGCTGTTCTGGTCGGCCATCATCCGGGCGATCGTGACCTGCGCCGCCGTTGCCTATGGCGCGAGCACAGGCAAGCTGATCGACGCAATAATCTGGCTCTGCATCGTCAACGCCGTAACGCTGATCGGTTATTCCTGGGCAGTGTTCAGGGCGGATGGAACGCCGTTCTTCAAGGGACTGTATGTCAGTAGCCGCCCGATGCTAATGGCCCTGGTGATGGCGTTTGCCGTTCGTTATCTGCTCGAGACGTTCGGTTCCCTGATGCCGAACCCCATCCTGCAGATCCTTGCCGGCGCAGCGATCGGCGGTCTGATCTATGTCCTGTTCGTGCTTCTTTCGGAACGCCCACTGCTGGCGAAAATCTATCAGCTCGTTAAAAACAGGCGGGCTTGAGGCCGGGGCCAAAACACTCCGGCGCGAAGCTCTGCCGAACATGCCGCAATGATTGCAAGGGCGCCTTATTTCGGAACAGGCGCCCCAATATCACGCGGATTTCACAAACCTTGACGTGTGGAATAGCGCATTTTCAAAACTAATTTTTGCGGTCGGCAAACTTTGTCATGCTGCGTATATTATAAAACTCTGATGTTACGCAACATCCTATCCCCGCGCATTTTTCTGAGCTCCCAAGCAGAATCCAGGCATTTTTTCCGGCGGTTTTCCCTTCTCTAAAACCGCGTGCATTGCAGCATCTTGATGGTTTTTTCTGTTGCAGTGCCATATTTTTCGGGATGTGCTGCCCTATCTTCGAGATGCAGGCACGAGTCTGCTCTGGTTGAAACGCCGCTTCGGGGGGAGTGGCCAAACAGGGGATGTCGTCTTGGTTATCGACGCGAACATATCATCGCGGATCAATCTGATGCGCATCTTGCTCATCTCGGGAATTGTCTTCGTACATGTCCCTTTTGATCCACAGACCAGCCCGTTTCTTGGGGCCAATGGCTTCATCGACTGGGTGCGAGTGTTTCTCGGCGACAGCCTTTTCAGGGTTGGCGTTCCGTGCCTGAGTGCTATTTCCGGCTACCTGATGTTCCGCCGGGGGCTCGATGCGTTCGACTACGGCACGACCATCCGCTCCAAGGCGCGCACGGTGCTGCTGCCGTTCCTGATCTGGAACCTCTCTTTTCTGGCGCTCGTTCTTTTGGCCCAGAAAAGCGGCATCGGCTTTGGCTATCTCCCCGACGCGATCAACGCGAGCCCACGCGAAATGGCGACACTTGCCTTTGCGATAGAAGGCTTGCCGATCAACGTGCCGCTCTACTTCCTGCGCGACCTGCTCTTGTGCATCGTGCTTGCGCCGGTCCTTGGCATCCTGATCAAGCGCTATCCCCTAACAATCCTGGCACTCTTCTTCGCCTATGCCGTACTGCCGGTCCCCAACGGTATCTTCCTGAAGAAATCGATCCTGTTCGGCTTCAGCTGCGGCATCTATGCCAGCCTTCACCAGATCGATATCCGGGCGCTGGACCGGCACGCGGCAATGATATCCACGCTGTTTCTGATGGCGACCGTCATGCTGGCGACCGCGCTCTATTGGACCGGACCTGACTATCCGGTCTGGATCGACATGCTGCGCAGCCTGACGGCAATCGGCGGCATTGTCGGCTCCTGGGCGATCTCAGTCATCCTTATCCGCTCCCGGCTCGGAGAACGGCTTTCCCGGTCGCAAGGCCTGAGCTTCTGGATATTCTGTGCCCATTACCCTTTGCTGATCGCGTTCTGGATGGTCTGGAACCGCGCAGCCCAGCCCAGCCTCTACCCGCTCTTTTACTTCTCGGCGCCCATTCTAGCCCTTCTCATTTTGGTCGCCGCCCACAAGGTAGCGAAACGCCTGACACCCAAGCTGCACGCCGTTTTGACCGGCAGCCGCGCGGACCGGTCTCCGTCCGCGACAATGCGTAAGCCGGACACCGGGACAAACCAGAAGGGCTGGCCCGACACCCATTCCCCAAAGGAAAAAGCGACACGATGACTCAATCGATCATAAAAAAGCTTCTCGTCCTTTCGGCGGTTACCGCCGCCATTCCGACTGCAGCCTTTGCCCAAGGCGCCAAATCCGGCACCTCTTTCGTCGAGAATTTCGACACGATCAACAACAAGATCTGGTACGTTTCGGACGGCTGGGACAATGGTGCGCATCAGAACTGCACCTGGTCGAAAGATCAGGTCTCTGTCGAAAATGGCGTGCTCGAACTCACCTTCGAGCAACGCAAGGCCGGTAAGCGCGACTATGCCTGCGGCGAGATCCAGACCCGCAAACGCTTCGGCTACGGCACCTATGAGGCGCGTATCAAAACGGCGGATGGGTCCGGATTGAACTCCGCATTCTTCACCTATATCGGCCCGACCGATAAGAAGCCGCATGACGAAATCGACTTCGAGGTGCTGGGCAAGGATTCCGGCAAGGTTCAGGTCAACCAGTATATTTCGGCCAAGGGTGGCAACGAGAAGCTTGTCGATATCGAAGGCGGCGCCAATGCCGGTTTCAACGACTACGCCTTCGTCTGGGAAAAGCATCGGCTGCGCTATTATTTGAACGGCAAGCTGGTGCAGGACGTCACCGATCCCTCGAAAATTCCGACCAATGACCAGAAGATCTTCTTCAGCCTCTGGGGCACCGACACGCTGAGCAGCTGGATGGGCAAGTTCGACTATCAGGGGCCGGCAAAAATGCAGATCGACCGCGTCGCCTACACCCTGCCCGGCGAAAAATGCCAGTTCCCCGATTCCATCACCTGTACGCTCGATTGACGACTGTTAGCGCACGCAACACTCATGTTGCGGCGCACAAAAAACTGAATTAGGCTTGGCCGTAGCTGAGCGGGAAACGGGAAGTTTTCATGCTGGATGTATTATATCTCGCCCATGATGTGGCGGACCCGGCAATCAGGCGCAGAACCCTGATGCTCGAAGCCGGTGGCGCCAATGTCACGGTTGCGGGCTTCCGGCGGGGCGTGGATACGCCTGCTGTCGACGGACATATCGAGCTCGGCGTCACCGGGGACGGCCGGTTCGGCCAGAGAATTGCCGCCGTCGGCAAGGCGGCCGTGGCACTTGGCGGCAAGCTTCGCGGCGTTGGAAAGCCCGGCATCATCATTGCTCGAAATCTCGAAATGCTGGCGCTTGCCAACAGGGCGAATGCGGTTTTCGGTGGCGATGTGCCGATCGTCTATGAATGCCTGGACATTCACCGGCTCCTGCTGCGCAAGGACTTTCCCGGCCGCGCACTGCGTGCTGCCGAACACTATCTTGGGCGGAACGTCAGCCTGTTGATCACCAGCTCGCCGGCCTTCATCGAAAACTATTTCCGGCCAATCTCGCGCCTCAAGGCGCCGGTGATGCTGCTGGAAAATCAAGTGATAGAGCTTGAAGGCACCGCCAGCATGCAAACCGCCCGCCCCCGTCCGCCACAGCCAGGTGCCCCCTGGAAGATCGGCTGGTTCGGCGCTCTGCGTTGCCGCAAATCTCTGAAATTGCTTGCCGAATTTACACGCGCCATGGATGGAAAATTCGAAGTCGTGCTGCGCGGGCGTCCCGCCTATTCGGAATTCGACGATTTCGACGGCTTCGTCGAGAACGAGCCGTTCATCAGCTTTCACGGGGCCTACAAGAACCCCGAGGACCTTGCCCGGATTTACGACGACGTCCAATTTTCCTGGGGGATCGACTTTTTCGAGGAAGGCCTGAATTCCAGCTGGCTGCTGCCGAACCGGCTCTATGAGGGATGCCGCTACAATGCCGTGCCGATTGCCATGCGCGGTACGGAAACCGCGCGTTTCATCAGCGCCAAGCACATCGGTCTCGTTCTGGACAGCGCCGACAGCACGGCCCTCGCCACCCTTTTGTCCACCATGACGAAGGAGCGCTATCTCGCCGAATTCGGCAAGGTCGCAGCCACGGGCGCGCAGGCCTGGGTCATCGATCGCGCCGATTGCCAGCGGCTGGTCAACCGGCTTGCCACGCTTCGCACCGCTGCTGCCCAGACGGCATCACTCCATGAGCTCTCCCAAACGCACAGCAACAAGGGTGGACTGCTATGAACGCCAATGATCCGAAGCATGGCCGCAGCCTGATCGTTATCCCCTGCCTCAACGAGGCCAAATATATCGAAGCCCTGATCATCAAGCTTGGCGGCGCCATGCACGATCTCGGTGCCGATCTGGTCGTGGTCGATGGCGGCAGCACCGACGGAACGCGTGAGATCGTCGAGCGAATGTCGACGGTCAATCCGAAAGTGCGCCTGCTCGATAATCCGAAGAAAATCCAGAGTGCTGCCATCAATCTCGCTGTCGGAACGCTCGGCGCTGATTACGACTACATGATCCGCATCGACGCCCATGGCGAATATCCGGACGATTATTGCCAACGCCTGATGGAGGACGCCATCGCCACCGGTGCGGATTCCGTTGTCGTCGCCATGCAAACCGTCGGCTTCAGCACATTCCAGAAGGCCACGGCCTACGCCCAGAATTCCAAGCTCGGCAATGGCGGCTCCAAACATCGCACGGGTGCCGCCGGTCATTGGGCCGATCACGGCCACCATGCGCTGATGCGAATTTCGGCGTTCCAGGCCGTTGGCGGCTATGATGAGATGTTCAGCCACAACGAGGACGCCGAGTTCGACTACCGCCTCAACAAGGCGGGGTACCGGATCTGGATGACCGACAAGACCAGCATGATTTACCATCCGCGCAGCACTGCGAAGGCACTTTTCCGCCAGTATTTCGGTTACGGCCGCGGCCGGGCCAAAAACGTCCTCAAGCATCGCGCCATGCCGAGCATCCGCCAAATGTTGCCGCTCGCCGTCGTTCCGGTCGCCATCGGCGCCTTGCTCGCGATCATCAATTGGGCCGCTGTCATTCCCTTTGGCCTCTGGGCCGTGGCGTGCCTTGGCTACGGAGTGTGGATGGCCTTGGGCCAGAAGAACCCATATGGCCCGCTCGCCGCCGTTTCCGCCATGGTAATGCATTTCGCCTGGTCGGCCGGTTTCTGGCGCGAGCTTCTCGATTTCCGCAGCCGCCGGGTCGCCTGATGAAAACAGGTCTCGATCTCATCCGCATCGATATTGGCGTCTGCACCTATCGCCGCCCGGAACTCGAACAGACGTTGCGTTCGCTGGGTAGCATTGCCGTGCCCGAAGGCGCGCAGATCCGGATCATCGTCGCCGACAATGATGATAGGCCGAGCGCGAAAGCTCGGGTAGACGCCCTGCGCGCTGCCGTTCAACACGAGATCGTCTACGTCCATTGCCCTTCCTCAAATATCTCGATTGCCCGCAATGCCTGCCTCGACAACGCCACAGGAGATTTCCTGGCGTTCATTGACGATGACGAGACCGCCAGCCAGGACTGGATCGCCCAGTTGATCCAGACGGCAGTGGCAACGGCGGCCGATGTCGTTCTTGGTCCGGTCAAAGCCACCTACGGCAGCGATGCGCCCGGCTGGATGCAACAAGGCGATTTTCATTCGACGTTCCCGGTTTGGGTCGGCGACCGGATCATCACCGGTTACACCTGCAACGTCCTTCTGCGCCTGGCAGCACCATCGCTTACCGGACGGCGCTTCAACCTGGCGCTCGGCCGCAGCGGTGGAGAAGATACGGAGTTCTTTACCCATACGCACCGGATGGGCGGCAAAATCACCTATGCGCCGGCCGCCTGGGTCGAGGAACCTGTGCCAGCCAAACGCGCCGCCTTCTCGTGGCTCGCCAAGCGCAAATTCCGCTTCGGCCAGACGCACGGACGGCTGATCGCCACCGGGACAGGAGCCGCAGGCAAAATCCGCCAACTGGCGCTTGCTGCAGCCAAAAGCGGTTTTTGCGGACTGGCTAGTGCAGCACTGTTTTTCTCACCTGTACGGCGTAACCGGTACATCCTGCGCGCTTTCATGCATGCAGGCGTCGTCGTCGGACTGCTTGGCGTCAGGGAAATCGAGCAGTACGGCGCAACCGTGGCGAGGTCGTCCTGATGGAGCAGCATCGTCCTGATGCCACATTCATCGTCGCCGCCTTCAAGGCCGGAGAGACGATCGAACGCGCCATCGACAGTGCGCTGGCACAAATCGGTGTCAGCGTCGAGGTCGTTGTCATCGATGATTGTTCACCGGATAACACGGCTGACATCGTGAATGCCTATACCGATCCGCGCGTCCGGCTGATCCGCCTTGAAAACAATCGCGGGCCCGGTGGCGCCCGTAATGCAGGCTTTGACGCCGCGCGTGGCGACTGGATCGTTATTCTTGATTCTGACGATGCGGTTTCGCCGGACCGCACCGCGCGGATGATCGCGCGGGCCAAGGCCGCAAAGGCCGAGATCGTCGTCGACAATGTCGATGTCGTGCCGCTGGACGGCCAGGTCAAACGGATGTTCGAGGAAGCCCAGCTTTCCGCGCTTGGAATGCTGACGCTTCCAGCTTTCATCAGCTCGAATGTGCTGTTTCAGTCGGAGCATAACTACGGCTACATGAAGCCGATCTTCGAGCGCCGGTTTATTGAGGAGCATGGCTTGCGTTTCGACGAGAGCCTGCCGATCGGCGAGGATTATCTGCTTTTGGCATCGGCGCTTGCCAAGGGCGGCCGCTGCGCTGTCGAGCCGGTTGCTGGCTATACCTATTACATTCGCAGCGGGTCGATCTCCCGGGTGCTGAAGCTGCACCAGGTGGATGCCATGCTGGCGGCCGATGCCGCGTTTCTGCAGACCCACCGGCTGGATGCGGCGTCGATGGAGGCCCAGGAACGGCGCCACCGCAGCATCGAAGATGCACGATCCTTCATCATCCTGGTCGATCAGATCAAGGCACATTCCCTTTCCGGCGCGGTCAAGACCGCGTGGAGAAACCCGGCGGCAATCCGGCATTTGCGGATGCCTATTGCCGTCCGACTGCGGCGTCTGATGGCGCCGTTTATCGCAATTCGCCCTTTCGGTCCCCCGCCGGAAACGATGAATAGAACCACCCCGGGCAACAGCCCGCACAAGAACAAAGGATAGTTCTATGGCTCCTATCAGACCCGTTCGCAAAGCCGTTATCCCCGTCGCCGGAAACGGCACGCGGTTTCTGCCCGCCACCAAGGTTATGCCGAAGGAAATGCTGACCATCGTCGATCGTCCTGTCGTGCAATATGCCGTCGAGGAAGCGATGCAGGCTGGCATCGAGCACATTGTGTTCGTCACCGGCCGTAACAAGCAGGCCATTGAAGACCATTTCGACGATGTGCCCGAACTGATTTCGTCATTGACCCGATCGGGCAAGGACGCCCAGCTTTCCGAACTGGCGCGCATGCTTCCAACCGCCGGCTCCGTCAGCTTCACTCGCCAGCAGGCGCCGCTTGGCCTTGGCCACGCAGTCTGGTGCGCCCGCGATCTGATCGGCGACGAACCCTTCGCGCTGCTGCTGCCGGATATGATTTCCTATGGCGCCCGTGGCTGCATGGCGGGTCTGATGGATCTCTACAACGATGTCGGTGGCAATGTTGTCGCTGTCGAGCAGTGCGCGCCCGAGGACACGTCGAAATACGGCATCGTCGGCATGGGCGGCAAAACCCGGCATGGTTTTGAGGTGACGCAGATGGTGGAAAAGCCCCCCGTTGCCGAGGCACCGTCCAACTATTACCTGAACGGCCGTTATGTCCTCCAGCCGGAGATCTTTTCGATCCTGGCGCATCAGCAGCGCGGCGCCGGTAACGAAATCCAGTTGACCGACGGCATGCTGCGCCTATCGGCAGAACAATCGTTCCACGCTCACCCGTACGAAGGCCGGACCTTCGATTGCGGCTCCAAGCAGGGCTTCATCGAGGCGAACGTCGCTTTCGCTCTGGCGCGGGCCGATATCGGCAATCTCGTGTTCGAATCCGTCCGCGAGATGGTTCTGTCGCACGAACAGTCGATGCGGGCTGCCTGAAAATAACGATTTTTCAGCGGCTTGGTGTCGTCGAACAATCTGGTCTCACCCCTGCCGCGTTTTGGGGTGAGAACCAACCACGAAAAATACCCGGAGACACGACGGCCCATGAATCAAAGACCTCTTCCGTTGAACACAGTCCCATCGCTGAAAAGCGATGAGTCCGACACGTTCATCGATCTGAACCGGCTGACCGCGATCGCGTTGCGCCGTTCAAGGGTCGTGGCCGCCTGCGTCATCCTCTGCTTCCTGCTCGGATCGTTGTATCTGCTGTTTGCAACGCCGGTCTACACATCGCAGACGCAGATCCTGCTCGACGACAATCTGTCCAAATATGCCGAAGAGGCCCCGTCGCCGCAAAGCGCTCAACAGGCAGACACGCAGCTTTCCAGCGCTGTCGAAATCCTGAAATCCGGGGAACTGGCATTGCGCGTCACCGACGCGGAAAACCTCGGGGAGAACGACACGGTTCTCAATCCACCACAATCGCTGATGTCCATGGTGAAGTCGGCGGTCAAATCGGTCACCGGCATCTTCGGCTCGCGGCCGGAGATTTCCGAAGCGGCGGCCCGCAACGGTAAGCGGGAAACGGCAGCGGCCTATATCCAGCAGGCGCTGACAGTCGAGCGCGTGTCGCGAAGCTCGGTCGTTGCACTCTCCTATAAATCGACAGATCCGAAGCTTGCCGCAACCATTACCCGCGCCTATGCCAATGCCTATCTGACCGACCAGCTGAATGCGAATTTCGACGCCACCGAGCGCGCTTCGGTCTGGCTGCAGGAACGCTTGACCGACCTTGGCCAGCGCGCGCAAGCAGCGTCTCTCGAGGCGGAGAAATTCAAGGCGGAAAACGGCTTGACCTCGACGCGTGGCGAGTTGATGTCGGAACAGCAACTGTCCGATCTCAACAGCCAGTTGATTGTCGCGCAGGCCGACAGCGCCAGTGCATCCGCCCGCTACAACCAGTTCAAATCGATCATCGACCAAGGCGCCGAAAACGCCGTGAACAACGCGACGATCTCCTCGAACCAGACCGACAATTCGGTCATTCAGGATTTGCGGACGCGCTACCTCGCCGTCAGCAAGCGCGAGCAGGCCGTCACCCAGAATTTCAGCGCCGACCACCCCCAGGCCGTCAGCCTGCGGGCGGAAAAGACCGAGCTTGCCGGCCAGATTTTCCGAGAACTGCAGCAGATCACCGGCAGCTACCGCAACGAATTCGAGGTCGCCCAATCCCGCGAAGCATCGTTGCGCAAGAGCATCGAAGGCGTGGTGGGCAACAACTCGCAGGCCAACCGGTCGCTGGTTCAACTGCGCGGGCTGGAACAACGGGCAACGGCGCTGAAAACGCTCTACGAATCCTATCTTGCCCGCTTCGAGCAAGCGGCGCAGCAACGCTCATTCCCGATTGCAAAAGCCCGCATCATCTCCGACGCGGGTGTCCCTGTCTCGCCGTCCGCTCCGAAACGGACGATGGTGCTCGCACTCTCGATTGTACTCGGCTTCATGCTGGGTGCCGTCATCGCCGGCCTTCAGGAGTTTCGCGAGCGGTTCTTCCGCCTGGAGGAGGATATCCGCTCGGTGCTTGGACACAAATCTCTGGGCTACCTGCCCCTGATCGGCAAAAAGACCGTCAGCATGTGGAGCAAGACGCGGGAGCGGCTTTCCAAGACCGAACTGGACAAGGCCGACACCCCGCCAGATGCCGACATGCCACTGACACGGATGACCCGGATTGCCGTCGATGCGCCGCGATCGGCGTTTGCCGAGACGCTGCGCAACGCCAAACTTGCCAGCGACGTCATCCTTCAAGGCCGCCCCAACCGGGTAATCGGCGTCGTCTCGGCGCTGCCGGGCGAAGGTAAATCGACCATTGCTGCGAATTTCGCCGGGTTGCTGGCCGCCAGCGGGAAACGCACACTGCTGATCGACGCCGATATCCGCAACCCGGCCATCAGCCGGATGATTTCACCGGCACCGAAAACAGGATTGGTGGAAGCCGTTCTAGGCGAAGAAGAATGGACTACAGGTCTCAGGGTCGATCCGCAGACCCGGCTTGCAATCTTGCCGATCGCGCCGCGTGACCATCTTTACCACACCAATGAACTGCTTGCCTCGCAGGGTATGGAAACGCTGATTGCCAACGCGCGGAAGAACTTCGACTACGTTATCGTCGATCTTGCACCGCTGGCTCCCGTCATCGATGCCAAGGCATTTTCGCCGTTTGCGGACGGGTTCCTGATGGTGATCGAATGGGGCAAGACCCCTGCGCGCCTGGTCCGGGACGTGCTGCAGTCCGATCCGCAATTCAACGCCAAGATTCTCGGCGTGATGCTCAACAAGACGGATATGGACGAGCTTGGAAAATACAGTGATTTCGGCGCGGCGGAAAAATACCGCAAGAGCTATGAGAGCTATTACATTGAACAGCCATTGAAGGCCGGGCGCTGAGGGACCCCCTCAGCGCAAGCCTGGCTGACGATCCGCGTCCAGCCCGAAGATCGCCACAAGCGCCATCAGAAAAACCACGACGGCAATCGCCGCCGCACAAAAGGTATAGACGATCAGGTATTCCAGAAGGCAGGGTAGGAAAAGCAGCGCCCGGATGAAGGCCGGCTGCGACCGCGCCCAACCGCCTATGCCGTTTCTCATATAATTTTCGAAACGATGCGTGACGCTCGACATGACTGGCCGCTCCATCAATCTTTAGACAAAATTTACCAAAGATGCTTGAGCTACGCAACCGATACCCGGCCGCTAAATCTGGCAGGAATCGGCGCCTTTCCGCGCTTTGCGACACATAACGCCTTATTTGGCATCGTGAAAAATAATGCCGACGGTGTGCCGCAGGCCGGAGCGAATGCGGCTGACGCCATGGCGCAAATTGACCCGGTAATTACCCCTCGTGCCCTGGACCGGTCGATTGTGGACCGCAAAAGCGACGGCATCGCCCTGCCGTAACGGCACGACTTCTGCCCGGCTCTGCATGCGCGGGCGCTGTTCCGTCAGCACGAATTCACCGCCGGTAAAATCCTCTCCCGGCTCAGAGAGAAGGATCGCCACCTGGATGGGGAATGCGAGGTCGCCGTAGAGATCCTGGTGAAGGCAATTGAAATCGCCGGGCACATATTGCAGCAATAGCGGCGTCGGCCGGGTCTGGCCGGCGTCGTGGCATTGTTTCAGAAACACGCCATGTTCGGACGGATAGCGTTCAGCCATGCCCATCCGCTCGTTCCATGCGTTGGCGACATTGGACAGACGCGGATAGAGAGCAGTGCGCAAATCTCCCAGAAGGTCCGGTAGGGGATATTTGAAATAACGGTATTCGCCCTTGCCGAAGCCATGACGGGCCATATGGATATGGCTGCGGAAGTGTTTTTCCTCAGGATAGAGCCCGGCAATCTGGCGGCATTCCTCGGGCGACAGCAGCTTTTCAAGGGCTGCGCAGCCGAAGCCGTTGATCTCTTCGCTGAGATGATTCCAATCATATCGCCCGACACGCGCCTCAGCGGATAGCGCGGCAGAAACCGGCAGGGTTGTCGAATGTGCGTTCATCTCGAAGCTTCCATTGTTGCGACGGTGGAGGCTTTTTGAATGGCGGTTTGAGCTGCGGGCCGCCACCCGTTTCCTGCGCGATCTTTATCGGGTGGAAAATTCCGTAAGAAACCACTTACATTCCAACGACGCAGGCACCGCCCGTTAACCCCGCCCCCGCAGCGGTCAGCAACAATTTCTCTCCCGACTTGAAGGGGGAGGCGCGATGGGCGAGCGAGAGAGAAAGCGGGATGGTGGCGGCGGACGAGTTGCCATAATCGGCAATTGTACGGACGGTCTTCTCAGGGGGGATGCCAAGATCGCTGCAGACAGCGTCGAAGATGCGTGCATTGGCCTGATGCGGGATGAACCGGTGAATGTCAGCAGCGCCGAGCCCCGTATGTTCAAGCGCCCGGCGGGCGCAATCGCTCATCATCCTCACTGCTTGCGTGAACATTTCCCGTCCATCGCGCATCGTCATCAGGCAATCCTGCGCCACCAAATCGGCTGTAAAGGGGCGGTTGCTGCCACCGGCAGGGATCGAGATCAGGTCATACCGGCTGCCGTCGGAGGCGAGATCGGCGCCAAGCAATCCAGCATCCGCGTCCTGCGACGGCATCAGAACGACGGCTCCGGCTGCGTCAGCGAAGAGAACAGAGCTTGCCCGCTCACTAGGGTTGATCCGGCGGCTAAGAATGTTGGCGGCAACAACCAGAACCGGGCGGCCTTGTGCGCGGACGAAACCATCGGCAAGCGTCAGCGCGTAAAGAAAGCCGGAACAGGCTCCGGCCAGATCGATGGCACCGGAGTTCCCCAGCCCCAATTGATGGGCTATCAAGGGTGCGGATGGTGGCAACAGGTGATCGGGCGTCGAGGTGGCAAGCAACGTCAAAGCGATGTCTCCCCGCGCGATGCCAGAGTCCTCGATTGCCGCCTCGCCCGCCTTGGCTGCAAGCCCGGACAGCGTATCGCCGGGCTCGGCCCAGTAGCGCGTTCTGATACCGGTTCGGCGTTCGATCCAGCCTGGCTCGAGATCGAGCCTGTCCTCGATTTCGGCGTTTTCGACCCGCCGCGCCGGAACACTATGACCGAAGCCCGCAAGGCGGGATGAGCGGGCGCTCCTCACAGTCGGCCCACCGCAAACTGTTCCGCCGCCTCGTCGATCGCATCGTAAGCCCGGTCGAGCTCAGTGGCGGTGACACAATAGGGCGGCATGAGATAGATGATATTGCCAAGCGGCCGGATCAGCAATTTTCGCTCACGAAAGAACGCCCTGAGCTTTGGGCCAACCTCAGACAGATATCCCCCGGCCGGGACCTTCAGATCAAGTGCGGTGATCGTACCGATTTGGCGGACATTGCCGAAGCGTGGATCAGCCTCAAAACGAGCCAACCTCTCTGTCTGCATCACTTGCAGGGCGCCAATGCGCTCGCGCACCGGCTCGTTTTCCCACACGGCCAGATTGGCGGCGGCAGCAGCGCAGGCAATCGGATTGGCAGTATAGGAGCTGGAATGGAAGAAGGTCTTCCGCCGGTCGGTCGATAGATGCGCCTCGAAGATTTCGGCCGTGCACAAGGTGGCGGCAAGCGGTAGGGCGCCGCCGGTCAAGCCCTTGGATGTGCAGAGGATATCGGGCATCACGCCCGCCTGTTCGCAGGCAAAGACAGTGCCGGTGCGGCCCCAGCCGGTCATCACCTCATCGGCGATCAAAAGCGTGCCATACCGTTCGGCAATCCGCTTCAGTTCGGTCAGGACGGCCGCGGAATAGGTGAGCATGCCGCCTGCCCCGAGAACGAGCGGCTCGATCAGCAAGGCGGCGACATTTCCTGTCGCACAGAACCGCTCGAAGGCATCCAGCGTATCCTGCTCATGGCCGGATTTTGGAAATGGCAGGCGATCGACGCCGAACAGCATCGGCTCATAGGCCGCGTTGAAGACGCCGCGCTCGCCTGCCGACATCGTGCCGATCGTGTCGCCGTGATAGCCGTACTCAAGAACGCAGATGCGGCGGCGCGGGGCGCCGGAATTGTGGAAGAAGCCGAGGGCCATTTTCAGCGCAACTTCGACACAGGTCGATCCGCTGTCGGAATAGAACACATGCGCAAGCCCCCGCGGAGCGATCCGTAACAGGCCGCGCGCCAGTTGTTCCGCGGGTTCGTGGGTATATTCGGCGAAAATGATCTGGTCGTACGTTTCGCATGCCGCCTGAATGGCCGTCATGATTGCCGGATGGCGGTGGCCGTGCGTGATCACCCACCAGGAAGAGATGGCATCGAGAATGCGCGATCCGCTATCGTCGATCAGGCAGGCGCCGTCCGTCTGGACAATGCGCTTCATCGCCGGTTCCAGCGCGTGCTGGGTGAAAGGGTGCCAGACAGGTGAGCTCATGCCATCACCGCATGGAACGAGGAAAGAGGGAAGCTTTCTCGGAAAGATTGCTGCAAGGCATCCGGCGTCAGCGGGTCGAGCCGCGGCAGGCGGCCAAGGATACGCACCTGCCCCATCGCTCCAATGATCCGTTGGGTTTCAGCCTGCTCATCGCCGATGAAGGCGATGCCGAAGACCGGAATGGCGCGCCAGCGCAGCGCTTCGAGCGACAGCAGCGTGTGATTGATGGTGCCAAGCCCGGTGCGGGCGCAGAGGATGACGGGAATTTGCCAGCGCGCGAAGATATCCGCAAAGACCTCCGTTTCGGTCAGTGGCACCAGCAGACCGCCAGCCCCTTCGATGATCAGTGGTGTGTCCATCAACGGCGGCATCAACCGCCCGGTTTCGATCTCGACATGGTCGAGCCGGGCTGCGAGATGCGGAGAAGCCGGCGTCTGCAGGCGATAGGTCTCGGGCAGGATTCGGTCCGGCGGCAGGCGGCCGAGCCGTTGGACGGTCTGACTGTCAGTTTCCTCGTCCAGGCCCGATTGCACCGGCTTCCAATAATAACCGCCGAGCGCCGCCGTGAGTGCTGCAGAAAATATCGTCTTGCCGATGCCTGTATCGGTGCCTGTCACCACGAAACGCGTCATGGTTTCTCCTCTGCCATTATGTTCGCCAACCGCGTGAACATGCGGGTTATCGTTGCGCCATCGACATTCAACGTGATGGCGATCCGCAGCCTTGCGGTGCCTTCCGGGACCGTCGGCGGGCGAATAGCGCGGATGTCGAAGCCTTCCGCTCGCATGCGCTCAGCAATTCGCACCGCCCTGCCATTGTCGCCGATCAGCACTGGCAGGATCTGCGATCCACTGCCTGCTACACCGAGTTTTGAGAGCAGTTCGGCATTGGCGAAGCCGTACAAGGCATCGAAATTGGCACGACGCTGCGGCTCATCCACCAGCATGCGCAAGGCCTCGCGCACGGCGGCGGCCATCAGCGGCGATGGCGCGGTCGAATAGATGAAACCGCGTGCCCGGTTGACCAGATAGTCGCAGAGCACCGCACTCGCGCCGAGCAGCGCGCCGGAAACGCCAAGCGCCTTGCCGCAGGTGTGCAGCACGATGATATTCCCGCGTTTTTCGAGGTCTGCGGCAAACCCGCGGCCATCGGCACCGAAAACGCCGGTCGCATGGGCCTCGTCGATCACCAGGAAACCGCCGTACTTTTCGGCGAGTGCTGCAAGATCGGCCAGCGGCGCGCGATCGCCATCCATCGAATAGAGGCTTTCAACGGCAATCCAGGGATGGCCGGTTCCGCCTTCCGCACGCCATTGCTCGATCGCCAACGCGAAGGATTCGACATCATTGTGGACGGCGGCGACAGCCTGCGCCTTGCCCGCCTGAATGCCCTCATGCGCGCTGGCATGCACCAGCGCGTCATAAACGATGAGATCGCCCCGCTGTGGCAGGGTCGAGAAAAGCGCTGTATTGGCAGCATAGCCGCTGCCGAAATAAAGAACCCGCTCGGCTCCGAAAAAAACGGCGGCCTCCGCTTCGAGCGCCTCGTGCTCCGGGTGATTGCCACGCAGCAGCCGGGAGCCACCGGCACCGGCCGGCACACCGCGCTGAAGGGCGGACGTGATCGCTGCCGACAACCGTGCCGATCCGGCAAGCGCCAGATAGTCGTTCGAGCTGAAGTCGGCACCGGCTCGCTCTATCAATACCCGCCGCCTGCCCTTCCGCTCCAGGCCCGCCAGCGTGTTCTCATAGCGGGCAAGCTCTTGAGCCTTCACTCGGTCAGCCCCAGTTCCATCGGCATCAAACCAAGGCGGCGGAACATGGCGGTGTCGTGATCTTCACCGGGGTTATCAGCCGTCAGCAGCGTGTCGCCGGCAAAGATCGAGTTAGCGCCGGCAAAGAAACAGAGCGCCTGCATCTCGTCGCTCATCTGGGTGCGCCCGGCCGAGAGGCGGACGTGGGAGCGCGGCATCAGGATGCGGGCGAGCGCTATGGTCCTGACGAATTCGATGGGGTCGACCGGTTCGGCATTGGCAAGCCGCGAGCCAGGGATCGGGATCAGCATATTGATCGGCACGCTTTCCGGCGGCTCCGGCAGATTGGCGAGCGTCACCAGCATGGAAATACGGTCGTCCGTGGTTTCGCCCATGCCAAGGATACCGCCAGCACAGACCTTCATGCCGGCATCCCGGACATTGGCGAGTGTCTCCAACCGGTCAGCAAAGGTGCGGGTGGTGATGACCTGTGGATAGAACTCTTCCGACGTATCGATGTTGTGGTTGTAATAATCGAGCCCCGCTTCGGCCAGCGTCCCTGCCTGTTCGGGTGACAGCATGCCGAGCGTCATGCAGGTCTCGAGACCGAGCGCCTTGACGCCTCCCACCATTGCGACCAGCGTTTCCATGTCGCGGTCCTTGGGGCTACGCCAGGCGGCCCCCATGCAATAACGGCTGGCACCTTCGGCCTTGGCCTTCTGCGCTTCGGCAAGAACCTTCTCGACCATCATCAGCCGGGAAGCCTTGAGGCCGGTCGGAGACCGCGCCGACTGGCTGCAGTAGCCGCAATCCTCCGCGCATCCTCCCGTTTTGATCGACAGAAGGCGGCTGATCTGCACGGCATTCGGGTCGAAATTTTCCCTGTGAACCGACTGAGCCCGAAAGAGCAGATCGTTGAATGAAGAATTATAGATAATTTTCGCATCAGCGAGAGAAGTGCGTCCCGTTTCAGCGCCTTCGCTGTCCTTCTCACCACCCAGAACCACCTTTTCAATCAGAAAATCTGGGTTTTTTTCTTCTCTCAGCACGGGCGCGTCCATTCGATAGATTAAAAGTAATAATTATCTATAATTTATCGAAGCCTTCAAAACCGCAACCACCCTTTTGGTGTAAGGCGTACAAATTCACGCGATGCGCGCTTTCACGGCACCGCGACGCGTACCGGGAGCCATCAAAATCAAGAAAAATGGATGTGAAAAATCGTTATCAGCCGACGATGGCGAATGCATCGCGCGTCGCGCCGGAGGCATTACGGACGGGCTTTTGGCCGATCCATTGCACGTGGCGCTCGAGAACCGGAGCGGCATTCTCGATATTGCCCTGACGCAGAAATGTCAGGATGGCGCGGTGATCGTGATCGGTGCGCACTTCCCACTCGGACCGCCAGCTGGCGAACAGGAAACGGGCGCTGACTGCATGCAGATCGCCGATCGCGGCGAGCAGGCGAGGCATGCCGCATGGCGTGAGAATCAGCGTGTGAAAACGGCGATTGGCCTCTTCCCATGAGCGGACATCGCGGGAATTATCGCCCGCGACCGTAGCCTCCTCGGCCTGATCGAGGATGGCGGGCGTCAGGTGCGGCGCCGCGTGGCGAAGGGCCAGGACTTCAAGTGCTGCCCGCATCTGCGCCACTTCGCGCACTTCCTTCAGATCAAAGGACGCGACCCGCACGCCGCGGCGCGGTTCGCTCACCGCAAGCCCCTGGGCTTCAAGGCGGCGAAAAGCCTCGCGCACCGGCACATGACTGGTCCCGAATTCCTCGGCGATGTGGTCCTGGCGCAGTTTCGTGCCCGGGTCCAGTTGTCCGGTCACGATCCTGTCGGCAAGGATGCGGCTGATACGGCTGGCAATCGTGTCTTCGCTCGCTGAGGTCATTTTTTATAGATAATTTGCCGGAAAGACTCTGTCGAGAGCGCGATTGTAATCATTGGATATCTTCACAGCCTTCAAGCGGCCAGCGAGGGGAGGATGGATGAAACCGCGCTGAACGGCCCTTGACGCTCCGTCCAAAACTGTGCCTAGAATAGCGCATTCACCAGGGGGGTCCCGACAAGGGGCTGAGATTCTGCTGGCATGATCGGTGGCTTTGCCACCCTCAAGCAGCGCAGTGACCCGTTGAACCTGATCCAGTTCATACTGGCGTAGGGACGGTGCAAGCGCTGCCACGACTGGGATTCCGCGTGCGGATTCCCGTCAGCGTCTTTTCATCATTCCGGCTCTGATGACTGGGTCTCCAACCTTTGGAGCCTCAACCATGACTGTTGCCGCAAAAAATCTTACCCCCACCGTTACCACCGGCCCTCTGCCGGCCTCCCGCAAGGTGCATATTCCGGGCGAACTCTATCCGGATATCCGCGTGCCGATGCGCGAAATTTCCGTGCATCCGACCTCAGGCGAACCGCCCGTTACCGTCTACGACCCCTCAGGCCCCTATACTGATCCGGCTCATCTCGTCTCGATCGACTCCGGATTGTCCCGGCAGCGCCAGGCCTGGGCCACCGCCCGCGGGGATGTCGAGGTCTATGACGGCCGCCACGTCAAACCGGAAGACAACGGCTTTGCCACCGGCGAGCGGCTGACGCCGGAATTCCCGATCCGCAACCAGCCTTTGCGCGCCAAGGACGGCAAGGCCATCACCCAGATCGCCTATGCTCGCGCCGGTATCATCACGCCGGAGATGGAATATATCGCCATCCGCGAAAACCTCGGCCGCAAGCCGCCGAAGGGTGCGCTGGTGCGCGACGGCGAGAATTTCGGTGCCAGCATTCCCGATCATGTGACACCGGAATTCGTCCGCCAGGAGATTGCCCGCGGACGGGCCGTCATCCCGGCCAATATCAACCATCCGGAATCCGAACCGATGATCATCGGCCGGAATTTTCTGGTGAAGATCAACGCCAATATCGGCAATTCCGCTGTCACTTCGTCGATGGCCGAGGAAGTCGAGAAGATGGTCTGGGCGACGCGCTGGGGTGGCGACACCGTCATGGACCTGTCGACCGGCCGCAACATCCACAATATCCGGGAGTGGATCATCCGCAATTCGCCGGTTCCGATCGGCACCGTGCCGCTCTACCAAGCGCTGGAAAAGGTCAATGGCATTGCCGAGGATCTGAACTGGGAGGTCTATCGCGACACGCTGATCGAGCAGGCCGAACAGGGCGTCGATTATTTCACCATCCATGCCGGCGTCCGGCTCGCCTATATCCCGCTCACCGTCAACCGCGTCACCGGCATCGTTTCGCGCGGCGGCTCGATCATGGCCAAGTGGTGTCTCCATCACCACAAGGAGAGCTTCCTCTACGAGCATTTTGACGAGATCTGCGACATTGCCCGCGCCTATGACGTGACCTTCTCGCTCGGCGACGGCCTGCGCCCCGGCTCGATTGCCGATGCCAACGACGCCGCGCAATTTGCCGAACTGGAAACGCTCGGCGAGCTCACCCAGATCGCCTGGGCAAAGGATTGCCAGGTGATGATCGAAGGCCCCGGCCACGTGCCTATGCACAAGATCAAGGAAAACATGGATAAGCAGCTGGAAGTCTGCGGCGAGGCGCCCTTCTACACGCTTGGACCGCTCACCACCGATATCGCCCCCGGCTACGACCACATTACCTCGGGTATCGGTGCTGCAATGATCGGCTGGTTCGGCACGGCGATGCTTTGCTATGTCACGCCGAAGGAGCATCTCGGCCTGCCCGACCGCAACGACGTCAAGGTTGGGGTCATCACCTACAAGATCGCCGCCCACGCCGCCGATCTTGCCAAGGGGCATCCGGCCGCCCAGTTGCGTGACGATGCGCTGTCGCGGGCCCGTTTCGAGTTCCGTTGGGAAGACCAGTTCAACCTGTCGCTCGATCCGGAAACGGCGCGCTCCTTCCATGATGAAACCCTGCCGAAGGAGGCCCACAAGGTGGCGCATTTCTGCTCGATGTGCGGGCCGAAATTCTGCTCCATGCGGATATCGCACGACATCCGCGCCGAGGCTCAGAAGGAAGGGCTGGAGGCGATGGCTGCAAAGTTCCAGGCGGGTGGCGCGCTTTACATGCCGCTTGGCCCGGACGGAACTATTCCGCCAGCCGGAGAGTGATCATGCGTATCCTCGTCAAAGGGGCCGGCGTTGCCGGCCTTACGGTCGCCTGGCAACTCTATCGCCACGGGTTCGATGTCACCATCGCGGAGCGAGCAGAAAGGATCGGGACCGGCGCCTCGGGCTTTGCCGGCGGCATGCTGGCCCCATGGTGCGAGCGCGAAAGCGCGGATGAATCCGTCCTGACACTCGGCCGGATGGCTGCCGACTGGTGGGAGGCTGCTCTGCCCGGTCATGTGCAGCGCTATGGCACGCTGGTCGTGGCAGGCAGCCGCGACACTGGTGAACTCGACCGCTTTGCCAGCCGCACCACCGGCTGGGAATGGCTGGACGAAGAAGCCATTGCAGCACTGGAACCGGACCTCGCCGGCCGCTTCCGAAAGGCCTTGTTCTTCCGGCAGGAGGCCCATCTTGATCCGCGCGAGGCACTGTCCGCGCTGACCGGGGGGCTAGAAGAAGCACGGATGCAATTCCTGTTCGGCACCGACAGCGCATCAGCGGAAGACCGCTACGACCGCGTTGTCGATTGCACCGGGTCAGCACGGATCGGGTCCCTGCCCAATCTTCGCGGCGTGCGTGGCGAGATGCTGCTGCTCGAAACCGGCGAGATCAGCCTTTCCCGCCCCATTCGCCTGCTGCATCCGCGCCACCCGATCTACATCGTGCCGCGCGGAAAGAACCGCTTCATGGTTGGCGCGACCATGATCGAAAGCGATGATGCCGACCCCATCACCGCCCGCTCGCTGATGGAACTGCTGAATGCCGCGTACGCGCTCCACCCCGCCTTTGGAGAGGCGCGACTGACCGAAACCGGTGCAGGCGTGCGCCCCGCCTATCCCGACAACCTGCCGCGCGTTACCCAGGAGGGACGCACCCTCCATGTGAATGGCCTTTACCGGCATGGCTACCTGCTGGCGCCGGCGATGGCTGGAGAGGTGGCGCGGCTTCTCCTTGGAGAACAGAGACAACCGGAAAGGAGGGCATCATGACGTTCATCATCAACGGCGAGGAACAGCAGGTCGCGGCCACGACACTCGCCGACCTGTTGTCCGCTCTCGATTACGAAGGCGAGTGGCTGGCGACAGCAGTCAATGGTGAGCTGGTACATCGCGAAGACCGCACCGGCTTTCCGCTGGGCGACCGCGACCGGATCGAGATCCTGTCGCCCATGCAGGGGGGCTGAGATGCTGAAACTTTATGATGTCGAAGTTCAATCCCGTCTGCTGCTCGGCACCGCCCGCTATCCCTCGCCCGCGGTGCTCGCCGAGGCGGTTCGCGCCTCGAAAACCGATATCGTCACCGTCTCGCTGCGCCGGGAAACGGCGGGAAGCCGGACCGGCGGTGCCTTCTTCGAGCTGATCCGCGATCTGGGGGTTCGGGTGCTGCCGAATACAGCCGGCTGCCACACGGTCTCGGAAGCGGTCCTGACGGCAAAAATGGCCCGCGACGTGTTTGCCACGGACTGGATCAAGCTCGAGGTGATCGGCAACCACGACACTCTGCAGCCTGACGTCTTCGCGCTGGTCGAGGCGGCACGCATTCTGAGCGGCGAAGGGTTCAAGGTCTTCCCCTATACCACAGATGATCTGGTCGTAGCGGAACGTCTGCTGGAGGCCGGTTGCCAGGTGTTGATGCCCTGGTGCGCGCCGATCGGCTCGGCCATGGGGCCGGTCAACCTGCCGGCGCTACGCAGTATGCGGGCGAATTTTCCGGATGTTCCGCTGATCGTCGATGCCGGCATCGGCCGTCCGTCCCATGCCGCGACAGTGATGGAGCTCGGCTTCGATGCTGTTCTGCTGAACACTGCTGTCTCAGGTGCGGCCGATCCCGTTGCCATGGCCGCTGCCTTCACCGGCGCAATCGAAGCGGGCCATACCGCATTCCATGCAGGCATGCTGGAACCGCGCGACATGGCGGTTCCCTCAACGCCGGTTATCGGCAAGGCGGTGTTTTCATGAAGCTCGATCCTTTCTACCTGATCGTCGATAGCACTGAGTGGATCGAACGGCTTGTGCCGCTCGGCGTGAAGCTTGTGCAACTGCGGATGAAGGACTGCTCTGACGTTGAACTACGGACTGCCATTCGCCGCGCGAAGACGGTCTGCGCAACGCATCACTGCCAGCTCATCATCAACGACTACTGGCGCCTGGCGATCGACGAAGGATGTGATTTCGTCCATCTCGGCCAGGAAGATCTGGCCACCGCCGATATTGCCACCATCCGCGCCGCCGGGCTCAAGCTCGGACTTTCCACCCATGACGAGGCAGAGTTGGAAACGGCGCTCAAGGCAGCGCCGGATTACGTGGCGCTGGGCCCGGTCTGGCCGACGATCCTGAAGACGATGAAATGGGCACCGCAGGGTCTGGATAAGCTGCGCGTCTGGAAAGACCGGATCGGCTCCCTGCCGCTGGTGGCGATCGGCGGGCTCAATGTCGATCGCATCGACAGCGTCTTTGCCCATGGTGCCGACAGCGCCGCCGTCGTCACCGACATTACCCTGAATGCCGATCCGGAAGCGCGCGTCCGGGAATGGATCGAGCGAACGGCAGTATTCCGGTGATGCGATGGCGATGAAAACCATACCGCATGTACTGGTCGTTGCAGGCTCCGATTCCTCTGGCGGAGCGGGCATCGTCCGCGATATCGAGACGCTGGCCGCTTTCGGGGTGAAGGCATCGGTCGCGATCACCGCTGTGACCGTACAGACCCATCAAGGTGTCCAGCATGTCGATCCCGTCTCGCCGGAACGGGTCGCGGAACAGATGCGTGCTGCTCTGTCTGCCAATCCGATCGCCGCCATCAAGATCGGCATGCTGGCGACTGCTGCCACAATCGAGGCTGTTGCGGGCGTGCTGTCGGAACATCCTGAAATTCCGGTGGTGCTCGATCCGGTGCTTGCGTCCACATCCGGCCGCACTCTTTTGACGCCGGATGCGATAGGCGCGCTGCGGCGCCTGTTTTGCGCCTGTACTCTTGTGACGCCCAACCTGCCGGAACTGTCGCTTTTGACTGACATACTTGGCTCGCCGGTCGATCAGGCGCGGTCCCTGATAGATGCTGGCGCAAAGGCGGTTCTGGTCAAAGGTGGCCATGGCAGCGGCGCCGATGCCATCGATATTCTCGTTCAAGCGGGCGATGCCGAACAATCCTTCGTATCCCCTCGCCTGGATGTTTCCATGCGCGGCACGGGATGCATGCTGGCCAGCGCGATTGCCGCGTCTCTTGCATTCGGCGACGACCTTGAAGTCGCAATCTCCACGGCCAAAGCCTTCGTCCATAGCAAACTCACGGAAATATGAACAAGCCATACTCCCCCGTTTTGCTGCGCCGACCGTTAAAGGATGGAGGTGGACTGCCTCGCTCCATGCTCCCTTGCTAATCTTTCTTAGGGGGAGCGCTTCGGACGCGCTATACTTCGGAGGTGAAGACCGTGGTGAAGAGATTCGCGCCAATGCAGCATGAAATGAACGGTAAGACCAACCAGCCTGTAGAGACAGACGACGAGCAGCCATTCTTCGACCAGCTCCGCATGATGCAGCGGGCCTTTGTTGCCTCGCCTGTCCGCAAGGCCATTATATGGCTCGCAGTCGGGATCATCACCGTCATATTGGCGACTGCGTTCGGGCAGATCATGCTGAACCGGTGGTACAAGCCCTTCTATGATACGCTCGAGCGGCGCGACCTCTCCGCGTTCCTGATGCAGTTCATCACCTTCGGACAGATTGCCGGTACACTGCTGGTCCTCAATGTGCTGCAAACCTGGCTCAGCCAGTGGATCCGGATCAAGCTCAGAGAAGGCCTGACGCTCGATCTCATCGGTGAGTGGATGAAGCCCGCGCGGGCCTTTCGCCTGGCCAATGCCGGTTCCATCGGTATCAATCCTGACCAGCGCGTGCACGAAGATGCCCGCCATCTTGCTGATTTGACGGCAGGCCTCACCATCGGCCTGTTCCAGTCGGGTATTCTGCTCGCCAGTTTTGTCGGCGTCCTGTGGTCGCTCTCGGCCGGCTTCATCTTTCATGTCGGCGGCTATGATCTCAACATTCCCGGCTACATGGTCTGGGCGGCCTTCCTCTATGCCGGAATAGCGGCGGCGCTGAGCTGGTTCGTCGGCCGCCCCCTCGTCAAAATCAACGGCGACCACTATGCAAGAGAGGCTGCCCTGCGTTTCTCGCTGATGCGGGTCAACGAACATATTGAAGCGGTTTCGCTGTCTTCCGGCGAAGGAAATGAAAAACGCCGTCTCCAGCGCGATCTCGCTTCGGTTCTGGAAATCAGCAACAAGCTGATGATGGCGCTGACGCGGCTGACATGGGTCACATCAGGATATGGCTGGCTAACCGTCGTCGCGCCCATCGTCATCGCCGCCCCGGTCTATTTCAATGGTGATCTCAGTTTCGGCGGCCTGATGATGGCCGTTGGCGCGTTCAATCAGGTGAATGCATCGCTGCGCTGGTTCGTCGATAATATCGACAGCATTGCCGACTGGCGGGCGACATTGCTGCGTGTCGCCGCCTTCCGGTCCGCAATCCTGATGACCGACGAGCGGCATGAAAACGACAAGCGCATCGAGTTTGCCAAGGCTGACGGCGACCGCCTGACCATAGACCGTCTGGAAATTGCCCTGCCATCCGGCTGCATCAAGCTTGCCGATCAGCACGTTGAAATCCGGCCCGGCGACCGTGTGCTCGTGACCAGCGAATCCGATGTGGAAAAAGCGCCGTTCTTCCGGTCTCTGGCTGGCCTTTGGCCCTGGGGACATGGACGCATTGCCCTACCCAACGGCGAGAACATCGCCTTTGTGCCGCGCACGCCCTACTTTCCACCCGGAACACTGGAAGAAGTCCTCAGTTACCCCGAAAATCCAGGCCGCTTCAAGAAAGCCGACATGGTGTCGGTGTTATCCAGGGTGGGTCTGAGCAAGCTGCAAAACAGCTTCGATCAGGACATGCGGACTAGACTGAAGCTCAACGAAGTCGAGATCAGGCTTCTGGCCATTGCGCGGCTGGGACTGCACAAACCGAACTGGATCATCATTGACGAGGCCCTCGACACACTGGACCGCGATGCCTACCAGCAGGTCCTGACCTTCATGGAACAGGAATTGGGAGACGCGGCTGTCGTGAATATCGGCAGGGTGGCATCCGGAAATCGCTTCTTTACGCGCACGCTGCAGCTCCAGAGCAGCCCTGCAGGCAAAGCAATCCGCTTGCTGCGGCCCAAAAGTCTCCGCACCGACAATCCCGAACTGGCGGATTGAACTGACGCGAGGTGTTTACGAAAGCCAGATTTCAGTCTTCCCCCTTCGAAGTGCAGAAAGGGGGAAGACTGAATCGACTTAGTTGACGGCTGTCAGCGTTACCGACGTGCCGCCGGCGGCCAGGTTGAGGCCGAGCTGGCCCGTCACGCTGATCGTCTGGAGGTGGATGGAGCCTGAGGTTCCGCCAACGAGGATGTTGGCACCAACACCCGCGCCAACCGTGGCTTCAACGCTTGCGCCCTGATAGAGACCACTGAGCGAACCCTGATGGTAGCCGGCTGTCGGCGCCAGGACTGCCCAGACGAGCTTGCTGCGCGTCGTGAAGCCCAGATCGACGCCCATCTTCCTGACAGCGCCGGTATAGTGGTCCGTGCGTTCTTTCCCGACGGAAGAATGGAAGGTGCAATCGATTTCCTTGGCCGAGCCCAGAACGTAACCGGCGCCACCGCCGACCTCGCATTCGAGGTAACCGATCTTCACGCCACCACGCACATCGCTCTCTTGATAGCTCGGAGCCGGTGCGCCGCTTGCCAGATCGGCAGCCTGAGCGGCCAGTCCGCCCATCAGAGCCAAAGTCGCGGTGGAAAGCGCCAAAGCGAGGGTTCTCTTCATCATTTTTCCTTCTCAAACCGGGGCCGCACATCGCACGCGGCCATTCAGTCGATAGATTCACAACAGTCATCGAATGTTGCAGCGATCCCAGCGGAGATCATGAAAATAGGACAAGCCAAGGCGGGGATCGGTTGCAGATGACAGACACTCAACTGTTTACCTGTTATTAGGACATTTCGAAGGCAACCCCGGCCACCCGGCCGATGCACCCCCAACATGCTCATCACCAGTCACCAAAATCCCACAGAATCGAGAAACTCTCGCGCGAAAATGCGATGACGATGGTGGAAGTGGCCTACGCCATGAAAAGCTCCATCTCTACCGCCGAAGGGACCAAAATCGCTGGTTGGGTAGGGAAAAGTACGCTGCGCCATCACCGAATGAGGTTGCGCGTCGTAAGAGGAGTGTGCGTGCAATCCGATTGGGATTGATTGGCTTCAGCAAGGAGCCACCAATTGGTGACAGCCAATACCGACATCCGGCCGATGGCCTCACGCGCTCAACGCTGAAGGATTAAACGTGATTTCAGTATTTCCCATGCTGTTGGCCAATACCTTCGGGGATCTCGGTTGCCGTTCACCGGCACCTTGCTGCTTGCAGCACGACACGAAATGAAAACCCCGCCACCGCTGAACGCAGTGACGGGGCCGATGGAAGCTTCAGAATGCTTATTCTTCGATCGTGTATTCGCCCAACTCGCAGAGATCCTGCGTGTCGGTCGTGACGTCAAGGTTATCGCCCTGGAATTCGAAACGCATGTCGTACTTGCACACGGCCCGGCCGTCGCCGATGGTGATCTCCATGCTCTCACCTGGGGCCAGCGCCTGACTGCCAAAGATATCGTCTTCCCACTTGTCAACGCCAACAGGCGAAGCGTGGAAATTGTTGAGCACCGATTTCGTGCCATTCTTCAGCGTGAAGACGAGATCTTCCGCAAAAGAGACATTGGCCGTCAACAACACCGCTGCGGCAGCAACGGCGATTTTCATTCTCTGCATTTTCTACTCCATAAGGCCCAAGTGGCTGCTGACTTTAGAGCGCTCCGAACATGAATGCGGCATGAATGAGGCAGGCGTAATTCAAGCAGTGCTTAGGCATGCGCTTAGGGTCAAATCCGACTGCATTTACCCTTTGCGAGTGACAAATCCCCGGGGCAAGAAACAATGCAACCGTTTGTATTTAAATCATAATTGTAAACATCGATCATCATCTCAACGAAACGCCGGATGACACAGGTCGACAGCAGAAGATCCGAACCCTTCCGCAACGGCAGCTTCGACTGACATGGGGAGGCAAAACACCACCAAATATGGCGCACCCGTCCGTGACTTTCTATCGGTCGATACCGCGCACGGATATGAACAAGCCGTCTATGGGCAGATCACCAGCGTCGGACGTAGGAACATCACAACGCGCCTGCTCAAGCGTTATCCGGACACGCCAATTCGGCCGATTGACCGGCTTTCAGGGATCACTGTCAGAGCGGGGAATTCCATTTTGGGGGCAAATTGGCGCAGTTAAAACTGCGTGACGGGAATATAATCACGATCAGCTATTTTTTGAGGTTGCCCACTATTTTCGCGATCTCGGCTGACAATCGCTTTTCTGTTTCAGCCTTTTCGAAATCTGCGAGATCTTGTTCCAAGATCGCTATAATGCCGGCGCGGACGGTAGGGAAATAGGCTTTGCATTCTGCCTCGGACAATTCGTGGATGCCTTTTGAAAGGATGGAGTAAATACCCTTGTTCGCAACAAGCGTTTTTGGAAGGAGAGCGGCAAGAGCGGCAATCTTCTCGTCCATACGGAAAGTCTCGAAACCGTCAATCTTCCCACTGTTGGTTTTGAATTCATCATAATGATCCCATATTAGTTTTTCGAAAACCCTTCGAAGGTAGACGAAAGCCCCAATCCCAATCCCGTGACTAGCCAGCCCACCCGCCCGCCGCAGTTCGGGGAAGTACGTTTTACCCAGAAGCTTTCTAAAACGTTCGATATCGGCTCCTGCAACGTCTTCAAGGGACGGTAGCTGTCCAATCTTCTGGAATTTACCGTGGTCTGCGCTGATATGAAAAATCAAACAATGCTCGTTGTTGCGCTGGCAGATCATGACGGGCATTAGGAGAGCGTGGCGATTAACTACTTTAGGTATCTGGTTTGATTGACCGCCGAGGGCTGCTCTCATTGGATCGTGTGAAATGTATTCAATGAAAGTCCTTCCACTGCCAGCGCGGCGAAACACACTACTTCTCCCGCAATCCACACAGTGGCAGTCGAAGGTTATTTCCCCTTCATCAATTTGGTAAATCGCGGCGGCGGCCGCATAGTCTGTGGCAAACTCTTTGGAAATGTAGAGGGGTTCATTAAGCAGCATGTTGTCTACCCAAGCAATCTGCTCGGAAAAGCTGTTATGAAAATCATTAAAATTGACGTTAGCGTCTACCATTCGTTTCGTTCCCGTTTTTTTGCTCTGGTATGCTGCTTGGCAAAACTATTTGTAAGACTGGAGTTCGCTATGTTTCCTGGGACAAATACGAGATCAGCGCTTCGCTAGGAGAAGCTGCAGAGCCTGGTTCAATTGGTGATTATCCTGTTTAAGCATGGCAATTCTCTCAACGAGATCGCTTAAAACCAATCGCACTGCCTGAGCAGAAGCGAGGCAGTCGTCGTCACTTTCGTTGTGAAGTCCTATACTCAAAGCACCGTGCAGGGCGTGAAGGGGGTTGTGCCCATTTATCAAGAGCCCTTGGGGTAGAGCCGTTTTGATCTGCTCCAATGATTTTGAGAACGAAATTTCATTTTTAGCGGCCTTAAGTTCGTTAATAAGGTCATCTGCTGCGCCGACCGTCTCGCAAACTTTAATTATTTCGTTGAAAAGATCATTTTTGTGATTTTCTACGACGCGACGGTAGTAGGCAAAAGCACCTATCCCATATCCAAGGTTCTCGCACTGTCTACCTTTGAGGAAAATTTTCGCGTCTTCACCGCCGAACAACCTTAAAATGCGGTTTGAAACCGGAATGCCGAATGCTGGCATCTCGCCGTATTTATAGATTGACCCGCTACCATCTTCTTCGGGGGTGGCTCTCAAGGCAAAATGTTTTCCCTGTTGGTTGCAATCCCCACAGATGTATTGCGGATGAGTGTTAAAAACTTTCGAGGCGTTGCTAAAATTAGAACTCGTTGCACAGCGAAACGTGCGCTCTCCCTCACACTTTTTGCAGTGCAGTCGAATATCTGGCCAAGATATGGTTCGGGAAGATCCGCCACTCGAACGAAACTCCGTGGTCCAAAGGCCGGAGATGTCCTTTGCAATTGACGGATGCACAGCCTCTAGAAATTGTCTAAGAGAGATTTTCTTGTCCTCAACCTCCGCACTCGGAGGTTGGTCATGTTTTTCCAGTTTCATTTACGTCCCTCGCACATGGGAAGTTGGCTCAACATGTGCCGATCCGTCATGTTGCATTTCATGTTGCATGGAGTAACCGAGGTTATCGGGAAACCCATGATAATCAAGGGAAACCGCACGCAACATGCGCAACAAGAAGCGCGACGTGACCGGCCGCTCGAAAGACATATAACTATATGATTTCACTAAATAATATAATGGTGCCCGGAGGCGGATTTGAACCACCGACACGCGGATTTTCAATCCGCTGCTCTACCAACTGAGCTATCCGGGCATCCTTGCCGTGAGGCAATGGTTCCGCTTGAAGAACCGTAGGGCGGTTGGTTGCGCCCTGGAAGCGAGCGGGGTTATAACATCTTGTTCGACGGTGTCCAGCACCAAATGATGTTTTTTTAACAGGAAAATATCATTTGGTTCAAATAATTGAAAAACAACGGATATCCCGCGAAATTCTCCCGTTCTCAATCCTCGCCGTTGGCTTTCGATTCATCGTCAGCCACTGGAATGGCATAGGAACCAGTCAGCCATCTGTTGAGATCGACATTGCGGCAACGATCAGAACAGAAGGGATAGTGTTCGCGGTGAGACGGGCGCTTGCACTCGGGGCAAGGCACGATCTTGCGCAACGGCGCCACATTGGAGGCGCCCTTGGTTTCTTCTGAGCTCATGGCCCTAGCCTTTCATCCAGCTGTCATGCACGTCAAAGCCCTCGCCTGAAAGCAGGCTCACGGTCTCATAGAGCGGCAAGCCGACGACATTGGTGTAGGAACCCACCAATTTGACGACGAAGCTGCCAGCGATACCCTGGATGCCGTAGGCGCCTGCCTTGCCCCGCCACTGACCCGAGGCAAGATAGCTATCGATGTCGTGGCTGGAAAGACGCTTGAACCGAACCTTGGTATCGATGACCTTCTGGCGCACCGTCTTGTCCGGCGTGATCAGGCAGATACCGGTATAGACGCGGTGGCTGCGGCCGGACAGCAAATGCAGCGCACTCGAGGCCTCGCTGACCAGCTCAGGCTTCGGCAGAATACGCCGGCCGACGGAAACGACGGTATCGGCGGCAAGGATATAGCTTCCCTCCCAACCCGGCTCACCCTTGATGGCAGCCAGCGCCGCGCGCGCCTTTTCGGCCGACAGCCGCCAGGCGAGCGAGCGCGGATGCTCGGTGCGCTTCGGCGTCTCGTCGAGATCCATCGGCATCAGGCGTGCGGGCTCGATGCCCGCCTGCGCGAGCAGTTCGACGCGCCGCGGCGAACCGGAGGCCAGGATCAGCTTATGTGTCAATGCCATTGCAACAGGGCCATCGATTTCGAGTTTGCGGCATGAAGGCCGCGCCGCGCTTACTTGAAGCGATAGGTGATACGGCCCTTGGTCAGGTCGTATGGCGTCATTTCGACAAGCACCTTGTCGCCGGCGAGAACGCGGATGCGGTTCTTGCGCATGCGGCCAGCCGTATGGGCAATGATTTCATGCTGGTTTTCGAGCTGGACGCGGAACGTTGCATTGGGAAGCAATTCGGTAACGACGCCCGGGAATTCGAGAACTTCTTCTTTCGCCATGTAGGGTATTTCTTTCTGTGCTTCGATAGAGGCGCGTGTCGCACCTTTTAAAAATTTGGCGGAAACTACACAATCGCCGCTGTTTTGTGAACAGCAGCGATCTCATTTTCCGGTTTTGCCTGTGCCCTATGCCATCTTGTCCGGCATTTGTCCAAGCAAACGATGCTTGACCAGCGTCTCAAGATGATTTCGGACCTCGCGATAGGCCGAAACGATCTGTTCGCGGGTGCCGGTGGCGACCGTCGGGTCCGGTGTCGGCCAGTATACCACGTCGATTGCCATTGATCGCGTCAGCTCCAGCGCCGCATGATGTGCTTCTGGCGCCAGCGTGACGATCAGGTCGAAATAATCGTCTTCCAGTTCGTCCAGCGTATGCGGCTGGTGCCGCCCTGCCGTCAGACCGATCTCTTCCAGCACCACGTCGACGAACGGATCGCGCTCCCCCGGCCGGACGCCGGCCGAAGCAACGTACGTGCCCGGTGGCAGCATTGCTTTGGCCAGAACCTCGGCCATGGGCGAGCGAATTGCATTCATCCCGCACATGAACAGCACCGAGCCCGGCGATTTCGCGCTCCGCTGCGGCGGGTTGGGGGAAGCAGCGACCGTCACGCTCATCCCCGCCAGTAGAGCACGCAAACCAGCGTGAACAGACGCCGCGCCGTATCGAAATCGAGTTTGATCTTGCCCGATAGCCTGTCCATCAGCGTCTGCGAGCCCTCATTGTGGATGCCGCGCCGCCCCATGTCGATCGCTTCGATCTGGCTCGGCGTCGAGGAGCGGATGGCTTCGTAATAGCTTTCGCAGATCATGAAATAATCCTTCACGATCCGCCGGAAAGGCGTCAGCGACAGGATATGGGTGGCAACACCGGTCCCGGTCTGCGTGGTGATCGCAAAAACCAGCTTGGCATCCACCAGTGACAGCTTCAGCTGATAGGGGCCGCCGATATGCCCGGCCGGCTCGAAAAAATTTTCCTCGATCAGATCGAAGATCGCCACCGCGCGTTCATGCTCGACATCGGGCGTCGAGCGGCCAATGGTTTCGTCGAGCACGACATCGCAGAGACGGTGGCTGGATGTCATCCCTCGGTCCCGAGATTGAGGCGGATGGCAACCGAGCGCGCATGGGCTTCCAGGCCTTCGGAACGGGCAAGCGCGATGGCCGCCGGTCCAAGATCGCGCAACTGGTCGGCACCCATCCGCAGGATCGAGGTGCGCTTCATATAATCGAGCACGCCGAGGCCGGAGGAAAACCGGGCGGAACGCGCCGTCGGCAGCACATGGTTGGAGCCGCCGACATAATCGCCGATTACTTCCGGCGTATGGCGGCCGACAAAGATCGCACCGGCATTGCGGATCTTCGGGATCATCGCATCGGCATCGGCAAGCGCCAATTCCAGATGCTCTGCAGCAATACGGTTGGCGAGCGGCACGGCCACGTCAAGATCGGGGACAAGAATGATCGCGCCAAAATCCCGCCAGCTGGCGCTTGCCGTTTCAGCCCGCGGCAGCGTGCGCAATTGACGCTCGACAGCCGCTTCGACAGCCGCGGCAAAGGGCGCGTCGTCAGTGATCAGGATCGACTGGGCGCCGACATCGTGCTCGGCCTGGGCCAGGAGGTCAGCGGCGATCCAGTCCGGATCGTTGTCGCGATCGGCGATCACAAGCACTTCCGAAGGGCCGGCGATCATGTCGATGCCGACGGCTCCGAAGACCTGGCGCTTGGCAGCGGCGACATAGGCATTGCCCGGACCCATGATCTTGGCGACCGGCGCGATCGATGCCGTGCCATAGGCAAGCGCTGCGATCGCCTGGGCACCGCCGATCCGGTAGATTTCTTCGACGCCGGCCATGCGGGCAGCAGCCAGAACCGCCGGATTGATCACGCCGCCATTGGCAGGAACGACCATGACGATGCGCTCGACACCGGCGACCTTGGCCGGCAGTGCATTCATCAGCACCGAGCTTGGATAGCTTGCCGTGCCGCCCGGCACATACAGGCCAACGGCATCGATCGCCGTCCAGCGCGAGCCAAGCCCGACACCCATCGAATCCTCGTAGATATCGTCCTTCGGACGCTGGCGCGCGTGGTGCGCCTCGATACGGACGGCCGCGACCTTGAGCGCACCCAGCACTTCGGATGGCACGGCATTGATCGCCGCGTCGATCTCGTCTGATGTCACCGCCATGGCGGTCACTGCGAAATCGAGGCCGTCGAATTTCTTCGTATACTCGGCCAGAGCCACATCGCCGCGCAGGCGCACATCGTCGATGATCGTCTTGACCACGGTGTTGACGTCTTCGGACACTTCCCGCTTGGTTGTCAGAAAGGCTGCGAATTCAGATTCGAAGCCCGGGGTCAGATAGTCGAGACGGATAGCCAATGAAAACGTCCTTATCGGTGGTCGGCAGAAACGCACAGCCTTAGCAGGCCGCCGGACAAAATATCAGGCGCCGGCGGGATGGCGCGGCTTGAAACCGGTTTCCCATGCGCCGCCGGTATCTGCAAGCTGAACCTCGATACATTCCACGTCGAGCATGACTGACGCTTCGCCGGAGAGGATGAACTCAACGGTTCCATCCGGACCTTCACCGTTCGGTTCAAACTGGATAGCGAGCAGCGACAGGACTTTTTCGTCGTCCGTGCGGCTAAAGCCGATCGAGCGGACAGCGGTGACACGCTTGAAGGCCAAAAGGCTGCGGCGGCGCTCGAAGGACTTGCCGCGGCCTTCAGCCGTTTCCCAGACGAAGCGATTGATCACCAGGGACAGCTGTTTCGAGCGTGGCGCGTATTCGAGGCCGGAAACCTTGAAGACCGCATCCTGCACATGGGCGGACACGATCTCCAGATCTTCAGGGTCCAGCGCCATCAGCTTCAAACCGTCCATGCCATTCATCCCTTGCCTGCGCAGCCAGCGGCTGCCGTCATCATGACAATGGACATAGGACGCCGCTGTCGAATCCGCAACAGCGAGCGCCCCTGCGAAAGCCGATCAGTCGCTGACGCGTTCTACCTGCGCACCGCAATTGTTGAGTTTTTCTTCCAGACGCTCGAAACCGCGATCGAGGTGATAGACGCGGGAAACCATCGTTTCGCCTTCTGCCACCAGGCCGGCAATCACCAGCGATACGGATGCGCGCAGGTCGGTCGCCATGACCGGAGCGCCCTTCAGGCGTTCGACACCCTCGATCTTCGCAGTCTGGCCCGACAGCGTGATCTTCGCACCCAAACGCGCCAATTCCTGAACGTGCATGAAGCGGTTTTCGAAAATCGTCTCGGTGATATGCGAGGTACCGGACGCCTTGGTCATCAGGCCCATGAACTGTGCCTGCAGGTCGGTCGGGAAGCCCGGGAAAGGATCGGTCACCACATCCACCGGCCTGATGCCGCCGCCGTTGCGCACGACACGCAGGCCGCTTGGCGTTTCGGTGATTTCAGCACCGGCGCGGCGGATCGCTTCGATTGCCGTATCCAGAAGCTTGGCATTGGTGCCTTCGAGCACGACGTCGCCGCCGGTCATGGCAACGGCCATCGCATAGGTTCCGGTCTCGATCCGGTCGGGCAGAACGCGGTGACGTGCGCCGGACAGCGAGGTGACGCCCTCGATGGTGATCGTCGAGGTGCCTGCACCCGTGACCTTGGCGCCCATGGCATTGAGGCAGTTGGCAAGGTCAACGACCTCGGGTTCGCGCGCAGCATTGCCGATGATCGTCGTGCCATTGGCCAGCGTTGCCGCCATCATCATGACATGGGTGGCGCCGACCGAAACCTTCGGGAAGACATAGCGCGCGCCGACCAGGCCACCCTTCGGCGCCGTTGCATTGATATAGCCGCTATCGATCTCGATATTAGCGCCGAGCGCCGTCAGGCCTTCGATGAACAGGTCGACCGGCCGGGTGCCGATGGCGCAGCCGCCCGGCAGCGAGACGCGGGCCTTGCCTTCGCGCGCCAGAAGCGGCGCGATAACCCAGAAGCTGGCGCGCATCTTGGAGACCAGCTCATACGGGGCGGTCGTATCGACAATGTTGCGCGAGGTGAAATGGATGGTCCGCGAATAGCCTTCGCCCTGGCGCTCGCGGCGGCCATTGACGGAGATGTCGGCGCCATGATTGCCAAGGATGCGGATGAGCTGCTCGACATCGGCGAGATGCGGCACGTTTTCAAGCGTCAGCGTGTCATCGGTCAAAAGTGACGCGATCATGAGCGGCAGTGCTGCATTCTTGGCACCGGAAATCGGGATGATGCCACGCAGCTCGTTGCCGCCGGTAATTCTAATGCGATCCATAAAGTACCATACGGGCGCTGCCCGCCTTTCCTGATAGTCCGGACGTGAGAGATTGGCGCCTCCATAAAGGATGCACCGTGAAATGAGAAGCAAATTGAACCGATGCCGAAAGTGCATCCGTATGGATGAAGCGGCGGCACGGATCATGACTGGTATTCGTCTCGACGGTTCATCCGGTCAGATGGCGCATCGGGCTTGCGGGAATGACGTTACTGACCATCGCGACCCGCCCCCGGATCCGGTCGATGGTGTTGGCGCAGTTTATTCCGCAGATTCGTCCGTTTTTGCGGCAGGCAAGCCGGATGTTTCATCCGCTGCCCCCGCACGCCGCGCACGCCCTTGCTGCTTGCGCCGCAGTAGATTGTCACGCAACGTCTTCGCCGCACGCTCGCGGCGGGCCTCAGCCTGGCGCTCGGCCTCGTGCCCCGGTTCAAGCTTGCCAGGGGCCGGAAGCCCAGCCGCATCCTTGGGTGTCTGATTATCGTTATTTTGCATGGAGGCTCAAATACCGCAAAACCAAGCACTCTGGAAGGGCGGCCGCTTTTTCGAGCGCGCCATCCAATGAAAACTTCGATTTGCTGCTTGCGCTCCGCAACAAGCTATGGCAATAGGCCCTCGCTCGCGCCGGACAAACACTGATCCGACCGCACGATGCTGCTATAGCTCAGGGGTAGAGCACTCCCTTGGTAAGGGAGAGGCCGAGAGTTCAAATCTCTCTAGCAGCACCATTTCATCCCGAATGATCAATTTGAGTGGGCCAAATCGAGTGATGCACTCGATGTACGCTGTGTGTTGACTTTGGTTCAAAAATAGAACATAACATGAACATATGGAACGATGCGAGGCCGGGAAGCCTTATATCCCTGCTGGCAACGACGACTGTGCGGCCTAAACTTTGAGGTGAGACATGAGCCATGTTGATGAAATTACGGCGCGGACGCAGGCAGTTCTGGCCCGATCGCGGGCGTTCCGTGAACGGTCGCAGGCCATGCGGGAAGAACACAGGGCTCTGATCGAGCGGGCCTCTATCAAGTCAGGTCAGCTGCATTTCGTCTTCCCGCCGGCCAGTGCGGGCGGCGCAAGCGCGGCGAAGCATTAGAAAAGCAGCGCGCGATAAAAAACTGAACAAACCAGGGCTGTCTTGAACGCGCCTGTGGTAACATCCTATCATAAAGAAGAGCGTTCCCGCGGAGTGGCCCCGATGAAAGCCTACATGTTCCTGATGGGCGCTGCCCTGATGATGGCCTCGTGCACCACCCCGGATGTCGAGCCTATTCCAGGCAGCATCACCTATGGTGGCCAGCCGCGCACGAAGCTGACGAAATCGCCGATTGGCAGTGTCGTGCACAATTCATTCCGGACCGTGACCGGTGTTGCCTACGAGACCTACATCATCCAGCCGGACCGCTCGCTGAAGCTGATCCGGCGCGAGATTCGCAGCGACTTCTTCGATCAGAACTGAAATCCAGCCGCCACCTCAAGAGGCGGTGACGGTCCTTGGCGACCGCGCCACCAGCCGCGCATAGTCGATCGCCGACAGCATGTTGACGTGGTTGGCCTTGCCGGTACCGGCGATGTCGAAAGCGGTGCCGTGATCCACCGATACCCGGTCGATCGGCAGGCCGAGGGAGACGTTGACGGCGGTCTCAAAGGCAACCAGCTTGATCGGGATGTGTCCCTGGTCGTGATATTGCGCGACGACGAGATCGAAAGCGCCGCCATAGGCGCGGGCGTAGACGGTGTCGGCGGAAATCGGACCGACAACATCGATGCCTTTTGCCTGCGCCAGTTCCACGGCGGGCGCCAGAAATTGGGTGTCTTCATCACCAAACAGACCGCCCTCGCCGCAATGCGGATTGATGCCGGCGACCGCGATGCGTGCCTTGCGGCCGAGACGCAGGAAATGGCGGTGGCCTGCCTCGATGGTTGCCAGCACCCGCTCGACGGTCGCCCGCTCTATCGCGGTGCGTAACGATACGTGCGTGGAGACGTGGATGGTGTTGAGCCGTTCCGAAGCCAGGAGCATAAAGGAGCTTTTCGATCCGGTCAGATGGGCGAGAAGGCCGGTATGGCCATCGAAATGATGGCCGGCAAGGTTCATCGCTTCCTTGTTGATCGGCGCGGTGACGATGCAATCGACTTCGCCTGACATCGCCAGCTCGACGGCGCGCTTGATATAGCGCACCGAAGCATCACCGGCGACCGGGCTGACCTTGCCGATCTCGGGTAGTTTTCCGTCGATCACGACCTCATCGACGGCAATCGTGCCTGCGGCGGGCGTTGCGGAAAAATGCAATTCCGTTCCCGTCACCCTGTTTGCCCGCTCCAGCGCCTCGACATTGCCCACGACAACGAAGTTTGCCCTGTCGGCTTCTGGTAGCGCCGCCAGCGCCTTGACGATGACTTCCGGGCCGACACCTGCCGGGTCTCCCAGCGTAACGGCTACACGCGATGTGCTCATGTTCAGTCCTCCGTGCGGCACTGCGGCCGTTCCTGCGCTCCGGTTTTGCCGCGGCAGGCCTGTTCCAATCAATAGGCAGCTTGATAGATCGAAAGAATGTCGGCGCGGCTGAGATCGCGCGGATTGTTGTCTAGCAAGCGGCGGATGGCAAAAGCATCATCGGCCATAACGCCGAGATCCGTTTCCGGCACACCCAATGCCGAGAGCCGCATTTCGATGCCGAGCCCGGCGCAGAAACCGAACGCTCCATCGAAAACAGACGTCTGTTCAGCGCTGGCCTTAAGGTCGAGCGCAGCAATTACCATCGCCGTCTTCTCGGTCGCGGAAGGCGTGTTGAATGCCAGGACATGCGGAAAGATCAGGGCATTGGCGGCGCCGTGCGCGACATGCCAGCGGGTGCCGAGCGGATAGGCAAGCGCATGGCCGCCGGCGGTATTCACCGGACCCAGGCAAAAGCCGCCATAAAGCGAGGCGAGCGACAGGCCTGCCCGCGCCTCAGCGTCCGAGCCATCAGCAACCGCTCGCGCAAGATAACGTCCAACCAGACGCACGCCCTCGATCGCATAGAGATCGATCATCGGATGCGCCTTGCGATTGGTAAAAGCCTCGACACAATGAGCCATGGCATCGACACCGGTGGCCGCAGTGGTCGCGGCGGGTACGGTGAAGGTCAGGCCGGGATCGATGACGGCGATATCGGCCAGCATATGGACGCTTTCGACAGCTAGCTTCGCCTGAGTGGCCGGATCGGTGACCAGGGCGCGAATGCCGGCTTCGCTGCCGGTGCCGGACGTGGTCGGCACCTGCGCCAACCCGGCCCGGCGGCGCGCTGCTACTTTGCCCGCACCAACGACATCGCGCAGCGTTTGGCTGGATCCAGAGAGGACCGAGGCGAGCTTGGCCAGATCCATGGCGCTACCACCACCGAAACCGACGATCAGATCGGCCTGCGCAGCATTGGCAGCAGCCAGCACCAGATCGAGATTGTCGGTATCAGGCTCAGGCTTCACTTGCGAAAAAACGGTGACACTTCCCGGCAATTCAAGAATGTCGACGCGGGATGCATTGAACGCGTCCGACACGACGAGAATGCGCGCGAACCCTTGATCGCCAGCCCATTTTCCAAGTTTACCGGCCACGCCAACGCCGAACTCGATGATCTCAGGCCGGATGATCGTGATGGGAGCACTTAGGCTGGTCATGGACATGTCCTCGTTGTTTTCGCCGCTACATCCACTGAGGATCGCAACCAACATGTAAATTTGTTATATAAAACTGGCTTTCTTGGCAAGTGACAAGGTGCAGGGAAGCAGTATTTTATACTCTCCAATGACCATTGGCCGAAGCCGAAACATAGGAGTCGATCTCTATATTGTTGTTATTAAACAATAATATTACACCTCCAAGCCGACAATGCACATATCAAAGAAATCAAGAGACACGGAGCCAGCCTACCGAAATAGATTGGAGCCTTGTAAATTGGCATAAGAAGCCCGCGCCATTCCGCGCGAACCTCGTGAGAAATAGCGTTATTTGTTAAATTTCGTTCGGGCAGCGATCAATTTTTGCAGTTGTAAAAATCTGTATTTCTCTAAAGCCGGGACCGGCACCGCCTTAGAAGCCGTATCCCGGCTCCAGCCGTACATATTTGATCGCCCGGCGATAATAGGTGTAGGCAATGTGCAGTGTGCCATCCGGCCCTTCGACGATCGACGGATAGGAATATTCGCGATTAAGCGCATCCTTGGAATTGTTGGTGAGGCAATAGCCGTCGCCGGTTTCCAAGTGAACAGGCACACCAAAGGTCTCTCCGCCATCGCCGGAGAAGACAAGGCTCAACGGCGCGCGGGGAACGCCCCAGACGGCCTTTGGCCTGCCATCGGCAACCGAAACGGCCTCCGTAGGCACGGGCTGCGCGCCCTCCTCGGCCTCGATCTCATCGTAGAGTGAGTGACGCCGGTCACTAGATGTCAGGGCATTGGAATGATTATAAATTATCGCAATCCGGCCGTCCTTGAGAGCGGCAGCCTGGATCGATGAATTGTTGTTGGGCAGCCCGGTTGGCTCCGGCGCGCTCCAGCTCATGCCATCATCATCGGAATGGCTGCGCAGGATCTGCGTGGCGAAGCGATTGCGGAAGAAGGCCACCATTCGCCCATCGCCCTGCGGCACAATGTTCATATGGACGGCGCCGATGCTGCCGGGCAAATCGATCATCTGCCAACTCGCTCCAGCATCGCGTGACAGCAGAACCGCAGCCGTGTCGGCGTTGCCGGTCCAGCGTTGACCGGCCTCACCGATGCAGCGGAACACAGGCAGAAGCCAATCGCCACGCCGGTTGACGATAATCGGCTGGCGGACGAATGTGCCCGGACTATCGCAGAGGATATCGACCGGACCGAATGTGCGCCCGCCATCATCGGAAATCCGCCGCTTGACGACCGCTCCATCCTGATTTCCCGAGGTCTGCGACGTGAAGATCAGCCAGACCTTTCCATCCGGCGCGGTGAAAACCAACGGATTCTGCTCGGATTTTTGGGGATCGTCCGACATCTTTTCTGGCGCCGACCAAACGGAGGAATCGGAGGCCAGCCGCGACATGTAAATGGAGATATCGCCCATGCCCTCCATCGTGCCACCAAACCAGACGCAGGTCAGCGTGCCATCAGCCAGGAAAGCCAGGTTGGCAGCGTGGTTCTGCACGCAAGGCGACGGTAGAAAGGCATCGAAACGATGGCTTTCTGTGGCGTGCGGCCGGATATCGCCACTCATAAGCGACGGAATTTGCTCAGGTTTCAAGCCAGAACCGGATGTCATGGCTCACTCCCTTACGGCAATTGCGCAAATTTGACTGCGAGATCAGCCTGATCGGCAGCACTCAGCGCCATCAACGGCGGACGCGGACGCGCCCAGGCGGGATTACCGTTCTTCAGGCCAACCATCGCTTTGATCGTCGGGATCTGGACATAGGAATTGGACAGAGAGCGATAGGCATTGATGCGCGCCTGCGCCGCCTCGACCTCTGCCGCGCGGGCCGGATCGTTTGCATGGTCGTAGACCGTACGCAGCGAGTTTGCGACCAGATTGGATGTCGCGGTAATGCAGCCGGCACCTCCAGCCTTCATCAGCGGCAACAGCAACGGATCAGCACCCGCAAGCACGGAAAACCCCGGGAAAGCGGCAAGCAGCGCTTCCATATTGGCGAAATCGCCAAATGAATCCTTGATACCAACGACTGTGTCCGGGAATGCCGCGATCAGCCGGCCAATCAGCGGCAGGCTCAGCGGAATGCCGGAAACCTGGGGAATGTGATAGAGCACGACTTGCAGCCGGTCGTCTGCAATCGCCTCAATGATCCGCGCATAGGCGGCAAACAGTCCGTCGTCCGAGACGCCCTTATAGTAGAAGGGCGGCAGCATAACGACACGGGTAACACCGACCGATAGCGCGTGCCGCGTCAGCTCGACCGTCTCCGGAATGGCGGCAACACCAGTGCCGGGCATCAGCTGGTCGCCGGCTATCCCTGCCTTCAGCGCCGCTTCAAGAATATCGCGGCGCTCAGCCGAAGAGAACGAATTGGCTTCGCCGGTCGTGCCCAACAACGCTATGCCGTGACAGCCTTCGCTGAGAAGCCGCTGGCAATGGGCCGTAAACAGGCCAAGATCCGGCGTATCATTGGCGTTGAGCGGCGTCGTCGCGGCGCTGTAAACACCGGTGATCCTGTGAATCGTCATTTTTGCAAACTCCTCCCGCAGCCACAGGCCGTTTTGGCGCCGCCGCCCTTCGCTTTTTCCCCAATCATGACAAGTTGTCAAGAAAAATTCCGCGTAGAAAATTTCAACTGAAAAATATCTCATTGAAAAATATCAATTATATCTGACTTTACGCGTCGATCATGAATATGACCAAGAATTAATGTTGACATATTTACAATAACGATCCAGTGTCCGGCTTCATCATGGCGCGGCAGACTGTCCGGAACCGGCAGAAGGAGGGCGCGATGACAGCATCTATTGGAGGATCAGATGTCTAATCAAAACAATGAGGCCGGCTCGTCACAGCCGCAGATCACGCGCCGCAACGCCCTGAAACTCGGCCTTGGCACCAGCGTCGCGCTGGGTCTGTTTGGCTTGAACGCCCGCATCGTCATGGCCCAGGAAGGCCAGGTATTGAAGGTCGCCCATCCGGCGTTCAACCAGGATTGGTCGCCTCTGCGCGGCGGCGGACCTCCTTACCGCTGGAATTCCGCCTGGTGGGCATCGCCGATGTATTTCGACAGCAAGGGCGATTTGCATCCTTACGTCTTTACAAGCTGGGAACCAGCCGCCGACAACAAGACCTGGACCTTCAAGATCGATCCGAAGGCCGTGTTCTCGGATGGCAGCAAGATCACTGCCGAAGACGTCAAGGGCTCGTGGAACGTTTCGGCCATGCCGAACACCAAGAACCAGCGCGCCGATCAGGTGCTGAGCAAGGTCGCAGGCTACGCCGATGTCAGCGCCGGCAAGGCCAAGGAAATTTCCGGCATCGCAACCCCGGACGAAGGCACTGTTGTCGTCACCCTGTCGGAAGCCGATCCGATCTTCTTCATGCGGCTGGGCAATCATATCGCGCCGATCACCAAGGCCTCGCAGTCGCGCGGTGAAGACGGTGAGGAAGTCGCCGACTGGTACATGCCAACCAACAGCGCCGTCTATTCCGGCCCCTTCAAGCTGACCAGCATCGACCTCGATGCCGGCAAGCTGGTGTTCGAACCGAATGAGAACTTCTTCGGCCCGAAGCCGAAGCTCGCCCGTATCGAGATCGATTCGATCGAAGACAACGTCACGGCGACGTCGCTGTTGAAGTCCGGCGAATACAATGCCCATACGGAACTGGTAACGTCGACCATCGTGCAGGATCTCGGTGCCAGCTTTGCCGAGGGTCCGCTGATCCCGACCAGCCAGCACTTTTGGTTCAATTCGGCGCGTGCGCCGATGGACGATCCGAAGGTTCGCCAGGCACTGATCATGGCTGTCGATCGCGACGGTCTGATGAAGGCGTCGTTCCCGGATGGCCCGCACAAGAAGACCGATCAGGTGATCAACTCCGTGCCCGGCGCCGACAAGTCCGGCTTCGAGCCCTATCCATACGATCCGGAAGGCGCCAAGAAGCTTCTGGCCGAATCCAGCTATGGTGGCCCAGAACGTCTTCCCAAGCTGCTCTTCGTCGGCATTTCCGGCCCGGCCATCGAGGCTGCCGCCCAGTTCATCGCCGAACAATGGCGCCAGAACCTCGGGATCACTGCAGTGGACATGAAGCCGCAGCAGGATGCCTATGCAGGGCCTGACCAGAACGCGGTGCAGATCTTCCGCGACGACGTCGGCACCCGCGTTCCCGATGCCGTGTCCTACCTCGCCGGTTCCATCGCCTCGACCTCGTCGAACGCACAGAACAAGCTGGGTGGATATAAGAACGACAAGGTCGACAGCCTGCTTGCCGAAGCCGCCACCAAGTCGGTAGACGATCCGCAGCGTGTCGCACTGGCGCTGGAAGCCCAGAAAGCCTTCCGCGAGGACTGGAGCTTCATCCCCTGGTATGCTCAGGCAATGTCGCGCTGGGCAACCGACAAGGTTACGGGCATCGACAAGAACCTTGACTGGCAGGTCGTGGCTCCCTGGGACATTTCCATCGCCTGAGACAACTGCCATCACCAAGATTGCTGTGCGGAGGCGGAAACCCGCTTCCGCACAGATTGCCATTGCTGGAGTATGATTGCCGACTGTTGCCGCAGGGCAAAGCTCGAGGCGTCATCTTCTGAAACAAAGGGTGGGAGACTGCCATGCTGCGTTACATCGCGACCCGTTTCGTCGTCTGGGTTCCTTCCGTCCTTCTGGTCATGCTCGGCGTCTATGCGCTGGCCTATTATGGTGCCGGCGATCCGATCAAGCTGATCTTCCTGCGCGCTCCGGGCGACGTCGCCTATAATCCTGAACGCATCGAGGCGATCCGCGAAAGTGCGGGCCTCAACCGGCCGTTCCTCGTCCAGTTCGGCAGCTACATCTGGAACCTGCTTCATGGCAATTTCGGCAATTCGCTAAGCTCCGGACGCTCCGTCTGGGCGATGATTTCGGCTGCAGCTCCAGTTTCCTTCAAGCTGGCGCTCTGTTCCGTCATCCTGACCGCGGTTGTCGCCATCCCGCTCGGTCTGATCGCTGCGCTCAACCAGAACACCCGCACCGATTACGCCATCCTCGGCTCGGCCCTCTTCCTCTGGGCAATCCCGGCTTATGTCGCGGGCCCGATGCTGATGGTCATGCTGATCATGATCCTACCCGGCTCGGCGGTACCTTATGGCTGGGGCGGCGTCTTCGACGTGCGCATCATATTGCCATTGCTCGTTCTGTCCTTCCAGCCGATCGCGCTGATCGTGCGCCAGACCCGCGCCGCCGTGATCGAAGTCCTGTCGGAAGATTTCGTTCGTACGGCACGCGCCAAGGGCGTTCCAGAGGTCATCGTGGCACTGCGCCATATCCTGCGCCCGGTGCTGACGCCCGTGGTTACCCAGCTTGGCCTGATCATGATCACCATCGTCAATGGCGCGATCTTCGTCGAGCTGGTCTTCGGTCTGCCCGGCCTTGGCCGCCTCACCGTTCAGGCGCTGACCAATACCGACTATCCCGTCATTCTCGCCATCACGTTGATCGGTTCGTTCCTGGTGATGATCTCCAATCTGCTGGTCGATGTGCTCTATCCGCTGCTCGACCCACGCGCCAACGACACCAGAAGGAGCCGCTGACCATGTCCGTCGTTCCCATCACAGCTGCCCCGATCGAAATCGAACCGCCCGTCAGCCTCTGGCGTGACGCCTGGCACCGGCTGCGCCGCAACAAGCTCGCCGTCTTCGGTCTTGTCATCGTCGTCATCCTTGCCTTTGCGGCAGTCTTCGGACCGTACCTGACGCCTTATGACTTTCTCAGTCAGGACCTCAATTCACGCAATATGGCCCCGTCTTTGTCGCATCTGTTCGGCACGGACGATCTGGGCCGCGATGTCTTCAGCCGTGTCGTCTATGGCACGCGCACCGCCTTCCTGGTTGCGATCGTCGTGACCTTCATCGCCGTTCTGATCGGCGTGACGCTCGGTGCCTTGGCGGGCTTCTTCGGCGGCTGGCTGGACCGGATTGTCATGTGGCTGACCGACATGACCATGTCGATCCCCAACCTGCTGCTCGTCGTCGTCATCAATGCCTCGCTGAAGTCACCGATCACCAGCTGGATGGAAAGCCGATACTTGGCAACGCTCAACCCGATCTACCGCGAAACGATCTGGGTCGATTTCCTGCTGGTCTTCGGCTCGATGGCGCTGATCTCCTGGCCACCCTATGCCCGTCTCGTGCGCGCGCAGGTCCTGTCGATCCGCTCACGGCCCTATATTACCGCCGCCCAGGCGTTGGGTCTGACCAACCGCATCATCCTGATGCGCTATGTCGTGCCGAATGCGCTGGGTCCGCTGATCGTTGCCGTTAGCGCCGGTCTCGGCACCGCAATGGTTCTGGAAAGCGCCTTCTCGTTCCTCGGCGTCGGGGTCAACCCGCCGACCCCGAGCTGGGGCAACATGATCTCCGATGGCCTGCGCGTCTGGCAGCATTATCCGCATCTGCTGGCCGCCCCCGCTGCCATCCTTGGCCTTGCCTCTGTTGCCTTCTCCTTCCTTGGCGATGGCCTCAACGATGCCCTCAATCCGCGCGGAGCGAAGTGATGATGATGGCCAACGATATCCGCCCAGAACCATCGGCCAAGACCGGCGAGCGCCTGCTCGACGTCAAGGGCCTGACCATCGAGATCGAGACCCGCAGCGGCCCCGCGACCATCGTCGACGGCATCGACCTGCATGTCGACAAGGGCGAGACCCTCGGCATCGTCGGCGAATCCGGCTGCGGCAAAAGCCTGACCATGCTCAGCATGATGCGGCTTTTGCCCAACAAGATCCGGGTGACCAAGGGCGAGGCCAATTTTGCCGGACGCGATCTGCAGACGATGTCGAACTCGGAGCTGCGCAAGGTGCGCGGCGGTGAGGTCGGCTTCATCTTTCAGGACCCGATGACCTCGCTCAATCCGGTGATGCGCATCGGCCAGCAGCTGGCAGAGCCGCTGATCTATCATCGTGGCATGACCAAGGCTGAAGCGCGCAAGCGTGCCGGTGAACTCCTGCGGCTGGTCGGCATTCCCGGCGCCGAGGAGCGGCTGGATGCTTATCCGCACGAACTCTCCGGCGGCATGCGGCAGCGCGTGATGATCGCCATCGGCCTTGCCTGCAATCCGCAATTGCTGATCGCCGACGAGCCGACCACGGCACTCGACGTGACGATCCAGGCGCAGATCGTCGATCTGGTGAAGGATCTGCGCGACAAGCTCGGCATGTCGGTCGTCTGGATCACCCATGATCTGGCGCTGATCGCCGGTCTCGTCGACCGCATCAACGTGCTCTATGCCGGGACCGTGGTTGAGGACGCACCAGTCGATGCGCTGTTCTCCAATCCGAGCCACCCCTATACGCAGGGGCTTCTTGCCTCGATCCCAAAACTGTCTGACGAGCGCTCGACGCGTCTCAGCTCGATCGGTGGAACGCCACCCGAACCCGGCCGCCGCCCAAAGGGCTGTCCGTTCGCGCCGCGCTGTCCACTGGCGGAAGCGATCTGTCACGAGCGCGTTCCGTCATTGGAAGGCCTGAGTCAAGGCGGTGCGCACCGCGTTGCCTGCTTCGTCGCCCAAAGAAAACTGGAGGCCGCGTGATGGGTGCCCAGCCGCTGATGCGCATTGAAAATCTGGTGAAACACTTCCACGTCCGGCTCGGCGCCTTCGGGGAGCGGGCAGCCACCGTGCACGCGCTTGATGATATCACCTTCGATATCCTGGAGGGCGAGACGCTGAGCCTTGTCGGTGAATCCGGCTGTGGCAAGTCGACCACTGGCTTCACGCTGCTCAACCTGCACCGCGCCACGGAAGGCAAGGTAATCTATCAGGGCAAGAATATTGTCGAACTCGACGAAAAGGCAATGCGGCCCTACCGGCGGCAATTGCAGATCGTTTTCCAGGATCCCTATTCGACCCTCAACCCGCGCATGACGATCGGCGAGGCTGTCGGCGAGCCGATCCTGTTTCACAAGCTGGCCAACAAGGCCGAACTGAAGGACCGGATCTCGACGCTGCTTGCCGATGTCGGCCTGCCGCCCCGCTTTGCGTCGCGTTATCCGCACGAGCTGTCCGGCGGCCAGCGCCAGCGCGTGGCAATTGCCCGGGCACTCGCCTGTCAGCCGAAATTCATCGTCTGCGACGAGGCAATCTCGGCGCTCGACGTTTCCGTGCAGGCGCAGATCATCAACCTTTTGCTCGATCTGCAGCAGAAATACGGGCTGACCTATCTGTTCATTGCCCACGATCTGGCTGTCGTGCGCCATATCAGCGACCGCGTCGGCGTCATGTATCTCGGCCGTCTCGCCGAGCTCGCAACCCGCGAAGAACTGTTCGAGCATCCGCTGCATCCCTACACGAAGGCACTGCTCTCCGCCGTGCCGGAGGCCGACCCTGCCCACGAGCGCAGCCGTAAGCGGCAAATCTTGCAGGGTGACGTCCCAAGCCCGCTGTCGCCGCCATCCGGGTGCCGGTTCCATACACGCTGCCCGGTTGCCATGGACATCTGCAGCAAGGCCGTGCCGGAATGGCGCGAAGCCCGCCCCGGCCACATGGTTGCCTGCCATGCCGTGACGGAGGGCCTGCCCGGATGACGCTGTTAGTCGCCATCATCGCCGACGACCTGACGGGGGCGCTCGATACCGGCACGCCCTTTGTCGAGGCCGGCCTGAAGGTGGCGGTGGCAATCGACGTCGATGCGGTCGGCGAAGCACTCGAGCGAGGCCCCGATGTGATCGTGATCAACACCGCATCACGGGCACTTTCCGCCAGTGCAGCCGCACAGCAGGTGCAGGCGGCTCTGGCCGCGCTGGGTCCGGCCCAACCCCGCGTTCTTTTCAAAAAAATCGATTCCCGGCTCAAGGGCAATGTCGCTGCGGAGAGCATGGCTCTTGCCGAAGCGACCAACCGCAGCCGGATCATCGTGGCACCGGCAATTCCGGATCAGCAGCGTTTCACCATCAATGGCGCCGTCACCGGCCGGGGTGTCGAGACACCGTTGCCAATCCGTAGCGTGTTTCCCGCAAACGCGTTGGCAATCGATGTTCACGACGCCAGCACCGATAGCGATCTGGACGACCTTGTTCGGCAAACAGACTGGGCCTCCGTGATCGCCGTGGGTGCACGTGGCCTTGGCAGCGCCTTTGCCCGTTCGCTGGCGAGACCGGCCGCCGCCCGCCTACCCTTCCCGCCATCGCCGGAAACCCTGTTCGCCTTCGGATCCCGCGATCCCATCACATCGGCCCAGATCGAACATCTCGCCGGACATCGGCTTCTTGGCGCGATTGCCGATGCGCCTGCCGGTGAATTGCCGGCTGGTAGCATCCTGGCGCTTCCTGCCGTGGCACGGTGCTCTGGCGAGCAGACCGCAAACCCCGAACACGTTGTTTCCCGCTTTGCTGGCGGCGTCCGGCAAGTCGTCGAGCAAACCCGGCCCGGCATACTGATGATGGGCGGCGGCGATACGGCACTGGCGATCCTGAAAGCGCTTGGCGCAAAAGTCCTCACCCCCAATGGCGAGATCGAAGCGGGCATCCCATGGTTTGAAATCAAGCTCATGGACGGCCGGACAATCTGCTGCGCCGTCAAATCGGGGGGCTTCGGTACTATCGATTCTTTGCTAAAACTCATTCCCGAGAATCTGCTAAGTCAAACAACGTCCCACAGGACAAGGATCGAAAAACAGGCGTGGTAAAGAAAATGGCGCAGGATGCCCCCGCAATCGAAGAGACCGGCCCAAACGCCAAACCGGAGCGCGTCAAATCCGTGCGGCTGGTTGATCGCGTCGTCGATCAACTGCGCGAGCGCATCCGTTCCGGCAACTACCCCCCCGATTCCCGCCTGCCCGGCGAACATGAACTGGCCTCGATCATGGGTGTTTCCCGGCCGATCGTTCGCGATGCACTTGGCCGGTTGCGTGAAGAGAGCATGGTCTATTCGCGCCAAGGGGCCGGTACTTTCGTCAGCGCCCAGGCGTCGCCCGCCACCCACCTCGCCTATTCGCCGGTCAAGACGATTGCCGATATCCAGCGCTGCTACGAGTTCCGCCTGACGATCGAGCCGGTCGCCGCCTTCTTTGCTGCCCAGAGACGTGACGACGCCGCAATCCAGAAGATTGCTGCCGCCCTTGCCGATCTGCGCGAAGCAACCAGCCATCAGCTACACCGTACCGATGCCGACTTCGTTTTCCACAGGAGTGTCACCGAGGCGGCCAACAACCACTATTACACCGCCTCCATAGAAGCCCTGAAGCCCCACATCGCCGTCGGCATGCATCTGCACGGCCTGTCGCTGATAGGCCCACGCTTGGGACTGGAAAGGGTCTTCGACGAGCACAATGCAATCTACCAGGCCATCGCCGACGGCCGCGCCGAAGACGCCCAGAAAGCCATGCGCCTCCACCTCGAAGGCTCCCGCAACCGCCTGTTCGAAGACCGGGTGCTGGATCTTTCTTTTTAAGCAGAAGGCATCAAGCACCCTCACCAAAACTGCCTTGAATGTCCGCACTCCCTTCCTGCGCGTCATTGGAGGCGAAGTGCGCTCTTGCTATTGATCTGGACTTCCGCGACACCCTTCTTGTAGAAGACCTGCTCATCCTTTCCCGCGGCGGGACAGGCCAGTCCGTTCGAGAGGCGATACCATAGTGGAGCTTTCCCCCATCCCGGCAAAGCACTGGTTTCCGCCCGCAAACATGCCTCTTGGTGCGACCTTTTTCGTTCGGCAAGACTGCCCCTGGCTGCATCGATATTTCGATCTGCCTGAACTGCGATCGACCCTTTCTCCTCATGTGAAAGGCATCGTCTCCTGGGGCGGGCGGCTGCCTGCCAAGGCGGCAAAAAACATTGCCCGTCTACGCGGCCTGCCGCATTGGAACCTGGAGGATGGATTTCTCCGCTCCGTGGGGTTGGGGAAGAGTGGTTCAATCCCGCTATCGATCGTCGCCGACGATCTTGGCCTTCCGGTCGATGCAGGTCTTTCCTCCCGCCTGGAGCGCCTGATCGATGATCCCGGGCGTCCGGGCGTCGCGACGAACGGTCGGAAAATCCGCGATCTTTTGGTCGAGCACAAGCTCTCGAAATACAATCATCTGCCGCACAAGGCCCCGAAAATAGAGCCCAGCACCCGGCGGCGGTTTTTGCTTGTCGATCAGGTGGTTGGCGACGTTTCCGTGGGACGGGCTCTGGGAAGCCGGGCATCCTTCGAGCAGATGCTGCGCGACGCGGTTTCAAGCGGCGGTCAATGCCTGGTGCGAACCCATCCGGATGTCATGGCCGGCTACCGCAAGGGCTATCTGACGGAGTTGGCAGCCAGAACGCCGGGCGTCGTCTTCGTCGATGACCAGGTTTCCGTGGCCTCGATCCTTGACGTGGTGGACGAAGTCTGGACAGTCTCCAGCCAGTTCGGCCTGGACGCATTGCTGCGTGGCCTGCCCGTGCGCTGCTACGCGGTACCGTTCTATGCCGGATGGGGGCTGACGCAGGACAACATTGGCGAAAGCGTACAAACACCAATCGCCCAAAGACGCACCGCGCGCCCAACCATCGACGAACTTGCCGAGGTGGTCTTCTCAACCTACCCCGCCTATAGAGACCCGGCGACCTGGCAGCCAATCGACGTGTTCCAGGCCATTGATCTTATTGTCGAGGGGGTAGCGTCTCCGTCATGACCACAAGCTGCGGGGCGCATGCGTTTCTTTAAAGCGGACGCAGATCAAGCCCTGTCTGCGCCCGAAGCGTCATCGCTGCAACAAGATGGCGTGTGGCCTCTGCTGCGGTTCGTCTCTTTTCCGGATCATCGATGAAGGTAAGGAGCGCGTCGCGCCATACTTCTGGATCATTGGGAAGACGGATTTCACCGCTAGCATCCGCAGGCCCGTAAGCTTCCGAGATGGCAAAAAAACCTGCTGCGCCTGTCCGCGCCACATCAATCCGCTTGGTCGCAGAACGGCAGTCATTCACCGGCGAAGAACCGAGCGGCACCAGCATGATGTCGATCTGGCGCGTCAAAGCTTCGACAAGATAGGCAGACCACGATATTTGCTGGCGCAGCGTCACGCGTTCCATCCCCTGCCAAAGCTGCACAGTGGCCTTGCCTGCAAAGACTTCGAAGTGAACATTTGGCCGGGCCTCCAACACTTCTTTCAATATCGGTTGAAGAAACCGGTGCTCCTCCACATGGATAGCGGTTGCGTGGTAGGCGATCAGCACGTCACCGTCCTTGGCGGGCCTTTCGGGATGCGGGACGTCCCAAAGGCTTTCGGGTGGTGCTGGCGGCAACACGCGCGCATCTGCACTTTTCAGGTGCTCCGAAAGCCTGGGCGTCGAGGCCCAGACGATATCGAGATGCCGGTTGAGCCGCCTCAGCGGCATAAGTCCCCGGATAAAAAGGGACAATCGGTAGCCGAGAGGGGCTTCGCGACCGATAATGACGCCCGGGATATCGTCGTCGAGGAACAGTCCCACACCGGCAAGCTTTGAACTTTCCTGCTCGATCCATTGCAGGGCACCCGAGGACGCATACCGGCAGAAGATGACGAAGGCACCATCCGCATCAAGCCCGCTGAAATCGCCGTTATGAATATCTACAATCTGGAAAGGGGGCATTCCAGATGCAGCAAGACGCGCGGCAAAATAGTAGTCGGACGTTGGATTGGGGTGGCGGCCAAAAAGAATGATCCGGCGAACCGGTCCGCGTGCACCGCCCGCCGTGCCGGGTCGTAGCCGCGGTACCGGCAAGGCCTTTTTCAACAGGCGACCGAACCAGTCTTCATGCGTCATTGCGACCCCTTTTACCCTTCGTCGTCACGCGGTCCGAAGAGCCGACGTTCTCTATCCTGACATTTGCCATAGAATGCGCCTGCGTCTCTGTCAAAAGCTGGAAAACTCAAGCGGCTAAGCTAAAGAAAGGCCCGACCGCTTGATGATTGCACATGAGAACGGTACGGAGCCGCCGTAATATTAACGCAGCGACACTTCACCCAATTATTGTAGTTTTTATTTCAAAACATCGCCCTCACTGACGGACGCAAGCAAAGGATTGCCCATACCGCTTTATCGGTTTCTGAAGGCTGACATTTGCGATGGAGAGGTTATATCTGAGGCCTCGCGAGCTTCCGGCCGGACCGTTCATGCATCTCACCGCGGAAAGTCATATTGATCGCTCGATGGCCGGCGCTCGCGATTTCATTGAGGCCAATGCCCAGGAAAATTTCGATACGGGCATCGAAAAGACCGTGACATGGTATCTGGAAAACGAATGGTGGTGGCCCCCTGCGCAAAGGCTACGACGTCAGCCGCCTCGAACTTTTGAAGTCCAGCAAACAGGGATAAACAGTTCTCCCCTTCGCGCTCCAAGGCCGGCGAAATGTATCGCCGGTCCTGCGATCAGCCCACTGTCCTCTGTGAGATACGCGATGGCAGACCCGGCAGTCTGGGCAAAAGACTAGACGGCGCAGCGTCAAGCGTCCAATCCCCCGCCGTCAGCGACACATTGGGGTTGTAGAAGGGGTCGTTGCGCAGGGCATCCCCCCAGCACTCGTGCATGTATTTCTCTTCGGACGCGAAACGGGCGAGCTTTTCCGGCGTGTCATCTCCGCCGCGCGACACGGATTCATGATGGATCAGCCGGGCATGCGGGGTCCACACAATCGCCTTGCCGATGTCCCGCAGCTTCAGGCAGTAATCGACATCGTTGAAAGCGACGGCCAACTGCTCCTCGTTCATGCCCCCGACCTGCTGCCATAGGCTTCGGCGCGTCAGCAGGCAGGCGCCCGTGACCGCGCTCATTTCCTGCCGCTGGGCCATCAGGCCGTAATCTTCCCCGGCTCGGGGATGACGAAAATGAAAACTGTGACGTGCGACCGATCCGGAGCCGAGCGTCACGCCCGCGTGCTGGGCATAACCGTCCGGGAAAAGCAGAAAGGCACCGGAGGCACCGGCATTCGGATCGTCGAGTTCCGCCACCATCTGATCCAGCCATCCGGGATCGATTGGATTGACGTCATTGTTCAACAGCAGGGTCAGCTCGTAGCGTGCCTGAGCGACGCCCAGATTGCAGGCCCGGGAAAAATTGAACGGGCCGGGCATGGGAAGCCGCCGGAAGCGCCGATCGTTGGCATATCGCGCAAAGAGAGCTTCGGTTTCGGGTTCCCGGCTCTCATTGTCCATCACGATAACATCGAGATCGTCGGCCCGCGTTCCGTTGAAAAGGCCGTCGAGGCAGACCGAGAGCAGGTCGGCCCGGTCGCGGGTTGGAATGATGACGCTGACCTTGGTCTCTCCCAATGGCTTTTTGGGCCGGGACGGTTGGGCAGGCAGCCGGGCAGTCAAACGATGCAGCAACACGCGTGGCACATGCGCGATTTTCCCATGCCGGGAAGCCAACGTCAGAAGATCGCCGGATGCGGTGCCAGCGATATCTGTAACACCTTTCAAGGCGTCCAGACGGATGAGCGCGCCGTCGGGCGCAAGCCACCCGGTTTCTGCGAGCGGTGGGTTCCATGCCGGCTTGAAGAACGGCTGAAAACGCCGGCCCCGCGCATCAACCCGGTCTTCGTCGCAATAGGCAGCCACCACAGTTGGATCGGCAAGGAGCGGCGCCATCATATGGGCAACAGCGTGCTCATCAAGCAACATGCCGGCCGGAAGCCGCATCCAGTAGGCAACGTCCTTGGAGCTCGCCGTAAAGAAACTGGTATCTTCAGCGGAAATTTCCCGCACATTCGGATAGGATTGCAAAGCAAGAGACTGGCGCGTTGCGTCGGTTTGCATAGGCCTGTTTCCGACGATCGAGACGAAAACAGGCGGTTCCCGGCCGTCAGCGGAGGAGACCGTGAGTGGCGCCATTTCGGTCATCGCTTCGATCCACGCCGTATAGCGCGGCGCGTTGAGGGCATCATAAAGCCTGGCGACGCGATACTCGAAACCCTTGACGCTCCCGGCGGCACGCAGACGCAGTGCACGAAATGCGGCACGCGGCGTCCAAACCGCAATCAGCGCCGCCGCCCTTGCCTCAGATATCCGGCGAACGCGAATGGCGGGGCTTGCTCCGGCCGCAGCGTTGGTTTGGCATGACCGGATGGAAAGTCTGTGGAGGCTGGCCGGCATCCATCCATAAAAACGCCCGAGCCCCTGGTCATCGAGAAGTACCGGACGTGTCATCAGCGCCGGAAACCGGTCCCGCCTGTGGATACAGACAGTTGCGGTGCGCCCAAAAACTCTATCCGGGTCAGCTATATCCATGATGATCGGGTAGCCAGCAATATGGCCAGCGTCATCGCCATCAAGAACAACGAAATGGCTGCTCGCGTCGTGTGTCATGCTGCAGTATTCCGACCTTCTGTTGCCGGTTATTTCGATATCTACGCTTGCGAGTTCGACGCCGCCGGTTTCTCTGGAGCAATAATCCCGGCCAGTGCGCCCCCCGACACTATTGGTCGTGCGCCGCAATCGGACATCGGTGGGGTTAAAAATACTGCTTTAGCATAAGCACTTTAAACAGGGTTTGCATATGTCATCGAAAATTATGCTGATCAATCCCGCGCGCTTCATCAAGATCGGAGGTTACCCCTGAGACCAAGCCCTCATTCCCAAACGCTTCATCTTCAACCTCGACTGACCCGCGACGTGGCTGAGGAAACTGAAGCCGCCGTTTTTCGCCCGGCGGTCAACAGACAGTTAACCAGGAAAACGTGCCATAGCCTGCTTGAACGCGCGTTGTTATGCGATCCCTAAAACTGGGCTGAACAACGATCCACTGCAATATCGATCAATTCAGCCCATCTCCATTTTGAATGAAAATGGGCCAAAGAATTCCGACCGAAATATCCTATATCAATTGCCCAGATCGTTGATATTCGCCGCAAAAGATGCGCCTTGGGCGACAGGGGCTACGGTCGTGCTGACCAACGTCGAGAACTTCCGGATTTCGGCGAGCGATGAGTTGGCGATGTAGAGCAGGTCGCGGTTCTTGATCTTGAAGTTCTTCAGGACGAAGAAGCCACTCGGATCCTTCAAATCGACTTGATAGATAACATTGACCGTTCCGTCGGCATGCATCGACCGGGCATTCGGGGCAAAGGGGCGCACGAGTTCGACGGGCTCCTGGCGGTAAACGAAGACGCCCTTTGCGTTTGCTCTTTCGTCGTTCAAGCCACCGACCTTGGCCAAGCCCTGGTTCAGGTAGAGCTGCGATTCGTCGAACTGAACAGAGGCGTTGGCAGCCGTCGCCCCGAAAACCGTGAAACTCCGTGGCTGCCGGATAAGAGTGACGACATCGTTGGATTGGACGAAGATGTTCTCACGCGGATCCGAAATCAGTTGTTCCATCGGGATGGTTTCAGTTTTCATGCCGCGCGTGATCTGCACGGCCAGCTGATGCAATTCCATCCGCGGGCCGCCTGCCGTGGCAATGATATCCAGCAGGCGCTCGCCGCCCGGCGTCAGCGGGATACGGCCGCTCGCAGCAACTTCGCCTGTTACGGTCACTGTGTTCGAGTTGTTCTTGACGACATTGACGAGCACCTGGGGCTCGACGGCCATTCTGCTCAGAGCCTTCTCGATCGTCACCTTCACAGCCTCAGGACTCTGGCCTGCAACCTTGATGGTTCCGGCGTACGGCACTGAAATCGTTCCATTTTCTGAAACAAGTTGGACCGGTATCTGAGCATTGCCTTGTTGGCTGGAGCCTGCCGAGAACAGTCCGTTTTCCGAGGCTTCCCATATCGATACGGTGACGGCATCGCCGACGCCGATGCGGGACGAACTCTGCTTGCGTGCGCCACCGAAGGCAGCCGATAGCGGCCGCTCCTGCACGCGCGCCAGCGAATCGGCAACAGCCTGCGTTACCGGTATCAATATATATGGTGTTTCTGCGGCCTTGGAGCCCGATTCAATAGCTCCGGCACTCGGCCCTGAACTTGGCAGACCGGTGCAGGAGGACAGCACCAAAAGCGACGACGCGGCACCGGACAGGAGTAAAAATCGGATAAATGGTCGCATTCACTTCACTTTCAGCCTTGATCGCCAAGGTGTCTCACAGAGATTTCGCCAGCATGACTAGCTTAGCGAGGGCTCCCGATCAAGAGCGCAACGCTGTTCCCTTCTGGATCAGATTTATGTCAAAGAGTTTAAGGAAACCACTAATGCTAATCGGCAACAGTATGGCTTCGGATGCCGCGTCTGAAGGCCGCTTTACAACAGATCGCGATCAAATTTGCAGACTTTAAAGGCGCCGCGATCACCGCAGAGCACCTGAACGGCAGCGGACAACCGCTCCGAACTTCCCTATTCGCCAAACGAAAGCGATCGTATGCGGCCAGGACAGCCCATGCCCTAAAGGTTTCGGTCGCCGCGAAACGGCCTGATATTCCGCAAATCTAGATTACATTCAAATGGAGCCCGACATCAACACAGGCGATGGCCACCGCATTCAAACAACTGGAATTCCGACTATCCTTAATTCGATCGCCCCCTTAAAACGCATAATCACGGCCTCATCCGCTCCGCAATTGACAGTGCGCCTTTCTGGCAACAGGCTCTCCACAACGGTTACGTGCTGACTTGATAAGTGTCTTGGGCCGCACCACGCCGCGTGTATGCTCCACAGAGAGGGGTTGAAACCTCGTGAACATGATCTAAAAAGCTACTAATATAGTCGGCACCAAAGAAATGATGCGATCATCCGCGGACACATTGAAGAAGTTCCAATTGCTTTTTCGCGTATCAAGTGCAATCAGCAAGACAATTCACAGCAGCTTAGAGCGTTCGAGAAAATATGACAGTTGAAATCATAGGGCGTGCATGTCTCGCCCCTGGAGCGAATTCGCCGCAGGCCTTGTTTCGAATTTTGCGCCAGGGCAAATGCACGGTCACGCGTATTCCGTCTGACCGCTGGGACCTTGCGCGCTTCTGGCACCCTGTCATCGGCAATCCGGGCAAGACCTATTCTTTCGCGGCTGGTGTGCTCGACAGTATCTATGATTTCGATCCGGCAGCCTTCGGCATGTCGCAGCGCGAAGCCATGCACATGGACCCGCAACAGCGGGTCTTGTTGCAGTTGGCTTGGCGCGCACTTGAAGATGCCAATATTTCCATCCCGTCCCTGCATGGTGAAAATGTTGGCGTGTATGTTGGCGCCTCCAGCCTCGACCACGCCAACCTGACCGTCGAGGACCCGGCTGCCGCCGGTCCTTATTTCATGACCGGAAACACGCTCTCGATCGTTTCCAACCGTATTTCCCATATTTTCGGCCTGAGCGGCCCGAGCATGACGGTCGACACCGCTTGCTCTTCGTCGCTGGTCGCGCTCGATCAGGCAATGCGCGCGCTGAACGCAGGCGAAATCGACACGGCTATCGTTGGCGGCATCAATATCCTCGCCCATCCGCTGCCGTTCGTCGGCTTCGCGCAGGCCCGCATGCTGTCCCCTGAAGGCCTTTGCCGCGCCTATGATAATGACGGCGCCGGCTACGTTCGGGCTGAAGGCGGCGTCGTGTTCGTTCTGCGCCGTTCCGACAGGGCACGGCAGGAAAAAGACCGCAGCTACGCCAAGATCGTCGCGACGGGTGTCAACTCTGCCGGGCGGACCAACGGCATTTCATTGCCGTCGCGCGAAGCCCAGGCCAACCTGTTGCGCGCCATCTATGAAGGCAACAATATCGATTCCAACCAGGTTGCCTTCGTCGAGGGCCACGGCACTGGCACCAAGGTCGGCGACCCCTCCGAGGTCTGGTCGATCGGCACGGTGATCGGTGCCAACCGGCGTGCGCCGGTACCGATTGGCTCGATCAAGTCGAATATCGGCCATACGGAGCCAGCGTCCGGTCTGTTCGGTGTGCTCAAGGCCGTCATGGCTCTTGAAAACAACTATCTGCCAGCCTCGCTGCATTTTGAAACGCCGAATGAAAACATCGACTTCGATGGATTGAATGTCCGTGTTACCGCAAACCCTATCGAACTGCTGCGCGGCAAGCGCGCACGCCTTGCCGGCATCAACTCCTTCGGCTTTGGCGGCGCCAATGCCCACGTCGTCATCAGCGATCCTGACCCTGTTCAGGACGAACGCAGCCGTAACAACGCCACCGGCCATGTTTTTATGGCAAGCGCCCATACGGCCCACAGCCTTGAGGAATTGCTGAAGTCGTACAAATCGACGTTTGCAAAAACCTCCAAGGACGAAGCGCGGGCCGTCATCGCCGCGTCCGGTGCCAACCGTACGCAGATGCGCCACCGTTTTGCGGCGCGCAGCGACCATCCCGAAGACATTATTCGCGCCATTGCCAGCCACCTTGAAAAGCCAGCGTCCGACATCGGCGAAACCGGTGAAGCGGTAACGAAGGATGCAAAGGTTGCGTTCGTTTTCTCCGGCAACGGCTCCCAATGGGCCGGCATGGGGGTCGAGGCCTTCCGCGAAAACCTGCATTTCCGCCAGTGTTTCACATCTGTGAGCGCACTGTTCAAATTCCATTCGGACATCGTGCTGACAGATCTGCTGACAGATCCGGATCTGGACAAAAAGCTTTCCGACACGAAGTTCGCCCAGCCGCTGCTGTTTGCGGTTCAGGCGGCGCTGTCGGATTCGCTCGTTGCCATGGGCATTAAGCCGACTGCCGTATTCGGTCATTCGGTCGGTGAAATCGCTGCCGCCTACGCGGCCGGCGCCCTGTCACTCGTCGATGCCGTCGCGATCGTTGCCAAGCGCTCTCTGCATCAGGATCCGCTGGCCGGCCAGGGCACGATGGCCGCCGCCATGCTCGGCGAAGAAGCTGCAAACGCTTTCGCCAAATCGCGCGGACTTGAGCACATCTGTGTCGCTGCTATCAACGCGCACAACTCTGTAACGATTTCCGGTCCGGCACACGAGGTTTCCGCCTTCCGCGACGCCGCGCGCAAGGCGAAGATCCCCGTCCAGATCCTCGATATCAACTATCCATTCCATCACCCGATCATCGATCGCGCCAAAAAGGCCTTCCTCGCCGACATTCCGGACATCGCGCCGCGCAAGTCGGAGCTTGCCTATTTGTCTACCGTCACCGGTGAGCGGCTGGATGGCACGCAGCTTGATCCGGATTACTGGTGGAAGAATGTTCGTGAGCCGGTCCGCTTCCAGGCCGCGACGGAAGCAGCCATCGCACTCGGCTGCAGCCTGTTCATTGAAATCTCGCCTCGGCCGATCCTCTCGTCCTACCTCAAGGAAACCGTCAAGCAGGCGTCGATCCCCGGCACAGTCGTTCCGACTTTGCTGCGCGATGCCGGCGAAAAGGGCCAGGACCCGATCTCGCGTGCCATGGCGCGCGCGATCGCGCATGGTGCTGCTTTCGACGAGGTGCGCCTGTTCGGCAAGCGCAACGCTTTCGTCCGCCTTCCTAACCTGCCTTTCGAACAAGTCGAACTGCGCCCGGCATCGACAAGCGATGCCACTGACCTGTTCGGCCGCGGCTCCAAGACGCCCTATACGCTGGCTGGTTGGCGGAGCGATCTCAACAGCGGCAGCTGGAAAAACCATATTGACGCGCATCTGTTCCCCGACCTTGCGGAACATATTGTCGACGGCAAGGCTATCCTGCCGGGCAGCGGTTTCATCGAGATCGCCATCTCTGCCGCGCAGCAATATTATGGCACTACAGAGGTCGACATCACCAATCTGGAGATTGTCCGGCCGCTGGAGTTGGCTGACAACCGGATGATGGAGCTTTCGACCATCCTGTCTCCGGAAACCGGCGATATTGAAATCCGCTCCCGCGAGCGCCTGTCGGAAGACGACTGGGCCGTGCATGCGGTGGCAAGAAGCCGTAAACCGATCCCCACCGACGCAATCTCCTCGGGGAACGCCTTTGCCGGCATGGAAAAAACAGCAACAGTGACGCCGGCGAAAGCCTATGAGACGGCGCGTCAGTTCGGCTTGGACTACGGTCCGCGCTTCCAGTTGATGGCAAAGGCCGTCTCCTATGGTGACCGTTTCATCGACGTCGAGCTGAAGGAGCCCGAAAAAACGGGCAATCCCTTTGTTTCCTACAGCCTCAATCCGATTTCCATCGACGCGACCTTCCATGGGCTGGTCGCGCTGTTTGACCGCTTTACCGGTGAAGCCGGCGGAGCGCCTTATATTCCAGTGCGTTTCGGCTCCGTGCGCCTGACCAATTCCGGCTTGACCGTCAAGCGGGCCCAGGTCGAGATCGAACGCATCAGCGCCAATTCGATCAAGGCGAAGTTCCGTTTCTTCGGCAAAGGCGGCGAAGTCATCGCAGCATTCGATGATTGCCGTTTCCGCCGGACCTACCTGCGTCAGCACAAGACACTGGACATGCTGTCGTTCCATTACGAGGCTGTGCCGTCCGACCGTACTGCGCCGCTTGTTATGCTTGGACGTTCGCATCCGCTGCCGTCGCCGCTGCTCGCCACAACGGACGCAACCGGCATCGACAACACGACGCTTCTGTTCAATGCTGCGATCTACCGTGCCTGCCACGAAATAGCTCTGAAGCTCGGCAAGGGTACGGCCAAGGTTGATACGCGGTCGCTTCCCGGCGACTTTGCGTTCCGCTGCTTCCTCGCCAATTGTCTCTATGTTCTGGAAGATGCGGGCCTGTGCGAGCACAGGGCCGGCAACTGGAAAATCGCCACCGATTTCTCGCTTCCACCCGTCGGCGACATTCTCAAGGAACTCTACGGTGAGCGCTCCGAGCGTGCCGTAGAAGCCGTCTTGATCAACAATTCCTACGCCGAAGCGCTTGACCGCATCGACAGCCTCTTCGCGTCCGAAATCTCGGGCAACGAAGTTGAAGCAAGCACCAAGCCGCAGGGCTTCATCAGCGACGCCACGCTCGATCACCAGACCGTACACTCCGAATCCACCCGTCAACGTATGGATCTGGTTCTGGCAGCGGTCGAAAAGGCGCTAAGCGGCGAAAACGGCAAGACAAATCTGCGCATCGTTGAGGCCGGCACTGTTTCTGCCGGTTTCACCCGCAAGCTCGCGACGTTGGCGGCACAATACGGCGCCAGCCTCATCGTCGTCGAACCCCGCGAAAATGCCCAGCGCAATCTAGAGATTGCCTTCGAGGAAGACGCGCATGTTCGCGTGCTGAAAAAGGACGCGTTTGCATCGCTTCCAGCTTTCGATCTTGTTGTCAGCGCCTCAGATACAATTTTCACGCTGATCGACGAAGACGGCGCCATTCGCAATGCGCTGCGTGTCTGCCTGCGGGAAAATGGGGCCCTGGTCGCCGCGACCAATGCGCCGACAGTGTTCAGTGACTTTGCTTTTGGTTTGACCGAGAGCTGGTTTGCCCGCACCCAGGCTGTCGAGTTTCCGATCGGCAAGCTGGCAACGGTCACGCAATGGCAGAAGGATTTGACGGATCTGGGCTTGCGCAATATCTCGATTGAAGATCGCGAGTTGCCACACGGAAACATCATTACGGTTGAGGCGCAGGGCGGCCAGTTTTCCGACACTGCCCAAGCTAGCGACGCACAGCCCGCCGAGATTGCAACGCCGGTTCTTGTCCTGCATGACGGCGGCGTTTCAAACCTGTTGAACAAGCTCCCCTCGGGCAAGGATGCCATTCAGGCGCCTTTGGTCCATGTCCAGTTGACTGGTGATTTTGACGCAGACAAGGATAAGATCGCCCAGGCGATCGCAGGGCTGAACGAAAAGCCGGTCCGTGCCGTCTACCTGTCTTCAACCACAGCAGCCGATCGCAGCCAGGATTCGGCCGCTCTGCAAAATCGTGTCCTGTCGCTCAGTGCCTTTGCCGAGGCGCTTCGCCAGCATTATGCCCATTCGGAGCCCGCAGCCGATCAGCGCCCGCGTCTCGTGATCGCGGCCCCCGGCGGAGCGCCTGTCACATTGGCGTCACGCGACAAGGATGTGTCCGGCTCAAGCGTCAACAGTGGCCTGTGGGCATTCGCCCGCGTGCTTCAGAACGAATATGATTTCCTCGACATCCATTCGCTCGATTTCATCGGCCCCAAGGCCGGAGCCGGCAACCAGCTCGCTGCATCGATTTCGATGCTTGGCGATACAAGCGGAAACCGCGAATGGCTGCTTGACGGTCAGAGCGGTATCCTTTCGGAAATCCGGGCCGTGCCCGGGCCAACTGGTCAAAGCTTGCGCAAGACGACCAACTTCAAGGCGGCGACCATCCGCCAGCGTGTCAGCTCGCAGGTCGGCAGCATTGCCTGGGAAGAATCCGAGATCCCGCAGGCAGGTCCGGACGATGTCGTCGTCGCGGTTGCTGCAACCGGCCTGAACTTCCGCGACGTCATGTGGGCGATGGGACTTCTGCCGGAAGAAGCACTCGAAGACGGCTTTGCCGGAGCCACGATCGGTATGGAGCTATCTGGCCACGTCGTCGCCATCGGCAGTGGCGTCAGGGACCTTTCGGTCGGTGATGCCGTCATGGCGATCGCACCGGCGGCATTTTCCACGCATGTGGTCGTTTCGCGGTCTGGCGTCGCCAGACTGCCGGAAACCGTCAGCCCTGTCGCTGCGGCAACTGTTCCGGTTGCCTTCCTCACTGCTTATTATGCCATGATCGAACTCGGCCGCATCCGGGCCGGTGAAACGATCCTGATACACGGTGCTGCCGGTGGTGTCGGCCTCGCAGCTCTGCAGGTTGCCAAGCTTGCCGGCGCCAAGGTGATCGCGACCGCGGGAACGCGTGAAAAACGCCGTTTCCTGAAGATGCTCGGGGCTGATCACGTCTTTGATTCGCGCTCGTTGGCATTCGTCAACGATATACTCGGCGTCACCGGCGGCGAAGGTGTCGATCTGGTCTTGAACTCGCTGTTTGCCGAAGCCATGGAACAGAGCTTGTCGCTGGTGAAGCCATTCGGCCGCTTCCTCGAGCTTGGCAAGCGTGACTATTACGGCGACAGCAAAATCGGTCTGCGACCGTTCCGCCGCAACATCAGCTATTTCGGTATCGATGCCGACCAGTTGCTGGTCAATGCGCCGGATCTCACCAAGCGGATTTTCACCGAAATCGGCGCATTGTTCGAAGAAGGCAAGCTTGTACCACTGCCATACCGCGCCTTCGGTTTCGACGAAATCGGCAACGCTTTCCGGTTGATGCAGAACGCCGGTCACATCGGCAAGATCGTCGTGCTGCCGCCGGTAGCGGGACGCGACGACGTTTCCAGCCGGCCCGCCCGCCGCATGACTGTTGATAGCCTTGGCGTGCATCTGGTCGTTGGCGGTATTGGTGGATTCGGTCTCGCCGCTGCCAATTGGCTGGTCGAGAAGGGTGCGCGCAACATCGCACTCGCCACCCGTCGCGGCATTGCCGACATCGAGACGCTCGAAGCGATCAAGCGCTGGGAAAACATGGGCGTCTCGGCGACCATTCATGCCTGTGACGTGACAGACGAAACCGCTGCGGATGCTCTGTTGACCTCACTTCGTCAGATCGGCCCTGTGAAGACCGTTGTTCACGCAGCGATGGTCCTCGATGATGCGTTGATCAACAATCTCAGCCGCGAGCGCAACCGTCCGGTCATCGACGTGAAGGCACAGGGTGCTGCCGTTCTCGACCGGTTGACACGCACCGATATGCTTGAACATTTTATCATGTTCTCATCGGCAACGACTTTGGTCGGCAATCCAGGCCAGGCCAACTATGTGGCTGCCAACGGCTATCTCGAGGGCCTTGCGCGTACTCGCCGGCTCGAAGGCCTGCCGGGGCTTGCCATCGGCTTTGGCGCGATCGCCGACAAGGGCTATCTGGCGCAGAACACCGACGTCAACGACCTGCTCTCCAAGCGCATCGGCAAGACAGCACTGAAGGCGCAATCCGCCCTCAATCAGGTCGAGAGCTACATCCGCTCCGACCCCGGCACTGTCGATGCCGCTGTTGCAATGGTCTCGGAACTCGATTGGGCGGCTGCGCGCAATCTGCCGGTGGTTCGCAATGCCCTGTTCGAGGTCATCCTGCGAACGGCTGACCAGCACACCGCGGGCGGCGATGGCAAGACCATGGATCTCGTAGCGATGATCGAAGGAAAATCGCCGCAGGAAGCCGAAGATATTCTCTACGATCTGGTTGCCAGCGAAATCGCCGCGATCCTGCGCGTGTCGAAAGACACGATTTCGCGCAACAAGATCCTCAAGGAAATCGGCCTCGACAGCCTGATGGCGGTTGAACTGGGAATAAGCTTCCAGCAGAATACGGGCTTTGACATGCCGCTGAGCGGTGTTGCCGACAACACGACAGTCGGCGATGTCGCGCGCAAGCTCTACGACAAGGTGAGCAAGCGCGATCACGGCAGCGACGAAGACAGCGAGCCAGCCGACAACAAGATCGTCAACGAGCTCGCCCAGCGCCATACCGGCACTGGTACGGAGAAGGCAGCCAGCCAATGAGCGATCACGAGGAACGCAACACCGTTTCCAAGATGAACAGCAGCCTGAAGGAAAACCTTCTGGACAAGATGCGCAATGCGCATCAGTCGTCGGAACGGAGCCGCATGGCTCGTTCCGAACGCGATGTTCCTCCACCGGTCCGGCGCAAGCATACGCAGTTCGAGGACCTGCCCGAATACAAGCAGGTTCAGACCCAGAAGATTGCCAGCGAACAGCTGGGTATCGACAATCCGTTCTACCGCGCACACCAGACGGCAGCCGGCGCGACGACGGTGATCGACGGACGTAAGCTGATCAATTTTGCGTCCTATGATTATCTCGGCCTCAACCGGCATCCGCATGTTCTCGCCCAGGCCCGCGACACCATCAACACCTTCGGAATCTCGGCATCCGCCAGCCGGCTTGTTGCGGGCGAACGCCCAGCCCATGCCGAACTGGAAGAGCGCATTGCCGCTTTCTACGGCGTCGAAGCATCCGTCTGCTTCGTCAGCGGCTACCTGACCAATGTGGCAGCGATCAGCTGCCTGATGGGTCCGAAGGACCTCGTCGTTCATGACGAATTCATTCACAACAGCGCGCTTGCTGGCATCAAGCTCTCCGGCGCCACGCGACGTCTTTTCAAGCACAATGATGCAAACGATCTGGAGCACGTGCTGCGGACGGTTGCAGGTGACTATCGCCGCATTCTGGTAATCGTCGAAGGTGTGTATTCGATGGACGGCGATATCGCCAACCTGCCGGCTATCGTGAAGCTGAAAGCCGAATACGGCTTCTGGCTGATGGTCGACGAAGCCCATTCGCTCGGCATTCTCGGCAAGCGCGGTAAGGGCACGTTCGAACATTTCGGCATCGATCCGCGCCAGATCGATATCTGGATGGGAACCCTCTCCAAGACGACATCGAGCTGCGGCGGCTATATTGCCGGCAGCGGTGCTCTGGCTGCTGTGCTCAAGGCCACCGCTGGCGGCTTCGTCTACAGCGTCGGACTTGCGCCTGTCCTCACCGCATCGGCGATCGCCAGCCTCGACATTCTGGAGGGTGAGCCGGAGCGTGTTGCTGCTTTGAGACGCAACGGCGCGCTGTTCCTGAAGCTTGCCCAGGAGGCCGGGCTCGATACGGGGCTGAGTGCTGGCTTTTCAGTGGTTCCGGTACTGGTCGGCGATTCGCTGCGGGCGGTGCAGCTGTCGAATGATCTTCTTGCCGCCGGCATCAACGCATTGCCGATCATCCATCCGGCAGTCCCTGAGGGGATGGCGCGTTTGCGGTTCTTCATCACCAGCGAGCACACCGAAGAACAGATCCGCCAGACGGTGGCGATGACGGCTGAAAAGCTCAAGGATCTCACCGAGCGGAATTTCGGTCTCGGATCGATCGACGTCCAGCAGATGATGAAGATGCTCGCCTCCCGATAACGCGTTCTCTCGAAACGGCAAGGCCAACATCCATGCACCCAACCGGTCTTGCAGCATGACCCATGTGATCATTACCGGCGGCTCGAGCGGGATCGGCCTCGCGGTTGCGCGCATCTACGCCGCACGCGGCGCACGCATATCTCTGCTGGCACGCTCCCTGCCCGCGCTTGAAGCCGCCAAGGCCGAGCTTGCAAAAGATCGCGGCGAAACATCGATCCGTATCGAAAGTGCCGATGTTGCTGACGAAGCTCAGACATTGGCGGCCATACACAATTGCGAAGATGCCTTCGGCCCCTGTGACATCCTCATCACGTCTGCCGGAATTGTCGAACCCGGACGGTTCGACACCCTGTCGTCAGCCGCCTTTCATCGCCAGATTCAAACAAACCTGTTTGGCAGCGTCCATGCGGTGCGCGCCGTTTATACGGCCATGAAAGAACGGCGCTCCGGCAGGATCATGCTGGTATCGTCCGGCGCCGGCCTGATCGGCATCTACGGTTACACGGCCTATTGCGCCTCGAAGTTCGCCCTGCATGGTTTCGCCGACGCGCTTCGCTCGGAAGCAAAGCCGCATGGCGTCACCGTTTGCGTCTGTTTCCCGCCAGATACCGAAACGCCGCAGTTTTCCCGCGAATTGGAGCACCGGCCGCTTGAGGCAACGGTGATCATGGGACGCGTTGCTCCCTGGTCCTCCGCGGCTGTTGCGGCCCGGATCGCACGCGCTATCGACAAAGGTCAATTCGAGGTCTTTTTCGGCTGGACGCTGTGGGCGCTGGGTCGCTTTGGCTCGACAGTGAAACCCGTTCTCAACTGGTGGTTCGACAAAGGTATTCAACGGATAAGCCGCCGGCACTGAACAGGACAGCCTGCTTGTGTCCGCCATGAATAGGATTTAAGTGTCGCTTTGTCGCGGCGGTGCATGACGCATCGGCGATGTGTGAAAGATCGAAGGTATCCGTTTGGCGTTGACGTCTCTCCACATGCACTACCATCCGCTAACGCTGACCTTTCTCTGCTACGCGCTGGCTTGTGCTGTCATTCTGTACACGGACAAGTTTGCCCTGCCTGCGCGCGAACGCCGGAAACACCGGCCGCCGGCCAGTCGCAGGCGCGCCATCGTCGATATCCTTGCGCGGTTGCCAATCATTGCCCTCGTGTTCGCGGGCTTCTTCTCGATCTCCTGGCGCCCTCTCTATGCATGTGCCGGCACCATGAGCTTCTTCGTCATCTTCACCGGCATATCCCGAGCCAAGTACAAGTTCATTCGCGAGCCTCTGGTCTTTTCAGACATTGCCCTGGTCGCCGACGTCTTCAAGTACAAGACGATCTTCTATGCCAACTCGCTCAACATCGTCTTCTGGACCGTCGCCTTCCTGTATGTCTTCGGCGTCTCGGCTCTCTACATGTATTTCGAACCGAACATTTTGCCATCGCGCCATTGGCTGGGATGGATCATCGTCGCCATTCTGGTTGCTGACCTGCCCTGGATTCTCTTGTTCTACGGTCCCGTCAACCGGCCAGTGGCAGATCTTGTTCAGCGGCTTGTCGGGCAGCCGAACGTCAAGGTCAGCACCATACGCTTCGGAACGTTTGCATCTGTGATCTTCCACTTCATCCTCTGGCTGGGCCGCAGGCGTGAAAAGATCGTTGCTGAATTGCAGGAACGTTTTTTCGCCGCGGTACGGGATCTGATCGGCCATGATGCCGATAACAAGGCGCCGCTGGTGGTCGTCTGGCAATCGGAGTCCTTCATCGACATGCGCCATTGCGGCGTAGACAGCGTCAAGCTGCCGACCATTGACAGGTTGCAGAAACTGGCCGTGCAATGGGGACGCCTGGCAACAGTCTTCGAGGGCGGCTATACGCTGCGCACGGAGTTTGCAGTGTTGAGCGGACTTGTTCCGGACGACCTGCATATCGATGCAAGCTATCCCTATCTGCGGGCGAGCCATTACACCAATGTGGTCTGGCCAACGAAGCTGAAGAATGCGGGCTGGAGCACGCATTTCATGCACCCGTATGATCGGACGTTCTTCCTTCGCCATAAAGCCATGCCGCAGCTCGGCTTTGAACAGATGACCATGCTCGATGAATTCGACCATGATCCGGCTCGCGATGGCCCCTATGTCTCGGACGCCGCATTGACCCGCAAGGTCATCGCTGACGTCGAGAGCCAGACGGACGACAAGGGTAGTTTTCTCTTCGTCGCATCCATGGCCAATCACGGACCGTGGGAACCGGACCGTGTCGAAGGAATGGCCGATCCGGTTGAAATCTATCTCGAAATCCTGCAGCAGTCTGACAAAGCGCTGGGTGAGCTTGTCGATCATCTGAACAGGCTCGACCGCCCCGTCTGGCTGGTTTTCTATGGCGACCACGCGCCGTTGCTGAAATCCTTCGCCGATCCGTTCCCCGATCCCCGCACCGACTATTTCATCGTGCCGCTGGCCGCCGCCCGTACGCCGCAGAATGCTCCGACGTTTCCGCGGAACGAGGAACCCTGGAAACTGCTGGAAGCCATGCTGAAACATGCCAATCTTCACAAGGACGATCTGCGATAGTGCCGGCGTTGTCCTCAAGGGTCCGGTGATGATGGCATCGCAAAATGCACCGGAGCGGCGCGTCTTCCTTTTCCTGCAGGGTCCATCCTCGCCGATCTTTGCCAAGATCGCCGATCGGCTGGAGGCCAAGGGGCATCGCTGTCTGCGGATCAATCTCAATCCGGGCGATCAGGTCTTCTGGCGGCGCAAGGGCGGATACAATTACCGTGGCCGGGGCGGAAACGACTGGCGCGGCTATATCGCGTCTTTCATGGACCGGCACGAGGTCACCGATCTCGTCCTGTTGGGCGAGGAGCGCCCCTACCATCAGATAGCGATTGGCGCTGCCAGAGAGCACGCGCTCGAGATTTCCGTTGTCGAGATGGGGTATTTGCGGCCGGATTGGCTAACCCTCGAACGGGATGGAATGAGCTCCAATTCGCACTTTCCCGTGGACCCCGAAAAGATCGTCGAGGCCGCCCGGGCGCTTCCCGAGCCTGACTGGACCCGGCGGTATACCCAGAGCTTTACGGCTGAAGCCGGGTACGATCTTCTCTACAATCTGCCGAATGTCTTCCTGTGGTTTCTGTTCCCGCATTATCGCCGCCACGCACTGTCCCATCCGCTCGCTGAATATGCCGGATGGGTGATGCGTTTGGCTGGCGGCAAAAACAGAAAACTGGCGGCGGCGGCGCTCATTGACGACATTCTGGCCGGCGATATCCCGTTTTTTGTTTTCCCGTTGCAACTGCAAACGGATTTTCAGCTGCGCGCGCACTCTCCGTACAACGACCAGCGTGAGGCGATTACCGAGGTTCTTACCTCTTTCGCGAACCATGCACCACGCGAGGCAATTCTCGTCGTCAAGGTCCATCCTCTCGACAACGGGCTTATCGGTTGGCAGGCCTATATGGATGAACTGGCGTCTAAGCTCACGATCGATCGGCGCGTGCAATTCCTGGACGGTGGTGATCTGGGTGCTCTTTTAAGCCAGGCGGAAGGTACCGTCACGGTCAATTCCACCGTTGGACTTCATGCCCTGCAAATCGGCAAACCCGTCAAGGTTTTAGGTGCAGCCGTTTTCGATATCGCCACGCTCAGCGATCAGGCTGACCTGGATCAGTTCTGGAGCGCGCCCAGGCCGCCGGAAGACGCTATCCGCACGGCCTTCTTCCGCCTGCTCGCTGCAGCAATCCAGGTCCGGGGAAATTTCTACTCCACCGCCGGGACGAATGGCGGCGCTGAGATGATTGCGCAAAGACTACACGACCGTTCCGTGAATCAGCCCGGCGGATTTGTCGATCCGCCTCCGAGACAGCGACCCGCGAAACGAGCGCCGGGTCACGTCTAACCTGTCTGCGCACGCCGGTCTCCATCTGCAGAGCACATGCGAACCATTTCGCGCTTTATGCGAGCAAGCGCTTGCTTACGCGACACCAGCGCGCAACAGATCGTGGATATGGAGTATCCCGCTCGGAACACCGCTATCATCCACGAGGAATAGCACGGTCACCTTCTGCGCTTGCATGATCTCCATTGCGGCGCTTGCCAACACACTTCCCTTGATGACTCGCGGGTTGTGCGACATGACCGTATCAACGGTCTCGAGCAGCAGATCATGCGACATATGGCGGCGCAAGTCGCCGTCAGTGATCACGCCTGCGAGTTTGCCCGCCTCGCCGGTAATGCCGACAACGCCAAACCCTTTTGATGACATCTGGATAACCGCGTCGCCCATCGGACTGCCGAGGGGCAGAAGCGGGATGGCATCGCCGTCATGCGCCAGTTCCTGAACGAGAAGCAGTTGTGAGCCGAGCTTGCCACCGGGATGGAATGTCTTGAAATCTAGCGCAGAGAACCCGCGCCGCTCGAGAAGCGCGATTGCCAGAGCGTCGCCGACAGCCAGCTGCAGCATCGCGGACGTGGTGGGTGCCAAGCCGTGCGGACAGGCTTCCTGGACTTTCGGCAAGGTAATGGCGACGCTGGAATTGCGCGCCAGCAGGCTTTCGGCATTGGACGTGACCGAGACGACGGGAACATTGAAACGCTTGGCATAGGCCAGCATGTTTCCAAGTTCGACGGTCTCTCCCGACCAGGAGAGGAGAATCAGCAGATCCTCTGATGTGATCATGCCGAGATCGCCATGGCTGGCTTCCGTCGGATGCACGAAATAGGCTGAGGTTCCGGTCGACGCCATGGTCGCGGCGATCTTGCGTCCGATATGGCCACTTTTGCCAACCCCGGAAACCACCACGCGGCCACGGCCGCCTGCAATCAGCTCAACCGCATCAACCAGACTGCGCGAAAGCGTCTGATCGGCAGAAAACTGGGCTGCCAATGCGGTGATGCCGTCAACTGCAGTTGCAATCGATCGCCTCAGCGATTCAATGACAATTCCCTCTTGCGGAGGGTTCATGTCGACTTGCCTGAGACCCATGATTGCTACTCCAAAACCCTAAAGAGGCCTCCGATTATAACCAGAGCCTTCTCAGATCAAACCAAAACGGCCGAATTGCGCACTTTATTGGCAAAATCGGCAAAGCGGTCAAGCCGGCAGTCGAGGAGGCGCGATCCTCGGGGTTCAGCTCGCGCGTTGCGCGATAATCTCGTCTTCCTCGACGATCATCTGGCCGGGATTGCTGACGAAGGCTTCCAACGTCATCGTATCAAGGATATCGGCGATAGCATCGCGAACGGTGGTCATCGAGCGGCGCACCTCGCAAGTATCCGGATCGTTGCAGTCGTCGCAGATTTCGTAAGCCGTACGGCTGGCACAGCGGATGGGTGCCAGCGGACCGTCCAATGTGCGCACAACCTGACCGATGCGGATCTCGGACGCGGGTCGCGACAGCGAATAGCCGCCGCCAGGCCCTTTTTTCGAGCGCAGGATACCAGCATTGCGGAGTTCAAGCAGAATAGTGTCGAGAAATTTCTTCGGGATATTGTTCCGGGTTGCAATCTCGGTAATGAATGCCGTCTCACCCGGATCAAGCCGCGCCAGATCGACCAGCGCCTTCAACCCGTATTTTCCCTTTTTGGTCAGCATCGCAGTTCGCTCTTTTCACAAACAGGCGCCCAAAACGGCGCCGGTCTGCTGATTGCCATCACATAACCCGGCATACCACACGGGAAGCCGTGCCAATATACCGATTTAGTGAAAAGATGGCCGAACTGCGGTTTTCGCGCAATATTTATGCTTTACGCCGTAGCATAGCTCGCGGGTGTCGCCGAAGTGCCCAGCAGCGGCCGTGGAGCGCCCTGCGAAACCATCAACTGACGCACTGCCGCCCTCGCCTCGTCGGCCGAGCGAAAGTGCCGCGAGTCGAGATCCCAGACATGATACTTCACGGCGACGAACTTCAGCCGGCCCGCATCCGGGACCACGACACCGACGGATTCACCGCCAAATTCTATAACCTGCTTGCTCATGGGATAATGCTCCTGCCGCGCCTCGGCGCGGATCATTCAAATCGTGCAACATTCAAGGAAAAGACTGCGTAGAATTCACATTCGCCAGAAGGTGCGAATGCAAAGGTCTTTCGTTGTGCGACAATGGGAATGCATGCCTCGGAAAGCGGCGATGCGGGCAGTGTCAGACATGGCTCTCTCCTTTGGCAAGGCCCAGCGGTATGCTCTCCGGGCGCGTTACAGGTCTCCGCTCTGGCTTGTGCCATCAGCGAACAACCACAAGATAGGATAGGCCACAAATTTAGTCAATTAAATTTGCCTACCCACGAAAAATAATACTACTTCATTCGTACTTTCAGCCGAATGCAGCAAGGCTTGTTCACAAAACAAGATTCAGTAGAATGAAAAGCTACATTTTCGGGAACAATCCGAATCGCGTTCACGGCCATTATGTAGGCCCTTCATGAGACAAAAAAAGGGCAGCCGAAGCTGCCCTTTCGAATTTTTTACCGTGGGACCGATCAGCTCTTGGCGAGTTCGGTGCCCGGCGCGCGGGTCGCCTCGCGGTCCTTCCACCAACGGCTGAGGAACAGCAGGATCGGACCGCCGATATAGATCGACGAGGTGGTTGCGACGATGACACCGAAGATCATCGGCCAGGCGAAGCTCTTCACCGCATCGCCCCCCCAGATCGCCATCGGTACCAGCGAAAACGCCGTTGCCATCGAGGTGAAGATGCATCGTGCCAACACCTGGTTGATCGACAAGTCGATCAGGTCGGAGAATGGCATCGACTTGTACTTGCGCAGGTTTTCTCGCATGCGGTCGTAGACCACCACCTTGTCGTTCACCGAATAGCCGATCATCGTCAGCAGTGCGGCGATGGCCGTCAGGTTGAAGTCGATGCCGGTCAGCGCGAAGAAGCCGATCGTTTTGGTGATGTCGAGCAGCAGCACCGCGATGGCGCCGACGGCAAAGTGCCATTCGAACCGCCACCAGATGTAGAACAGGATCGCCAGCATCGCGAGAACGACGGCCAGGAAGCCGGAACGGGCGAGTTCCGCCGAGATCGTCGGACCGACGACTTCAGTCCGCTCGAAGCTCGCATCCGGAATGACCTGAGCCACACTGTCCTTGATCTTGTTCAAGGCAACCGTCTGCTCCTGTTCGCCACCTGCCTGGCGCTGGACACGAATCAGCACCGATTGGTTCTGACCGAACTCCTGCAACGCCACTTCGCCAAGGTTCAACCCTTCGAGTTCACTGCGCAGCTTGGGCAGGTCGAGCACCGATTTCGACGTTGCCTCCACCTGGATACCGCCGACGAAGTCGATGCCGTAGTTCAGGCCCGGATGGAAGAACAGAACAACGGAACTGACAGACAGGAAGGCTGACATGCCGATGGCAACGAAACGCCCCTTCATGAAGGAGATTTTCGGGATATGCGGCACGCCGCCAAACAGCGACGGGATTTCCAGCTTCTTCATCTTGCGGCGAACAACCACTTCACGCATCGCCAGACGGACGACGGTGATCGAAGTGAACATCGAGATGACGATGCCGAGCATCATGGTGATGGCAAAGCCGCGGACTGGGCCGGTGCCGAACATGAACAGCAGGATCGTACCGGAAAGCGTGGTGACGTTACTGTCGATAATGGTCGCATAGGCCTTGCTGAAGCCGATATCGAGCGCCTTCATCGCCCCTGCCCCGCCTTCCGTTTCCTCTCGGATACGGGCGTTGATCAGGATGTTGGCGTCCACCGCCATGCCGATACCAAGAATGATACCGGCGATACCGGGCAGCGTCAGCGTCGAGCCAAGCATGCCGAGCACGCCGATGGTCAGGATGGTGTGCAGCAGAAGGCCGAGGTTGGCGATCATGCCCCAGCTGCCGTAGAGCACGACCATGAGCACGACGACGAGGGCAAAGCCGGCAAGACCGGTATAGATGCCCATGCGGATGGAGTCGGAGCCGAGGTTCGGACCGACGGAACGTTCCTCGATGATAGTCAGTGGTGCCGGCAGAGCGCCGGAGCGCAGCAGTGCCGAAAGAACGGTTGCTTCCTGGGCGGTGAAGTTACCGCTGATCTGGCCCTGGCCGCCCGGGATCGGTTCGTTGATGCGCGGCGCCGTCAGGACCTTGCCGTCGAGCACGATGGCGAAGGGCAGGCCAACATTGTCACGGGTGATTTCAGCGAACTGACGGGCACCCTGGCTATCGAAGGTGAAGGAAACAATCGGTTCGTTGGTCTGCTGGTTGAAGCCAGCCTTGGCATCGGCGAGACGCTCGCCGGAAATCGCCACACGGCTTTCAACCGCATATTTGGCGCCGTCATTGGTACCCGGCAGGATGTCGACGCCGCGTGGCGGCGTGGCCGTGTTCGGATCAACCGAGGTATCGACCATGTGGAAGCTCATCTGCGCGGTCGAGCCGAGCAGCTGGCGCAGGCGTGTCGGGTCCTGCAGGCCCGGCAACTGGACGAGAATGCGGTCGGAACCAACACGCTGGATCAGCGGCTCGGCAACGCCGACCTGGTCGACGCGGCGGCGGATGATCTCAAGGCTCTGGTCGACGGCCGCTGTCATGCGTTCGCTGAGGCCGGCCTCGGTCAACTTGACGGTGATCGTGTCATCAGCCGTGGTGACTTCGATATCGGAGCTTGCCGTTCCGAAACCGAGCGTGCCGGCAGGCACGGCCAGTTCCTGGATTTTCGGCATCACCTTGTCGCGATCGGCCTGGTCGGCGATCTTGACGGCGATGGAATCACCCGCGATGCGGGCCGAAGACGTCGGAATCCGCTCTGTGCGCAGTGCACCGCGGATATCGTCCAGAAGCGTGTTGAGACGCGCCTGACGTAGGCCGGCCGCATCGACTTCGAGAACCAGGTGTGAACCACCCTTCAGGTCGAGGCCGAGCGTAACCGGCTTGACCGGCAGGAAGGAAGCATATTGCTGCTGGACAGACGCCGGCAGGATGTTGGGCAGCGCCGCGAGTATCCCAAAGAGGGTAATCGCGACATAGGCCAGAACGGCCCATTTCGAAGTGCGCATGTTGAGGTTCCATTATAGCCCGCGTTCCTCAGGCAATGCCGAGGACAGCGGATGTGGTGATGCGTAAAGGAAAAAACTGCGCTGACGCGCAAAGCCTGCCCGCAAGGGCAGTTATCAGGCGTTAAACGCCGGAGGTCCGCGCGCACGGACGATATCGCCGGGCGCGCCTGTGACGATGGCTTCCGAAAAAGCCGCAAGCGGCATACTGCCGTAAAACACTGTGGCAACGAAGACCGGTGCCGGGAGAAGGAATGGTCCCGGCCCGCCGGGCGAACCCTTGCCGTCATTGCGATCGGAGGTAAAGCGCAAGTCCGCGACCGGGAAAGCCCGCACGACATGGCGCGAAACGGCCGTATCAGAAGTATCGCCTTCCTGAGAAGAGAAGTTTCCGGCGCTTTCCTGCGTGGAAAACCGCGACGAAAAACCTTGTGCCGAAGCGACGAACTGCATGGCAATTGCGGCCGCCAGAATCCACAGCACGGCAAAAAACTTGCCGGCCTGGCTGCGATCGATCCTGTTGCCGTTCATGCCCATCGAGGACATTGTCCTTCCCGTTGGCGCGCTGTTTTCACAGTAAATCGCCGAACTGCACGCCGATTCAGCGTGCAAGCGGGCCTAAAAACCATCGCCCGCCGCCAAAGTCAAATCTTACCATCAGACACGCCCGTTGAACATCCTCAACGCCGCAACACTCAGGCCGTGACGCCTGCAGTCCGCGTCTGATGGATTTCGATCAGCGAGGGACCACCGCGTTGGCGCGCATCCGTCAGGGCCGCCGCCAGATCACCCGCCTTCGAAAGCCGTACTGCTGGTACACGATAGGCGCTGGCGGCCAGCAGGAAATCCGGCGCCGAGGGCTTTACACCCTCCGGCGTGATCCCGGACTCGACCATGAAATTCTCGATCTCCTGGTAACCGTCATTGTTCCAGACGACGAAGATGACGTTGGCGTTGATATCGGCCGCCGACCCCAGTTCGGCCAGCGAAAACTGGATGCCGCCATCGCCGACAAGGCAGATGACCGGCTTTTCCGGATCTGCCACCGCCGCGCCGACAGCCGCCGGCGGCGCATAACCGAGCGCGCCGAACCCTGTTGCCGAGTTGAACCAGCTCTTCGCCCGTGGTGCATCACAATAAAGATTGCCGGCATAAACCGCCTGGGTGCTGTCCCCGACGATCACGCAATCCGGCAGCGCCTTGTAGATCGCGTCGATGACGCCGATTTCGGTACGCATCTTTGCCGTCAGCTCGGCCATGGCCGATTTGCGTGCCGCCGCGGCCCGCTCTGCAGCCCGGCTTGCCGGTTGCATGGTGAGAAAGACGAGTATGCCCGATATCGCCGCCTTGGCGCCGGACAGGATCGACAGAGCCGCATGCGGTCCACGCGCCAGTTGCGCTGCGTCGATATCGGTGCGGATCAGGTTGCCGAGGATCGGAAAGCCGCCATCGGCATACATATCATAGTCGGTCTGGCCCATTTCCGTGCCGAGCGCGATAACCAGGTCGGCATCGGAGATCAGCGAGCGAACAGCCTTGAGACTGGGGCTGGCGGGAACCCGGAGCGGATGGCCGGCAAGCATGCCACGTGCATTGACGGTCATGACGACCGGGGCGCCGATGCGCTCTGCCAGTTCCTGGATTTCGGCCTCCGCCGTGATCGCGCCGCCGCCGCAGATGATCACCGGGCGCTGCGCATCACCGCAGAAGATGGCGGCCTTTTGCAACGTCTCCGCATCTGCCCTTGGCCGTGTCGCCGTCGCTTTTCTGAGCGGCGGCGCCGCGATGCGCGCCGTCATCACGTCAGTCGGGATCTCGATATGAACCGGCCCCGGCCTGCCGGAGGTGAGGATGGCGAAGGCGCGCTCGACAACAGGTCCAAGGTCAGCGGGATTGAGAAGGGTCTGCGAATAGAGCGCCAGCGTCTTGATCATGCCGTGCTGGTCGGGCAGCTCATGCAGAAGTCCGCGGCCATGCCCCAGAGAATCGCGCCGGTTGACACCGGAAATCACCAGCATCGGGATCGAATCCTGCCGCGCCTGCGCCATCGCCGTGATTGTATTGGTGAGCCCGGGTCCGGTGATGACCAAAGCCACACCCGGCTTGCCGCTGACGCGGGCATAACCGTCGGCCATGAAGCCAGCGCCCTGTTCGTGGCGCGGCGTCACATGACGGATTTTCGAAGCAGCGAGACCGCGATAAAGCTCGACCGTATGCACGCCCGGAATGCCGAACACGACCTCGACACCGTTGGCCTCGAGCAGATCGACCAGTACCTCGCCGACGGTTTTCAGGTGCTCGCTCATGCGCTGCGCTCCTTTGGGGTCTGCAGCCGGATCGCCAGCTTGGTGATCCGGGCGCAGGCTTCCTGAATAACCGTGTCCGGCACCGTTAGGCTGACGCGCACGAAGGAAGTGGCTTCGTTGCCGAACGATGCACCCGGCATGACCGCAACATGCTCCTGCTCCAGCAGCATCCAGGCAAAGGCTTCGCCGGTCAGGCCGGTGCCGCGCACGTCGATCAGCGTGAACATGCCGGCTTCTGGCGGTAGCGGCACAATACCCGGCACATTTGAGAGCCCCTCGACAATCAGGTCGGCGCGGGTCTTGTAGGATGTGCGCATCGCGGCGGACGTGCCGATGTCATGGGTCAGTGCATAGGCCGTCATGTCGGCGATGAAGGGCTGCACGCCGAACAGCATGGTCTCGGAGACCGGCAACAGACGGCTGGCAAATTCGGCGGGACCAACGGCCCACCCGCTGCGAAAGCCGGGGGCGGCGTGCGACTTGGAGATCGACGACACCACGACCGTGCGCTCGGCCAGTTCCGGATCGTCGAAGGGCGAGGCGAACGGGCCGTTGAAAATCAGCTCCTCATAGACCTCGTCGCAGACGATCCAGAGATCGTGCTTGCGGCAGATGTCTCCAATGGCCTTAATCTCGGCGGCCGTCAGCACGGCACCGGTCGGATTGTGCGGCGTGTTGAGCAGCAGCACCCGGCATTTCGGCGTGATCGCCTTTTCAAGATCGGCCGCCTGCATATGAAAACCGTGTTCGGGCTTCAAGGGCACGGTGACACGATGGGCGCCGGTCGACTGGATGACGCCGTCATAGGTGGCATAGAGCGGATCGCCGACCAGCACGCCGTCACCGGTTTCGACGAGGCCGAGCATGACGGCAAACAGCGCCGTCTGCGTGCCGGGAAAGCAGAGTACGTTCTCGGCCGTCACATCCGGGCGGCGTTTGGCGTAGCGGGCGGTCAGCGCGTTGACCACCGAAGGCTCGCCACGGCCGTTGGAATAACGGTAGCGCCCGGCATTCATCGCCCGCTGCGCCTCGGCGATCAGCGAAGGATCCGCCGGCATGTCCGGTTCACCGATCGTCAGCTGGATGACCTCTGTTCCGCTCGCCTGCATCTGCCGCGCACGAATGTGCAACGCCCATTTTTCCGATCCAAGATCGGCCAGACGGTCGGTGATCGATGAATAGCGCATAGGGGTCTCCTACCCTCAGTCAAAATGTTTCGGCATCACTGCCGCGCTCTGGCGGCTACGAGGCCGCCGCGTCTTCGTCCTTGCCGAACGGCAATCCCAACAAGGCTTCGCTCGACGACAATGCGATTGCCACAAGCTCGGCCTCTTCGAAAAGCTCGCCAGCAAGGCAGGCCTCCAGCCACAGTCCGTCTATCATGCCATTGATGGCAATCGCATGGCGGCGGCAATCCACTTCTCCTGAAGGCCTGCCGTGCGCCTTCAAGAAATCGCCGATCAAGCCCTGCAAATCATTGCGAAAACCGAGATAGCCTTCGCGGTGGATGGCGGCAAGCTCCGGATCCAGCCGGACCTGGCTGATGAACGACGCCCAAAGCGACAGACTGCGATCATTGGCGACCGGTGCCGTCAGATTGAGGGTGATGAAACGCTTCAGCCTCGTGCCCGGATCGCCGGTCACATCGGACGCCTTGGCGGCGAAGGTGGCGAGAACCGAGCGATAGGCCTCCTCCACCATCTGATCCTTGGACGCAAAATAATGCCGCACGAGGCCGGCGGTGACGCCGGCCCGGATAGCGATCTGGCGGACGGTCGCACCGCGCAGGCCAAGCTCGGCAATCGTGTCGAGGGTCGCCTCGATCAGTTCCTGCCGCCGCTCCCCCTCCGGCGCGCGATGGAACGTCCGGCGGTTCATGCGGCGCGCCGCAGGACCGGACGGGTCAGGCAGGTCGGGCCACCCTCGCAGGCGATGCACAGCGCGTCGGCCTCGAAAGTCTCGACCTTGCAGCCCGCAGCCTCCATCGCCGCCTTGGTCTTGGGGAAGCCCGCAACCATGATCACCTCGTTCGGGCGAACCGGCAGGACGTTCAGGCTAAGGCCGTTGCTGGCGTGGAACTCGTCGGCCGGCGCCTCGATCAGGGTGATGCCCCATTCCTTCAGCAGCTGGTAGAAGGACGCAGGCAAGAGCGGCGCAAACACCAGCGCCAGATCGCGCGACAGCGGGCTCATCACCGACATCAGGTGCAGGCAGGCTTCCTCGCCATGCCAGAGCGGCAAATCATAACCAAGCACGGTGATACCGTGCGGATCGAGCATCTCGGTCAGTTGCGAAATGCCCTCCTCGTTGGTGCGCACACCGCGGCCGACAACCAGGGTCTGGGCATCGAGCCAGATGCAGTCGCCGCCCTCAACGGTGCCCGGCGCGACGATGCGGCCAAGGATCGGGATACCGGCCGCCTTGTAGGCGGCTTCATGCAGCGCCGTTTCCTTTTCGCGCAGCGGCTTGCCCATGCGCAGGAGAATGGCGCCGTGGTCGGACATCAGCGATGGATCGTGGGTAAACATGGCGTCGGCAAGACCGTCGCCCTTGTCTTCCAGCCAGAGAATTTCCGCGCCGGACTTTTCCACCAGGCGCGCGAATTCCGTGTATTGACGCACGGCCTTTTCACCGTCGAACGTCGGCCCATAGTGCCATTTCGCGGGATCGGCAGCGGTAAGGCTGGCGCCCGGCCGGCGCATCAACACGCGTGTCAGATTGGCCGACATCTCCTGCGAACCATAAGCCGTCATCGTCTACTCCTGTTGGAAAATTGTTCATCTGGCGGGGCTGCCAAAAAAAGCAGCGTCGAAATTATTATACGGTTGAATAATTTCTACACAAGTGCCACGATGCGTTTCATGGAACAGCGTGACAGGCAAAAATGCCGCACGACAGACAAGCAGGGGAACTGTTTTCATGCGTTCAGATTTGGCGACCTGTCTCGACAGGACAGACTTTTCATGACGAAACCAGCCCAGGCGATTGCGGTTACAAACCTCCACAAACGTTTCGGGCCGCTCGAAGTGCTCAAGGGCGTTTCACTGGCCGCGAATGAAGGCGACGTGATTGCCATCATCGGCGGCAGCGGTTCGGGCAAATCAACCTTCCTGCGCTGTATCAACATGCTGGAATTGCCGACCTCCGGTACGGTCACGGTGCATGGCGAAACGATCGCCATGAAGAAAGACGGTCACGGCGGCCTGATGCCCTCGGATCGCAAACAGGTGCAGCGCCTGCGCACCCAGCTCGGCATGGTGTTTCAGAGCTTCAATCTCTGGCAGCACATGACCATTCTCCAGAACGTCATCGAAGTTCCGATCCATGTTCTCGGCAAATCCAAGGATGAGGCCACGGCCATCGGCGAAGCGCTTCTGCACCGCGTCGGTCTGTTCGAGAAACGGGATGCCTATCCCGCCTTCCTGTCCGGCGGCCAGCAGCAACGCGCGGCGATTGCCCGGGCCTTGGCGATCCAGCCGCTGGTCATGCTGTTCGACGAGCCGACATCGGCGCTCGACCCCCAACTGGTCGGTGAAGTGCTGACGGTCATCGGCGACCTTGCCAAGGAAAAGCGGACGATGATCCTCGTCACCCACGAGATGAAGTTTGCGCGCAACGTCGCCAACCACATCGTCTTTCTGGCCGATGGCGTGATTGACGAGCAGGGCACGCCGGACGAGATTTTTGGCAACCCAAAGTCCGAACGCCTGAAGAAATTCATCAGCTCCATTCACTAAAACTAAAAACCACGAAAAGCAAAAAAGGGAACAGCATGAAAAAGACGCTCAAAACCATCGCTTTGTCACTCGCTCTCGGCATTGCCGCCGCCGGTGCCGTTGCGGCCGAGCCCCTGAAGGTCGGCTTCGCGGCCGAGCCCTATCCGCCATTCACGTCGCCGGACGCCTCGGGCAACTGGGAAGGCTGGGAAGTGGAGTTCCAGAAGGCCATCTGCGCCGAAGCCAAGCTTGAGTGCGTGATCACGCCGGTCGCCTGGGATGGCATCATTCCAGCGCTGACCTCGAAGAAGATCGACATGATCATCGGCTCGATGTCGATCACCGAGGAGCGCCTGAAAACCATCGATTTCTCCGACAAGTATTACAACACCCCGACCGGCGTCATCGGCCCGAAGAGCGAAACCTTCGAAGCCACGCCGGAAGGCCTGAAGGGCAAGACCATCGGCGTGCAGGTATCGACCATCCATCAGGTCTATGCCAACAAGTATTTCGGTGAAAACGGCGCGACCGTCAAGGAATACCAGACTCAGGATGAAGCCAATAACGACCTCGCAGCCGGCCGTCTGGACGCTGTACAGGCCGATTCGATTGCGCTGGGTGCTTTCCTGAAGAGCGACCAGGGCAAAGAATGCTGCGACCTGAAGGGCATGGTCAAGGATGATCCGGCCATTCTGGGCGCCGGCGTCGGCATCGGCATCCGCAAGGGTGAGGACGAACTGAAGGGCAAGCTGAACGCCGCCATCAAGGCGATCCGCGCCAACGGCACCTACGACACGTTCTCGAAGAAGTATTTCGACTTCGACGTTTACGGCCAGTGATGGTCCTGCGCCGGCGGAGGGTTCCCCCCTCTGTCGGCGACGCCGACATCTCCCCCTCAAGGGGGGAAATTGATCGAATCTCTTGCGCCTCCCTGAAACAGGAGCCGATGCGGGAAAAGAATGATCTCCCCCTTGAGGGGGAGATGTCACGCAGTGACAGAGGGGGTGATGCGGCAGATGCAGAACCCCTGATAAAGAGGACCCATGGCCGATCCTGTATCCTTCATAAACTGGAGCCTTCTGGCACTTGAACCGCCCGGCTGGGGTGGGGTGCTGTTGCGCGGCCTGATGAATTCAATCGAGATCGCCATCGGCGGTTATGCCTTCGGTCTGATGCTTGGCGTCGGCGGCGCATGCGGCAAGCTCTATGGCGGCCCGATCACCCGTGACCTGATGGAATGCTACACGACGATCGTGCGCGCCGTACCGGAACTGGTTCTGATCCTGCTTCTTTATTATGCGGGCACCGATGCGCTCAATTACGTCCTTGGCCTCGTCGGCATCGGTCAGGTTGATATCAGCGGATTGGTCGCCGGTATCTTTGTCATCGGCGTCGTGCAGGGCGCCTATACGACCGAGGTGCTGCGCGGCGCGATCAAGGCGGTGCCAGCCGGGCAGATCGAGGCAGCGCGCGCCTACGGCATGTCGCCCTATAAGGTGATGACACGGGTGACCCTGCCTGCCATGCTGCCCTATGCTATTCCCGGACTTTCCAATCTCTGGCTGATTGCCACCAAGGATACGGCCCTGCTTGCCGTCGTCGGCTTCTCCGAACTGACGCTGGTCACCCGCCAGGCGGCGGGATCCACCAAGGCCTATCTGCTGTTCTTCTGTGCCGCCGGCGTGCTCTACCTGATGCTGACGCTTGTCTCGGATATCATCATCAGGATCATCGAGCGCCGAGCCCGGCGCGGTTTCGTGGAGCAGTCATGAGCGAGACGCCCACCACCGACATTGTCACCCATGCCATGGCGATCACCCCCGAAGATCTGCCGACGGCCGAAAACTTCTTCAAGCCGCATCGTATCGTTCTGTTGGCGATTGCTGCAGGGCTTGTCTTCAGTATCGTCTGGTTCATGCGCTGGGACTGGCTGCCGCAATATCTGCCGCGCCTCGGTTACGGTATTCTGGTCACGCTTGCGATGCTGTTCAGCACCGCGATCATCGGCTTTCTGCTGGCGGTGCCACTCGGCCTCGTGCAGGTCACCGGCCCCTGGCCGCTCAAGGCACTGGCGAAAGGCTTCTGCACCGTCATTCGCGGCACGCCGCTGCTGCTGCAGCTCTGGCTTCTCTATTACGGCCTCGGCTCGCTGTTTCCGCAGTTTCCGGCCATCCGCCAGTCCTTTCTCTGGCCGTACCTGCGCGAATCCTGGCCCTATGGCGTCGCAGCACTGACCATCTCGTTTGCTGCCTATGAAGGCGAAGTAATGCGCGGCGGCTTTGCCGGCGTTCCGGCTGGCGAAATCGAGGCGGCGCGCGCCTATGGCATGAGCCGCTGGACGCTGTTTCGCCGCATCTGGCTGCCACGCGCCATTCACCGGGCCCTGCCGACGCTCAACGGCGAAACCGTGCTGCAATTGAAGGCGACACCGCTGGTTGCCACCATCACCGTTATCGACGTCTATGCCGTCATCTCCAAAGTGCGGCAGGATACCTACATCACCTACGAACCACTTCTACTGCTGGCGCTTATCTATATGTGCCTGACAGGAATTCTTGTCTTCGCTTTCCGCTATCTTGAAAATCGCATACCAACCCGTGGTGCCTGATATGACTTTGAACGTGAACCTGACCAATTCGATGCCAGAACTGGTGGCCATCCGCCGTGACCTGCATGCCCATCCCGAACTGGGGCTCGAGGAGGTCCGCACCTCCAATTTCGTCGCCACTTGCCTCGAAGGCCTCGGATACACCGTCACCCGCGGGCTGGCGAAGACCGGTCTTGTTGCCACACTGAAAAACGGCACCAGCAACCGCTCGATCGGCATCCGCGCCGATATGGACGCGCTGCCGATCTTCGAGGAAACCGGTCTCGACTACGCCTCCAAGACCCCCGGCCTGATGCACGCCTGCGGCCATGACGGCCACACGACCATGCTTCTCGGTGCGGCTCGTGCGCTTGCCGAACGGAAGAACTTCGACGGCACCGTGCACTTGATCTTCCAGCCTGCTGAAGAGAATTTCGGCGGCGCCAAGATCATGATGGACGAAGGCCTGTTCGAGAAATTTCCTTGCGATGCCGTATTTGCGCTCCACAACGAGCCCGGCCTGCCCTTCGGCCAGTTCGCGCTGCGCGAAGGCCCGATCATGGCCGCCGTCGATGAGGCGAAGATCACCGTTCACGGTCTTGGTGGCCATGGCGCGGAACCGCAGGAAACCGCCGACCCGATCGTCTGCGGTGCCTCGATCGTCATGGCGCTGCAATCGATCGTCTCCCGCAACATCCACCCGATGGACCCGACCGTCATCACCGTCGGCTCGTTCCACAGCGGCTCCGCCAGCAACATCATTCCGGAGCGCGCCGAGATCGTCGTCGGCATCCGCTCGTTCGATCCGAAGGTGCGCGACGAACTGGAGCGCCGCATCCGGCTGATCGCCGAGAACCAGGCAACAAGCTACGGCATGCGGGCAACCGTCGATTATCACCGCAGCTACGACGCCACGATTAACCACAAGGCAGAGACTGATTTCGTCCGCGATCTCGCGGTGCGCTTTGCCGGTGCCGACAAGGTCGTCGATCTCGAGCGAGCCTTCATGGGCAGCGAGGACTTTGCCTATATGTTGAAAGACCGGCCGGGCACCTATTTCTTCCTCGGCTCGAGCGTCACAGGCGAAGAAAAGTCGCTTCACCATCCCGGCTACAATTTCAACGACGACCTGCTGCCGATCGGCGCAGCCTTCTGGACCGAGCTCGCGGAAGCCTATCTCGCCCGGGCGTAATTCTTCCAAAAGAAAAAGCCGCAGGAAGGGACATTCCTGCGGCAAGTCGAGACAGTGTAGGCACGTCCATCGCGAAATGCGATCAGTCGAATGTTCGGGCCTGCACGCGCGGCAAAGCTTTGACCGGCGGTGCAGCCCATCAAGATTGAAACCTGGCAGAGGTACGGTTGGCATCATGCAACACGACCGCCCGGCAGGTTTCGTTCTTCGATAAACCGACCATAGACGGCAGGGTTTGCAGGCCGCTTAAGCCGTTCGCTAAAATTTTATAGATGTCGCGTTTCAGGACGATCCGGCCCAATTCGTTCAATACCCGATGCCGCCAGAGAGCGTCGACGGGCCGGATGCAACTATGCCGCAGGTGAGCGATTGTCGCAGTGTGACATCATGGTTGCAACGATGTCATTGATTTTTCCCACCATTGGCTCAGAATATGATCCCAAGGGTTTGGCGCCAAGCTCATCCACCACGGCCGGGGACAGACGGTGGCGGACAGAGAGGCCAACAGACGGCTGCCAGACCCTCGAAAGGATTGTACCGTGTTCGAGAGTTTTGACGCGACGTTGCTCGCCCGTATCCAGTTTGCCTTCACCGTATCGTTTCACATCATCTTCCCAGCCTTCTCCATCGGCCTCGCGAGTTTTCTCTGCGTGCTGGAGGCGCTCTGGCTGTGGAAGAAGGATCAGGTCTACATGGACCTCTTCAACTTCTGGAAAACGATCTTTGCCGTTGCCTTCGGCATGGGCGTGGTCTCGGGCATTGTCATGTCCTACCAGTTCGGCACCAACTGGAGCGTTTTCTCCGACAAGGCCGGGCCGATCATCGGGCCGCTGATGGGCTATGAGGTCCTGACCGCCTTCTTCCTCGAAGCCGGCTTCCTTGGCGTCATGCTGTTCGGCCTGCACCGCGTCGGCCCGAAGCTGCATTTCCTCGCCACGTTCATGGTCGCCTTCGGCACCCTGATCTCGGCGACCTGGATCCTTGCCGTCAATTCCTGGATGCAGACACCGGCCGGCTTCGCTATCAACGACGTTGGGCAGTTCGTTCCGCTCGACTGGTGGAAAATCGTCTTCAACCCATCCTTCCCCTACCGCCTCGTGCACATGGTTCTGGCCGCCTATCTCACCACAGCCTTTGTCGTCGGTGGCGTCGGCGCCTGGCATCTTCTCAAAAAGACCGCTCCCCGGCGCGCGCGCACCATGTTTTCGATGGCGATGTGGATGGCGACGATCGTCGCGCCGATCCAGATCATGGCCGGCGACTTCCATGGCCTCAACACGCTGGAACACCAGCCGGTCAAGGTGATGGCGATGGAGGGCCATTTCGACAGCCATCCGAACGGGGCGCCACTCATTCTGTTCGGCATTCCGAACACGGCGGAAAAACGCATCGACTATTCGATCGAAATCCCAAAACTCTCCAGCCTGATCCTCAAGCATGATCTCAACGCGCCGCTGGCAGGTCTCGACACCATCCCGGACAATCTGGAACCACCCGTCGCCGTTGTCTTCTGGTCCTTCCGCGTCATGGTCGGCATCGGTTTCGCCATGCTCGGCATCGGCCTGTGGAGCCTTTGGTGTCGGTTCAGGGGCACACTCGATAGCAACGACTGGCTGCATCGGGCAGCGGTCCTGATGGGTCCTGCCGGTTTCGTTGCTGTGCTCGCAGGCTGGATCACCACCGAGGTCGGCCGCCAGCCCTACACGATCTATGGGCAGCTGCTGACCGCCGATTCGATCTCGCCGATCGCAGCCCCCGCTGTCGCTGCCTCGCTGATCGCCTTCATCGTTGTCTATTTCTTCGTCTTCGGCTCCGGCACCTTCTATATCCTGCGGCTGATGAAGCGCCTGCCGCGCGATCCGACACCCGATCTCGACGATGGACCAATCAGAACCTCGGGCATCATGCCTGGACCAGCGACCGGACACATCCATGGGAGCGCACATCATGGTCATTGACCTTCCCTTCATCTGGGCTGCCATTATCGCCTTTGCGGTGCTCGCCTATGTCATCCTCGACGGTTTCGATCTCGGCATCGGCATCCTCTTCCCGTTCTTTCCGGAAAAGCGTGACCGCGATGTGATGATGAACTCCGTCGCCCCGGTTTGGGATGGCAACGAGACCTGGCTGGTGCTCGGCGGCGGTGGCCTGATGGCGGTCTTTCCGCTGGCCTATTCGGTCATCCTGTCCGCCCTCTACGCACCGATCATCGCCATGGTGCTCGGCCTGGTGTTCCGCGGCGTCGCCTTCGAATATCGCTGGCGCACGCGGCGTGGCGAGTTCCTGTGGAACTGGGCTTTTGCCGGCGGCTCGATGGTTGCCGCGTTTGCACAAGGCGTTGCGCTCGGCGCCCTCGTCCAGGGCATCCCGGTGGCCAACCGCGCCTATGCCGGTGCCTGGTGGGATTGGTTGACACCGTTTTCCATCGCCACCGGTTTTGCCATCCTGATCGGCTACGCACTTCTTGGCTCGACCTGGCTGATCATGAAGACGACCGGAGAGCTGGCTGAAAAGGCCCGAAAGATCGCCCTGCGCACCTGCTTTGCCACCATCGCCGCGATGGGTATCGTCAGTCTGTGGACGCCCTTTCTCGAGCCCATCTATCTGGAACGCTGGTTCAAATGGCCGACTGCAATCTTCAGCATCATCGTGCCGATATTGGTGCTCGGCTGTTTTGCGCTGCTGCTCACGGGTATTCGCGCCAAGCGGGATGTCCAGCCGTTTCTGGCTGCACTCGGCCTGTTCGTCCTCGGCTTTGCCGGCATCGGCATCAGCTTCTATCCCTATATGGTGCCGCCATCGGTGACCATCTGGGATGCGGCAGCGCCGGATTCCAGCCTTGCCTTCCTGTTGTGGGGGGCGGCTTTCCTTGTGCCGATCATCCTGATTTACACTGGCTATGCCTACTGGGTGTTCCGCGGAAAGATGGATCCAGAGGAGGGCTATCACTGATGCCAACCGAAAACAGCGTTTCCAAAAAACTCCTGTGGTTCGTCGGTCTCTGGTTTCTGGGCGTACTGACCGTCACCATTATCGGTTTCGCCATCAAACTCTCGCTCGGCGCTTAAGCGCCGGGCAAATCCCCTTCCGCCAGCAAAGCCTCGCTCAAGTTTCCCGCGCTACCTCTAAAGCACACGTCAGCAGGCAATGGCTTCCGCTGAGAGACAGGACCGCACCCTCCTCTACGCAGAAGGTATTTGCCTGCTGATGTGACCAGCTTCCGAAATCGCCGCTCGCGGTGGCGGCCCGGCAGCGACCGCGACACGCACGAGGCAAGCCATGACCAAACTCTCGATCTGCATTCCCGTGGAAACCGCCGCGCAGGACGCCCTGCCGCTGGTGACAACGCTTCTGGAAAACCAAAGCGCGGACTTCGATATCGTCATCGCAAAACCGGCAGATGTCGCGCTCTCAGGCGCCCTTATTGATCTTGCGGCCGGCGCTGAAAACATCACGACGACCGACGCACCCGCAGGCATCGCCCGTCAGCTCCTGTGGCGCCACGCCGTTTCGACCGCCAAGGGCGATTGGGTGACATTGGTCAATCCCGGCGATGTCATCGAAAGCGAACTCGCAACGATGGTTGCCTTTATAGAGCGAACGTCACCAAAGGCGGATGCTTTGGCATGGACTGTGCTGCAGATTGATCCATTGGCGGAGCCTGGCAATTGTAATTCCGTAGCGATCCCGAGCGCTTATCAAATTCAAGACCTGGACAAGACGGCGATGCTGAAAGCCTTCTTCTATTGGGAGGCCAGCCTCAACGTCCCGAAAATGCCATTTGGCGTTCATCATGCGGCGATCCACCGTTCGCTCATCGATACGCTGCTGCAACTTCCGGAACCACAGGACTGGTCAACCCCGACACCGCAATACGAGTGGGCCGCCAAAGTATTGCTGTTTGCAAACGAACTGATCTTTTCTCCGCGCCCAATGTCAGCAATCAGCGTCACCCCTTTTGAGGCTCAAGCCCCTCGGCATCCGTGGAATTTTCCATTCCATTCCGGTCAAGGTCTTGCAGGTGCCGTGGCGGAGACGCAGTTCCATGTGCTGCGCGAACTCGGTAGCCCATGGGAGGGCGGCGGCGAAGCGTTTGTGCGTGCCTTGATGATCGACTGCATGATGGAAACGACGCGCGAAGCCTATGTCAGCAAGGGCAACGTCTACTTCGCAGCTCTGCAGGAATTTGAGGGTGGCAGTCTCAAACCGTTTTTCCGGCCGGAGTTTCAACAGCACCGCCCTAAGGACACGCGCCAGGGCCTGCACGATAACGCTCTTCTGATCGATCGCTTCATTGGCGGAGCGCGGACGCCGCAGGAATTTTATGACATCGCCAAGTCCATATTCACGCCCATCCCGGCTCTTTGCGCCGAATAGAATGGCCACGGAGATGCAGGCGCAATACAGCAGCAACAGGGATGGGGACATTTCGCCATGGTGACGAAAGTCGCCGTGACGGGCGCGACGGGCTACATCGGACAGCATGTTCTCAAGGCATTGAGCAAACGTTCCGCCGACATCGTGGCGCTATCGCGGCACGCAGACCAGCAAGACGGCATTAACCGGATCAGCTGGCGGCAGCTCGACCTGGCAACGCCGCCTGCCAACCCTTACGAAGCCATGGGACACCCCGATGTCCTCATCCACCTTGCATGGGACGGGCTGCCGCAGTACCACTCGCTGCATCACTTCGAGACCGAATTGCCGCGCCAATATACTTTCCTCAAGCGCTCTATCGAGTGTGGTCTACCGGCGCTCTTCTGCGCTGGCACCTGTTTCGAATACGGCATGCAGACCGGTCCTCTCGCTGAAAACGAACCCTGCATGCCATCCAACGCCTATGGCTATGCCAAGCATGCGCTGCAGCAACAACTCGCGTTCCTGCAATGCAAGAGCCCGTTCGCGTTGACCTGGGCTCGGCTATTCTACAGCTATGGGAACGGCCAGGGTACACGCTCGCTGTGGACACAGTTTCATGAGGCGCACCGGCAGGGGAAAACCAGCTTCGACATGTCCGGTGGACAGCAGATACGCGATTTCCTGACTGTCGAAACGATGGCCGAGCGCATCGTCGACCTCGCACTGGGTCCGGGTGGGCACGGCGTTGTCAACCTGTGCTCCGGCGCCCCACAAACCGTTGCCGACCTGGTTCAGGGATGGGCCACGAAACTCGGCTGGGATGTCCGGCTCAACCTCGGCCATTACCCTTACCCCGACTATGAACCAATGGAATTCTGGGGTGACGACACCCTCTTGAGAAAGGCACTCATCGCATCATGACACGCTATCGCGATCTCTATGCCGCCGAAGATTTGCCAATCTTCCAAAACCGCATGTATGCGTCTGAGCACGAAGCCATCCACTGCCCGAAAGGCAACATGCGGCTCGTCGAGGACCTTGAAACCGGATTGCTGTACAATCTGGCCTTCGAACCTGAACAAATGGTCTACGACGAACACTACCAGAACGATCAGACCAGCAGTTCGACATTTCAATCCCATCTCGATGATGTCGCCGGCATTATCGACCGCACGATGAAGTCCGACCTGATGCTGGAAATCGGCTGCGGGAAAGGCCGGTTCATGGATATTCTGGTGGAACGCGGCTTCAACGTCCTCGGTGTCGATCCGACCTACGAAGGCGAAAGCACCCGGGTGATCAAGGCCTATTTCACGAAGGATCTCAATTTACGCGGCGACGGGATTATCTTGCGTCACGTCCTCGAGCACATCCAGAACCCTTATGATTTTCTCTGCATGGTTCGGGATGCCAATGGCGGAAGCGGGAAAATCTACATCGAAGTGCCCTGCTTTGAATGGATCTGCAGGCAAAATGCGTGGTTCGACATCTTCTACGAACATGTGAATTATTTCCGGGAGGCCGATTTCCACCGGATGTTCGGGACGGTCTACGAATCGGGGAAAGTCTTCTCCGGGCAATACATTTACGTCGTGGCAGAACTCTCCAGCCTGCAAGCGCCCGTCTATGACGAAAAGCATGCAGCGGCGTCCACCGCCGGCTTCTTTAACAGCCAGCCGGAATTGCCAGTCCAGGCAGATCCGCAGCAACGCCGGATCGTTTGGGGCGCAGCTTCGAAGGGCGTAATCTTCTCGCTGATGTCAAAACGGCGGGGCCAGGCCGTCGACACGATCATCGACATCAGCCCCGGCAAACAGGGCCGCTATATTCCAGCAACAGGGCTTCGGGTTCATGCCCCGGAGGACGCCCTGCCAACGATTCCGGACGGAAGTATCGTTCACGTCATGAATTCCAACTACATGGCCGAGATCAAGGCGATGTCACAAAACCGCTTTATCTACGCAAGCATCGACAATGTCCGCTGATAGAGCCTCCGCACAAGAAAGCCACCCCATGGACCTGACAACCAGCGCGCAGACATTCCTGGCCGCCTCGATCGAGCCAAGATACTCCTACAATTTCTCATGGCTCGGAAGGCCGATCATCCAGTACCCGCAGGATATCGTTGCCATGCAGCAGATCATCTGGGATACGCAGCCTGATCTCATCATCGAGACAGGTATTGCTCACGGCGGCTCTCTCATCTTTTCCGCAGCGATGCTTGAACTCAATGCGGCCTGCGGCGGAAACCCTGATGCAAGCGTGATCGGCATCGACATCGACATCCGGGAGCACAACAGAACCGCCATCGAAGCTCATCCCATGTTCCGCCGGATCTCGATGATCGAAGGATCGTCCATCGATCCGGCCGTTGTGGAGCAGGTTCGCGCCGCTGCCAAGGACAAGAAGTCCGTGCTGGTGTGCCTCGATTCCAATCACACGCACGATCATGTCCTGGCGGAACTGGAAGCTTACGCCGATCTCGTAACGGTGTCGAACTACTGTGTCGTCTTCGACACCGTCATCGAGGACCTACCGGCAGGCAGTTATCCCGACCGGCCTTGGGACAAGGGCGCCAACCCGAAAACAGCGGTGCATCACTGGCTGAAGTCCCATCCAGAATTCACCATCGACAAGAGCATCGATGAAAAGATCCTGATCTCGGTCGCCCCGGATGGTTATTTGAAACGTATCGCTTGATACGAAAAAAGGCGGCAGATTTTGGATCGGCCGCCTTTTTTAATAACCAAGGCCGGAGTTTACCCGCCCCGCACCAGCGGGCTCAGGCGCTTTTGGCGATAACGGCCTGCTGCGTCAGATGCTCCATCTGCGCCAACGGGGCAATCATGTGCTTGACGATCTGGAAGAGTTCCCCAGGCGTGGTGACACCGGCGATATCCTCATCGATGTAAAGATTTTTATCAATCAGACCGAAGAACATGATGGCTTTGCCTTCAGCCTTGAATTCCGGCTTGAAAGCGTCGAGATGCGCTCCGCCTTCCCACGCTTCGAACGCCGCCTGATAGCCGGCCGCAAAGTAGTCGAAATTCTCCTTGTCACCGCCGCAACTCAAAGCACATGCCCGGGCAAAGTTTTTCTGCCAGCCAGCCGGCGCCTTATAACCGTAGGTAAATTTGAACCATTGCTGGCACATTCCGATGGCTGCAGTGTTCCCAAGGAAGAGCGGGAACGGAAAATTCTTCATATAGGCATCGCCATCGATATTGCGGCCGGTCTCGGACATGAACTGCGCGTGCACTTCCCTGATTTGAGCCGCTGTATGGATGCGGCCGGAATTGCTTTCCGCACAGGATCCCATGATCGAAAACGGTCTCTCGACGTGAACGAAGTTTTGCGCCGTCACCAGAACCTTGCAGGTGTTTTCGAAGTCTACAACCGGATGTTCAAAGAACCGTCCATTGAACTTGGCGCGTATTCTCTTCATCGTCGCCAAGGAAACGGCGCCATGATAGACCGAAAAAAGGCAATTTGGCTGCGAACCTTCGTGAGACCAGTGGAAGAAATCCCGATAGATGACGTCGCGGGGTATGCTGACATAGTAGCTACCCATCGGAACGGAAACGACACATTTGCGGGGCCGGAAATCGGGCCAGTTGTACGTGAGGCGTGACCAGGCGATGGCCTCAACCTTCGGCAAATCGCCCTGAATTTTTTTGATGAGATCAACGACATCCGGGTCGACGTAGTCGTCGTCACCAATCACGCAGACAAATTCGCCGGTGGCGACCTCCAGGCAACGTTCCCAATTATCGACCATCGACAGGACCCGGCCCGCTGGTGGAATGAATTTAACGCGCGGATCGGCAACTACGTCCGCGATGAAATCACTCATGATAGAAGCATCATCGGAGTTGTCGGCAAACACGAACTCGATATCCGTGCGCAGGTTCATCACCAGGCTTGTGATCGTTTCCTGGAAATACCGCTGGCGGTTACGCGATGGCACACAAATCGTCAGTTTCGGCTGGGCGAACATGAAATTTCTCCGTTTGCAACAGACTAGCGGCAAAGGCTTTTGCGAAGCTTGTCCGCGACCCTTTGGCCATCTGCCCGGTTTTCGGCTTTTCAGGAGACGGATGGCTTGATAAGCAGCGTCGCAGGCGGTCTTGCGATGCAAGCAGAGCCGTGATGAAGACACCCGGAGACCCGCATGCACAAACGTCCGGCAGACTGCGCCTCGATGCCAGAGATCCGCGTCGAGATCGACCGGATCGACCGGGCTCTGATGGCACTTTTCCAGGAGCGCTGGGGCTATATCGGCCGGGCTGCGGAAATCAAGAAACCCGCCGGCCTAAAGGCCGATATCCCGGCGCGGGTCGATGAAGTCCGGCTGAATGCCCGCAGGAGTGCCGAGATGGCAGGGCTCGATCCGGATTTCTACGAGGACCTTTGGGCACGCCTGATCCAGCATTCGATCGAGCATGAGTTGAACATCCTCGGTGAAAGCGGACAATAGCCGGAAACCGGCACTCAACCGATCTTGGCGCTTACCGTGCCGGCTTTCTTGGCCGGCGCATCGACTGCGGCTTCCGGCAGAATGGCGATGGCAGCGTCTGCTACGGATGCACCGTCAGCGTCGGCACTGCGGTCACGAACTTGCCACCCCAATCGCTGATATACGAAAGCTGTTGTCTGATTTCGGTCTGGAGATTCCATGGCAATATCACCACTCTGTCGGGTTTTTCGGATTTCAGAAACTCTTCCGTGACAATCGGGATACGGCTGCCAGGAAGCAGGAGGCCCTGCTTGGCCGGGTTCTTGTCGACAACGAACGGCAACAGGTCTGGCTTGACGCCGGAGAAGTTGATCAGCGTGTTGCCCTTGGCCGCAGCGCCATAGGCTGCGACTTTCAGGCCCTGCTGCCGGCTTTCGATCAGGAATGTCAGGAAACCGTCGCGCACAGTCTGCGCCGCCTCCTGGAAGTTTGTGTAAAACGTATCGCCCTGCATGCCGGCGGCGTGCTCTTCGGCCAGCGTGGCTGCCACGGCCGCAGTGACAGGGTGTTTTCCGGTATCGCTGCGCTGCGCGAACACACGCAGGCTGCCGCCATGCCAAGGCGTTGTCTCGACATCGAAGACGGACAGGCCGTTGGCTTCAAAGACGCGGGCGACCGCCGTCAGCGACAGATAGGAATAGTGTTCGTGATAGGCAGTATCGAACTGTGCCTCGCGGACCATGTTGAGCAGATGCGGAAACTCGAAGGTCGCAACGCCGTTCACCTTGAGCAAGCGCGCGAAACCGGCGACGAAATCATTAATGTCGGGAACGTGGGCCAGCACATTGTTGGCGGCCGTCAGATCGGCCGAGCGCCCCTCAGCCGCAAGCTTTTTGCCAAGCTCCGCGCCGAAGAATTCCTCGACGATCTCGATACCCTTCGCCCGCGCAGCAGCAGCCGTACTTGCCGTCGGCTCGATGCCAAGGCAACCGATGCCGCGCTCGCGGGCATATTGCAGAAGATAGCCGTCATTGGCCGCAACCTCGACAATATGGGAGGCTTCGGTCAGGCCGAAGCGGACCTGCATGTCGGCGACATAGCGATTGGCGTGAGCGAGCCAAGAGGTTGAAAACGAGCTGAAATAGGCGTAGCTCGCCGAAAAGAACGTCTCGCGATCGGCAAAATCCTCGGTCTGCACCAGCCGGCATACCTTGCAGCAGCGGATCACCAGCGGATACCAGAGTTCCGGCATATGCCGTTCACCGGCATTGACGTAGGAATTGGAGGGTGGCGCCGTGCCCAGATCGAGGAAAGGCACCATATGCGTCGATCCGCAGTGACGGCATTTCATGCGGCTACTCCAGAATAGTCCGGCGACAAAAACGGATGCGCTGCATCACGCGGCGACAGGTTGGCGACCGGCAGAGGCCAGTCGATACCGAGCGCCGGGTCTTGCGGATTGAGGCCACCTTCAGAAGAGGCGGCATAGGGTTGCGAATGGGCGTAGATCATCCGCACCTCGTCAGTCAGGGCCTGAAAGCCATGCGCGAAACCCATGGGAATCAGCAGCGAACAAGCGTTCTCTTCCGACAGTTCAACGGCGAAATGCTGGAGAAAGGTGGGCGATCCGACGCGAATATCGACGGCGATGTCGAGCACCCGGCCACGGGTACAGGTCACGAGCTTGATCTCGGCATGGGGTGGCAGCTGGAAGTGCATGCCGCGAACCGTACCCTTGTGAAGCGTACCGGTCTCGTTGAGCTGCGCGATGCGCCCCTGCCAGCCAAAGGCCGCAAGATCCTCTTCGCAGAACAGCCGCGACAGAAAGCCCCGATCGTCCGACAGGGTTTTGCGGCTGATGACGGACAGTCCCTGAAGCGGCGTTTCGCTGGCCGTGAACCGCGCGCTCATCCGGCCGCCCGCAAAGGTTCGTCCGTGGTGGCAAGCGCCGCGAAATCACGGATATCGCCAAGGCACAGGTCAAGTGCCGCCTGTCCCTGTCCTTGCGCCCGATACCATTCCATCGTCCGCTTGACTGTTTCCGCCAGGCGCCAACGCGGCTGATAGCCGAGATCGGCGCGTGCCCTGGCACTGTCGAGCACCAGATAACCCGCTTCGTGCGGCCCGTCCGTACCATCGCCGAGAACCGTTGCGCCACCGCCGCCAAAATGCCGCTCAGCCATTTTCAGGACAGCGCCAACGGAGGCCGCCTCGCCGTGATCCGGTCCAAAATTGTAGCTCTCGATCCCATCCGGCATCTGCCACAAACGCTGCGCCAATCCCATATATCCACCGAGAGGCTCAAGCACGTGCTGCCAAGGGCGCACGGCACGCGGTCGGCGCACCTGCAAAGTCTCGCCGCCCTGCCAAGCCCGCACGGCATCCGGGATCAGCCGGTCTTCAGCCCAGTCGCCGCCGCCGATGACATTACCGGCGCGCGCCGTGGCAAGGCCGATCTTGCGGGCGGCAAAGAACGAGGCGCGGTAGCTCGCCGCGACGATCTCCGCTGCTGCCTTGCTGGCACTATAGGGATCGTGGCCGCCGAGTGGATCGCTCTCCATGAAGGCAAGGCCCGTCTCGGCATTGTGGTAGACCTTGTCGGTCGTGACAACGACGATCGAGCGCACATCCTCCGACACCCGCAGGGCGTCGAGCAGATTGGCGGTACCGATGACGTTGACGTCGTAGGTCTCGGCCGGGTTGCGATAGCCCGCCCGCACCAGCGCCTGGGCCGCCAGATGAAACACGATCTGCGGTTTGGTTTTCAGCACATGATGGGTCACCGCATCGCGATCACGGATATCGATGATGCCGGGCCCGCCCATGCCGCCGCCGAGCAACAGATGCAGCGAAGGTTCGGTCTCAGGCGCCAGCGACAGGCCCGAGACGTCGGCGCCCAGTTCGCGCAGCCACAGGGTCAACCAGCTGCCCTTGAAGCCTGTATGTCCTGTGACCAGAACTCGTTTTCCGCGCCAGAATTCATTTGTCATTGTCATCACCAGCTCTTCCACGGCGGGGCGCCGCTCTGCCACAGGCTTTCCAGGTGGTTCTTGTCGCGCAGCGTATCCATCGGCTGCCAGAAGCCTTCATGGAAATACGCCTGCAACTCGCCTTCTCTGGCCAGTCCCATAAGAGGCTCCCCTTCCCAACTTGAATGATCCGCGTCGATCCGGTCGATAACGCGGGGTGAAAGCACGAAGAAGCCGCCGTTGATGAAGCCGCCCTCGCCCTCCGGTTTTTCAATAAAGCCCTGAACCTCGGTGCCATCCAGCTGCAGGGCGCCATAGCGCGCCGGCGGCCGGACGGCCGTCACCGTTGCCTGCTTGCGGTGGTTTTTATGGAAGGCAATGGTCTTAGTGATATCCACATTGCTGACGCCGTCGCCATAGGTGAAGCAGAAGGCTTCCTCGTCCTTGAGGTAGGATGCGACCCGCTTCAGACGGCCGCCGGTCATCGAATTTTCACCGGTATCGACCAGCGTGACCCGCCAGTTTTCAGCGCTCTGGCGATGGAATTCGATCGAGTTCTGCGACAGATCGAACGTGATGTCCGACATGTGCAGACCGTAATTGGCGAAATATTCCTTGATCATGTAGCCTTTGAAGCCACAGCAGATGATGAAGTCGCGCACGCCATGAGCGTAGTAGAGCTTCATGATATGCCAGAGGATCGGCCGGCCGCCGATCTCGATCATCGGCTTAGGCCGCAAATGCGTTTCTTCGGCGATGCGCGACCCGAGGCCGCCGGCAAGAATGACAGCTTTCATCCGCCCCTCCCGTTAGACGCAAAGACGATCGCAGGTGGTACCGGCGATGACTTGGCGAGAGGAGAAGGAATTGCGGGTAGCCTGCGGTCGAGCAGAACTGGAACCGCGCAGCGCGTTTGACTGCAGAGCCTTAGGCCTTGCGGTCATACGGTTTTTAAGGCGCGAAAACTCCATCATGCTTCAGATCCAGTCAGTCTATTCTGACCGTTACCCTAGAGGGTGAAACTGTCGTCAAACTGGAGAGGCAGCAGGAGCAAAGCAAAGCGCCTGCCCGGCGTCAAACCGGACAGGCGCTAATCACTTGAATATTAGAAAGAATTCTTGCGCATCAGATGCAGTTCCCAATCCAGCGCACTCCGGATGATGCCGTCCAGATCGTCATATTGCGGCACCCATCCAAGCTCCTGCCTGGCCAGTGCCGGGTTGGCGACGATCATCGCGGGGTCGCCCGCGCGCCGCTCCGAAAACGTCACGGGGAAATCCTGCCCATGCACCTTGCGCACGGCATCCAGCACTTCGAGCACCGAGAACCCGTGGCCATAGCCGCAATTGGCGGCCAGCGAGCCGCCACCGGCGCGCATGCGCTGCAGCGCTTTCAGATGCGCCTGAACCAGATCCCAGACATGGATATAGTCACGCACGCAGGTTCCATCCCGCGTCGGATAATCCGTGCCGAACACGCTCATCGAGTCGCGTTTTCCCAATGCCGTTGCGCAGGCAACCTTGATCAGATGAGTGGCAACTGCCGATGATTGGCCGCTGCGGCCCTTCGGATCGGCACCGGCGACATTGAAATAGCGCAGCGCCGTGTAGGTGAAGGCATGGGCGGCCGCCGTATCGCGCAGCATGATTTCGGTCATCAGCTTCGACGAACCATAGGGCGATTCCGGCTTGAGATTGACGCTCTCCGTCACCGGCTCCAGCACATCCGGTGTTCCATAGACCGCAGCCGTCGAGGAAAACACGAAATAGGGAATACCGGCCTCGACGGCGCTGGCAATCAGGCTGCGCGATTTGACGGTGTTGTTTTCGTAGTAGCCGAGCGGATCGGCAACCGATTCCGGCACGACAATCGAACCGGCGAAATGGATGATGGAGTCGATGTCATTATCGGCAAAGATCTGCTGCATCAGCGCGGTGTCGGCGATATCGCCTTCATAGAAACGCGCTTCGGGAGCAATCGCCCAGCGGAAGCCGGTCGACAGGCGATCGATAACAACGACCTGTTCACCGGCGTCCAGCAATGCCCAGACCATGTGGCTGCCGATATATCCGCCGCCGCCCGTTACCAATACCGCCATTGCCTGCTCCTGCGCTGTTCAAAGTGACCGGGATAAAACCCGTTCAGCGCGCGTTTCACAAGGCCTTTGTGCAGTGCGGTGCGTCCAAAGCAGGATCAGAGCGCGGCGATATAGCCTGCCAACCGTTCGGCCGCGATGGCAATCTGCTTGGGATCGCGCAGGAAACAGGCGCGCATGAACAGCGACCCGCCCTCGCCAAACGCGGTGCCCGGCGCCAGGCCAACACCGGTTTTATCGACGATATCGAGGGCGGCGCGCCGTGCATCGGTGACGCCATCGATCTTTAGGAAGGCGTAGATCGCACCGTCCGGCTTGAGCGTCTGCACCCGGTTGGTGGCGATCAGCGCATCGCACAGCAGGTCACGCGAGCGGGTCGCCTTGGCGACATTTTCGGCAACGAACGCATCACCATGGTCAAGCGCCGCGACGCCGCCCGCCTGGATGAACTGCGCCACGCCGGATGTCGAATACTGGATGAGATTTTCCAGCACCTGGCCGATCGCCGGCGGCGCCACGATCCAGCCGGCGCGCCAGCCGGTCATCGACCAGTTCTTCGAGAAGGAATTGACGAACAGGATGCGCTCGTCCTCTTCCATCACGTCGAGGAAGGACGGTGCGCGATCACCGTTGTAGGAATAGAGCGCATATATCTCATCGGCCATGATCCACAGGCCGTGTTTGCGGGCAAGCGCGAGGATCGCTCGCAGGTCTTCATGCGTGGCCGTCCAGCCGGTCGGGTTTGACGGCGTATTGACAAACAGCGCCTTCGTCTTTTCGGTGATCGCCGCTTCCAGCTTACCGATATCGAGCTGCCATTTTCCGTCTTCGAAGCTGAGCGGCACCGCCACCGCACGCACACCGGACAGCTCGGCGCTGGCGGCAAAGTTCGGCCAGGCCGGCGTCAGAAACACCATCTCGTCGCCCGGAGATGTCACCGCCTCAATGGCGAGCTTGATCGACTGCATGCCGGAACCGGTCACATAGAAATTGTCCGGCGAAAGGGTTTTTGCGAAATGGCGCTGGTAATAGCGCGACAGCGCTTCGCGCAAAGCTGGGATGCCGCGCTGCCAAGTGTAGAAGGTCTCACCGGCTTTCAGCGAATCCTGGGCTGCCTGCGAGATGAAATCCGGTGTTGGCAGATCGCCCTCGCCAACCCAGAGCGGGATGAGCCCCTCGCGCCCACGCGCATAATTGACCAGTTCAACAATGCCGCTTTCCGGCGCGGAAAGCGATCTGGGGCTGAGGCTGGCAAGTATTGTCATCGGCGGGCTCCTGTTTGCCCGCCGCTTCTAGCTGTTTTTCAGATCACTATCACGCGATATTCAGTGACGGATTTATCGATTCTGGTGATGTATCGACGCCCGTGTAGAGACCGCGAAATATGTCCTATGCTCTCTGCGTCTTGAGGAGATCGCGGATTTCGGTGAGAAGCTGGACGTCCACCGGTGGCGGTGCCGCAGGCTCTTCGTTCTTCTGCTTCTCCATCGAAACGCGCATCTTGTTGACGGCTTTGACCATCAGGAAAATGATCCAGGCGAGAATGAGGAAATTGATCACCACGGTGAGGAAATTGCCGTAAGCAAAAACAGCGCCCTGCTCGCGTGCTGCAGCAAGCGATGTCGCGGTCACTGTGCTGGAGAGCGGCAAGAAAAAGTTGGAGAAATCGAGGCCGCCGGTGATCGCGCCGATGACCGGCATGATGATGTCGCCAACCAGCGAATTGACGATCAGCGTGAAAGCACCACCGATGATGATACCGACCGCGAGGTCCATGACATTACCCCGGGCAATAAATGCCTTGAATTCATTCAGCATTACTCTCTCCTTGTCTGTGACCTCAAACCAGCTGTGTCTGCCTGTTCTACGCAGCCGGGTGCACAGTGGATGCTAGCCGAAATCGAAATCTTGTAAATTGCGCGATCAAAAATAGCGTGGCTTCGCGCTATCACGATTCGACGGAGAAAGAGTCGTCGTTTCTTTGACTTAAGGCTTAGGCCGGACCGATTTTCTTCCCAACCGTCTTGTCCTATGCTCCAAGCGGGAGAAGGAGGAGATATGCTCTCGGGCTCGATCATTTTCGCCGCTGCGTTCGGCTACCTGTTGCTGTTGTTTGCAGTGGCAAGTTATGGCGATCGCAAGGCGTGGAAGACCGCCCCTGCCGGAAAGGGCAGGCCGCTGGTCTATGCCTTGAGCCTGGCGATCTACTGCACGTCCTGGACCTATTTCGGCGGTGTCGGTCTTGCGGCCGAGCGCGGGCTGGAGTTCACCGGCATCTATATCGGCCCGATCCTGATGTTCACCATCGGTCTGCCGGTCATCCGCCGGATTATCGCGCTCGCCAAGGCCGAGAAACTGACCTCGGTTGCCGATTTCATTGCCGCGCGCTACGGCAAGAACCCGATGGTGGCCGCCATCGTCGCACTGATTTCGCTGATCGGCGCCATCCCTTATATCGCCTTGCAGCTCAAGGCCGTATCGAGTTCGGTCTCGGCGATGGTCGATACCAGCGGCTACGGCATCGGTTCCGGCCAGGATTTCATCGACCTGCCGCTGCTGGTGACGCTTTTCCTCGCCTGCTTCGCCATCATTTTCGGCACCCGCCATACCGATGCGACCGAGCATCAGGACGGGCTGATCCTGGCGATTGCGATGGAATCGGTGGTCAAGCTGCTGGCTCTGGTCACCGCCGGGATCTATGTCATCTTCTTCCTGTTCGACGGCCCGAGCGACCTTTGGGCCAAGGCACTTGCCAACCAGCAAGTGATGACAGCGCTCAACTACCAGACGCCGTTGCCGCGCTGGATATTGCTCGTCGTCCTTTCCGCCTTTGCTATCATCATGCTGCCCCGCCAGTTCCATGTCACGGTGGTCGAAAATCGTACCGAGAAGGACCTGCGCACCGCCGGTATCCTTTTCCCGATCTATCTCGTCGCCATCAACCTGTTCGTGCTGCCGGTCGCCATCGCCGGCGTGCTGACCTTTGCCGGCAGCGGCGATGCCGACCTCTATCTGCTGACGCTGCCGCTTGCCGCCGACATGCCGGTGCTGACCATGATCACCTTCATCGGTGGCTTCTCCGCAGCAACCGCCATGGTCATCGTCGCGTCGGTCGCGCTATCAATCATGATTTCCAACGATATCATCATGCCGGTTTTCCTCAGGCGCAACCTGATGGGCCGCGGCGGCTCGCAGGACGTGGCCGGCACCCTGCTCAACGTCCGGCGTACTGCGATCTTCGTCGTCCTGCTGCTCGGCTATGCCTATTACCGCTCCGCCGACATGAGTGCCGGCCTTGCCTCGCTCGGCCTTCTCGCCTTTGCCGCCATTTCGCAGATGGCTCCAGCGCTGTTCGGCGGCCTTGTCTGGCGCCAGGCGAATGCCCGCGGCGCCATCGCCGGCATGACGCTTGGCTTCCTCGTCTGGGCCTATCTGCTGTTCCTGCCGAGCCTTGGCGGACCGGATAATTCGCATGTCGCAGCGACCGTGCTCGGCTTTCTTTTCCCCTTTACCACGCTGTTTTCCGGCCCCGAAGCCGACCCACTGGTCAATGCGTCGGCGCTCAGCCTGCTGGTGAACGTCGTCGCCTATGTCGTCGGCTCGCTGACCCGGGCGCCGAAACCGCTGGAGCGAGTGCAGGCAGGCGTGTTCATCCGCCGCAAATCGCGCACCGAAAAGGCCTTTCGTGGCCGCAAGACCAAGATCACTGTGCTCGATCTGAAAACCACCATCGCCCGCTATCTGGGCCAGGAACGGATGCAGCGCTCTTTCCAGACCTATGAGCGCCAGTCGGGCCGCTGGCTGGAAGATCACCTGCCGGCCGATATGGGTCTGATCCATTTCTCCGAACAGCTGCTCGGCAGCGCCATCGGCTCGTCCTCGGCCCGGCTGGTGTTGTCGCTGGTGCTGCAACGGCTCGACGACACCTCGTCGGACACGGCCTGGCTTCTCGACCAGGCGTCTGAAGCCCTGCAATACAATCAGGACATGCTGCAGACGGCGCTTTCCCAGATGGATCAGGGGATCGCCGTTTTCGACAGTTCCAACAACCTGATCATCTGGAACCGCCGGTTCCGGCAATTGCTAGACCTGCCGGAAAGCGCCGGACAGGTCGGCTTTCCGCTGGCCGAAATCGTCTCGATGCTCACCCAGCGCGGCGATATCCGCAAGGAGGACGGCAAGCGGCTGGTGGCGAATTTCCTGACGCTCGACAAACCGTTCCTGCTCGAACTTTCCGGCGGCGCGCGCATCATCGAAGTGCGCACCAACGCCATGCCCGACAAGGGTATCGTTACCACCTATACCGACATCACCCAGCGCGTCGCCGCCGACATGGCGCTGAAACAGGCGAACGAAACGCTGGAACTTCGCGTTGCCGAACGCACCGGCGAGCTGACCCGCGTCAACAAGGAGGTGGCCGAGGCTCGTGCTGCTGCCGAAGAAGCCAATATCGGCAAGACGCGGTTCTTCGCTGCTGCCGGCCACGACATCCTCCAGCCGCTCAACGCCGCCCGCCTCTATTCCTCGTCGCTTGTCGAGCGGCTCGGGGAATCGGAAAACAGCCTGCTGGTGCAGAATATCGATTCGTCGCTGGAATCGGTCGAGAGCATTCTCGGCGCCGTGCTCGATATCTCCCGCCTCGATACCGGCGCGATGAAGCCGCGCCTGCAATCGGTACCGCTCAACGATCTGCTGCGGCGGATCGAGACCGATTTCGCGCCGGTCGCCCGCGCTGCCAACCTTGAGCTCACCGTGATGCCGACGTCGCTGACGGTGCGCACCGATCCAAACCTGTTGCGCCGGCTGGTGCAGAACCTCGTGTCCAATGCCATCAAATACACGCTGACCGGCAAGGTACTGGTCGGCGTGCGGCGCGAGGGCGGCGATGCGGTGATCCAGGTGCTTGATTCCGGCATCGGCATTCCGGCATCCAAGTTCCGTACCGTCTTCAAGGAGTTTGCCCGTCTCGACGAAGGTGCCAAGACCGCAGCCGGTCTCGGGCTCGGGCTGTCGATCGTCGACCGCATCTCGCGCGTTCTCAACCACAGCGTCGATCTGCAATCGAAACCCGGCAAGGGCACGCGCTTCCGCGTGCGGATGCCGATCGACCGCACGGCTGCCAACAGCGCCAAGGTCATTCCGTCGGAGCCCATTCGCACCGCCGAACCGCTGCACGGGCTGCGCGTGCTGTGCATCGACAACGAACCGTTGATCCTTGAGGGCATGAAACTGCTGCTGGAAGGCTGGGGCTGCAGGGTATCGACCACCCCGTCACTCGACGTCTGGCAGCAAGGCCTGGCTGCCGTTGATCTGCGCCCCGACGCCATCATTGCCGACTACCACCTGGACGATGGCACCGGCATCGACATGATCCGCGCCATCCGGCTTTATTTCGGCTCCGACATTCCGTCGCTGCTGGTCACGGCCGATCGCTCCCCCGAAGTGCGCGCTGCCGCCGAGCGTGACGGGATCACCCTGCAAAACAAACCCGTCCGTCCCGCTTCGATGCGAGCCTGGCTGACGCAGCTGTCGGTATCGATGAAGGCGGCGGCTGAGTGATATCATTTGAGGGTAGACAACTCCCCTCCCGTCATCCTCGCCCTTGTGGCGGGGATCCAGTGCGCCATGTCCATGGCGCAAAGACCAGGCTGGCCATGAATAAACAGCCCTCACCGCGCCGACGCGCGGTGGCTGGACCCCGGTGACGAGCACAGGCATGACGGAGGAAAGTTTCCGTCTATCAAATAATGAAACCGAGCAACCGACGCTGCCTCAGGCAGCCACAGCAGAAATCTTGCCGAGTTGAATGACAGCCTGTGTCCGGCTGTCAACATTGAGCTTGAGCAATATGGCCGAGACATGGGCCTTGATCGTCGCCTCGGAAACGCCAAGTTCGTAAGCGATCTGCTTGTTGAGCAGGCCTTCGGCGAGCATGCCGAGCACGCGCGATTGCTGCGGGGTCAGCGTCTGCAACCGGTGCAGCAGAGCTGCCACTTCCGGTTCATGTTCCATGCCGCGCTGGAAGCCCGGCGGCGTGAAGATATCGCCGGCCATTACCGTATCGATCCCCAGGCGTATTTCGTCGATGCCGGCGGACTTGGACAGGAAGCCGGACGCGCCGAGTTCGAGCGCCCGCTGGATCGTCGCCGGATCGTCATGGGCCGAAACGATCATCACCGGCAGGCTGTGGAATTCGGCCCGAAGCGCAATCAGCCCGGAAAGCCCGCTGACACCCGGCATGGTCAAGTCGAGCAGCATCAGATCGACCGACGCATTGTCGATCGCCGCCTGCCGCGCCGACGTGAAATCGCCTGCCTCGATGATCGCCGGGTTGCCCGGCATGCTTGCCAAAGCCTGGCGCATGGCTCCACGAAACAGCGGATGATCGTCCGCAATGATGATGGTCAATCCTGACGTCATGACGCTCCCTCCCAAGAGCAATGGCCCAAGAGCCCGGCCCGAAGGCCTGCCACAGCGGAAAAATCCTCCAATTCGTCCGCTGTGCCGTCCAGATCCGGTCAGGTCTTTTGAGGCACATCCTCCGTCTTGTCAGACGTCGGCTTTTCCCCGCTTTCCAGATCTTTCACAATTCCCATGAAACTGCGCATCACTCTTTCCATGACGCCCATCGTCTGGTCAATCTCTTCCTTCGTCGGAAGCCTTGGTTTGATGCCCATGGGGCCTTCCGAGGCTGTCTTTTCCAAGGTTTCGACGCGCTTGCTCAGGAGATCCAGTTCCAGCTCGAAAGCCGTGCGCTCGTCAGCGGCCATTCGGCAGACGATGTCGCCGTTCTTTTCCTGGCAGAGCGAAACCTCGCCGGTCTGCGTATCCAGCCGCGCGATGCCGCTATCGGTTTTCTGCATGGCGTAACGCCCGGGGGCTGGCTCCTGCGCCAAGGCAGCAAACGCCACAAATACGCCGCCAAGGGTGACCACCGGCATCAACATCCTGTTCATTGCATTCTCCTTGCTCAACAAATATCCGGTGACCCTTAAAAATCAGGGCCCGATCCCGCTTGCCGGTGGACATTCGCAGAAGATTGCGGCAATCCCGCAAAGGAGATCGTCCAAGCTTTCAGGAAACGGCGGCATGCGCAGCATCATCTATAAAATCGTTCCGGCAACTCTATGGCAGGATGCGCGCGACAGCGGAGAATTCAAGGGCGCGGCGATCGATCTGACCGATGGTTTCATTCATTTTTCGACCGGCGATCAGGCCAAGACGACCGCTGCGCTGTATTTCGCCGGTCAGGAGGGCTTGCTGCTCGTTGCCGTCGACGGCGAAAAGCTCGGTGAAGCGCTGGTATACGAGGCCTCGCGCGGTGGCGCCTTGTTTCCGCACCTTTACGCAACTCTGCCGCTCGATGCCGTCATCTGGGAAAAGCCGCTGCTCCTCGATGCGAATGGCAACCATATCTTCCCGGAGCTTGACCGATGATCGATGTTTTCCAGTCGCTGGCCCGTCGCGGCCTTTTCCTGCTTGACCCGGAGGCCGCCCACGGCCTGTCGATCAAGGGCCTGAAAACCGGCCTCGTCCCCGCCTGCGCCGCCCCCGCCGATCCGCGCCTCACACAGACCGTCGCCGGCCTCTCCTTTGTAAACCCGATCGGCCTTGCTGCCGGTTACGACAAAAATGCCGACGTGCCGGAAGCGCTGCTCCGCCTTGGTTTCGGCTTTACCGAGATCGGCACGGTTACGCCGAAGCCTCAGGCGGGCAACGACAAGCCACGCATCTTCCGGCTAGTCGAAGACGAGGCAGTGATCAATCGCCTCGGCTTCAACAATGAAGGCCATCAGGCAGCGTTGCTACGCCTCAAATCCTGCGCGCGCTCCGCAATGATCGGCGTCAATATTGGTGCCAACAAGGACAGCACCGATCGCATTGCCGATTATGTCACCGGCATCCGCACCTTCTATGGTGTCGCCCGCTATTTCACCGCCAACATTTCCTCGCCGAACACACCGGGCCTGCGCGATCTGCAGGCGCGCGAAAGCCTTTCGGCCCTGCTCTCCGCCGTGCTTGCCGCCCGCGATGACGAAGCCGCAAAGGCCGGCATTCGCGTGCCGGTGTTCCTGAAGATCGCGCCTGATCTGACCGAAGAGGGCATGGACGATATCGCCGCCGTGGCATTGGAGCATCACCTCGACGGCCTGATCATCTCCAACACGACGCTGTCGCGCGACGGCCTCAGGGATCAGCGGCAGGCCAAGGAGAGCGGCGGCCTGTCCGGCAAGCCTTTGTTTGAAAAATCCACCATCGTGCTGGCCAAGATGCGCAAGCGCGTTGGTGCTGACCTGCCGATCATCGGCGTCGGCGGCGTCTCATCGGCCGAGACGGCAGCGGAAAAGATCCGCGCCGGCGCCAATCTCGTCCAGCTTTATTCCTGCATGGTCTACGAGGGCCCCTTGCTGCCAGGCAAGATCGTGCGCGGTCTCTCGGCGCTCTGCGACCGCGAGGCACTGACGTCGATCAGCGATATCCGTGGCAGCCGGATGGATTACTGGGCTGGCAAGAACGCCTGAGCTGAGCGGCGCGGCACCAGCGCCAGCAGGAGCAGGCCGCGAAACAGCAGGAACAGGTTGAGCGCGGCCCAGAGGCCGTGATTGCCGAAGAGCGGTACGAGAAGACAGAGTGCCGCGATATAGCCGGCAAACGCCAGCAGCATCATGTTGCGCATGTCGCGCGACCAGGTGGCGCCGATGAAGACGCCATCCATCAAAAAGGCCAGCACGCCGGTCAGAGCCGTGATCGCAGCCCAGGGCATGTGGGCATAGGCCTCCTGGCGAACGTCAGGCGCGGTGGTCAGGAGATCGACCAGCCTGTCGCCGAAAATCAGCAGGGCGATGGTGGTGAATCCCGCCAGCGTAAACGACCAGATGACCGTCATTTTCAAGACCCGGTCGAAAGCCGGGCGAAACCGGGCACCGATCGCCCGGCCGGTCAGCTGCTCGGCGGCGTTGGCCAACCCATCGAGATAATAGCCGGCGACGAGGAAGATCGTCATCAGCACCGAATTGGCCGCCAGCGTCACCGGGCCGAACGATGTGCCGATCCGCGTCATCAGCATGAAGGCCGCGAGCAGCACGAAGGATCGGATCATGATGTCGCGGTTGAGCCCGAACAGGGGCTTCAGGCGTTCCGGGGAGAAGATCGTTTTCCAGCTGGGCGCAAACCTGCGATCGAAGCGCGAAACGACGATCGCGAACCCGACAAGCGCGCCGACCACCTCGCCGATTGCGGTTGCCAGCGCCACGCCCATGACGCCCCAGCCAAGATGCAGACCCAGAAAGATCGACAGGACGATGTTGATGCCGTTGATCAATGTCTGCAGCAGCAGCCCCGTCGTGCCCTGACCGCGGCCGAGGACGAAGCCAAGGATGGCATAATTGGCAAGCGCCGCCGGCGCGGCAAGTATCCGATATTCGAAGTAAGTCCGCGTCACGCCTGCGACATCCGGACCTGGCGCCAGCAGCCAAAGCCCCGCGGCGAGCAGCAGCGGCGACAACAGGAGCGAGGCGGCTCCGCTGACGAGCGCAATGCTGAGCGAGCGCCAGAAGACCGCCTGCTCCTCCGTTTTGTCGCCACGCCCGAAAGCCTGCGCCACCAGCCCGGTCGTTGCCGAGCGCAGGAAATTGAATGTCGTGAAGATCAGGTCAAACACGATTGCGCCAATGGCAAGCCCGGCCAGCATCGTCGCTTGACCGAGTTGGCCGACAACGGCGGTATCGACGAGACCGAGCAGAGGCGTCGTCAGGAAGCCCAGCGTCATCGGTACGGCGATCGACAGGATCAGCCGGTTGGTGACGAGAAAAGGTCCTGCCCCATGGGCGTTTTCGCCGATGTCCGTTGTTTGCATGCCTCTGTCCTCGAGACCACCCGCAAACCGTCGGAATCAACTCAGCTGGTCGACAGCACCATGGCCCAATAGGGCCGGTTTCCGGAAGCCGGATTCCGCATCACGGCGACGCCGAGCCCGCTATAATTCGGCCCGAGCATGTTTTCGAGGTGCTTGGGCGAGTTAAACCAGGCGGTATAGGCCTTTTCGGCACTGTCCTGTCCGGCAGCGATGTTTTCGGCCGCCGGCAACGAAACGCCGCCGCCCTTCATGCGGGCGAGGAAGCTGTCGCCCATGCCGATCAGATGCGACATCTTGCCAGCCTTGGCCATGCGGGAGGCCTGTGACAGGGCGGCCTGCGCCGCCGCTTGGTCGCGCACCAGAGGCTTCAGGCCCTTTTGTTTCCTCAGGTCATTGATATACCCCAGCGTCGCGTTTGTCTGATCGCTGCCATTGCCGCTCGGGGTTATCTTCGGCGTGCCGCAGCTGGCGAGAGCACCCAGCGAGAGCACAGCCCCTGCCCGCAGAAAGTTGCGCCGGGAGGCCATGAAATTCTGATTGTACATGTTACCGCCGGAAGCTCAGGACGCGCAGGATGATGAAGACCGGAATGACCACCGCAGCACCGAGCAGCAGATAATCGCCGACGCTGCCGAGCGCTGCGAAACCAGAGTGCCAGAGATCGAGGAAGAAATTCCGGACGGTGTAGAGGATACCGTACGGTGTCCAGCCGAACATGGTCATCAGGAACCCGACGATCACGGACACCACCAGGAGCTTGACGATTATCCGGCCGGGCGTATCGCCCAGAAACTTGTTCACTCCATCGGCCATAGCCTGCAATTCTCCTGTTTTTCTTCACATAGGCTGCCATGGCCGCTGCTGCAAGCCGCCAACATTGGCGACTACTCTGCCGTCAAATCGCCGCTTGCCATTTCTACACTTGCACGCGACAAGCGCATGAAGCCCAAACCGCCGGCAGGCGGCGCCTAATCGAGACCCCGGACCATGATGCTCAACCAGCTTTCCTCCGGCGATCTCATCGCCGACCGCCGCGCCGAATATGCGCATATGCTCGCCGATAGCGGCGATCATATGGATGCGGCCGATCTGATGACCCAGGCGCTGGAACTGGTGCCCGATTGGGCCGCCGGCTGGTTCCGTCTCGCCGACTATGAGGAAAAATCCGGCCGCAAAGAGGCGGCGGTCAACGCCTTGCGCAAAGTTCTCGACCTCAATCCGGAGGATATCTTCGGCGCTGGCCTGAAGCTCGCCCTTCTCGGCGGCGCTGAAACGCCCGACCAGCCATCCAGCCTCTATGTGGCGCAGCTGTTCGACGACTATGCCGACCGCTTCGACAAGGCGCTTGTCGAAAAGCTCGATTATACCGTCCCGGAAAAGCTGGCCGCCCTCATCACTGACCATACGGGTGATGCGCGGTTCACAGATGTGATCGATCTCGGTTGCGGCACCGGCTTGTTCGGCGAGCGCATCCGCGACAGAGCGGATCGCCTGGAGGGTTTCGATCTTTCCGCCAATATGCTGGCGAAGGCGCAGGATAAAGGCCTTTACGATCACCTTGCCCAGGCCGACCTTTCTCTGCTGCCGGAAACATCCGGGCTGTTCGCCGGACTGCCGGAGCGCCGGGCCGATCTCCTGAGCGCCGCCGATGTGCTGATGTATCTCGGCAATCTCGACAGCGTCTTCATCATTGCTTCAGCCCTTCTCGGCAGCAAAGGCCTGTTTGCCTTTTCGGTCGAGGATGCCGATGCAGACGGCGATTTCATTCTGCGGCCATCGCTGCGCTACGCCCATTCGGAAACCTACGTTCAGGACCTCTGCAAGCGCTTTGGGCTCGATATTCTCGCCGTCAGCAAAACCGCCATTCGCAATGATGGCGGCAAACCGGTCTTCGGCATTCTGTTCCTTACGCGCGCATCGGCCTGAGCGCAGTTTTCTTGCGAAGTTGTAATAGGTCAGTATTGCTTACATATTTTGCTTGATTGAAACAGGCAGAATCCCGATAATTGCTGCACTGCACACAGACACCGCTGTCGAAGAGACTGCCGGTGCACTTGCACCTTCATTTTTTCTTTTCATCGCCGTTCGGGCTGACCCGGGCGCTGGTATCTGGCCGTCTTCGGAGATCGTGACATGAGCATTATCAATGCCCTTGGCTTCTTGAATACCAGTGCAACGCGCCATACGCCAGTTGAAGACGTGCAGGGCATCTTTTCGGGCAGCCTCGTCGCCGCCCTTGGCCTCTATGTATTGGCCAGTGCCGGTCTTCTGACGGGCAGCACCGCCGGTGTCGCCTTCCTTCTGCACTATGCGCTCGGCATCAATTTCGGCCTGGCGTTCTTTGTGCTCAACCTGCCGTTCTTCTACCTGTCGTGGAAGCGTCTCGGCATGGCCTTCACGGTGAAGACCTTTATCGCCATCGCGATTACCTCGCTGTTGACCAACGTCCAGACACAGGTGTTCCAGATCGCCAGCATCCACCCGGCCTGGGCAGCGCTTCTTGGCGGTCTTCTCCTGGGGTATGGCGTTCTGGCGCTCTATCGCCACCGCGCCAGCCTCGGCGGCGTCGGTATTCTCGGCATCTATATGCAGGAGCGTTTCGGCATTCGCGCCGGTCTGGTGCAGCTTGCCATCGATCTCTGCGTGCTGGCCGTTGCGTTCTTCGTCACCACGCCACCGGTCGTGTTCTATTCGGTGCTCGGCGCTGTCGTGCTCAACCTGTTCTTGACCATCAACCACCGCGCCGACCGTTATATCGCTTTGTAACGACATCGGTCTCTCAGGCGGGGAGACCGATCGAGCGAAGCAAGGTGGCGAGGGGCATGCAGGTTTTTCAACGAACCTGCCGGCCACAGCATGGGCAGCACTGGCTGCCCCTCGCCCAACCTTTTCCATGGTCTGCAGGTGGTGAAAGCGGGACATCCGATCCCGCATTCTGGCGCCGCACCCTCACCGGGCGCGGCGCCATTTTTGTTTGATCAGGCGGCCTTTGCCACCTTGTCGATCGGATGCTGCGAGCGGAAGCTGACAGCCAGCCGGTTCCAGACATTGATGGCGCCGATCGCGACCGTGATGATGGTGATCTCGGTTTCCGAGAAATGCTCCTTCAGCGCATTGAAGACATCGTCCGGCACGCCCGTCTGGGCGATATTGGTCACGGCATCGACCCAGCCGAGCAGCACCCGTTCGCGGGCGTCGTAAACAGGCGATTCACGCCAGACGCACATCATGTTGATCCATTGTTCGCTCAACCCGGAATGACGCGCTTCCTTGACGTGCATGTCGACGCAATAGGCGCAGCCGTTGATTCGAGAGGCGCGCAGCTTGATCAGGTGGATGAAGCGGCGCTCCAGGCCGGAATTCTGCACGTAAGTTTCGAGAGCCAGCGCGGCCTTGAAGGCTTCCGGCGATGCTTTGGTCATATCGAGACGCGGGTGCATGGTCTTCTCCTTTGATGAGGGCTCAGCGAGCCGTTTTGCGTTCGTGGATTTCAAGGAAGGCGCAGCCTCTTGCTGCGATCGATCCGTCGTCGATTTCGGCCAATTGCACGCCGAGATCGGCAACCGTGGTCTTGGCCAGTTCCGCCCTGTAGACACGTTCTGCCCTCAGCATGGTGGCCGAGATATTGCAGGGCTTAGAAAAGAAATGATTGGCGACGGGGTTTGGACCCCGCTGGCGGATTTCGCCGCACCGGAAGGCCGGCGCGGAACCTTCGACGGCAAGCACGATATCGAGCAGCGTGATCTTCCCCGCCGGCCGTGCCAGCCGGTATCCACCCTTCGGGCCGGGTACCGTATCGAGAATGCCGGCGCCCGATAGCGACTGCAGATGCTTGAGCAGATAGCTGGTCGACACACCATGAAACTCGGCGATCGCGGCGGCGGAAAGCACACCGCCTTCAGTGAGGCCGGACAGCATGGCGACGCTGTGAATAGCCTGCTCGACCCCCTCCCCCATCTTCATGGCCTTGCCTCCTTTTTCTATCGTGGACAATTTATATCCACGATTATTCGGGACGTCAAGCGGAGAAATCCGCGACAAAGCTTGCGTTCGCAAAAGCGGCGGATAGAAAGGCAAATTATACGCGACTGGAGACTGCGACGATGATGGCAACACCTGCAAAATCAGCCCTGGCGGCATTGACGAATTCGAGCGCCGAGCGCCATTCCATCGTCGATGATGCGCAGGGCGTGATCTCCGGCAGCATGCTGGCCGTGCTTGGCATCACGCTTCTGTCGAGCGCAGGCCTCTTGACCGGCGGCACGCCGGGTATCGCTTTTCTGGTCCACTACGCAACGGGTTTCAGCTTCGGCGCCTGCTTCTTTGCCGTCAACCTGCCGTTCTACTATCTGGCCTTCCGGCGCATGGGCCTTGCCTTCACCGTGAAGACCTTCATCGCTGTCGCGCTGACATCGGCCATGTCCGAGGTTCTGCCCCGCGCTCTGGGGATCACTCATGTCGATCCGCTGATCGGCGCGCTGTTCGGTGGGCTTGTGGTCGGTGCAGGCCTGCTCGCCCTCTTCCGCCACCGCGCCAGCCTCGGCGGCGTCGGCATTTTGGCGCTTTACCTTCAAGATCGTTTCGGCTGGCGCGCCGGCTTCGTACAACTTGGTTTCGACGGCGCCATCGTCGCCTGCTCGTTCTTCCTCGCCAGCCCATTCATCATCGCCTGCTCGATCGCCGGCGCCGTCGTCATGAACGTCACGCTGGCGATGAACCACCGCAAGGATCGCTACATCGCGATGTAACCGGCTAGGGGGCTGCTACGGCAAGGCAACGGCTTGCAGAGCGGTCGCAACCACCGCATCGCCAAACTCCAGCGACACCGGGCGGTGCCCGACCAGCAGCCGGAAGAACACCGGCCCGTAGATCATGTCGAGCAGCGCCTCCAGATCGATCGGCCGGGTGATCTCGCCGCTTTCCAGAGCCTGCTCCAATATGGCCCGGCCGGCATTCCGGCTCGACAGGATCACCTGATTGCGGAATGCCCTGGTGAATTCGCTTTCCGGGTCCGCGGCGGCCAGCGCCATGGTGATCTGGCGCCCGCGCGTGCTGGCAAATGCCGTCACCAGTCCGCGCATCTGCGCACCGAGTGCTGCCTGCGCCGTCGCACCCTCCACCTCCGTATCCGGCAACGAAGTGACCAAGAGCGCGGCCATCGCCAGCTCCTGCGCATTCGCCCAGCTGCGATAGATCGTCGGTTTGCCGACGCCGGAGCGGGCCGCCACAGCCTCGATCGTCAGGCGGCCAAAACCTTCTGCCATCAGGATATCATGGGCAGCCTCGAGCGCCCGCTTCTGCGCGGCCTCGCTCGGCGGACGTCCCCGTTTTTTCGGTATCATGTTTGTATCTTGACTCATATCATTACGATACGTAACGTTAATATACGATCCAGTCAAGGAGGAGCATCCGATGCCGACAGTTGCCCGCAAAGTCAGTGCCTATTTCGTCGTGAAGAATGCCGCCCAAGCCATCGAGTTCTACAAGAAGGCCTTTGGCGCCGAGGAAATATTCCGAATGACCGACCCTGCCGATGGGCGGATCGGCCATGCCGAACTGCGCTTCGGCGAAACCGTGATGATGCTCGCGGATGAATATCCCGACTTCGGCGCCCTGTCGCCCGACACGATCGGCGGATCGCCGGTAACGTTTCATATCGACACCGGCTCGACGGATGCAGCCGTAGAGCAGGCTCTCGCGGCCGGAGCAATGCTGCTGCGCGCCGCCACCGATCAGAGCTTTGGCGAGCGTGTCGCGCAGGTGCTCGACCCCTTCGGCCATCGCTGGATGCTGTCGCAGACGATCGAGCAGGTCACACCGGAGGAAATGCAGCGGCGCTGGAACGATGGGGCATCGGCATAAAGACTGGCCGAGCTCACTTCAGCCGCGAGACATCCCGAACAGCAGGCGTGACGGCACGCATGGTCGACCGCAGACCCGTTACCCGTGCATGCTATCCGGTCCGGGATCGCCGCCCGCTGCTGCGATGGACATCCGGCGCAGATAGTGGGTCCAGCCCTTTTCGTGGTTCGCACGCTCCTTCTCGTCGGGCAGGCCGCTGTGGGAGAGACGCACCAGCGTGCCGCCGTCCTTCTCGATGAGGTCGATCTCGATCAGGCCGGAACCGGGCGGCACCGTGTCGTGTCCCTCCCAGCCAAAACTGTAGGCCAGGCGGTGCACCGGAATGACTTCGGTAAATTGGCCTCGGGCTGTCTGTTTCTCATTCATGCTGAGCAGATAGATACCGCCGGCATGCGGCTCGACCGTCGCTGAAGTCCCCATCCAGCGCAAAATCTTGTCGGGGTCAGTCAGAAACGCAAAGACCGTAGCCTGCGGCGCTGCGATCTGGATTTCACTGCGAAGTGTTTCCGTCATCGGGATGACCTTCCAGTTCTGGACATGATGGCATTCTAATGGGTTCAATCTAAGCCAAGCCGGGCGGTGTGCAAGAAGCAAAATCTCGTGACAGGAGGCTGGCACCATTGCATGATGTCCCCATGCGATTGCCGTCTGCTCTTTCCTTCCTGATTGATGAGGCAATAGATGCGCCTGATGGTGATGCGTTCCTGACGTCACTTGCCGCACGGCTGGCCGCCGATGGCTTGCCGCTCACTGGCGGCGCGCTCACCCAGGCAGCGCCCCACCCCGTCATCGAGCGGCGCATCTGGCTCTGGCGGGCGGATACCGGACGGGTGATCGAAGCGCTGGGTTTGGCCGGTCCCCTCGACCCCGGCCCTGCCCAACCAACCAATATCGCCCGCAATTGGCTGGGCAACCTTGGCGCCGGTAGCGTTCAGGAGGATTTCGCTGGCGGCCGGTCCGATGGGGCGATGCTGTCCTGGGTGGCAGACCGCCCATTCAGCGAGACAGAGACCGAACTGCTGCGCGAAGTCGCGCGCTTTGCCGCAGCCCCGCTTGCACTTCTCGCCGCCCGCTCGACCCTATCGGCACTGCTGACAACCTATCTCGGCCGGCGCAGTGCGGCACAGGTTCTGGCCGGCCGCATGCGCCGCGATCCCGGCGAAACAATCCGGGCGGTGCTGCTGTTTGCCGATCTGCGCGGCTTCACCGAATTGTCAGAAACGACTGATGGGAAAGACGTGATCGCAGCCCTCGACGCCTGGTTCGACCGTGTCGCCGGTGCCGTCCATGCGTTCGGCGGCGAGGTGTTGAAATTCATCGGCGACGGCGTGCTGGCAATCTTCCCGATCGGCGAACGTGACGCTGCTGCAGCCTGCGACGCAGCTCTACGCGCAGTTGCTGCCGCCCGCGCCGGGATGGACCATCTCCAGACCGTCCGCGCAGCACAAGGCGCTCCGCCTCTATCATTCGGCGTGGCGCTGCACCTGGGCAACATGCTTTGGGGTAATATCGGCACGGCCGACCGGCTGGACTTCACCGCCATCGGTCCCGCCGTCAACCTCGTCAGCCGGCTGGAAGGCCTGTGCCGGCCGCTCGGACACACGGTACTGGTCTCCGGCGCCTTCGCGGCAGAAACAAAACAGCCGCTAATCCCGCTCGGGGAGCACGGCCTGCGCGGCATCGCCGCTCCATGCGCGGTGTTTACGCCGCAATCGTGAGCGGCGGGACCGGCGGCATCACTGCAGGCCGTCATGCCTTTTCAGCTGATCGATCGCATTCAACGCGTCATAGGGCGACCAGCCCGCATCGACGGCTGCTTCCACCAACCTGTTTTCCACTTCCCGCTCAAGCCTCTGATAGAGCGGCTCAAGCGCCTCCTGCACTGTCAGGATGTGCTGATCTGGCGGAATGACGGTTTCACCACGTGCGGACGACGGCATGCCCCTCTCCCTTTTTGACTGGCTCTCTTTTATTTTGGCGTGAAACTCTCAACGCGGGGAGAGCGGAAACGTTCCCTTGCAGGCGCAAGATTTCTCAAACTCAGTCCGATCGTTCGTCCGGCATGGTCAGAGAAGCCCGGCATCGCAAACCCGGCTCTTCAAATCCACCATATTTGATCTACATTTGTTCGCGTGAACCAGATCGATTCCATTCTGCGCGCTGAGACGCAAATGCTCCTGCCCCCACCTTTCCTGCGCTGGTTCGCGGAAAAGGGCTGGCAACCGCGTGCGCATCAGCTGGAGCTTCTTTCCCGCGTGCAGGGCGGTGAGAGCATGCTGCTGATCGCCCCGACCGGCGCTGGCAAGACGCTGGCCGGTTTCCTGCCATCGCTGGTCTCCTTGACAGAACGCGGAAAAATTCCGCCGGGCTCCGCCTTCACCGGCATTCACACGCTCTACATCTCGCCCTTGAAGGCGTTGGCCGTCGATATCGAGCGCAACCTGATGAAACCGGTCGGAGACATGGGCCTGCCCGTGCGCATCGAAAACCGCACCGGCGATACGCCCGCCGCCAAGCGCCAGCGCCAGAAACTCAACCCGCCGGATATCCTGCTCACGACACCAGAACAGGTGGCCTTGCTGCTCGCCAATGGCGAAGCCGAGCGGTTCTTCAAAGACCTGAAATACGTGGTGCTGGACGAGCTGCACTCGCTGGTCACGTCCAAGCGCGGACATCTGCTCTCGCTCGGTCTTGCGCGCCTGCGCCAACTCGCCCCCAGCATGCAGGCCATCGGCCTGTCCGCCACCGTCGCCGACCCGATGGACCTGCAGCGCTGGCTGGCGCCGCAAAAGACCGGCGAAAATAATCATGCCGGTCTGATCACCGTCACCGGCGGTGCCCGGCCGGAAATTTCGATCATGCGCACCGACGAGCGCGTGCCTTGGGCCGGGCATTCCGCCGCCTACGCCATCGGCGATATCTACCGTGCGATCGGGGAGACGAAGACCACGCTTTTGTTCGTCAACACCCGCAGCCAGGCCGAACGCGTCTTCCAGGAGCTCTGGACCATCAACGACGATAATCTCCCGATCGCGCTGCATCACGGTTCGCTCGATGTCGGCCAGCGGCGCAAGGTCGAAGCGGCGATGTCGGAAAACAAGCTGCGCGCCGTCGTCGCCACCTCCACGCTCGACCTCGGCATCGACTGGGGCGATGTCGATATGGTCATCCATGTAGGAGCGCCGAAGGGCGCCTCGCGTCTTGCCCAGCGCATCGGCCGCGCCAATCACCGCATGGACGAACCGAGCCGCGCCATCCTGGTGCCTGCCAACCGTTTCGAGGTAATGGAATGCCAGGCGGCATTGGACGCCAACTATATCGGTGCGCAGGACACGCCGCCTGTCGGCAAGGGCGCGCTCGACGTGCTGGCCCAGCACGTGCTGGGCATGGCCTGCGCCGCCCCCTTCGATCCGCTGGTGCTCTACAGCGAAATCACCAGCGCCGCCCCTTATGCATATCTATCCTGGGAAACCTTCGAGCGGATCGTCGATTTCGTCGCCACCGGCGGCTACGCGCTGCGCGCCTATGAGCGCTACGCCAAAATCCGCAAGACACCCGAAGGTTTTTGGCGCGTGTCCAATCCGCTGATTGCCCAGCAGTACCGGCTCAATGTCGGGACGATCATCGAATCCCCCATGCTCAATGTGCGCATGGTCAAGCACAACGCCCGTGGCGCCCTTGGGCGCGGCGGCATGGCACTTGGCAAGGTCGAGGAATATTTCATCGAGATGCTGTCGCCCGGCGACACCTTCCTGTTTTCCGGCAAGGTGCTGCGCTTTGAGGGCATCCGCGAAAGCGAGTGTCTGGTCAGCCAGGGATACAAGCTCGACCCCAAGGTTCCCTCCTACAATGGCGGCAAGTTTCCGCTCTCCACCTATCTCGCCCAGCAGGTGCGCAAGATGCTGGCGGACCCGAGCCGCCATTCGAACCTGCCTGAACAGGTGCGCGACTGGCTGTCCCTGCAGAAGGACATCTCGATGCTGCCGAAGGAGGACGAGCTGCTGATCGAGACTTTCCCGCGCGGCAGCCGCCACTACATGGTGATCTACGCCTTTGAGGGGCGGCTCGCCCACCAGACGCTCGGCATGCTGCTGACCCGGCGGCTTGATCGCGCCGGGCTGAAGCCGCTCGGCTTCGTCGCCACCGATTATTCGCTGGCTATCTGGGGGCTGGAGGATCTGGGCCATGCTTTCAGCACAGCAAGTCCGCAGCTTGCCGACCTGTTCGACGAAGACATGCTGGGCGACGACCTTGAAGCCTGGCTCAACGAGAGCTTCCTGTTGAAACGCACCTTCCGCAATTGCGCCGTTATCGCCGGGCTGATCGACCAGCGCCATCCCGGCAAGGAAAAGAGCGGCCGGCAGGTGACGGTTTCCGCCGATCTCATTTACGACGTCTTGCGCAGCCATGAGCCGGATCACATCCTGCTCGAAGCCACCCGCAACGACGCATCCACCGGACTTTTGGAGATCGAACGGCTTGGCGATATGCTGTCACGAATCAAGGGCCATATCACGCACCGCCCGCTCGATCGCATTTCGCCACTGGCCGTTCCGGTCATGCTCGAAATCGGCAAGGAAGCCGTCAATGGCGATGCGCAGGACTTTTTGCTTGCCGAAGCCGCCGACGAACTGTTTGCGGATGTGACGGCCACGGCATCGCCATAAACCTTGGTCAGACACTGAAAATAACGCCGCGCCGGAACCCCTATGCACCGCATCGTCCATGCCATTTCTGCCCTTCCGGACAATCCGGCATTGTCGGCCCGCATCGTCGTCAACGGTGTCATCGGCGTCTGCGATCCGCTCGGCGGTCTCTATCTGCCTGACCTCGACACCCTCGTGGTTTCCGATCTGCATCTGGAAAAGGGCTCGGCCTTTGCCCGGCGTGGCATGATGCTGCCGCCCTACGATACACTCGCGACGCTGCGCATTCTCGATGCCGTCATTTCCCGGCATAATCCGAAAACCGTCATCAGCCTGGGCGATAATTTTCACGACCGCGTCGGCTCGGCGCTGATGCCCGAGCTGTTTCGCGCCATGATCGAAACCATGGCGCGCGGCCGGGAATGGATCTGGATCAACGGCAACCACGATCCCGACGGCACCACCGGCCTGCCCGGCTCATCCATGGACGAGCTCGACCATTCCGGCCTGGTCTTCCGCCACGAACCGGCGCTGAACGCGACCGCGGGCGAAATTGCCGGCCATCTTCATCCATCTGCTACCGTGCGCCGCCGCGAAAAATACATGCGCCGCGCCTGCTTTGCCACCGATGGCCGCCGCCTGATCATGCCCGCCTTCGGCGTCACCACCGGCGGCCTCGACCTTCGCCACCAGGCCATGCGCGGCCTCTTCGACCACCAGAGCCTTGTCGCCCATATGCTGGGACGGGACCGGATCTATTCGGTGCGGTTTGCCAATTTGCTGGGGTGACCGGCGGCTTTCACTCCAGCATCGTTTGTGATAACTATTAACAACAGTTATCATTTCGTGCCTGAGGCTCCCAATGGCAAGCTTTGCATTGAACGAACATTACGAGCGCTTTATTCAGGCGCAACTGGAATCCGGCCGTTACAACAACGCCAGCGAAGTCGTCCGCGCCGGCTTGCGGATGCTGGAAGACTTCGAAGCCGCACGTGAACGTTGGCTGCGAGAAGAAATTCCGTCACGCCTCCAGGATGTCCGCGTGAACCCAGATCAGGCAATCTCACTTGAAGATGCTTTTTCCCGGTTGAAAGCACGACATCAAGCCCACATCGCCAAGACAAAATAGGCGATGCAATACAAGGTTCTTCTCCACCCCAAAGCCGAAGAAGAGCTAAACGTGCTCTACGACACTCTTGCCGAGAAAGCCGATCCAGTTACCGCCTGGAATTTTGTCACCGGCATCCACGCTTTCTGTTCCAAACTCTCTGATTTTCCGGAGCGCGGCACAGAGCGTGTCGAACTCGCGCCGGGGCTGCGCGTCATCGGTTACAAGAGACGGGTCAGCGTCGCCTTCACAGTGCAGAATGAAAACGTGATCATTCTCGGCATTTTCTACGGTGGCAGAAATTTTACCGCCGAGATTCTGGAGGAACGCCTGTAGAAAGACGCATTCAGTTTAATCGAAACTGCGGCGCTTGCTCCATCAAGACGGCGCTACGTCATATTTCTTCGCAGTAGCACGTAGCCGGTCGGTGTGATCATAAATTTGATCAAGAGAATCGATTATCAATCGCTCCTCACTCTCCCCATCAAACAGGCCTATGTATTTGACTGAGCGATTGAACCAAAGGCGCGCGAGGGGCTTCCTGTTGTTGTTATCAAGCAATATCCCGCAATAGGTCTTCTGGTCGCGCATCACCACGCGCTTGGAACTGACGGTGTCCCGAACGATCGCTTTCACGATCATGTAACCTTCGCGCTCTTCCTCCGTGGTGACAACCTCGGGATCGTCTGCGACGGGCTCGTCAATCTTTTCGATCACCTCAACCGTGTCGGCAAGCGCGCTCGACAGGCGGTTTTTTACCGTATCCATGATGACTTCCCGGAATGCGGTACGGACCACGCCGGTAAACATTTCGCGTATCGGTGCCGTCATCCGCCCTTCATAAATTCCGCCGGCAATCATGCGCACAAATTCTTCGGAGGGTTCTTCGACAAGCTTGGAAATGACCTGCTTGACGCCAGAGGTGTATTTAAGCCGCTCTGCGGTCGCGAGAATGGCCGAAACATCGAAGGAGGCCTTCTCGAACTTTCGGAGTTCCACCACGATACTGGCGTTGAAATCGGTGATGTCGAAAACGAAGAATGGGCGTGTATCCAGCTTATTGGGTGCTTCAAGATCTGTGTAGAAATTGAATGTCCGGCCATTTGTCAGGATGGCAAATTTTGCATTGGTCACGCTGAAATATCGATAAAGCTGATCCAGATGTTTTTTCTCAAGCGCAACTGAGATCGGCTTACATTCGATAAGAATGCGAATTTCGCTATCGATCTTGATTGCGTAATCGACCTTCTCGCCTTTCTTGCCAACAGCATCTGCGGTAAATTCCGGGATGACCTCGCTAGGATCGAAAACATCGTATCCTAGCGACCGCAGGAACGGCAAAACGACGGCAGTCTTGACCGCTTCCTCCGTTACCATCGTGCTTGAATGAGATTTCACACGCTCAGAAATGGCGCGCAGACTTTCCTCGATCGAACTCATGCATCCCCCACCCGTTATTCGGGTAGAGTTGCCGAACTACAAGCCAAGGTCAAGCGCCAGAATTTATAAAAGCGGGCTCCATCATCCGTTCCGGCGGCATGCCGGCCTGCTCAAAACGCTTTAAACGCAAGCGTCTTCAATGACCGGCTGAACAGCTGAGATCTGGTGGACCGCGCAGCACCTTACGTCGTTGGGCAGTATCTCGGCGACAAGCCGATGGAGCCGCTCTACGAACTTTTCCTCGTCACCCGATCCACTTCCCCAACACCCCAAATCACCTTGAAATACCGCTTGCAATCTGCAATCGGATTATTCATCCTGAGCCAGTTTTTAACAAGACTGGGTTGGGAGGAATGACCATGGCCAAGCTGTGCATCTGGAATCTTGTGACGCTTGACGGCTATTTCGAAGGCGCTGAAAAATGGAATCTCGAATTTCACGGCCGCGCCTGGGGACCGGAACTGGACGCTCTATCGAAGACGTTCGGCACGACAACCGAGATGCTCGTCTTCGGCCGCATCACCTATGAGGGAATGAAGGCCTATTGGACGACGGCGGACGAGGACAGCGTCGTCAAGGACTTCATGAACGGCCTGCCGAAGCTCGTCGCCTCGCGGACCATCACGGAGAGCGACTGGAACAACACGACGGTCACCGCCGAGATCGTCGAGGACTTGCGGCGGCTAAAGCAGACCGCGACGAAACCGATCCGCGTCTTTGGCAGCGCCGAACTCTGCGACACCCTGCTCAAGGCGGGTCTCGTCGATGAGATCATGCTGTGCATCGTCCCCGTGCTGCTGGGCAAGGGCACGCCGTTCTTCAAGCCCGGCCGCGACAAGACAGCCTTGAAACTTGCGACCACATCGACGACCGCCGCTGGAGCGACGATCCTCACCTACGAGGTTGAAAACGGCTGAAATGTCAGAACGCGTTGAACGTCAGCGTCGTCAATGACCGGGTGATGCCAGGCACCGTGGCGATGTTGTCGTTGATGAACTTGCCGATATCCTGCTCTTCATCGACATAGACCTTGATCAGAAGGTCGTAATCGCCGCTGGTCGAATACATCTCCGAGACGATCTCTTTCTTGTAGATCACGTCGGCGACCTCATAGGTCTTGCCGGGGGCGCATTGCAGCTGGACGAAAATCGGCTTCATGGCTCAGTCTCCTGATGTTTCGATCGCAAATAGCCTGTTTTCCTGAAGAGGCAAAGCGGGATCCGGTTAATCCCTGCGGAAGACGATGCTCGCCAGCCAGCCCGTGATGACAGCGAGAAGCACCGCTACCAGACCGTAGAGAAACGGCTGTTCGTGTGCTGCGGCGGTGATCGCCTGCTCCAGACCGGTCTTGACGACACGCAGTTCCAGCGCCTTGGCGGCAACGAAAAGGCCGTCGCGGAACAGATAGGCGCGTACGATATGCGAACCGTTCGGCACGTCGGCCGGCAGGCGTAGCGACGCCTTGAACAGGCTGGAGCTGATGAACTGCACGCCGCCGGGATCACGCTGGTAGACACCGGTGGTTTCCCGTAGCCGCCGGAACGCGTCGCGGAATTCGGTGAGGTTGCTGCCGTCGCCGATAAAGCCGACCGGCGTCAGCGGCATATGATCAACGCCGATACCCATATTGTTCATGTCGCCGGGCGGCGCGATCGTCTCGATATCGCGCGTGCTCGACAGGGAATAGGATTCCGGCACCTTTTCGAAGGTCATCGAATTGGTGTTGATCCAGATGCCGAAGACGCGCTCCTTCTTGCGCACCGTCGTATTTTCCTTCGGTCCTTCCAGCGCCACGACAATGTTGTATTTGCCCTGTGCCAGTAGCCCCGGATCGGCACCATCGATGGCGCCAAAGATCGTCAGGTCGGCGCCACGGAAATCCGAGGTGATGGCGATCTCGTCGGTGGAGATGCCGATATCCAGCTTTTCGGTGAAGTCGATCGGTTCCGCCTGCACGGCAAGCGGTGCGGCAAACAGAAAACCAGCAAAAAGCGCGCGCGAGAAAATCCGCATCAGAAGCCGAGCCCCGCGGATACGATCGAATAGACTTCCTGCGGCGGGATCACCAGTTCGATGGCAAGACGGATGCCGACGGCCAGGACCAAGAGCGCCAGCAAGGCCCGCAGCTGCTCGCCGCGCAGTTTCTGACCAACGCGCACACCATACTGTGCGCCGATCACACCGGCGATCATCAACACGAAGGCAAGCACGATATCGACGGTGTAGTTGGCCGTCGCCTGGACGATGACGGTATAGGCGGAGACGAAAATGATCTGGAACAGCGAGGTGCCAACGACGACATTGGTCGGGATACGCAGGAGATAGATCATCGCCGGCACCATGATGAAGCCGCCGCCGACGCCCATCACCGATGTCAGGATACCGATACAGAAGCCCAGCACGGCGATCGGGATGACGCTGAGATAGATCTTGGACTTCTTGAACCGCATCTTCAGCGGCAGGCGGTGAACCCAGTTGTGATGGCCCGGCCGCCTCAATGTCACCTGTTCGTTCTTGGCCGCCCGGCGCAACGCCCGGATGCTCTCCCACAGCATCAGCGAACCGACCGAGCCGAGGAGCACGACATAGGCGAGCGAGATGACCAGATCGAGCTGGCCGATGCGGCGCAGTAGCGAAAACAGCCAGATGCCGACCGTCGCGCCGGCGAGACCGCCGCAGAGCAGCACCGTCCCCAGTTTGATATCGATCGTGCCGCGCCGGAAATGGGTGATGGCGCCGGAGATCGAGGATGCGACGACCTGGTTGGCACCGGTGGCAACGGCAACGACGGGTGGAATATTGTAGAAGATCAGAAGCGGCGTGATCAGGAAGCCGCCGCCGACACCGAACATGCCGGACAAAAAGCCGACGGCCGCGCCCATTCCGAGGATGATGAAAATGTTCACCGACAACTCTGCAATGGGCAGATACACCGTCACGGCCAGACCTCTAAATATGCCAATAGCCCGCAAGGCGGGCGGAAAACATCAAAGTGGCAAGTGATTCACCACGGGAGATAAGGAATGGAACAGTCTTGAAAACCAATTGTTAAAATCGTGAATTCAACGTCGTTCCGTCATGCGCCCCGGGTTATTGCCTGTCAACCTTTTGCAGGCCTTAACCCTAACGCGAAGCACGTCCCGGTGTCCGGCCGGTCTGCGGCATTATTGCGGCCGCAGACGCCGTTCTGAGCCGCGACAGATCAAATCGCCGGCCTGTGCCCGAATGGGCACAGCATACCTTAGCCGTTCCGCTTCAAAAGTTCCTTGACCAGCGCGTCGGTGATCTGCCCGGTCGGCTCCTGGTTGATCGATTTCTGGAAGGCCTTGATCGCAGAGACGGTCTTCTGACCCATCTCGCCATCCGGCTTGCCGGCGTCGAAGCCGTTATTGTTGAGGATCGCCTGGATATTGCGCAGCGCCTTCTTCATATCAACCGAGGCGGTCTTCGTGCCCTTGCCGACCCAGGTATCCGGCACGTCGACCGAGTTGGCCTTGGCGTCGAGCGGCGTCAGCTTCCAGGCGTCGAATTTCGCCTTGGCGCTTTTCAGCTGGTCGGGCTTCAGGGCCTTGCCGACTTCGTCACGCTTCTGGCCGGCATCGGCGTCGCCGTCACGGGCAGCGATCGAGAACCACTTGTAGGACTCTTCCAGATCCTGGCTCACCCCGTTGCCGCGCGCATAGAGGATGGCGAGGTTGAACTGGCTGTCACGGATACCGCGATCGGCGGCCATGGAAAACCACTTGCCGGCACCGGCGAAATCGGGAGCGGCGGCACCGCCACTGGCCAGCATCACAGCAAGATTGTGCATGGCGCTGGCATTGCCCTTTTCGGCGGCCTGCAGGTAGAGCGCCCGTGCCTTCGCCAAGTCACGGTTAACACCGGTGCCCTTTTCGTAGAGGCTGGCGAGACGATATTCCGCAGGCGTGACGCCAGCATCGGCAGCGCGCTGATACCATTTCGCCGCCTGGACGAGATCGGCCTTGACGCCACGGCCTTCGGTATAGACGGCACCGATTTCGAACAGTGCGAGCGGATCACCCTTCCTGGCAGCGTCGGCTAGTGCCTCGGGCTTGATGTCGGCGGGAACGGTCAGCGCGGCGGCGTCTGCGGCAGGCTGGGCCGCTGCCGTGCTGGCCGCGTCCTTTGCCGTATCCAGACCCGTTGCCGTTTCCGGTGTAGAACCTTCGATGAGCGGCGCCAGCATCCGGCTGTCGACCGCTCCGGTTTCCGGCATGGCCTGCGCAGCATCCGGCAGCTTGGCTTCCGGCTGTGCGGTTTCGGAGACTGAGGTTTCCGGTGGCATCGCCTGCGACGCAGGCCCCTCCAGCTGTCCTATCGTCTGGCCTTCGGCCTGCGGCTGCAACGCGGTGAGCGGCTCGACGTCGTTATCGGCGCCTTCTGTCACAGGAGCCACATTCGCCATTGCCGGTGTTTCGCCGGCCATCGGCATTTCGTTGCTTACCGGCTGCTCGATGGCGGCCACTGGCGCATCGACAGGCGCCTGTTCACCGCGGATCAGCGTGTTGACCAGCGGATAGGACATGATCGCCAGAAGCACGGCGCCGACCGCCATCAGGATGGGACGGCGATTGCGAGAAAAAGCGCCGATCGGGGATGCGCTGGCGCCGCCCTTGCCGCGGTTCATCGTATCGACTTCTTCGGCGGCCTGCTGCGCGGCGCGGCGGGCAGCAGCGATAAAGTCCGCCTTGTCCGTTTCGCTCGGCGGCGCGTTGCGGCCACTCTGGCCAGCACGAACCCGCTCAAGGATCTTCTTGACGTCCGGCACGCCGGAACCCGGCTCCAGCAGCTGGTTGGCCACATCCGGCTCGATGGCGTCAGCCGCATCGATCGACGGTGTCGGGTCGATCACCTGGCGTTCGACGGCGCGAACAGGCTCCGCCCGCTTGCCGGTAAACCGCTTGGCAATCCCGGCAAGAAGACTGGGCTTGCTGGTAGAAACCGGCGCAGTCTTGATATCGCTCGGATGCACGGCCGCCTGCTCGGCGACGACGGCAACGGCTTCCGCCACCTCTTCACGCGATGGGTTGGCAGGCTCCGCCTCGGTGGTAAGCCCGTGCATGTCGCGCTTCAGGTCTTCGTAACGGCGTCCAAAATCAGCTTCGGCGAAGGGATCGTCCTGCGTCTCGAAAACCGGTTGTGTGGCGCGGGGCATCTGCGCCTGGCTGTCTTGGCCGCGCGAACCGAAGGCGCGGGGTGCGTCCTGTTCCTGGCCACGCTCTTCCAGCCGCTCCAGCTTTTCAGCGATATGAACCAGCGTTTCGTGCAGGGCTTCGAACGTGCGCGCCGTACGCTCCTCGCTTGAGCGGCTCATGTCTTCCAGAACCTTGAGATCGTCGGCAAGCGCCGAGATCGCCGCCATGTCCGTTCCGCCGGAAGCGGTCTGGCCCATGCCGTTCTTCGAATAGGCTTCCATCACCGCTTCGGCCGCCTGGCGGGCTGCCTCGATGATGTATTCGTCGCTGGTCGCCAGGTAATCCTCGAGCGCGCTCATCCGGCCTTCGAATTCGGCAGGGACAGCAGCCGGCGCCATTTCGCGCGGCAGGCTGACAAGGCTCGACAGGTTGGCGATCTGGTCCTGCAGGCTGCGCAGGATTTCGCTGTCGTCATAGGGAGCCGCGTGGGTTTCCTCGAGGCGGATGGCGATATCCGCCAGCTGGCCTTCGAGCCGGTCGAAACGGGCATCGCCGACATAGGACGTCTGCGGCGCGTCCAGTTGGTCGATCCGGCGGGCGAGATCGTCGAGACGTTCGGCAAGCGCATCATTGACCGAGCCCTGGTCGAGCGCGTCGATCTTACGGGAAATATCGGAGAGGTATCCGGTCAGGTCGGGCTGAGCGGAAGCCTTCTGCGAGCGCTCCAGCATCAGCGACAACTGTTCAAGGCGCTCTTCAAGGCGTACGGCGGCCTCTTCGTTGGCCAGTTCCTCGACACGGGCCGTCAGAGCCTCGATGCGCGCACCGACGCCATTGTCAGCCGGCCGTTGCAAGCTGTCGATCTGGCGGGACAGGTCGGCGAGACGGCCTTCGACGCGGGTGACGCCAGCGTTGTCTGGAACCGCAGCACGGCCGCTGGCAACAATCGCGCGGCTGATTTCGTCGAGACGTGCATCCAGATCGGCAAATTGCGACGCCATCTGGCGATCGTCCGGCTGCATATGGCGGCCGATCATTTCGATCGCCTGCGCGACCGAGATCAGCTTGTCCTCCAGAGCATGAATGGCCGGGCCGCTGTTCATCGAGCCGATCTGCGACTTGATTTCGTCAAGCCGGTAGGCGAGTGCCACCAGTTCATCGTCGCGGTTGGTATCGAAGGCATTCATCCGGTCTTCGACGCCAGTCCAGCGCGTTTCCATCCGATGAACGCTGTCCTCGCGGGCAAGACCATCGATCATGACGCGCAGTTCGTCGAACTCGACCTTCAGCGCATCGGCCTGCGACGGCGATGCCTGCCGGCCGAGCTGGTTGATGCTGTCGGAAAGGCGCTGCAGATCGCTGCGGATATCCTCCGCCATCGTCTGGTCCTGCGCCGCATCTGCGGTGATGCCACGGATTTCGGCGCGCAGCGTCGTCATCTCGCGGGAAAGTCCGTCAGCAATGTCCTTCTTCAATTCCTGACGCAGGCCAACCAGCGCCTGAGCAATCTCGGCCATGGCCGGATCAGGGCGCTGCGGTTCACTGCGGTATTGTTCAGAGCGCAGCGGCTCGCTGCGAACAGGCTCCGGACGCTGGCGAACGGTTTCCTGGCGCAGGCTCTCTGGGCGCAGGCCTTCCGGGCGGATCGGCTCACGGCGGAACGGCTCGCTGCGATAAACCTCGTTGCGCAACTGTTCGCTGAGCGGTGGGGCAACCGGCAGCTCGCGGCGGGGCTGGACTGGTGGCTGGAACGCCGGAACACTGCGCTCTTCATAGGCGCGTAGTTCCGGACGTTGCTGGACGCGGTCTCGGATGACGTCGCGCTCCCGCACAGGGTCGCGTTCGCGAACGACGTCACGGTCACGAACGGCATCGCGTTCCCGCGTGGCCGTCAGTGTCCGCTGCCGCTGCATGATTTCGGTGATCGGATCGGCAACCGCGGCTGGACCATCGGTCAGGTCACGGCCCCGCGGATCACGCCCAGCCGTTCCCATCAATCCTTCGATACGCGCTTCCAACCCCTCGATCGTGCGGTTCAACGCGTCGAGGGACGACCTGTCGCCATAAGACTGGGCGCCGGGACGTGGAGTATTTGATCGCGATCCGTTCATCGTACTTCGCCTCTTTCATCGGCCTTGATCGGAATCCGGGCTTCAGAAAGGCAAATCCCCGCCTTCCGGGAGTTCCGGTACCGATCCGGACAGAGCTACAACGACGCGAGAACAAAACTATTGCAACTGTGACCATCTCAACACGCACTTTCACGAAACGTGGTAAATAACCCGTTAACCTGACTGAAAATTTTTTAACGATTTGCGCGCATGCTGGCGCCGGGAGGCTTCCACATCACAGTTTCGGTACACCTGGGTCAGCGGACCCGGCGATCGATCAAATTTTGCCGCCCCGCAAACTTTGACGTTTACGCGCACGTCAAAGTTTTGTAGCATGATGGAAATTACATGGAGCGACCCAGGAGACGCTGCTCCATGACACGGTTACAGGTGAGGAACACGAGACATGCCCAGCTACAAGGCTCCGGTCGAAGACACGCTTTTCATTCTCAACGACGTTCTCGGTATCGAGCGCTACAACAACCTGCCCGGTTTTGCCGATGCAACGCCCGACATGATCGAGGCGATCGTCGGGGAAGCCGCCAAGCTTGCCGAGGAAGTGCTATTCCCGGTCAATCTTTCGGGCGATCAGGAAGGCTGCAAGCGCAGCGATGATGCGACGGTGACGACCCCGAAGGGCTTCAAGCAGGCCTTCGACCAGTACCGCGAGGGCGGCTGGCTCGGCCTGGCTGTTCCCGAAGAGTTTGGTGGCCAAGGCCTGCCCTATACGCTCCACACCGCAATCGGCGAATATATGTCTTCGGCCAATATGGCGCTGACCATGTATCCGGGCCTGACCCAGGGTGCCATCGCCGCCATCCTCGTGCACGGCACCGACGCGCAGAAGGCAACCTATCTGCCGAAGATGGTCGCCGGCGACTGGACCGGCACGATGAACCTGACGGAGCCCCATTGCGGCACCGATCTTGGCCTGCTCCGTTCCAAGGCCGTGCCGCAGGGCGATGGCTCCTACAAGATTTCCGGCCAGAAGATCTTTATCTCGGCCGGCGAACACGACATGGCCGACAACATCATCCATCTGGTGATTGCCCGTATCGAAGGCGCGCCGGAAGGGGTGAAGGGCATTTCGCTGTTCATCGTGCCGAAATTCCATGTCGAGGCAGACGGCTCCGTCGGTGCGCGCAACACCGTTTCCTGCGGTGCGATCGAGCACAAAATGGGCATCCACGGCAATTCGACCTGCGTCATGAACTATGACGATGCTGTCGGCTATCTCATCGGCACGGAGAACAAGGGCCTCAACGCCATGTTCGTGATGATGAACGAAGCCCGCCTCGGCGTCGGCCTGCAGGGACTGTCGGTCGCTGAAGTCGCCTATCAGAACGCCGCCAACTATGCGCGCGACCGTATCCAGGGCCGCTCGCTCTCCGGCGTCAAATCGCCGGACAAGAAGGCCGACCCGATCATCGTCCATCCCGACGTGCGCCGCACCCTGATGACCATCCGGGCTTTCAACGAAGCCGGCCGCGCCTTCACGTTGTGGACGGCACTGAAATCCGACATCGCCCATCGCGGCGACAACGACGCCGATCGCCAGGCAGCCGACGATATCCTCGGCCTGATGACCCCGATCCTCAAGGGCGTGTTGACAGACAAGGGTTTTGACCACGCCGTCATGGCGCAACAGGTCTTCGGTGGCCACGGCTATATCGAAGAACACGGCATGAGCCAGTATGTCCGCGATGCCCGCATCGCGATGATCTACGAAGGCGCCAACGGCATTCAGGCGCTCGACCTTGTCGGCCGCAAGCTGGCGCTGAACGGCGGCCGGGCCATTGCCGCCCTGTTCAAGGAAATCGGCGATTTCTGCGAGGAAAACCGGTCTGACGAAAAGCTGGTCGTCTACACCAAGGGCCTGAAGAAGGGCTTGAACGACCTGCAGGCGGCCACCATGTGGTTCATGAGCAATGCCATGGCCAAGCCCGACAATGCCGGCGCTGGCTCGACCGACTACATGCACCTCTTCGGCCTCGTCGTTCTCGGCTACATGTGGGCGAAGATCGCCAAGACGGCAGAGGAGAAGCTGGCTGAAGGCGCCGGCGACCGCGAGGCCTATTTGAAGAACAAGCTCATCACCGCGACATTCTTCATGGAACGCATCATGCCCGAAACCGCCTTGCGCAAAACCCGCATCGAAGCGGGTGCTGATACGACGATGGCGCTGGACGCGGCGGCGTTCTGATCATTGCTCAACCCCAGCGAAAGTTATATGTTGGTATAACTTTCGCATGGAGACGAAAATGGCTGTATCGACTTTACGCAATGTAGGCGGCTCGGTGATGATGGCCATCCCGAAACCTTTGCTGGACACTTTGGGACTTTCGGCAAACGCCAAGCTCGACGTGACCGTTGAGGACGGCAAGCTTGTGGCCGTTCCCAAGGCGCGGCCTAAGTACACATTGGAGGAATTGCTTGCCCAATGTGATCCGGATGCGACGCTTTCGATAGAAGATCAAGAATGGATGGATATCCAGCCGGTCGGCCGGGAAATCATCTGATGGAGCGCGGCGATATCTGGCATGTCGATCTGGAACCGACCAAGGGACGCGAGCAGGCCAAAGCACGGTACGTGCTGGTGTTGACACCACGCGCATTCAACCAGCTTGGCACACCGGTCGTGGCACCGATTACCAGCGGCGGTGAATTCGTCCGCATGCAGGGGTTCGCGGTGTCTCTATCGGGAGCCGGTACCAAAGCCAGCGGCGTTGTCCTTTGCAACCAGCTTCGCGCCATTGATCTGAAGGCGCGCAATGCGAAATTCTCGGAAACCGTACCAGACTTCATAACAGATGAGGTTCTGGCCCGGGTTTCGGCACTGTTTGAATAGACTTGACGAATGGAAGGGCGCTGACAAGCGCGCCCCATAGGGAGAAACAACAATGACCGACGTCTTCATTTACGACCACGTGCGCACGCCGCGCGGCCGGGGCAAGAAAGATGGCGCGCTCCACGAAGTGCCGACGCCGCGGCTCGCTGCCAAGGTTCTGCAGGCGCTGCGCGACCGCAACGGGCTCGACACATCCACCGTCGACGACATCATCATGGGCTGCGTCGATCCGGTATTCGAAGCCGGTGCCGTCATCCCGAAGGCCGCCGCCTTCGAGGCCGGGTATTCCAACAAGGCACCAGGCATGCAGATCTCGCGCTTCTGCGCCTCGGGTCTCGACGCCGTCAATTTCGCCGCCGGCAAGATCGCCGCCGGTGCCGATGACATCGTCATTGCCGGTGGCGTCGAGAGCATGTCGCGCGTCGGCATGGGCATGTCGGGCGGTGCCTGGTACATGGATCCGTCCGTCAACTTCCCCGGCTATTTCATGCCGCAGGGCGTCTCGGCCGACCTGATCGCCACCAAATACGGGTTTTCCCGCGATGACGTCGATGCCTATGCCGTCGAAAGCCAGAAGCGCGCCGGTCATTCCTGGGACAATGGCTATTTCGACAAGTCGGTCATCCCGGTCAAGGACCAGAACGGCATCGTCATCCTCGCCAAGGACGAGCACATGCGTCCGACGACGACAATGCAGAGCCTTGCCTCGCTCAACCCCTCCTTCCAGATGCCCGGCGAGATGGGCGGCTTCGACGCTGTCGGTATCCAGGCGCATCCGGAAATCGAGCGTATCAACTACGTCCACCATGCCGGCAATTCGTCCGGCATCGTCGATGGTTCGGCCGCCGTGCTGGTCGGCTCCAAGGCCGGCGGCGAGGCAATGGGCCTGAAACCCCGTGCCCGTATCAAACATTTCGCCAATATCGGCTCCGATCCGGCGCTGATGCTCACCGGTCCGGTCGATGTCACCGAGAAGTTGTTGAAGCGCGCAGGCATGACGATTGCCGATATCGACCTGTTCGAGCTCAACGAGGCGTTTGCCGCCGTCGTGCTGCGCTACATGCAAGCCTTCGACATCCCGCATGACAAGATCAACGTCAACGGCGGCGCCATCGCCATGGGCCATCCGCTCGGCGCCACCGGTGCGATGATCCTCGGAACCGTGCTCGACGAATTGGAGCGCCGTGGCCTGCAGACCGCGCTTGTGACGCTTTGCATCGGCGCCGGCATGGGCACAGCAACGATCATCGAGAGGGTCTGACGATGGCTGAGGCCACCCGTCGCACCGCACTTGGGCTGATTGGCCTCGGACTGCTGGCCATCGCCGGCTGCGTCTCCGAGGACGAAGGCGCCAGCGATCTGATCCTGACCGGCGATATCACCACTGTCGCCAATGGCCCGGTTCCGGCCGGAACCATAAAGGTCCGGCTGGAGGAGCAGGGCGTCATGGATGTCGCCGCCAAGCTGATTGCCGAAACCTCGGTATCCAGCGACGGCAGCGAGGCGCGCGTGCCCTTCGTGCTTAAAGTGTCAAAGCCGGATCTCGACAAGGCTGTCGATGCCGGTTTCAGTGTGCGCGTCGAGCGCGACGGACGGCTGATTGCCATCAATACGACCAAACAGCGTTACAGCGGCGGAGCGACCGTCTCGCTGCACATCGAACCCATTCTCTACTGAGGGGGAAAGCCATGACAACCTACACCAATTTCACCATCGAAACCGACGCCGACGGCATTGCGCTGGTTACCTGGAACATGCCCGACAAGTCGATGAACGTCTTCACCGTCGAGGTGATGAAGGAACTCGACGCCATCGTCGACCAGACCGTTGCCGACGCAGCCATCAAGGGCGTTGTCTTCACCTCGGGCAAGTCAACCTTCTCCGGCGGCGCCGATCTGTCGATGATCAAGGGCATGTTCACGTTCCAGGCCGAGCAGAAGAAGCTCGATCCCGACAATGCCGCCCAAAAGCTGTTCGACCTCACCGGCCAGATGACCGGCCTGTTTCGCAAGCTCGAAACCTCCGGCAAGCCGTGGGTGTCTGCCATCAACGGCACCTGCATGGGCGGCGCGTTTGAAATGTCGCTCGCCTGCCACGGCCGAGTCGCTGCCAATTCCAAGTCGGTGAAGCTGGCGCTGCCCGAGGTCAAGGTCGGCATCTTCCCGGGCGCCGGCGGCACGCAGCGCGTTCCGCGCCTCACCAACGCGCAGGACGCCCTGCAGATGATGACGACCGGCTCCTCGCTCACCCCGCAGCGCGCCAAGGCCATGGGCCTGATCCACGAGATCGCCGAACCGGCCGAACTGATCAATGCCGCCAAGGCGATGATCAAGAACGGCCTCAAGCCCGTCCAGCCCTGGGACGAAAAAGGCTACAAGGCTCCGGGCGGCGGCATCTGGACACCAGCTGCGGCCCAGCTCTGGCCTGCCGCATCCGCCATTCTCCGCCGCGAAACCTCCGGCAATTATCCGGGCGGTCTTGCCATCCTCAAATGCGTCTATGAAGGCCTGCAGGTTCCCTTCGATACCGGCCTGAAGATCGAGCAGCGCTACTTCACCGAAATCCTGCAGACCACCGAGGCCTTCTCGATGATCCGCTCGCTGTTCATCTCGATGCAGGAACTCGGCAAGGGCGCCCGCCGTCCGGCCGGTATTCCGAAGGCCGATTTGAAGAAGATCGGCGTCGTCGGCGCCGGTTTCATGGGGGCCTCGATCGCCTATGTCTCGGCCGCTGCCGGCATCGCCGTCACCCTGATCGACCGCGACATCGAAGCCGCCACCAAGGGCAAGACCCATTCGGAGGGCCTGGTGAAGGACTCCATCGGTAAGGGACGGCTAACGCCTGAACAGGGCGAAGCCCTGCTCGCGCTGATCACCCCATCGGCCGATTACAATGACCTCAAGGACGTCAAGCTCGTCGTCGAGGCCGTGTTCGAAGACCGCCAGGTCAAGAAGGACGTGATCGAAAAGGTCGAGGCGGTACTGGCCGAAGACGCCATCTTCGCCTCCAACACCTCGACCCTGCCGATCACCGGCCTTGCCAAGAATTCCAAGCGCCCGGCCCAGTTCATCGGCATCCACTTCTTCTCGCCGGTCGAGAAGATGATGCTGACGGAAGTCATCCTCGGCAAGGAAACCGGCGACACGGCGCTGGCCGTAGCCCTCGATTTCGTCGCGGCGATCAAGAAGACCCCGATCGTCGTCAACGACACCCGCGGCTTCTACGTCAACCGCTGCGTCTTCCGTTATATTCACGAAGCCTATGACATGCTGATCGAAGGCGTTCCGGCGCCAATGATCGAAAATGCCGCCAAGATGGCCGGCATGCCGGTTGGCCCGCTGTCGCTCAACGACGAAGTGGCGATCGACCTCAGCCAGAAGATCCTCAAGGCCTCGATCGCCGATCTCGGCGAAGGCTCCGTCGATCCGAAACACATGACGCTGATCAACACGCTGGTCGACGATCTCGACCGCCGCGGCCGCAAGAACGGCAAGGGCTTTTACGACTATCCGGCCAAACCGGCCAAGAAGTCGCTTTGGCCCGGCCTCAAGGATCTCTTCCCGCAGAAGCCGGCCGAAAGCTTCGACGTCGAGACGATCAAGCAGCGCTTCCTCGTCACCATCGCGCTGGAAGCCGCCCGCACCATCGAGGAAGGCATCGTCACCGATCCGCGCGAAGCCGATGTCGGCTCCATCCTCGGCTTCGGCTTCGCCCCTTATACCGGCGGCACGCTGAGCTATATCGACGGCATGGGCGTCAAGACCTTCGTGGCTCTCTGCGAAAAGCTGGCCGCCTCCTATGGCGATCACTTCCAGCCGACGCCGCTCCTCAAGGAGATGGCCGCAAAGGGCGAGACCTTCTACGGCCGCTTCGACCCCTACGCGGCAGCCGCCAAGGCCGCCTGACACCGGCAAACCCAAACTCACCAGACAGGCCCTCCGGGGCCTGTCTGACCTTTCCTCCGGCTCTTACGGTAAACACCGGTGGCCGCTCCGCCCCCGGCATCTGGCGTCATCCGGCCTCGTTGCCTATCTTTCCTCCATCAAAGGAGGAGACCAATGACCAGCGATACGCCCGGAAAACCGCAAAAGACCGTCAAGAAAACCGCCCCGGCCCAACAGGGCAAAACGCCGGCCGGACAATCCGGACGCGCCAAGCCTGCGGCGAAGAAACAGCCCACGGCGCCGCCCGCCGAAACCGGCACCGCATCCGCAAATCCGGTCCTCCTGTCAGGCGGCAATCCCCAGATCGCCAAGGGCGATGGCGACGCCCCCGTGCAAGCCTATATCGCCGCCATGCCCGGCTGGAAAAGCGACGTTGGTCACCGCCTCGACGCCCTGATCACCCGCACCGTCCCCGGCGTCCGCAAGGCCGTCAAATGGAACTCGCCGCTCTACGGGCTGGAAGACCAGACCTGGTTCCTCGGCCTCCATTGCTTTGCCAAATACATCAAACTCGCCTTCTTCCGCGGCACGTCGCTCACCCCCGTCCCGCCGGTCGATTCCAAGAACGCGGAGACGCGGTATTTTCATATTTATGAGGGGGATGTGCTGGATGAAGGGATGCTTGCGGATTGGGTGAGGCAGGCAAGCGCGTTGCCGGGGGAGAGGATGTAGGGGTACTGCCTTTGTTTCGCCGCCCCTTTCTTCCGTCATTCCTGTGCTTGTCACAGGTATCCAGTGCGCCGCGTCTGCGGCGCGGAAGACCTTTTTACTCGCCGCACGCATGAAGCCCTCCCACCGCGTAGACGCGCGGTGGCTGGATGCCTGTGACAGGCACAGGCATGATGGAGCTTGGGGAGGCGGTCGCGGATTAAACTGAACCCTTAGAGCGACCTTTTCCTCTCAAGGGCACCACCAGCGGCCACATCCCACCAAAACAACACGCCCTACTTGCCAGATCACCTCCCATGCCGCACCTTTTGCGCGATGAAAGGCTATGTCTACATCCTCGCCTCGAAGCGAAACGGCACGCTCTATACCGGTGTGACGAGTGATCTGCCGGGCCGGTTGTTCGAGCATCAGAAGGAACTCACCCCCGGCTTTACAAGTCGCTACGGCGTCAAGACGCTGGTGTGGTTCGAGGAATACGATCTGGTGACGACGGCGATCACCCGCGAAAAGACCATCAAGAAATGGCCACGCCAGTGGAAGCTCAACCTGATCGAGGCGATGAACCCTGGCTGGGAGGATATCGCCCATTATCTGCATGGGTTGTGAGTGGGCGCTTCGGTAGCCGAAGCAGACAGAGCAGCGCTTCCCGCAGGTGCCTCACACTCGGCTCTGTCTGTCGAGGCAACTCCCTCTCCTCCGTCATTCCTGTGCCCGTCACAGGAATCCAGTGCGCCGCGTCTGCGGCGCGCGAGACTCCCTTCGCGGAATAAGAGTCTTCCCGCCGCGCGGACGCGCGGCGGCTGGATCCCTGTGACGGGCACAGGGATGACGGAGATTGGGGGAGCTGCGCCTGCCAGGTAACCGGCCTCGAGGGGCCGCCCCTCTGCAAATGCCTGAAGCCCCCTCTAGCCAGACGCCGCACACGCGATACACTTACCGCCAAACCCAACCGGACCAACCCATGGACGCACCCACCGCCCCACACGCCTTCGCTACATCAGCCGAATGGGACATCTGGCTGGCCGCCCATCACGCCACCTCCCCCGGTATCTGGCTGCTGATCGCCAAGAAAAATGCCGCCGAGCCGCTGATCACTATCGGCGAAGCCCTTGATGCCGCGCTCTGCTACGGCTGGATCGACAGTCAGCGGAAGGGGTTTGACAAAGGGTCCTATCTGCAGCGCTATTCGCCGCGGCGGGGCAAAAGTCCGTGGTCGCGGTTGAATGTCGATCGGGTGGCGGCGTTGACCGAGGCCGGGCGGATGCAGGCGGCGGGTCTGGCGGAAGTGGCGGCGGCACAGGCTGACGGGCGCTGGGCGGTGGCCTATGAGCCGCAGCGCAACGCAGGTCTGCCGGAGGATCTGGCGGCGGCGCTCAGTGGCAATGCGAAGGCGGCTGCCGCCTTTGCAGCGCTCGACAAGACCGGCCAATACGCGCTCATCCTGCCGCTCCTGAAGGCGACGACCGCGCAGATCCGTCTCGCCCGCGTGGACAAGACGATTGCCCGGCTGACCGGGGACGAATAGCACCTGCCCCATCAGCCAAATGCCGCTGCCATCTGCACTTTCGGCAAAAATCCATCCCCGTTTATCCCCGGCCTGAAAAACCCGGCCATACTCTGTCTTGTCTCCGCCGCCGGAGTGTTTCGCGAGACGGTCGCGGGCAGGTGGAGGCCGGCGCCCTGGTTTGATCCGTAACGTGCGGCAACGGCCAGGGAGGTGAACGCCATGGTGGCTCTGTCCTTGGGCAGCACCGCCTATCAAGCCTCCCCCGGGCCGCCAGGTCCGGTTCGGTTCAGCCGTGCAAGTGGCAAGCCCGTCCCGAAAGGATGAGCGCAAATAAAGCCATGCAGCGAGGCGAGGCAACCACCTGTAGGGGCTGGACACCCCGAACGAACGCCGAAGGCCACGCGAGTGCGGAGCCACAGACTAAAACCACATATGAGGTTCCGCACTCGTGTGGGCTCTCCACGGATTTCAACACGGGCAGACATGCCGCGTGACCGCAAAAGCGTGTGCGAAGGAAAGGCGATATGAAGATCTGGACCGAGGAAGAGCGGCTTCGCTACGAGGCGGAACGGGATGCCGAGCCCTATATGCCTGGTTTCACCTGGGGCGAATATCACCGGTTGCCGGAACGCCAGCAGGAGCGCGAGAGCCAGAAAATATTCCAGATCGGCGCCAGCTCGCTTGGCTATTGGAAGACCTGCAGCCTCTCGCCCTGCCGCCGGGCAAAGGCCTGCCGGGGCTTTCTGTCGGAGGCGCAGGCGGCATCCGGCCACTATCAGCGGTACTTTCCGCCCTGCATCCGCGAAGGGACACACCGCCAGTCCGCCACCTTGAAGGAAATGCTCAGACTTGCCGGAGAGCCGGATGAGGCAGAGAACATATAAAAACCGCCGGCACCGCCGGCGGTCGAAGCTCGAAATGATGGCCGGGCGGCGGTTAGGCTCCCTGGATCGCCGAGACCTGCCAGTCGCCGCCGCGCTTGCGCAGGAACGTCCAGAGTTCGACGGTTTCCGACAGGTTGTCCGGGTCGCCCTCGACGACGCGGCCGGTGGCGCGGTCGCGGGTGACGTCGATGCTCTCGTAGCGCATCGCAACCGTGGCGTAGTCATCGCCGCCCTCGTTCCAGGATTCGGCCACGTCGCCCTGTACCAGATGCACGTCGCTGACCTCGTTCTTCAGGCCCTTGGTGGCATTGTCGCTCAGCTCTTCAGCCAGCCACGACATCGCTTCCGGCGTCGTCAGCTTGCGCAGCGTACCGTAATCTTCGGCAGCATAGGCAGCCTGAACCTGCTTCAGCATCGTCTCGAACTGGCCGAGATCGTCACCGGTAATACCAATCTCGTCCGTGGAACCATCGGCCATGCGCGGCTGTGCCGGACGGGCGGCAGCGGCGGCACCGCCACCGATCGACGGGATCTTGAAGGACGGCATGCCCGAACCAAAGCCGGAACCGGAACCCTGGCCCTGCGTGCCAAAGCCCTGCATTGGCGAGGCGCCGGCAGCGGCTTCACGCGGCGAATAGCCGGCCGGTGCGGCCGTCTGGCGGCTGCGGAAGAAGCGCATGGCAAGCATGACTGCGCCAGCAAGCAGCGCCATCTGCAGCAGCATGCCGAACATGCCGGCCATGCCGCCAAGGCCGTTGCCCATCATCATGCCGATCAGGCCGCCAAGGGCGAGACCGCCGAGCATCGAGCCCGCGAAGCCGCCGAAGAAGCCGCCCGGACGCTGCGCGCCGGGACGGGCCGCCTGGCCCATGTTCTGCTGGGCAGCGCCCGGCGTGGTCGCCTGGTTCTGCGGGGTCATCGTCCGGTTGATCGGCGTCGCATCCGCAGGCGCCGTGCGGGTCGCCGGCGGCTGGGAGAATGTGCGGGTGCCACGGCTGCCGAAGCTGCTGCCGCCACGGCGGGCCTCAGCCAGATCGACCACCGTCAGCATCACCATCGAAGCGACCGCAACGGTCGCAAGAACGCGTCCAACTCTAAACATGAAACCCAATCCTGTTGTTCACTCCCGGCCCGCAAGCGCGCGCCTCGTGGAAGACATATGGGGGCAATGGCCGGCGAATTGAAGGCTTTTGCGCTCGAGTTCACGGTAAAGCGGCCGTGCGATCAAGGATTTCGGCCCTCTCCGGCCACCGTATCATCCGGAATACAACGCTGTTGCGTGGTCGCACGGCTGTTGACGGCGCCGCACGCAAGACGGAAATGTCAACGGCGGACGAAACCGTGCGACAATGCCTTGATGACAGCATCGGCGATTGAAAGGCCAAGCGATGGGCAGCATAATTCCCGAAATTCATCTGGTCCGGCATGGGCAGACGGAATGGTCCCTGTCGGGGAAACATACCGGGCGCAGCGACATTCCGCTGACGCCGGCGGGTGAGGATGCGGCGCGGCGGATTGCCGCCCGGTTGGCCGGCCTTGCCTTTGCCGCCGTCTGGTCAAGCCCCTCGCGGCGCGCGTTCGACACCTGCACCCTTGCCGGCTTTGGCGCGAGCGCCGTCAAGAAGGCCGATCTCGCCGAATGGGACTACGGTGACTACGAAGGCATAACAACCAGGGAGATCCTTTCCGGCCACCCCGGCTGGCAGTTGTTCAGGGATGGTAGCCCGAACGGCGAAACGGCTGTTGATGCCGGTGCGCGGGCGGACCGGATCATCGGCGATATTCGCGCGGTCGATGCCCCGGTGCTGATCTTTTCCAGCGCGCATTTCCTCAGAACCCTCGCCGCCCGCTGGCTCGGCCTGCCGCCGCAGGATGGCGCCCGCTTCGTGCTGGATACGGCCAGCATCAGCGTGCTTGGCTATGAGCACGACCGGACGGAGCCTGTCATCCGCCGGTGGAACCAGACAGAGCCCGTGCCTCAGCCGATAAACGTGTCATAGAGCAGCTTGAGATTGAGCACGACGATGATCGAGGCGACGATCCAGGCGAGTGCTGCAACATATTTCGGGATGACGAAGGTACCCATCTTCTTCTTGTCCGAGACGAAGCGAACCAGCGGGATCACCGCGAAGGGCAGCTGCATCGACAGGATGACCTGGCTGAAGACCAGCAGTTCGGCTGTGCCCTTTTCGCCGTAGATCCAGGTGACGACAACCACCGGGACGATGGCGATGCTGCGGGTGATCAGACGGCGGGCCCATTGCGGAATGCGCAGCCGCAAAAAGCCTTCCATGACGATCTGACCGGCCAACGTCGCCGTCACCGTCGAGTTGAGGCCGGAGGCCAGCAGCGCCACGGCAAACAGTGTCGAAGCGATCCCGAGGCCCAGCAGCGGCGACAGCAGTTCGTAGGCCTGGCCGATCTCGGCAACGTCGGTGCGGCCATTGGCGTGGAACACCGAGGCGGCGATAATCAGGATGGCGGCGTTAATGAACAAAGCCAGCATCAGCGCGATCGTGCTGTCGGTCGTCGCCCACTTGATCGCATCGCGCTTGCCCTCGTCGGTGCGCTTGTAATTGCGGGTCTGGACGATCGAGGAATGCAGATAAAGGTTATGCGGCATGACGGTGGCGCCGATGATGCCGATGGCGATGTAGAGCATGGCCGGGTTGGTGACGACTTCGGTCGATGGCAGGAAGCCATGAAGGACGGCAGCGATCGGCGGGGCGGCGGCGGCAATCTGCACAACGAAGCAACCGGCGATGACGATCAAAAGCGCGATGACGAAGGCCTCGAGATAACGGAAACCCTTGTTCATCAGGAGCAGCAGCAGGAAAGCATCGGCTGCCGTGATCAGCGCGCCGCCAATCAGCGGGATGCCGAACAGAAGCTGAAGCGCGATCGCCGTGCCGATCACTTCCGCGAGGTCGCAGGCAATGATCGCCGCTTCGCAGGCAAGCCAGAGCATGAAGTTGACCGGCCGCGAATAGGTATCGCGGCAGGCCTGGGCCAGATCGCGGCCGGTGGCGATGCCCAGCCGGGCAGCCAGCGCCTGCAGCAGGATCGCCATCAGATTGGAGAGCAGAATGACCGTCAGCAGCGTGTAGCCGAACTGCGAACCACCGGCGATATCGGTCGCCCAGTTGCCGGGGTCCATATAACCAACCGAAACCATGTAACCCGGGCCCATGAAAGCGAGCAGGCGGCGGAACCAGACGCCGCCGGATGGCACAGGAATGCTGGCATTGACTTCGGGGAGGCTTGGCCGCGCGTCCTCCTCTGGACGGGAAAACGTCCAGCTTTTCTGCGGTGGAAGGGCGGCTTCGGAATTGGACATGCACGGTCTCCGGATGCGGAATGGGCTCTGTTGTCCAAAACCTATGCCAAGGCAAAACATTATGCAATAGGCTATATTTCATCGATTGTGCTTTTTTCAGTGAAGAAGAAGACACAAGGGACCGGAATGTGGAAGACGGGATAAATCATTATGAAAAATCCGAGCCCGTGTTATGAAACCTCAAAAGCATCGATTAAGAAACTCGAGAGGATATCACCGTTTTGCCGCGCCGCCCTGTTCCACGCACGGACCCGCTCCCAGACGCGGACATTCATTCCGAGGGCTTTCGGCAAACCCGCGAAGCACGTCGCGGTGCGCTGATCGAGGATTATGTCGAACTGATCGCCGACCTGATCGAGGATGGCAACGAGGCGCGCCAGGTGGATATCGCCGCCCGCCTCGGCGTGGCGCAGCCGACGGTTGCCAAGATGCTGGCAAGGCTTGCTTCCGAAGGACTGGTGTCGCGCAAGCCCTATCGCGGTGTGTTCCTGACCGAGGCTGGCCAGAAAATGGCACTTGAAAGCCGCGCCCGTCACCAGACGGTCGAGGCTTTTCTGCGCTGCCTCGGCGTCAGCCCGGAAACCGCCCGCATCGATGCCGAGGGCATCGAACATCATGTCAGCGTCGAGACGCTGGAAGCTTTCCGCCGCTTCATCGACAAGAAAGCCTAACCGGCCCGCAGACGCCGGCCGAAGCGTTCGCCCAGGATGATGATAATACCGGCCGAAAAGATCAGCGCCGCACCGAAGAAGACCTGGGAGGCGGGAATATCGCCCCAGATCAGGAATCCGAGCCCGAAGGCCCAGATCAGCGACGAATATTCGAACGGCGCCAGCACAGAGACCGGCGCCCGGCGCATGCCCTCGAACAAGGCATATTGCGCGATGCCGGCAATCATCCCCGTGCCCACCATCAAGGCGACATCGAGAAGGCTCGGCGGGACCCAGGTGACGACAACGGCTATGCCGGTGAACAGGATGAAGAAGCCGCTGGACAACGTCATCTGCACCAAGGTCACTTCCTGTAGCGCGGTCTTGCGCAACAGTACGGTCGAAATTGCCCAGAACACCGCTGCCTGCAACGCCAGCCAGACTGGCAGGGACAGCTTCATATTGCTCCCGAACGGATCGGTCGCCACCAGCACGCCGATAAAGCCGACAACGACGGCGATCCAGCGCAGCGGTGGCACGTGCTCCTTGAGGATCGGCACCGCCAGAATGGTGATCAGGATCGGGGCGGCATAATAGAGCGTCGTCAACTCCGCGAGGCCCAATTCGCGGGCTGCAGTATAGTAGGAAAGCCAGGCGGCCAAAAGCAGCAGATTGCGGAGCACCATTGGCTTCAGAACCGGCGAGCGCCACGAGCGGATGAGCAGCGGACCACGGCCGATCGCGGTACAGATTGCAAAGATCGTCACGCTGCGCACGAACAGGATCTGCCAGACCGGCAGCGCCACCACGAGCCATTTGACCGAGGCGTCCTGCAGCGTGAACAGGAAATAGGAAAAGATCGTCAGCAGAATGCCTGAAAGCACGGAGGTATTCACGGAGGGCTCCCGGGGTGCTGCGCAAATCGCGCGCGATCTGTGATATCGCGAGGCCAGCACACAAGGAAGAGGTTTGACAGCGCGTCGTGTGGCGAAAAATGAGGGCGCGCCGGAAAATAACGCCCGGTGAGATCGCCCGGCCTTGATTCAGACCATCTGGACCTTGAGCCTCACTGCCGTCCTGTCAAAGACCGATCACCGACAGCATGACAAAGGTGGCAAACAGCACGAAATGGGTCATGCCCTCGATGGCATTGGTTTCGCCGTCATTGAGGTTGATCGCGGCAACGATCAGGGTGATCGTCACCATCACCGTCTGCACCGGCGTCATCGCCATGATGAAGGGCTGGCCGGTATAGAGCGCGATGGCCTCCATCACCGGCACCGTCAGGATGACGGTGGAGAGCGAAGCGCCGAGCGCGATGTTGACGACGGCCTGCATCCGGTTGGCAAGGGCTGCCCGCATCGCCGTCATGATCTCAGGCGAGGCGGAAATGGCAGCGACGACGATTGCAGCCAGTACCGGCGGCGCACCGCTGCCTTTCAGGCCGGCTGTCAAAAGACCGGACATGATTTCGGCGAGCACACCGATAATGACGACACCGATGATCAGGATGGTGATGGACACCGCCACCGGTTCGTTCTCTGACGGGTGTTTTTCGCCACCTTCGCGCTTGGGATAGCTGTAGCTGAAAAAGTAGCTGTGCACGCCGACCTGCATCTTCAAAAACACCGCGTAGAGTGTGACCATAGCCACGATGGTGAAGGCGGAATAGAGGTGCCATTTTGCCTGCGGAACGAATTCCGGCACGATCATCGAGATACCCATCGCCGTCAGGATCATGACGCTGTAGGTGCGGCTGGAATCGTCATTATAGGATTGCTCGCCGTGTTTCAGGCCGCCGAGCAGCGCTGCGAGCCCGAGAATACCGTTAATGTCGAGCATGACGGCGGAATAGATCGTGTCGCGCACCAGGGTCGGCGATATTTCTTCGCCGCTCATCATGATCGCCAGGATGATCACCTCGACGAGAACAGCCGACAAGGTCAGAATCATCGTGCCATAGGGATCGCCAACCTTGGCGGCCAGCACTTCCGCATGATGAGCGACCCGCAATGATGCGAGCACGATGGCAAAGACCAGTACGGCCGCACCGGCAAGAGCCGCCATTTGCCCAGACTGAAGCAGCGCATGTTCGAACAGGAAACCTGCAGCCGCAAAAACCAGCGCTGCGCCCAGGAGAATTTCGGACTTCAAAATGGAGAACAAATGCGGCGCCTCGCAACCAGCAGGATAAGGTCTATCGGAGTATAGGCCGCATGTGGTGTATTTCAATCGGGACAGATGCAAGGGCGCCAGCGAAACGACAGGATTATTTTCCTTTCACACTTTACTCTCCGCCACATTTTGGCTAATCTGGATAGACAATCAATCGAGACAGCAAGAAGCCAGAACACCCAGGAAAGCGTCACGCTTCACCGCTCGCAGGATGCGCAACGATGTTTTCACATGACCGGATCTGGAGTGCGATCGATGCGCTCGCCGAACGGCATCAACTGTCCCCTTCGGGCCTCGCCCGGCGGGCCGGGCTCGATCCGACCTCTTTCAACAAGTCCAAGCGCCATTCCGCCGATGGGCGCGAGCGTTGGCCTTCGACGGAATCGATTGCCAAGGTTCTTGACGCCACCGGATCGACGATCAATCAGTTCATGGAATTCCTGCGGCCGGGGCCTGTTTCCAACGCCCTGCCGGAGGGCGCCTTTCCGCCGCAGACTGGCTCCATCCCCCTTCTCGGCTTTGCCCAGGCCGGGGCTGGCGGCTTCTTCGACGATGGTGGTTTCCCCGCAGGCCAAGGCTGGGACGTTGTCGAGTTTCCGGCAGCCCCCGGCACCAAGGCAGGCGTCTATGCGCTGGAAATCCAGGGCGACAGCATGTTGCCGCTCTATCGCGACGGCGATGTGCTGATTGTCGAACCCGGCGCACAGATCCGCCGCGGTGACCGCGTGGTGGTCAAGACCAACGAGGGCGAAGTCATGGCCAAAGTGCTGGTGCGCCAGACCCCGCGCAACATCGAGCTGCTTTCACTCAATCCCGAACACCCCAATCGCACATTCGAGCTCAGCGACGTCGAATGGGTCGCCCGCATCATTTGGGCAAGCCAATAGGACAGTTTTCCTGATGAAGCGGCACTTGCTTACCATCGGCGGCGGTTTGGCCGGAATTGCCCTGACCGTCGCTCTCCTGTTGACCGGTGCATCGATTATCCAGGGGCGGCAAGGTGCCGAGACCCAGGACTTCACACTTGAAACGCCCGACATCACCGATGTTCCTGATCTCGGTGGCGACGATATGAGCACCGGCGACCAAACGGTGGACAGCAGCGAACCGGCATTGGAAAATTCCGCCGGCAGTGGCGCCGTCAACGCTACGGGCGAATCCGAAAGCAAATCCGTTCGCGATATCGCTCCGGAGCAGTTCGGCCTGCCGCAGGAGGTCACGTCCCAACCACTGGAGCGCATCGAGCCCCGGACGCCTCTGTCACCGTCCATTGCAAAACCGGAATCGGCTCCCGCTGTTCTGCGCCATCCGGTGGCATTGTCGGCGGGCCTGATCCAGTTCGGCGACCGGCTGCTGCAATTGGACGGGATCGTGCCGCAAGCGTCTGACCGCATGTGCGGCGAAGCGGGCAAGACTTGGCCGTGCGGCGTCATCGCGCGAACGGCGCTGCGCAACTTCATCAGGTCTCGCGCGCTTTTGTGCAATGTCCCGGAAAAGGGGTGGCAGGGAACGCTGACCACCAGCTGCAGCCTTAACAACATCGATCCTGCCGCTTGGCTTGCCGAGCGCGGATGGGCAGAAGTGCCGGCGGGATCAGCGCTCGCCGATAAGGTGGAGGCAGCCCAAAAATCCCGTCACGGCTTTTTCGGAGACGACCCGCGCACGTTCAGTATTTATCCAGCACCACGGGAGGAAAAGACCGTGCCAGGAAGTGTGGACACAGACGCGAGCACGCTTGAACAGGGCTTGTAACCGGCAACGCCTGCCCATACCTCACATTACACCACAGCAGTACGGATATCCCATGCCTGACACCCTGAGCCATCACGAAGCCCTCATCTACGTCATGGTCATGATGTCGGCTGTCGATACCGCAATGACCGACAATGAACTCGAGCGCATTGGCAGGTTGACCAGCTTCCTGCCGGTGTTTGACGGTTTCGACCATGATCATCTGGTGCATGCGGCACGGGAATGCACAGCTCTTCTCGACGGCCCGGAGGGGCTGGACATCGCGCTTGAGGTCGTGCGTGAAGCCCTTCCCGCGCGTCTCTACGACACGGCCTATGCGCTGGCAGTCGAGATCGCCGCCGCCGATCTTTCCATCCGCCAGGAGGAAATACGGCTGCTGCAACTGTTGCGCGACCGGTTGGGGCTGGACAAACTGACGTGCGCCGCAATCGAGCGCGGTGCCATGGCCCGTTTCCGCAAGTGAACGAAGCGGGCTTCCGCTTCACGCCAAAGTGCGTTCACCTCGATCACCGTCCCGGTAGAATGGCCATCCGCGAGACGAGGATGGGGACTGCATGACGGTAGAGATATTGGGGTTCGGCGAACCTATCTGGCGCCTGACCTTCTTCGCGACACTCTTTCTGTCGCTTGCCGCACTCGAACTGCTGCATCCCCGGCTGGAACGCCCGGAGCTGATGCGCGCCCTGAAGGCCCGGCGCTGGTTCACCAATCTTTCCATCCTCGTCCTGTCATCGCTGATGCTGCGGATGATCTTCCCGGCCGCGGCCACCGGTGTCGCTCTCTACGCAGACGCCCACGGCTACGGGCTTTTGCCGATGCTCGGCTTGCCACCATTCGTCAGCGGCATCCTCGCCTTCGTCATTCTCGATTTCGCCATCTGGCTCGAGCATGTGATTTTCCACAAGGTGCCACTGTTCTGGCGCATCCACCGGGTTCACCATGCCGATACCGGACTGGACCTGACGACGGCGCTGCGCTTCCACCCGCTGGAAATCCTTTTGTCCGTCCTGTGGAAATCGGTTGTCATCCTGGCGATCGGCGCGCCACCGGTCAGCGTCCTGATTTTCGAGATCGTGCTGAATGGTGCAGCGATGTTCAATCATGCCAATCTGAAACTTCCCGCCCGCATCGATGGCATGTTGCGCCACCTGATCGTTACGCCGGACATGCACAGCATCCATCACTCCGCCGAGCCGGACGAAACCGACACGAATTACGGCTTCAATCTTTCCATCTGGGACCGGTTGTTTTCAACCTACCGGGAGCGATCGAGGCGTGCGCCCGAAGCCATGCAGATCGGGCTTTCACAATATCCCAACCCTTCGCCTGCCCGGCTCTTCTGGTCGCTGGTGCTGCCGTTTCGAAGAGAATGACCGCGCTTCAATAAATCCCGGCCGGGAAATAGCGCAGATAGATCTCGTTCAGCCGGCCCTTGCGGGACAGTTCCAGCAATGCATGGTCAATCGCCTGCGTCAGGGCCGAATCGCCCTTGCGGTTCATGATCGCCAAGCCCTCACCGAGAAAGCGTTGCGAGAAATAAGCGCCCTCGATCAGCGCGCAGCAACCGGCAGCATCGCTACCCGCCGTCCAGAAGGACAATTGCATGCCGTCTGAAAACACTGCGGCAACGCCCCCCTGCTTCAGGGCCGCCAGCATGGCGTCGCGGCTCGGAAATGAGCGCGCTTCGAGTTTTGGAAAGAACGCCTTGAACATCGCCTCATGCGTGGTACCCGTGACAATACCGACGGGCTTGCCCGCCAGTGATGCCATCGAAAGCGTGTTTCCCACCACCTGACGGTTGGCAGCAAACCGGGCCGGAAGCTTCATGAACGCCCGCGAAAAGGCAAACCGCTGGCGCAATTCCGAGCTGGTACCGATTCCGGCAATCACGGCCTCGCCTTGCCCGCCTTCCAGGGCCGGTTGTAACTCCGCGAAGGTCACGGCCTGGATCTGGCATTTGGCGGCGATGTCCAATTCCTGGCAAATCTCGCGGACCAGATCCACATGGAAGCCGGCAAGCTTGCCGGACTGGTCGATGAAATTGAACGGCGGGAAATCTACGGTTGTCAAAAACCGAAGGCGCGCCAGACCACTAAGGTCGGGCTTTGCGATGCGCTCCCGCGCGTCAAATAACATTGGCAGGTCGTGAACTCCGTCCGCAGCGCGTGACATGCGCGGGAAAAGTGCAACTGACAACACGCAAAGCGTGAAAATCCCGTAAAATTTTAGAGATGCACGGAATGCGCGTAACATTATGATTATTCCTGGGGCGAAATAGGGGGTATTGCCGCGCCGCGCGGCAATGGGGTTTCATGCGTCTGGAAGAATATCCGGACAATTCCGGAATGGCTACCAAGAATGAGCTGCCGGTCAGGCGATCACAGCCTGATGCCGCTGCGGAAAGATTCACGCCGGCGCTGAAGCAAGAGGGCCGCCTGCTCCTTCAGATGGGTATCGGCAAACCTTCGATCGCGCAGGCCATGCAACGCGCGCAAGCGCATGGCACGACCGTCGAGGAAGAGCTGCTCGCATCCGGTGAGATCGACGAAACCATCTGTTTCGAAGCGCTGGCGGAAACACTCGGGTTGGAATTCATGGCCACCATAGATTCCAGCCGGGTTCAGGACATAGAGGGGCTCGACACCCAGATCGCCCGGCCGGAGATCGTGCGGATCCACCATGCGAGCCGGCCGCCGGTCACCGTGATCGTTCCAACGCTTGGCCGGCTCGCCGAGCTTTCCGCACTTCTGCAGCGAACGCCGCTGCTGCGCCGGTCGCTCGCGGTGTCGACGCCGTCAGCGGTGCGGGAGGCCGCCTGGCGGGCCGGCAGTCAACGACGGGTTTCGGCGGTGACACGCTCGTTGTTTGAGACAGCGCCACTCCACAGTGCCCGCGTCACCTTCTGGGGCAAGCAAGGTTTTTATACCGGGATCGTTCTGTGCACCATGGTCGCGGCGGCAGTCGTCGCTCCGTTGGTCAGCATGCTGATCCTGCATATCCTGCTGACGCTGTTCTATCTTGCCAATTTCCTCGTGCGGCTCTACGCGCTCGTCTTCGCCTTGGTGCAGGAGCGCGGAGAGCGGCGGCCGGAACCACCGGACGATGCCGACCCGTTGCCGGTCTATTCCGTGCTCGTCGCGCTTTACAGGGAAGAAAACGTTGTGGCGCAGCTTGTTCACGCGCTCAACCAGCTCGAATGGCCACGCTCGCGGCTCGACATCAAGCTGATCTGCGAGGAGGACGATGCGGCAACCATCGCGGCGCTGAAAGCTTTGCGGCTGGCGCGTGAATACGAGATCGTTGTGGTGCCTGTCCACATGCCCCGCACCAAACCGAAAGCCCTGAGCTATGCCCTACCCGGGGTCCGTGGCACCTACTTAACGGTCTATGACGCCGAGGACCGGCCGCATCCAGGCCAGTTGCGCGAGGCCCATTCTGCGTTTGCGGCGGCACCACCGCGCGTGATCTGCCTGCAGGCGCCACTGATCATCACCAATGCGCGGCAATCCTGGTGGAGTGCCTTGTTTGCGCTGGAATATGCCGGGCTGTTTCGCGGATTGCTGCCGATGCTTTCCCTGACCGGCCTGCCTCTGCCGCTTGGGGGTACTTCCAATCATTTTCGCACTGCGGAACTGAGAAAGATCGGCGGTTGGGATCCCTATAACGTGACCGAAGACGCCGATCTCGGGCTCAGGCTCCATCGGCTTGGCTATCGCTCACGCGTCATCTTCAAGCCGACGCTGGAGGAAGCACCGGTTGCGCGGTCCGTGTGGCTCGGCCAGCGCACACGCTGGTTCAAGGGATGGCTGCAGACATGGCTGGTGCTGATGCGCAAGCCCGGCCAACTGGCCGGGGAGATGGGCTGGCCGGCCTTTATCGTCTTCCAGATCCTGATCGCCGGACTGCTATTGTCCGCACTCAGCCATCCCATCATCGTCGGCTTCCTCGCCTATCTGACCTGGCTGATGCTGGACGACAGCACGCATACGGAGGGGTGGCTGACCTTCTGGCTGTTTACCTGCGATATCGTCAATATTGCCGGCAGCTACGCGGTCTTCATTTCGCTCGGGCGAAACCGGATGAATACCCATGAGAAACGGGCGGTCGGCTGGCGTTGGATGTTCGTACCGCTCTACTGGCTGGCCATGTCACTCGCCGCATGGAAGGCCCTGCTGGAGTTGCGGACAAATCCGTTTTCCTGGAACAAGACACCGCATGTTCCGGTCAAAGACCACAGCGAAGAACCGTCTGCCTGAGAGACTATGGAGATTGGCTGGAAAGGCTTGAGAAAAAAGTGGAGCGGGTAGCGGGAATCGAACCCGCACGATCAGCTTGGGAAGCTGACAAGCTACCACTACATCATACCCGCCTTGCGCCCGAGGTTTCCACCAAGCACGGCTGCCTGTCAAGGCGGCAGCCGGTTTTCCGGACGGAATTTACTCCGAGCGGAAATGCTTGGAGAGTTTCAGCCCCTGCGCCTGGTAGTTGGAACCGAGACCGAGGCCATAAAGACCTTCAGGGCGCTCCATCATATGTTCATAGACCAGACGGCCGACAATCTGGCCGTGTTCAAGAATAAACGGCACTTCGTGGCTGCGAACTTCGAGAACGGCGCGGCTGCCTTTGCCACCGGCCGACACGTGGCCGAAGCCCGGATCGAAGAAGCCAGCATAATGGACGCGGAATTCGCCGACCAGCGGATCGAACGGCGTCATCTCGGCGGCATAGAGCGGCGGCACATGCACGGCTTCGCGCGAGACGAGGATGTAGAACTCGTCGGGATCGAGGATCAGTTCGTCGCGGCCGCGGCTGTAGAGCGGCTCCCAGAAATCGAAAATGCCATGTTCGGCCTTCTTGTCGACGTCAATAACTGCTGTGTGATGCTTGCCGCGATAGCCGATCAGGCCGTCGGCGCCGGTGCCCTTGAGATCGATCGACAGCGCGATACCAGCGCCCGAAACGTTCGGCTTTTCGCTAGCGACCAGCACGTCGCTCTCATGCAGCGCCAGCACTTCGGCTTCAGTCAGCAACGCATGGCCAATACGGAAGCGGATCTGCGACAGGCGCGAGCCGCGGCGGACGATGACCGGGAAGGTGCGCGGGCTGATTTCGAGATAGAGCGGGCCGGAATAGCCTGCCGGAATCTTGTCGAATTCCTGGGCGCGGTCGGTGATGACACGGGTGAAGATGTCGAGGCGGCCGGTCGAACTCTTCGGATTGGCCGAGGCCGACATTTCCGGCAGAAGATCGAGGCTTTCCATCAAGGGAACGATGTAGACGCAGCCGGTTTCGAGAACCGCACCTTCGGAGAGATCGATGACGTGCAGTTTCAGCCGGTCGAGCTTGTCGGCGACCAGATGACCGGGGCCTGGCATGAAGCTGGCGCGGACACGAAAGGCCTTGGAACCGAGACGCAGGTCGAGGCTGGCCGGCTGGATCTGGTCGGCGTCGAGCTTTGCCTCGCTTTTCAACCGTCCTGCATCAAAAAGCGCAGCAATAGCGCGATCGGCTAGAATGCCTGTGGCCCTGGTCATTTCCATCGTCCTCTTTGCCGCAACCGGCACGTCATAACCCAAATTGTCCCTGTGACATATCTTCTTGTTCACGGGAATTGACGCAAGCGCGGCTAATCAGTAAATACTGACTTATCCCGTGGTGATTTGGCCGGTCGGCTTGCAGCCACGTAAAACAAATAGCTAAAAAGGCCGGGTTTGAAACCGGCTTGCTTTACGCGGCCGGTTTTTTTGTTTTGAAAGAGACAATCGATGAGCAACAATTGGCGCCCCGCGACACAGCTCGTTCATGGCGGCACGACCCGTTCAAACCATGGTGAAACTTCCGAAGCCATCTTCATGACGCAAGGCTTTGTCTACGACAGCTCGGAAGCGGCGGAAGCGCGCTTCAAGGGCGAGACGGACGGCTTCATTTATGCGCGCTATGGCAGCCCGACCAACGACATGTTCGAAAAGCGCATGTGCATGCTGGAAGGCGCCGAAGATGCGCGCGCCACCGCATCCGGCATGGCTGCGGTCTCCGCCGCCATTCTCTGCCAGCTGAAGGCCGGCGATCACATCGTTGCTGCCCGCGCCCTGTTCGGCTCCTGCCGCTGGGTGGTGGAAACGCTGGCGCCGAAATACGGGATCGAATTCACGCTGATCGACGGGCGTTTCCTTGAAAACTGGGAAAAGGCCGTCAAGCCGAACACCAAGGTGTTCTTCCTCGAAAGCCCGACCAATCCGACGCTGGAAGTGGTCGATATCGAAGGCGTCGCCAAGATTGCCAACCAGATCGGCGCCAAGGTCATCGTCGATAACGTCTTTGCAACGCCGCTTCTGCAGAAGCCGCTGGAACTCGGCGCCCATATCGTCGTCTATTCCGCCACCAAGCATATCGACGGTCAGGGCCGTTGCCTCGGCGGTGTGATCCTTTCGGACAAGGAATGGATCAACGAGCACCTGCACGACTATTTCCGCCACACCGGCCCGGCACTGTCGCCTTTCAATGCCTGGACGTTGCTGAAGGGGATCGAGACCCTGCCGCTGCGCGTGCGCCAGCAGAGCGACAACGCTTCGCGCGTGGCCGATTTCCTCGCCGAGCAGAACCAGATCGCCAAGGTGATCTATCCGGGCCGCAAGGACCATCCGCAGGCCGACATCATCGCCCGCCAGATGAAGGGTGGATCGACACTGGTCTGCTTCGAGATGAAGGGTGGCAAGGATGCAGCCTTCGCGCTGCAGAACGCGCTGGAGACCGTGCTGATTTCCAACAATCTCGGCGACTCAAAGAGCCTGATCACGCATCCGGCAACGACCACGCACAAGAACCTTTCGGACGAAGCCCGTGCCGAGCTTGGTATTTCGCCCGGCACAGTACGCTTCTCCGCCGGAATCGAGGACAGCGAAGACCTAATCGAGGATTTCGCCCGCGCCCTGAAGTCGGTTCAGGCCTGATTTTTTTGGATTTTGTGAAACGCCCGTGTCTTTGGATGCGGGCGTTTTTCTATGCCCGCGTTTCGCCCTTGAAGCTCGCCCGCGCCAGCATGATGCGCGACAGCGCCGTATAAAAACAGACGAGCGCAAAGATAACGGCGATTTCGGAAAACCATTGTGGGAACAGACAAAACGCCAGAAAGACGGCGATGGTTTCCGTTGCCTCGGCAAGACCCGTGGTAAAATAGAGAGACTTCACGCCGCGTATATCGGTTGCGAGACCACGCTTTTCAGCCATGATCGAGAAGGCTAGAAAGCTCGCACCGTTGACATAAAACGACAGCAGCAGCAGCCCGCCGGCAAGACCGTTCTCATAGGGGTCTGCCAGAATGAAGGCGAACGGGATGAGGCCGTAGAAGGCGAAATCGAGCACAATATCAAGGAAACCGCCGAAATCGGTTTTCTGGGTCGCCCGGGCAACGGCACCGTCGAGGCCGTCACACATCCGGCTGACGCCGATGAGAATGAACCCCCAGACATAAGCGTCGAGAACGATAGCGACCGCAGCCGCCAGGCCAATCAGGAAGCCCGTAATCGTCACGGCATTCGCGCCGATACCACGCGCTGCAAAACTCCGGCCGGCGCGATCCAGCCAGGGGTCGAGCCGCTTCCTGAAATGACCGTCCAGCATGCTGTGCCCTATCCTTACAGTTTACCCTGCGCGTTATTCTTGACGAAACCATCTTGCTGTAGAATATCGCCTATAGACTAGAAAAGGGTTTGCATATGTACCGCGCGCTGACACGCGACATCGAGGTGACCGTCGAGCCTTATTATCTGGAGGAGCAATCTGATCCGGATGACAGCCGCTATGTCTGGGGTTACCGTATCCTGATCTCGAACCTCTCAGACGACACCGTGCGGCTGATGACGCGCTATTGGCACATCACTGACGAAAACGGCCAGGTGGACGAGGTCAACGGTCCGGGAGTCATCGGCGAGCAGCCGGTTCTGAACCCCGGCGATACCTACGAATATTCGTCAGGCTGCCCGCTCGACACACCCTCGGGTGTGATGTTCGGTCACTATTCGATGGAAACTGCGGAAGGCGAGTCCTTCACTGTCGATATTCCCGCCTTCTCGCTGGATTCGCCCGGCCAGAACCGGACGTTGAACTGAGGTCGCAGCTTTTTTACTGCGGCTTCACTTCTGTTGCCTCGAAGCGGTAGGTCGTCGAGCAGAACTCGCAGGTGACCGAAACCAGCCCGTCCTCAGCCGCATGATCGACATCCTCCTGGCTGAGACTTGCCAGGACATCGCGCAGCTTCTCACGCGAGCAGCTGCATTTGTCGAACACTGCCTGGGGCGGATAGACCTTGACGCCACGCTCGTGGAATAGCCGGTAAAGCAGCCGTTCCGTGCCAACGGTCGGATCGGTCAGTTCATCGGCATCGATGGTCTGAACCATGACACTGGCTTCACCCCAGAGATCATCCACCTCAAAACTATCGTCGGCGCCATCGCCGCCCGGAAGATCCCGCTGGCGCATACGCTCCAGTGTTTCCGGCAGAAACTGCGCGACCATGCCACCGGCCCGCCAGCGATGACGAGGCTTGCCGTTTTCATCGCGGTCAAGCAATTCGGCGACGCCGAGGCGCACCTTGGTCGGGATCTGTTCCGACTGGCGGAAATAGACACCGGCAATCTCTTCGAGCGAAGCGCCATCCAGCGGCACGATACCCTGGTAACGCTGCATATGCGTGCCCTGGTCGATGGTGAACGCAAGAATACCTTCGCCCAGCAGATGTTGCGGCTGGGTCAGGCCGTTCTTTTCGGCAAGCGCCAAGGCTTCCTCATTGTAACGGGCATAGGCGCGCACCCGGTCCGGCGTCGAGAAGTCGGCGACAACAAGATCGACCGGGCCATTGCTCTTGGTCTGGATGATGAGCTTGCCTTCAAACTTCAGCGAGGTTCCGAGAAGCACCGTCAGCACAACCGTTTCGGCCACGAGGCGCGCGACCGGCAAGGGATAATTATGGCGCTCGAGGATTGCGTCCAGCATCGGGCCGAGCTGGACCGCACGGCCGCGCACGTCGAGGCCCTCCACCTGAAACGGCACGACATGATCGTCGCCGGCAAAATCGAACTGGCCGAGGCCAAAGTCTGCTTCCGTCATCACTCTGCTCCTAGCCCCCGGACGTCTGCCCGCCGTATAGGCCGGGACGCTGTCCGATGCTTCTATTGATCCTGCGCAGGCCGGCTTTGTCCAGATCGTTCCTGAAAAAACGGCCGTTCGCGCCATCGCTTCCAATCAGGACAGCGACGCGGATGGATATTACTGAATACGAATGACCGGCAAAGGAGGACGTGCCACCTGCCGGTCATCAGCGTGTTGCATAGATCGTGTGCCGCTGGCCGGTTTTCAATATGCCGGGCAAGACCGCCAAAGCGCCGCGATCTTTCAGATTCGCTTTGCGCGCTTTAGGTCTTTGGTGGCGCATGCCGTTATCGCAAAACCGCTGCGCGCTTTTACGCACAGCTAGAGAGCGCCAAGGCACCACGCAAGAACGGATTTTTGCGCGTGCAGGCGGTTCTCGGCTTCATCAAAGACCACCGACTGTTTGCCGTCGATGACGTCGTCCGTCACTTCCTCGCCGCGATGGGCAGGCAGGCAGTGCATGAACAGCGCGTCCTTGTCGGCCTTCGCCATCAGCTGGGCATTGACCTGGAATGGCTGAAAAACGTTGTGGCCGCGGGCGCGGTGTTCCTGGTTCATCGACACCCAGGTGTCTGTCACCACGCAATGGGCGCCGTCTACAGCCTGATCGGCATCATGGTAGAGCTTGATCTCGCCGCCATTGTTGCGTGCCCAGTTGAGGATCTTGTCGTCCGGTTCCGAGCCGAGCGGCACAGCCATGTTCATCCGGTAGCCAAAGCGCGCCGAGCCTTCGATGAAGGAATGCAGCACATTGTTGCCGTCGCCGGTCCAGGCAATCGTCTTGCCCTTTACGGGGCCTGCATGTTCCTCGAACGTCATGATATCGGCCATGATCTGGCAGGGATGCGTCGCATCCGTCAGGCCGTTGATAACAGGCACGGTGGCGTGCTCGGCCAGTTCCAGCAGCCGGTTGTGATCGGTGGTCCGGATCATGATGGCATCGACGTAGCGGGACAGGACCTTGGCGGTATCACCGATGGTCTCGGCGCGGCCGAGCTGCATTTCGGTGCCGGACAGGAACAGTGTCTCGCCGCCGAGCTGGCGCATGCCGACATCGAAGGACACGCGGGTGCGGGTCGAGGGCTTTTCGAAGATCATCGCCAGCATCTTGCCGGCCAGCGGCTTTTCAGCTGTTCCGGCCTTGGTGGCAACCTTACGGACGCGCGCGTCCTCGATGATCGACCTCAGGTCGGCTGTCGTCATGGCAGAAAGATCGAGAAAGTGTCTGGTACCGGCCATTCTATTCAAAGTCCTGTGTTTTTTCAGCGTGTCAGTGGAGCGTCGTTCAGGCAGATGCCTGTCGTCGTTCCACGCTCAGCTGTTCGGCGGCGCGTTCAAGCCGCGCCAGGCCTTCACGGGCTTCTTCGGCCGTCGTCACCAGCGGCGGCAGCAGGCGGATGACATTTTCGCCTGCGGGCACCGCCAGCAGTTTCTCGGCGCGGATGGCCTTCAGGAGATCGGCAGACGGCACTTTGGCCTTGATGCCGAGCATCAGGCCTTCGCCGCGGATTTCCTCGATAATATCGGGGAAACGATCGGCAAGCGACGCAAGCCCCTGCCGGAACACCAGCGACACATCACGGACGTGCTGCAGGAAATCGTCAGCAAGGATGACATCGAGAACAGCATTGCCGACGGCCATCGCCAGCGGATTGCCGCCATAGGTCGAGCCATGGGTGCCGGCGACCATGCCGGAAGCCGCTTCTTCGGTCGCAAGGCAAGCACCGAGCGGAAAACCGCCGCCAATACCCTTGGCGACCGCCATGATATCAGGCGCGACGCCTGCCCACTCATGAGCAAACAGCTTGCCTGTCCGGCCGACGCCGGTCTGGACCTCGTCGAGGATGAGCAGCAGGCCGTATTCGTCGCAGAGGGCACGCAGTTCCTGCATGAATTCCTTTGGCACGGTGCGGATACCACCCTCACCCTGGATCGGCTCGATCAGGATCGCTGCGGTCTCTTCGCTGATGGCAGCCTTCAGGGCGCCCATGTCACCAAACGGCACCTGATAAAAACCGGGTGCCTTCGGGCCAAAACCTTCCAGGTATTTTGCCTGCCCACCGGCGGCGATCGTGGCCAGCGTGCGGCCATGGAAAGCGCCTTCGAAGGTGATGATGTGGAATTTCTCCGGGTTGCCTTTGGAGAAATGATAGCGGCGTGCGGTCTTGATCGCGCATTCCAGCGCCTCTGCGCCGGAGTTGGTGAAGAACACCTTGTCGGCGAACGTCGCTTCCGTCAGGCGGCGGCTGAGGCTCTCCTGTCCGGGAACTTCATAGAGGTTCGACAGATGCCAGACCTTCTCCGCCTGCTCTTTCAATGCCGACACAAGATGTGGATGCGCGTGGCCGAGCGAGTTAACGGCAACACCGGCTGCAAAATCGAGATAGCGGGTGCCGTCCTCGGCGATCAGCCAGACGCCTTCACCGCGCTCGAACCGCAGGGGGGCGCGGGCATATGTGTCATAAAGCGGCGTGGCATCGGCCATGGCGCATGTCTCCTCAAACCATCACGGCAATTGTATAATCGGCGTCGTCAACAGGGCTGTGACCAACCCATAAAAACTCAAAATGCCGCCTTGCGGCGGCAGGGGCACTATCTTCACTTCGCAGTGCGATGTCAACAAAAGCCCATGATTTCCGGCAATTCGCGTACATACAGCGCTCGCAATTTTTTTAGCCGGATACCCTTGCAAAAATGCCACGCATGGCAAGCAAGTTGGGGAAAACTCAGAAATTGATTCGGTGGGATTCCCCGGACTCTTGTCAGGGAGTCCCCCGGGCTCTACGTTAAGAAACAATTACTAGAACGCATGCGGCGGACCTAGTCACCAAAAGTGTTATCGCGTTTCAGCCTCGGATACTATCCAGGGCTCGGTGGAGGATTCGACCATCACCAACGCTGGGAATGGAGACAAGACCATGAATTGGACTGACGAGCGGGTCGAAAAACTCAAGAAATTGTGGGCCGAAGGCTTGAGCGCGAGCCAGATCGCTGCACAGCTCGGCGGCGTCAGCCGTAATGCCGTTATCGGCAAGGTCCACCGGCTCTGCCTGCCAGGCCGCGCCAAGGCCGGCGGCAGCACTGCAACGGCCCGTGCGAAACGCCCGGCACCGTCCGCTGCACCCCGCGCACCGAGCTACACCGCGTCGCGCATGACCGCTACCCGTACAGTGACACGCACCACGGGCGCGACTGTCATGAAGGAAGAAGTCGAAATCGGCGCCATCGAGGATCAGGAAACGGCACCGGCCGGCAACAACGTTGTTATTCCGATGTCGCGCCGCCTCGTCCTGACCGAACTCACCGACCGCACCTGTAAGTGGCCGATCGGCGATCCGATGAAGGAAGAGTTCCACTTCTGCGGCAACGATTCCCCGGATACATCACCTTACTGCACATTCCATGCAAAGCTGGCTTACCAGCCGTCCGGCGAGCGTCGCCGGGCACGCTGAGGCCAGTTCGGCCGTGCGTTTCGTCAACCCCATCCCGTTCGTCCGGGATATCAGCATCTCGAAAATCTTCTATTGCGAGATGCTGGAATTGGCGATCAAACAAGACTTCGGCAATTTTGTCATGTTTGAAACGGGATTTGCCATCCATGACGGCAAATCCCTGGAAACGACGGTCTGGGGACAGCCGTCAGCGGTCACCCAACCGTATGGCCGACACAATATCCTGCTCTATTTCGAACATGATAATCTGGATGGGCTTTTCGAGCGCATCGGCGGCAACGTGAACCTCATCCACCCCATCGAGACGCAAGCCTGGGGGCAGAGGGTCTTCCGCTTTTACGATCCCGACGGGCATCCCATCGAGATTGGCGAACCGCCCGGCAACGCCTGACGGTCCTTCATCATACGAAACTCAGCTTTCCAACGAATAGCCCGCGCCACGCACAGTGCGGATCACGTCCAGCATGTTGGAAAAGTTCAGCGCCTTGCGCAACCGTCCGACATGGACATCAACCGTGCGCTCATCGACATAGATATCGTGCCCCCACACACCGTCCAAAAGCTGCGAGCGCGAAAAGACACGGCCCGGCGAGGCCATGAAGAACTCCAGCAGGCGGAACTCGGTCGGTCCAAGACGGACCTCGCGGGTCTTGCGATGGACGCGATGGGTTTCGCGGTCGAGTTCGATATCGCCGCATTTCAGCAGCGTTGACAGCACTTCGGGTTTGGCCCGGCGCAACATCGCCTTGACCCGCGCCATCAATTCCGGCGTCGAGAATGGCTTGACGACATAATCGTCAGCGCCAGTGGCGAGTCCGCGTACGCGCTCACTCTCCTCGCCGCGTGCCGTCAGCATGATGATCGGCAGACGTTCGGTTTCCGGGCGCTGGCGCAGGCGACGGCACAGTTCGATGCCGGAAACGCCCGGCAGCATCCAATCGAGGATCAAGAGATCGGGAAGGCGTTCCTGCAGGCGCATTTCCGCCTCGTCGCCACGATTGATCGTATCGACTTCGAACCCTTCGGCCTCAAGATTGTATCGGAGGAGGACGCTGAGCGCCTCTTCATCTTCAACAACGGCAATTCTTGGCAACATTCAGTTCAGCTCCTTGGCTCCCGGCCGGTTGGCCGAAGGCTTGCCGAGCGGCTCCAACGGCCGCTCGCGCAATTAGTGCGTAAGAATTTACTTACTTTATCGCGCGATCAATTGCCGATCGCGCCGACCGTGTTGGCCGTGTCATCCTTCGGACGTTCACCGACGGGCTGAGCACCGGTTGCCATGTAGTAGATGGTTTCGGCGATGTTGGTGGCGTGGTCGCCGATGCGCTCGATGTTCTTGGCGCAGAACAGCAGATGCGTGCAGGGTGTGATGTTGCGCGGATCTTCCATCATGTAGGTCAGGAGCTCGCGGAACAGCGACGTGTAGATCGCATCGATCTCGTTGTCGCGCTCGCGGATGCTGTTGGCCTTTTCCGGCGAACGGGACGCATAGACGTCAAGCACTTCCTTGAGCTGAACGAGCGCAAGCTCGGCCAGATGCTCCAGGCCGCGCGCCAGCTGACGCGGCAGGCTGGCGGTCGCGACCGCGATGACGCGCTTGGCGTTGTTCTTGCCGAGATCGCCAACCCGCTCGAGATCGGCTGCAATGCGGATCGATCCCATGATTTCGCGCAGGTCGGCCGCCATCGGCTGACGCTTGGCGATGGTGACGATCGCCTTTTCGCCGATCTGGCGCTCGGCCTCGTCGAGAATGGCGTCGTCGGAAATGACCTTCTGGGCAAGCGCCAGGTCGGAATTGACCAGAGCGCGCACGGATTCGGCCACCATCTGTTCGGCCAGGCCGCCCATCTCGGAGATGCGCCGGGTCAGGTACTTCAGATCTTCGTCGTAGACGGAAGCAATGTGCGTAGACATGATTGTTTTTCCTTGCGATCACAATCCGGGTTGGAAGACTGCCACCCTGCCCTCATGGGAGGGTGGCGAAAGCGTCCTCAGCCGAAGCGGCCCATGATGTAGTCCTGGGTCCGCTGGTCATCCGGATTGGTGAACATCTTGTCGGTGTCGTTTTCCTCGACGAGATTGCCGAGGTGGAACATGGCGGTGCGCTGCGACACACGAGCAGCCTGCTGCATCGAGTGCGTAACGATGACGATCGTGTAGTTTGTGCGCAGTTCGTGGATCAGTTCCTCGACCTTGGCGGTCGCGATTGGATCCAGTGCCGAGCACGGTTCGTCCATCAGGATGACTTCCGGGCTGACGGCAACGGCGCGTGCAATGCACAGGCGTTGCTGCTGACCACCGGAAAGACCGGTGCCGGATTCATGCAGGCGATCCTTGACCTCGTTCCAGAGACCAGCCTTCTGCAGGCTCGACTCGACGATCTGGTCCAGCTCTGCCTTGGTGCGGGCGAGACCGTGGATCTTCGGACCGTAGGTGACGTTCTCGTAGATCGACTTCGGGAACGGGTTCGGCTTCTGGAACACCATGCCGACGCGGGCGCGGAGTTCGACGACGTCGATGCTCGGGTCGTAGATATCACCTTCGTCCAGCGTGATCTTGCCGGTCACCCGGCAGCTGTCGATCGTGTCGTTCATACGGTTGAGTGTCCGCAGGAACGTCGACTTGCCGCAACCCGACGGGCCGATCAGCGCGGTTACGGTGTTTTCACGAACGTTGAGGTTAACATCGAAAAGCGCGCGCTTCTCGCCGTAATAAACCGAAACGTCCTTTCCGATCATCTTGAAGGGAACAGTGTTCATTTTCTGGTCCAGCGCCTTTTCAACTGCTGCTTCTGACATCATGTTCATGTTTCTACCTCACTACCAGCGCCGCTCAAAGCGACGCCGCAACAGGATTGCGCCAAGGTTCATGACGACGAGGAAGATCAAGAGGATCATGATCGCACCCGAGGTCCGTTCGACAAATGCACGTTCGGCTTCGTTGGCCCACATGTAGATCTGGACCGGCAGAGCAGTGGAAGGGTCCATCGGCGAGCCCGGGTAATCGACTACGAAGGCCACCATGCCGATCAGGAGCAGCGGCGCCGTTTCACCGAGTGCATGCGCCAGACCGATAATGGTGCCGGTCAGGACGCCCGGCATAGCGAGCGGCAGGACATGGTGGAAGATTGTCTGCATCTTCGAAGCACCCAGGCCAAGAGCGGCCGAGCGGATCGACGGCGGAACCGCCTTCAGCGCTGCACGGGTGGCGATGATGATCGTTGGAAGCGTCATCAATGTCAGCACGAGGCCACCAACAACAGCAGCCGAACGGGGCATGCCGGCAAAGTTGATGAAGATCGACAGACCAAGCAGACCGTAGACGATAGAGGGAACCGCCGCGAGGTTGTTGATATTGACCTCGATGAGATCGGTCAGCCTGTTCTTCGGCGCGAACTCTTCCAGATAGATCGATGCCGCGACACCGATCGGCAGGGCAAGCACCAGGACGATCAGCATCATGTAGAGCGAACCGAGGGCGGCAACACCGATACCTGCAGCTTCAGGCCGGCTCGAAGCACCATAGGTGAACAGGCCGGTGTTGAACTGCTTGGCCATCGCGCCGGTCTCAGTCAGCTTTTTCATCCATTCGAGCTGCTGATCCTTCACCTTGCGGTTGGTCTCAGCAACGGTCAGGTCGATCTGGCCCTTGTTGGCGCTGTCGATATTGCCTTCCGCCAGAAGAGTGACGTTGGCGGTCGTGCCGATGATAGCCTGATCGGCAACGACCAGATCGCGCAGCTGGGTGCGGGCGCTGGCCGAAACCATGTCCGTCGCCTGTTTGACGAGCGGCTTGTTGGCCGGATCGATACCGAGCTCCTTGACCAGCGCATCACGCACCAGAAGCGGATAATTCGCCGTCATCAGCTTGGCGGGATTGGCGCCACGCTCGTTCTTCGGATCGATGATCTTCTCCGAAAACTCGATCGGCAAGGTGATCGCGGTCTGCTGGAAGGCCGTGTAGCCTTTGGAAACGACGGTCCATAGCAGCACGAACAGAAAGAACAGGCCGATCAGAATGGCCGTCAGGCCATAGGCCTTGAAGCGGCGTTCAGCAGCATAGCGCTTCTTGATGCCGATATCGCGTCTTGGCTGCGCTGCGCGCACGTAGGTGGACTGTACGGAGGATGTCATGTCGGTCATTCGTACTGTTCCCGATACTTGCGCACGATATAGAGTGCATAGATGTTGAGGCAGAGCGTGATGGCAAACAGGGTGATGCCGAGAGCAAACGCCACCAGGGTCTGTGGCGAGTTGAACTCGAGGTCGCCCGTGAGCTGATTGACGATCTTGACGGTGACCGTGGTCATCGCTTCGAACGGGTTGAGCTGCATGCGGGCTGCAACACCGGCAGCCAGCACCACGATCATGGTTTCACCGACAGCACGCGAGGCCGTCAGAAGCAGAGCACCGACGATGCCCGGCAGTGCTGCCGGCAGGATGACACGCTTGATGGTTTCGGAGCGTGTCGCACCGAGCCCAAGCGAGCCGTCGCGCAGCGAACGCGGGACCTGTGTGATGATGTCATCCGACAGCGAGGACACGAACGGGATCAACATGATGCCCATGACGAGACCGGCCGTGAGAACGCTCTGCGCCTGGATGAAGTTGACGTAGTTTCCGGTCACAAGACCATTTAACTGAGCGGAAATATCGCGCAGGAAAGGCCCGACCGTCACCAGCGCGAAGAAGCCGTAGACGATGGTCGGGATGCCGGCGAGAATTTCCAGCAGCGGCTTGGCAATGCCACGCACGACAGGCCTTGCATACTCGGCCATGTAGATGGCGGCGAACAGACCGACCGGCACGGCAAACAGCATGGCGACAAAAGCGATATAGAGCGTGCCGGCCAGAAGCGGCAACAGACCGAACTGCCCTTCCGTACCGCCGCTGCCGGCCGCCGAAAAGCGCGGGTCCCAGACCGTGCCGAAGAAGAACGTGCTCGGAGATACCGACTGGAAGAAGCGGATAGCCTCCGACAGCATCGAGCCGACGATCCCCACCGTTGTCAGGATCGCGATCGAAGAGGCCAGCAACAGCGTACCGAGCATGACCCGTTCAACACGGTTTCTGGCCCGGAACGGCGCACTGATACCGCGAATGGCAAAAACAGCGCCGGCAATAGCAATGATCAGCACGACCGCACTCATCATCCACCGGCTGCCATCCCTCAGGGAATTATAATGCTGCGCCGATTCAACCATATAGGGCTCGCCGGCATTTGCCATCGGCACACCCTTGGCGGCCAATGCATCCCGAAGATTGCTGGAGCCGCTGGTGACGGCCGCAAGTTCATCGGCATTCAAGAGCCTCAAACCGTTGGCAACCTGCATGACCTGACCGAGCATCAGTTCGGTTGTCGCAGCGCCTTGGCTCTGTACCGATTCCGGCAGAGCAGTGCGAACAGAATTTTCAACGAAGAACGGACTGGCGAGAAGCCAGAGGGCCAGAACGAACGCTGCCGGCAAAACTGCCCAGATGGCAACATAGACGCCGTGATAGCCCGGAAGAGAATGCAGGGCGGAAAGCTTGCCTTTGGAGCTGGCCATCGCCCGTGTACGTCCGGCAAAATATGCCGCAAGGCCAACGATCAAAATGATCAAAAGAATAAGAGAAGTGCTCATCGATATGTCCCCCCGGCTTTTCACTCATTGAAAGCCGGCAAATCCGCATACTCGGGATGTCCGGCACGGCAAAGCTGCCGTGCCGGGTTTTGCACTATATTAGAGCATGTTACCGTCGGTGAAGGCCTTGCGGTCGGCGTCGCGCTCAGCGTCGGGAGCAGGTACGAGACCATAGGCAGCCAGCGGGCTGTCCGGGCCGACCATCTGGTCGTCGAGGAAGAATTCAACATATTCCTTCAGGCCCGGGATAACGCCGAGGTGAGCCTTCTTGACGTAGAAGAACAGCGGGCGGGAAACCGGATATTCGCCGGAAGCGATCGTTTCGGTCGACGGAACGATACCGCTGACGGTCGCAACCTTCAGCTTGTCAGCGTTGTTTTCATAGAAGGACAGACCGAACACACCGATACCGTTCTTGTTGGAAGCGATACGAGCGAGCGTTTCCGTGTAGTCACCATCGATATCGATCGCCAGACCGTCCTTGCGAACGGCGATGCACTTCTTGGCAGCTTCCTTTTCGTCGGCAACCAGAGCCTTGATGGCAACGTCAGCGCCGGAGTCCTTGCAGCCGTGAGCCAGCATCTTCTCGTCGAAGACTTCGCGTGTGCCGTGCTTTTCGCCCGGGATGTAAGCGGCGATTTCAACGTCCGGCAGGTCCTTGTTGACTTCCGACCACTTCTTGTAAGGGTTGGCAACGAGCTTGCCGTCGATGACGAGTTCAGCGGCGAGAGCCAGGTAGATGTCCTTCGGAACGAGCTTCAGGTCAGCATTGCTGCTGTCCGTTGCGAAGACGATGCCGTCATAACCGATCTTGACTTCCTGAACTTCAGTAACGCCTGCCGCCTTGCAGGTTTCCAGCTCGCTGTCCTTGATCTTGCGCGATGCGTTGGCGATATCGATCGTGTCCGGGCCAACGCCCTTGCAGAATTCCTTGAGGCCGGCACCGGTGCCGCCGGATTCAACAACCGGGGTCTTGAAATCAGGGAAGGTTTCGCCGAACGTTTCGGCAACAATCTTTGCGTAAGGCAGAACGGTCGAGGAGCCGGCAACCTGGATCTGGTCGCGAGCAATGGCGACGCCTGCAAATGCGGCGGATGCAACCAGAGCTGCAACAGTAAGTTTCAAGGACTTCATCAGAATACTCCCATAATGGGCTTGTGTGGGTGCGCTTTTCACCAGCGCTCGCTTTCGCCGTGTCGATCGGCCGCCCTAGTTAGCGCCCGATGCCCACACCTTTTATGTCAACTTGACGAAACATTTGTGACAAGCCAACGATTTGAAATATTTCACTATTTTTGAAAAATGACTTTTCAGGCGACAGGTTTATGTCAAAACCTCACGGTAAAGACCGTGCCCTTGCCGACTTCGGACTGAACAAGCAGTCTGGCGCGATGCCTTGTGAGGATATGCTTGACGATTGCAAGCCCGAGACCCGTGCCTTTTTTCGATCGGCTGGCTTCCACATTAACCCGGTAGAATCGTTCGGTAATACGGGGAACGTGTTCTGCCGGAATGCCAGGCCCGTGATCGCGGACGGAGACTTCGGCCGGCGTACCTCCGCCGCCCGAAAGCGTAACCTCAACCTTTTTGCCCTCCTGGCCATATTTGCAGGCGTTTTCGATCAGGTTCTCGAAGACCTCCGTCAGCTCGTCACGGTCTCCCTGCACGATCACCGGATCATCGGGCACAATCAGCGAAATCTCCACACCGACGTCCTCGGCAAGCGGCCCGAGCGCATCGCGAACATGGCCAAGCAGCGGCGCCAGATTGATCGCCTCATCCGGTGCGATATGGGATTTAAGCTCCAGCCGCGATAGAGACAGGAGATCATCGACGAGCCGGCTCATCCGCGTCGCCTGCTCGTGCATGATACCGAGAAATTTTTCGTGCGCCTTCTGGTCGTTGCGCGCAGGCCCTTGCAGCGTCTCGATAAAACCGCGCAACGAGGCAAGCGGTGTTCTCAGTTCATGGCTTGCATTGGCAACAAAATCGGAGCGCATCCGATCGATCCGGCGCGCTTGGGAAATATCGCGGTACGACAGGATATAGAGCCGCTCGCCGGTCTTTTGACCGACTTCGGCCGGCGCGACCCGAACGATATAGACCGCATCAGACGGGAAGCGTTCCGAATGCTCGATCTGGTTGACCTTACCGGTAACAATGGTCTCGCGAACCATGTCGAGTATGCCGGGTGAACGGACGCGGGCCGACAGGTCCGTGTTTGGTGGGATGGTCCCGAAGGCCTTTTCTGCGGCCTGATTCTGCAACAGCACCGTTTCATCGGGCGCGATCACCAAAATCGGCGTGTCGAGCGCGTTGAAGACTGTCGCGAGCATATCGAGATCGGTTTCCTCCACAACAGACGGTGCAACCACGACCACAGGAACCGGCGGCTTAGGATCTGCGGAACGATTGAACAGGACGATCACCCACACGAGCCAGAACAGCAGCACGGCGGCCATATGGATACCGAAAAAAACAAGACCTCCGGCTGCGGCAATGGACAAGCCAATGCCCCATATCTCCGACCTGGCTGTCTGCTTCAGTCGTTCCCAGACTTTTATTGTATCTTTCAAGATCATCTCACGTGCACGGTGCAATTGACCGGTGATAGCGGAGGTTCATGACATGATTTTCACGGCATGCTTGAATTCGCAATGCAATTGTGGCCTCCTCCCGTGAAATCGGCGACCGGCCGTACAATATATTCAGCGAGGATACGTCATGACGGATATTCAGGAGAACAAGCCGGTCGAACTGGTGGTCAACGGCAAAAACCGGGTTTTCGACATCGACAATCCGAAGCTACCCGGCTGGATCGATGACAACGCACTGGCTTCCGGCGATTATCCTTATGAGAAAAAATTCGACGGCGACGAGTACGACGATCTGCTGGAGAAACTTCAGATCGAACTGGTGAAGGTTCAGTTCTGGCTGCAGGCAACCGGCAAGCGCGTGGTTGCACTGTTCGAGGGACGCGATGCCGCCGGCAAAGGCGGGTCCATTTATGCCATCCGATCCTACATGAACCCCCGCTCCGCCCGCGTCGTCGCACTGACCAAACCGACCGAAACCGAGCAGGGACAGTGGTATTATCAGCGTTACATCTCGCATTTCCCGACGGCTGGGGAATTCGTGATGTTTGACCGCTCCTGGTACAACCGCGGCGGCGTTGAACCGGTCATGGGCTTCTGCTCGCCGGAACAGCACAAGAAGTTCCTCGCGCAGACGCCACGGCTGGAAAAACTGATCACCGGTGACGACATTTATTTCTTCAAGTTCTGGCTGGATATTGGCCGCGAGATGCAATTGAAGCGGTTCCACGACCGGCGGCATGACCCGTTGAAGGTGTGGAAGCTTTCGCCGATGGATATTGCCGCATTGACGAAATGGGATGACTATACCGAGGCGCGCGACAGCATGCTGCGGGAAACCCATACCGACCATGCACCCTGGACCGTTGTTCGCGCCAACGACAAGAAGCGGGCGCACCTGAACCTGATCCGTCACCTTCTGAATTCGCTCGACTATGACGGCAAAGATGAGAAGGCAATCGGTAAGATTGACGACAAGATCCTCGGCTTCGGCCACGGCTTCGTGAAATAGCCGTGGCATTCGCCTGACAATCTGGTGACCGGCTTACTGACCGGGAAGAACCCGAACAGCATAGACACTGAGGCTGTTGCCGGCGCCGGTCACGTCGCTGTTGATCAGGATACGTCCCGGTGAACTCGGCGCAAGGCTGCGATCGAACGTCACCTGGAACAGCATGTCGTTCTTTTCCTCGTTCACCGTGAACCGGTGGCGGCCGCAATCGCCGAGCGAGGAAAAATCGCATTCGATGGAAAACTGCGTCTGCTTGCCGGTATCGGCCTGGACACTGAGCGCCACGGTCGATGTCTTGCCGGAAATCTGACCGAGCACTGACGCTGGAATCTCGATCGCCACGCTGCCATCGGCGTCCGCCGTCGCCGATGTGATGCGAAGACGCTGGCCACGCTCGTCGCTGACAGGGTCGGCTGCAGCCCGGCTGCCTGGCTTGACATTGCTCGCATCGGCAGGCGTGAAGACATCAACCCAATCGCCGGAAAACCCCGACTGCGGGCCGAGCGTCTTCAACCCCGCTGCACCGTCGAAATCCTCCGATTGTACCGTCGAAGGCGGATTGGCGACACGGGTATCGCGCTCCGCCGCCGTTTTCAAAAGCCCGCTGGTTTCAACCCACCAGGCCCCCATGACGACAGCGGCGACCAGGGTCGTGACGACCATGACAAACGAAAGAAAGCTGCCGCGCTTGCGCCGCCGGGGTTTTGCAGCCGCGGTTTCAGCCTTGGCTGCCTTTCCGCGCTTGCCGGCAGCCGGTTCAATGGGCGCTGCTTCGGCAACACGCGGTCCCTCGCGGCGCTCCGGACGCAAGCCCGCGAGCCCGCCGTCGGCGACGGGGCCGCTCGCTCGATCTGGGTTTCGTTCAGACGGCATGTGGATGTCGTGATCAAGCTCGGCTGACGGCACCGGGGTGCTGATGGTCTCAACGCGAACCGGTGGCGGCACGGATGCAGCTGCCTTCAGACTGGCGCGCTCCTTCAGTTCGATGGCGTGGATAACACCTTCAAGCCGGTGACGCTGCTGGGCGATCACGTCGGGATCGTGCACATCCTGCTTTTTGAGGCCGGCCTCCAGCGCGTTGCGCGCCGATTGATAGATGCGCGCGCGCGTTTCGGAATTCGCCCTCTCGGAGCGTTCCAGCGCCTGTCGGATAGCAGTTTCCAGTCCGCTCACTCTTCGTCCTTCGTGGTGCAGGCATCAGCGGCCTTGCAATCAATCATTCCTCACGGCCAACATCACTTACGAAACACGGCACGCTTTTGAATGTGTTAACAATTGGGTAACGGTTGACGCCTCGATCTGCAAGCCTTCAGCATCAAACGGGCGATCAGCGCCGGGGAAAACCCGATCGTTTTGGCCGAACCATGAGCACTGGCCACGGCAAAACGGCCTTGCAAAACACGAAGCCGCTGCTAAAGTTCTTACGTTTACGGAAACGTCAAAGTTATAACCGGGAGTGAACCTTGTCCCTGCCAGCCATTCTCAACGGCACGACGCGCCTGCCTGTCATCGCAGCGCCGCTCTTCATCATCTCGAATCCGGCCCTGACGCTGGCCCAGTGCAAGGCCGGCGTCGTCGGCTCGTTTCCAGCCCTGAACGCGCGGCCGGAAGCCCAGCTGGACGAATGGCTGGCCGAGATCACGGAGGACCTTGCGGCTTACAATGCGCGCAACCCCAGCAAGCCGGCAGCCCCCTTCGCAGTCAACCAGATCGTCCACAAGTCCAACAAGCGGCTCGAACACGACCTAATGCTCTGCGTCAAACACAAGGTCCCGATCGTCATTTCCTCGCTTGGCGCCGTGCCGGAGGTCAATGCCGCGATACACTCCTATGGTGGCATCGTGCTGCATGACGTGATCAACAACCGCCATGCCAATTCGGCCATTCGCAAAGGTGCCGACGGGCTGATCGCGGTTGCGGCCGGTGCCGGTGGCCACGCGGGCACGCTCTCCCCTTTCGCTCTCATCCAGGAGATCCGCACGTGGTTCGATGGACCACTGCTGCTGTCCGGCGCGATCTCAACCGGCGGCGCAGTTTTGGCGGCGCAAGCGATGGGGGCCGACATGGCCTATATCGGCTCGCCCTTCATCGCCACCACCGAGGCGCGCGCCAGCGATGCCTACAAGCAGATGATCGTCGACAGCAGTGCCAGCGACATCGTCTATTCCAACTCATTCACCGGCATTCACGGCAACTACCTCAAGCCCTCGATTGTCGCTGCCGGCCTGGATCCCGATCACCTGCCGGAAGCCGACCCGTCCAAGATGGACTTCGAGACGGCGACAACCGGCGCCAAGGCTTGGAAGGACATATGGGGCTGCGGCCAGGGCATTGGGGCCGTCACGGAAATTGCCCCGACAGCCAAACTCGTTGACCGGTTGGCCCACGAATATGGGGTAGCAAGGCAAAGGCTGGCGCTGTAAAAGGCGCCAATCCGGCTGTCCTGCGCTTTTTTCCTGTTCTGGAAACTGATGGCTTGAAATCCCCTCCGTTTGCAGGTATCAGCCCCTCACACATCGTTTCGCAGCTTTGCGCAACGCATGCTGGCCGCTTTAGCTCAGGTGGTAGAGCACATCATTCGTAATGATGGGGTCAGAGGTTCGAGTCCTCTAAGCGGCACCATTTCTTCTCCAAGACATAGCGAACACAAAACTGTGCGAAAGCTCCTTGGATTTCATATCGCGCTTGAACCGAGCTTTTAGGGTGTAACCGACGCGCTACGATCCGTTGGGCAGTTGGTAATAGGGATCTTCCCTATAGGTCGCACCGACATAACAATTTGTCCCGAAGCATCGAGGGCTTCTGCGGTCTCCTGTTTGAAGGTAGATCGGTTGGGGCCTGCCGCGATGATAATAGCGCGCGCCTTGCCCAACGTAATAAGCACGCCGTTCTACGACCACTTGCTCGCGATAAACGATCGGCGCGCGGGCTTCGTAATAGCTGTATGCGCCATCGTCAACGCAACCGGACAAGGTCGCGATGGATACTCCGAGGGCACCGAGAATCGTAACGAGCTTGCGTTTCATGCTTCCTCCAGAATGGAGAGATGGCGTGACCATGAAACATGGCAAGCCTTTCTGCCCAGCTATTTTCAGATTGCCTGTTTATCTTGAGATCGCAAACCACGCACAGATGTGAGGCGCGAAGTTCACGCAGCCAGCCAAAAAGGCACCGCCTCGCCCTTAAGAAACCGGGCGACACCTTTCCGTGTAGCGACACCCGCCCACATCTTTACATCCATCCCCTCATGCCCGCCAATCTCGCGGCCTCGTTTTCACCGCCAGGGCTGTTCAAATCGTTAATCTAAGGTTAATGCGGGGCGTAGCACTCAACCGGGATGTTCAAGCCCGGCACAAGCGACGCAACATATCTTGCCCTCACCTCCGGCATGATGCCGGGCAGCAGAGGACAATGACATGTCGAACATCATCGAATATTCAGCCGATTCCAATGACGCAGCCATCGCTCTTTTTCTGCAGGACGAGAATGGCGACAAGCTGACTGATATTCTGGTAGACGCCCTGGACGAGGCCTTCCGGATTTTGCGCGACGAACTGGTCTCGGGGCAGCTGAACTAGGCTTTCCGGCCAATCCCGGTTTTTCAGAACGCGCCCGATTTTTTCAAGAACGCGACTGACTCACGAATGTCTTACGTCACCTGTAGAGTGATCTCCTGGCACGCAGAGCATCAGCGACCGCAGCTCCATCGTCGAACATGGTTAATTTTTTAACTATTTTTCGGCTATGAGCGGAACGGTTCGGCGGAACAACCGTTGAAGCGAAAACCGGGAGGACCTTCGATGATCTTCAATCTGCTCATGACAAAGCGGGACACCGCCGAAGATACCGGCACCTATGCCGATGGCGCTTTCGAACGTCCGGCGATCGACGTGACGGCCACGCCACGCCGCATTCGTGGGCACGCCGCCCATCAGCGCGATTATGGCCGCGACCGGACGATTGAACCAATCCCCGCCGGATTTGCCTGAGGCTTACCCGGCAGGAGAGGCGTTTATTAGGAGGCCGCTCAGCCGCGTGGCTTGAGCTTCATGTGGCGGTTAACGTCCTTGTAGAGCAGGTAGCGGAATTTGCCTGGGCCACCAGCGTAGCAGGCTTGCGGGCAAAACGCGCGCAGCCACATATAGTCGCCAGCCTCGACCTCGACCCAATCCTGATTGAGCCTGTAGACCGCCTTGCCTTCCAAAACATAGAGACCATGCTCCATGACATGGGTTTCGGCAAACGGGATCACCGCGCCGGGCTCGAAGGTCACGATGGTCACATGCATGTCGTGGCGCAGGTCGTTGGGATCGACAAAACGCGTCGTCGCCCACTTGCCCTCGGTGCCTGCCATTGGCGATGGAGCGATATCGGCTTCGTTGAGGAAGAGCGGCGTTGGAACATCAAGCCCCTCGACGAATTCATAGGCCTTGCGGACCCAGTGGAACCGCACCGTCTGGCTGCTTGTATTGCGCACCGACCATTGGCTCGCAGGCGGGATGAAGGCATAACCGCCCGGACGCATCTGATGGGCTTGCCCATCCAGCGTCACCGTCAGTTCGCCCTCGACGACAAACAACACGCCTTCGGCGCTATCATCGAGTTCGGGCCGATCGCTGCCGCCGCCCGGTGCGACTTCCATGATATATTGCGAAAACGTCTCGGCAAACCCGGAGAGCGGACGGGACAGCACCCACAGCCGGGTGTTTTCCCAGAACGGCAGGAAGCTGGTGACGATGTCCATCATCACGCCCTTGGGAATGATGGCATAGGCTTCGGTAAAGACGGCGCGATCCGTCAACAGCTGCGTTTGCGCGGGCGTGCCGCCCTGCGGGGCGTAATAAGTGCGATTCATCTGCTTCCCTGAACTTTCGAATGGATCAGCCATGATGGCGGCGGGATGCCATCAGGCACAGTCAATCATTAGCGCAACGCGGCACGCAGATCACGCAGCAATTCCCTCCGATCTCTGGATTCACTTTCACGCAAGAGAAGGCAATCGCGTCGCTCGGACGCAGGTTGATGCCGGAGCGTGGATCATTCCGACTTTCTTGACAGCGGTGGCGAGAAGACCTGTTGTCCTCGGCGTTGCGCCCTCTATGCTGCAGAAGATCGATGGCCGGGATGGTAACATGGTGGAACGATGGGGAACGGTGGCTGAACTCTGGCGCTACCCCGTCAGTTCCTTGCGAGGCGAACGCATCGGGACAGCGCCGCTCGATACGCACGGCGTTCTCCATGATCGCGGTTGGGGTCTGATTGATGAGACCGGCAGCGTGGCGGCACCGGAAACCGAGCGGCGCTGGCGGTTCGTGCCCGATATGCTGGCCCGTATTGGCAAGACCGGCGTCGAGATCAGCACAGACGGTACCGAATGGCTGGCGGTCGCCTCCAAAGCAGCGACCGCTGCGGCTTCGGAACGTGCAGGTTTCCCGGTGACGTTCCGCCCCCTGGCGATCACGACGGAAACCACGAGCGCCGCGCAGGCAGCCCCGCGTTATGACCGTGGCCACCTGCATATCCTGACCACCGCGTCGCTCCGGAGCCTGGCAGACCTGTTATCGCCGGAAGCGCTGGTAGATGTCAGGCGTTTCCGGCCAAACATCGTCATCGATATGGATAGGGCCGAGGCGGGTTTTCCCGACCGGCAATTGATCGGCAAGCAACTGCGGATCGGCGACGCGCTGGTTGCAGTCAAGGAGCCCTGCGAGCGCTGCAGTTTCACGGCGCTGGCCCAAGGCGAATTGCCCTTTGCCAAGGACGTTCTGCATGCAATTGCCCGCCACGGCGGCGGCGGTTTTGGCGTTCTTGCCAGCGTGATCGAAACGGCGCCGATAAGGGACGGCGATCCGGTCCGTCTTATTTGATCATCTTGCTTTTTGGTGTCGGGATCGCCTGTGTCGGGGTTGTGACCTCGCGCAGCCATTCCCGCCAGATCGACACGAGCAGCGCCATCAGCACCGGCCCGACGAACAGACCGAGGAAACCCATGGTCTTGACGCCGCCGACAAGCCCGAAGAACGTCGGCAGGAACGGCAGCTTGATAGGCCCGCCGACCAGTCTCGGGCGAAGCGTCTTGTCGACGATGAACAGTTCGACGGTTCCCCATACGAACAGCGCCGCACCGGCCACGGGCGACCCGCTGGCAACGAGATAGACCGATACGAGCGTGAAACACAGCGGGGCACCGCCGGGAACCAGCGCCATCATGCCGGTGATGATACCAAGCGTGACTGGCGACGGAACGCCCGCCATCCAGTAAGCGATCCCCAGCACGATACCTTCGCCGATGGCGATGATGCCCATGCCAGTCACCGTCGAGCTGATGGTCAGGGGCACGATGCGCGAGACGCGCTCCCAGCGCATCGGCAGGATGCGTTCGCCGAGGTGATCAAGTTGGGCGACGAGTTTCTCGCCGTCGCGATAGACGAAGAAAAGCGTGATCAGCATGAAGAGAAGCGTCAGGATGGACTGAAACGCCGATGCGCCGACGACGAGCACGCCACGATAGATGTTGCCGATATTGGAGCCGCTGACGAGTTGCACCAATTCGCCGAGCGCACCGGGATGACCGACATATTTTGCCCATTGGACGCCCAACCAGACACCCAAACCCGGGACCTGCGTCAGCCACGCCGGCACCGCTGCCCCGGCAGCGTTGGTCTCGATCGCCCAGACAGCCCAGGTGTGGACTTCATCGACTGCATAGACCGCCGCAAGCGAGATCGGCGCGACAATGAATGAAATCACCGCGATGATGGCAATCGTCGCCCCAACGGTCCGATTGCCGCCGATGGCTCCGAGAAGACGGCGGTAGATCGGCCAGCTGGCAAAGCCAATGACCAGTGCCGCCAGCACCGGCACGAGAAAACCGTTAAAGAAATAGACGCCTGCCAGAAGGACAAAGACCAGCAGCCAGCGCGCGGCCGCAATCGGGCCGACAAGCGCCGAGCGCTCAGAGGCCGCGCGTCCAATCAGCCGCGGTTCCGACGACAGTTCGTCCCGTTCACGATTACTCAGTTGCAAAGAGTGTTCCTCCAGATGTCATCAAGATGACAGCAAAACTCACGGCTTGCCAGCATGTTTCCATTTGTTTCCGGCAGGCCGAGAAACATGCGGCATAGGTAAGTATGGGAGGATGGTCAACACAAGCGGATGACAAACGAATTTCATCCGCGGGGAACAGCGGCCAAATGCGACAAATTTACACGCGGCATTTACCGGGGAACGGCTGTTGCCGCCTTCGATCGATCCAGTGAGACGGACGACAGGAAGATACCGATACCGGCCACCGACATCATCGCCCCCACCAGGCCAGTCGACGTCCAGCCATAGCCGGCGGCAATGGACAGGCCGCCGAGCCAGGCACCGAGCGCATTGGCCAGATTGAAGGCGGAATGGCTGGCCGCAGCCGCCAATGTCTGCGCCTCGCCTGCCACGTCCATCAGCCGCATCTGGATGCCGGGCACCACGGCAAAGCCGCAGCCAATCAGGAAGACGTTGATCACGGCCATCCACGGCGTCGTCATGGTGAAATAGAACAGCACATAGGCGATGAGGTTGAAAACCAGCGCAATGCCGATGGCCGGCATCAGCTTCCAGTCGGCAAGGCGTGAGCCGACGATATTGCCAAGGATCATGCCGGCGCCGAAGACCGAAAGCATGATCGGGACGGTGCCAAGAGATATGCCGGCCACTTCGGTGAGGGCCGGAGTGATATAGCTGAAGACTGAGAACATGCCGCCGCAGCCGATGGCGCAAATGCCAAGCGTCAGCCAGACTTGGCTTTTGCCGAGAGCACCGAGTTCCTTCAGCGGCGTCGCGAGCGGATTGGCCTTGTCCTTTGGAACGAATATCCATGTCAGGATAACCGTCAGCACACTGATGGCGCCGACAATGGCAAAGGCTGCGCGCCAGCCAAGGGCCTGGCCAAACCAGGCCGCGAGCGGCGTGCCAAGCAGCGTAGCGACCGTCAGACCCATCATGACGCGGCCGATGGCACGCGCCCGCTGGTGCGGCGGCGCCATGCCGGCGGCAACCAAGGCCGCGACACCGAAAAAGGCGCCATGCGGCAGGCCGGCGAGAAAGCGGGCGGCAACCAAGAGACCAAAACTATCGGCGGCAGCGCTTGCAATATTGCCAAGCGCAAACAGACTCATCAATGCAAGCAGCACATTGTGTCTCGAAAACCGCGCGGCAAGGACCGCCAGCAACGGTGCGCCGACGACAACGCCGATCGCATAGGCACTGATGACATGGCCGGCAAAAGGTACTGAAACGGCAAAATCGCCAGCTACCTGTGGCAAAAGCCCCATAATGGCGAATTCACCGGTACCGATACCGAAACCGCCGACAGCCAGTGCCAGTTCTGCGCTGGACATGCCGCCCCAACGGGCAGCCGGAATGGAAGAAAGAGCGTCGTCTGACATAGGAAGACCTGCCTGGAGCCGCATTGGCTCGAAGGATTTTCGTTCTGAAATGGGAAGCCGAGGCAAAAAACGGGAGGAAGGCCTTGGCGCTATTGCACTGCAATATACGCTTTTACGCCTGCTCGCAAAGGGATTGATGCGGATAGGTACCGCGAAAACTGGCCTGACACACGCCGCTTATTGACGTTTACGTTAAGGTTATATAATTCGGAAGGCTCTTGATGGAGTACAATAAAAACTCCATCTTGATTGGGCGGAGAATCTGGAGGGATTTTTTCGCCCATACGCAACAGGCTTGCCGGAGACATTTTCGGACAGGTTTGCGCATGGAAAAGGGAGAGACGGCGCGCTTCGCCTTTGTAGCGCGGCGACGGATCGATGAGGGAGAGAGATGATGCCTGACACATTGATGCAGACCCCGGGCCCGCAAGCGGCCAAACCCTGGTTGCAATCCTACCCCCCTGGAATGCCGGCAGATATTTCTCCCCTGCCCTATAATTCGATCGGCGACCTTTTCGCGCAATCCTGCAAGAAATATGCTGATCGCGCCGCCTTTACCTGCATGGGCAAGACGCTGACATTCGGCGACCTCGATGCGCAGAGCAAAAAGATCGGTGCCTGGCTGCAATCGACAGGCCTTGCCAAGGGCGACCGCGTTGCGGTGATGATGCCGAACGTTCTGCAGAACCCTGTCATTGTTTTCGGCATTCTTCGGGCCGGCTATACGGTCGTCAACGTCAATCCGCTCTATACGCCGCGCGAACTCCAACACCAGTTGAAGGATTCCGGCGCCAAGGCGATCTTCGTTTTGGAAAACTTTGCTCATACCGTCGAGCAGGTGGCAGCACACACGGACCTGAAACACACCGTCGTCGCCACGATGGGCGATCTTCTCGGTCTCAAGGGCCTGATCGTCAACATCGTCGTGCGCAAGGTGAAGAAACTGGTGCCCGCCTGGTCGCTGCCGGGACATCTGTCCTTCAAGACCGTTCTCGCAAAGGGTGCCGGCCAAACACTCAAAACTGTCGACGTCAAACCGAGCGACGTCGCCTTCCTGCAATATACCGGCGGCACGACAGGCGTCTCCAAGGGTGCGACGCTGACCCATTCCAACCTTCTGTCCAACATGTCCCAGATGGGGCTATGGCTGGAAACAGCATTTCTGGACAAGAAGCGGCCAGATCGCCTGGTCTTTCTCTGCGCCCTGCCGCTCTACCATATCTTCGCCTTGACAGTGAATTCGCTAATGGGCCTAAGCACTGGCGGCGAGAACATCCTGATCCCCAATCCGCGTGACATCCCGGCTTTCGTCAAGGAAATCGCCAAGTACAAGATCAATATCTTCCCGGGCCTCAATACCCTTTTCAACGCGTTGATGAACAATGCCGAGTTTCAGAAGCTGGACTTCTCCGACCTGGCACTGACCTTCGGCGGCGGCATGGCCGTGCAACGCCCCGTTGCCGAACGCTGGGAAAAGATGACGGGATCGCCGATCAAGGAAGGCTATGGTCTTTCGGAGACCTCTCCGGTCGCCACCGCCAACCGGCTCGACGGCAAGGAGTTTACCGGCACGATCGGCCTGCCGCTGCCTTCGACCGATGTCGAGATCCGCGATGAGGATGGCAACACCTTGCCATCTGGCGAAATCGGCGAAATCTGCATCCGCGGCCCGCAGGTGATGGCCGGTTACTGGCAGCGGCCTGATGAAACCGAAAAGGCCATCTCGGCCGACGGCTTTTTCCGCTCGGGCGATATCGGATTCATGAACCCGGAAGGGCTGGTCAAGATCGTCGACCGCAAGAAGGACATGATTCTTGTCTCCGGCTTCAATGTCTACCCCAACGAGATCGAAGAAGTGGCGATGACCCTTGCCGGCATTCTCGAATGCGCGGCAATCGGCGTGCCGGATGAACATTCCGGCGAGGCCGTAAAGCTGTTCGTCGTCAAGAAGGACCCCAACCTGACGGAAGCGGAGGTCAAGGCGCATTGCGCTGCGAACCTCACCAACTACAAGCGTCCAAGGTTTGTCGAGTTTCGTACCGAACTGCCGAAGTCAAACGTCGGCAAGATCTTGCGCAAGGATCTGCGCGGGTAAAAGACCGCATCGACTTGCCAGAATGCTGCATAACCTCTATTTTAGCGGAGTGGTGGCCGGAGCGCTAACTCCAGCCACCGTTTGTTTATCTTAAGAAGTGGACCCGCACGGTCAATGACCAGCTCGTGCGGGTTTTTCTTATGCCAAACGTGATGCTAAATGGTCGAAACCACATAGATCACCTCCACATTCGAGGACAGGGCTGTGTCCTGCTACAGTCCGGGAAGCCCATCCGCCCGGATGCGCCAGCTGGCGTGACGTTGCTGCTTTCGCCCTCGAATGCGTTGAAGATTATTGCAATCTGACAATTTTACAACCTAAAGATGCCGCCATCCACGCGCGTTAAAAATGGGCGCAGCGGCTTTTTATAAGCGCGCTCTTGATTTGCCAGGGGCAAAGCGACTAGCTATCGCAACCTTTCCGCAATGCAAGGAACCCTGCCATGAGCGCGCTTGTCGAACAGCTGAAATCCACCGTTTCCGACACTAACGCAACAGACATTAGGGCTGCTTTCGCCAGAGATCCCAAGCGTTTCGCCAAATATAGCGTCACGCTTGACGACATGTTGTTCGATTACTCCAAATGCGCCGTCAACGAGAAGGTGCTGGACGGATTGGAAGCCATCGCCAAGGTCGCCAAGGTCGCTGAAAAGCGTGATGCTATGTTTGCCGGCGATATCATCAACATCACCGAAGGCCGCGCCGTACTGCATACCGCGCTGCGCAACCGTTCCAACACGCCTGTTCTGGTTGATGGTAAGGACGTGATGCCGGATGTGAACGCTGTTCTGGCGGCCATGGGCGTGTTTTCCGACGGCATCCGCTCCGGAACACTTAAGGGCGCGACCGGCAAGAAGATCACCGATGTCATCAATATCGGCATCGGCGGCTCCGACCTCGGCCCGGTCATGGCGACACTGGCGCTGGCGCCCGATCATGATGGCCCGCGCCTGCATTTCGTCTCCAATATAGACGGCGCGCATATCGCCGATACGCTGAAGCTGCTCGACGCGGAAACCTCGCTGTTCATCGTCGCCTCCAAGACCTTCACCACCATCGAGACGATGACCAATGCCGCGACCGCGCGCGCCTTCATTGCTGAAAAGCTCGGCGAACAGGCTGTCGGCCATCATTTCTGCGCCGTCTCGACAGCGCTCGACAAGGTCGCCGCCTTCGGCATCGATAGCGACCGCATTTTCGGGTTCTGGGATTGGGTCGGCGGGCGCTACTCGATCTGGTCGGCCATTGGCCTCCCGTTGATGATTGCCATCGGCAAGGACAAGTTCGGTGAATTCCTTGCAGGCGCGCATGCGATCGATACCCATTTCCGCACGGCCCCCTTGCGCGAAAACATTCCGATGCTGCTCGGCCTTCTCGGCTTCTACCACCGCAACGTGCTGGGCTACGCCACGCGCGCCATCCTGCCCTACGATCAGCGCCTCTCGCGCTTCCCGGCCTACCTGCAGCAGCTCGACATGGAATCGAACGGCAAGGGCGTGACGCTCGACGGTACGCCGGTCGACGGCAATTCCGGTCCGGTCGTCTGGGGCGAGCCCGGCACCAACGGCCAGCACGCTTTCTACCAGCTGATCCATCAGGGCACGAGCATCATCCCGGCCGAGTTCATGATCGCGGCCAACGGCCACGAACCGAACCTGCGCCACCAGCATCAACTGTTGATGGCTAATTGCCTCGCCCAGTCGGAAGCCCTGATGAAGGGCCGCACGCTGGAGGAAGCCAAGGCCCAGATGGCCTCGAAAGGCCTGGACAAGGACTTCATCGAGCGCATCGCGCCACACCGCGTGTTCAACGGCAACCGCCCGTCGCTGACCTTGGTCTATGACCAGATGACGGCTTTCACCTTCGGCCGCCTGATCGCACTCTACGAACACCGCGTCTTTGTCGAAGGCGCCCTGTTCAATATCAATTCCTTCGACCAGTGGGGCGTCGAACTCGGCAAGGAACTGGCGACGGGCCTGCTGCCGGTCGTCGAAGGCAAGGAAAGCGCTGCAGGCCATGACAGCTCGACCGCGGGGCTGGTTGCGGCCCTGTTGAAGGCTGGAAAGTAAAGCCGGCAATTCCGGCAGAACCGATGAATGCAGGCTGAACGCACAATTCAGCCTGCATTCGGACACAATGCGATATCCCTGACACTGCATCCTCAAGCCAGAGAAATCTCCGGCGGCGCACGGGTTCGGGGCTTAACGTGGAACACTATTTCTTCGATCTGCATTTCGGTAACGAACAGGTTGTCGATGAAGAAGGCGTCGACCATTTCGACGTCGGATCCGCCGTCTACTATGGCCAGACAATTGCCGACAAGATCGGCCGCGACAGCGATTATCGTTCGCTCACTGTCCATGTTCGTACTTACGAAGGCTCTCTTCTCGCCATTGTTGCCGCCTCGGCCGGACGCGGTTTCGAGCAGATGGCGCTGATGGGGCGATAGACGCCTAAAACTTCCCTTTTGCTGCGCTAGTCCTGGGCTCGTCCTCCCCAAAGGCGCGCTGCCATGTTTGTCAACATGGCCGATCATCCGCCTGTCATCGGAGCATGATCAAACGGCTGCAATGCAGCAGCCACCTGATTCGACGATCAGCCGGTGCTTCACGGCAGGTGACACAGCCACGTCGGGGCCTTTATGGAAAAAACCGTTCTCGTTGTTACCGATGCCTGGCACCCGCAGGTGAACGGCGTCGTGCGCACGCTTGATGAACTCGCCCGGTCCCTCAAGGAACAGGGGATCGCCATTCATTTCCTGACGCCCGAGCGTTTCGCCACTTTCCCTTTACCATTCTATTCCGACATCCGGCTGGCGCTGCCGACGCGGCGGCAGGTGGCTGACGAGATTGATGCGGTGGCGCCGGACTATATCCACATCGCCACAGAAGGCCCGCTCGGTCTTGTCGCACGCGGCATCTGCTTACGCCGGAAGCTGCCGTTCACGACGAGCTACCACACCCGGTTTCCGGAGTTCGTCAGCGCCCGGCTGCCGATCCCGGAAAGCTGGAGCTACTGGTGGCTGCGCCAGTTTCATAATTCCGGCGACGGCATGATGGTCGCGACCGCTTCGCTCGGAACGGAAATGGCCGCCCACGGCTTTCACAACATCAAGCGCTGGACACGCGGCATCGACACCACATTGTTCGATCCGGCACGCCGTCAGAACCTGCCATTCCCCCGCCCGATCTTCCTCAATGTCGGACGGGTGGCCGTGGAGAAGAACCTGCCCGCCTTTCTCGATCTCGACCTGCCGGGCAGCAAGATCGTCGTTGGAGATGGGCCTGACCTTGCTCTCCTGCGGCAAAAGTATCCGGACGTATATTTCCTCGGTAAGCGCCTGTGTACGGAACTGGCGACGATCTATGCGTCGGCTGATGTGTTCGTCTTCCCAAGCCGGGTCGATACATTCGGCAATGTCATTCTGGAGGCGCTCGCCAGCGGCTGTCCGGTTGCGGCTTTTCCGGTGACGGCACCGAAGGATATTCTGAGCGATGGCGGCGGCGCACTTTCCGGCGATCTCAGGCAGGCTGCCCTTGCCGCATTGACCCTGTCGCGAGAGGACGCGCGTAAAAAGGCGCTGACATACAGCTGGAGCGAATGCGCACGCCAGTTTTTGTCAAATCTCGCCAGTGTGCCGCATAGCGCTTTTGCCGGGCGCGGACGGAAGCTGAGCCAACAGCCAGAGAATTACAGCCCGATCTCGTAGCTCCACGGCGGGTTTGCCCCGGCGCGAGAAACGGTGACAGCGGCTGCTTTTGCACCGAGCGCCAGCGCGTCGCGGACAGCGCTTTCGCTGAGTGTGGCAACCTGCGCCTTAGTCAGGAGATTGTTCATCTTCAGCGATGCCAGAATGCCAGCATCGAATGTGTCGCCAGCACCAACCGTATCAACAACATCAACTTTTTCGCCGGGCACAGAAACCTTGCCGCGCGTCGTGTAGCCATCCGCGCCGTCGGCGCCCTTGGTGATGACGACGAGTTTGGGGCCACGCTGCAGCCACTTGGCCACCAACTCGTCATGCGTACCCTCTTCGCCGAACCAGTCGAGGTCTTCGTCGGAGAACTTGACGATGTCGGACATGGCCGCCATCCGCAGCATGCGAGCCTTGTGGGCCTCGGCATCCTTGATGAAGCCGGGGCGGATGTTCGGATCGAAGGAAATCACCCGCTTCTGATATTCGCGGGTCATCAGCGCTTCGTAAGTCGAGCCGCACGGTTCTGGAATAAGACTGATCGCACCAAAATGCAGCGCCTCGCAGAAATCACCGAGCGCTGGCAGGTGGTCCTTGGTGATCATCCGGCCAGCGGTATTCTCGTCGAAGAAGGCGTAGGTCGCTGAGCCATTGACCAGTTTGACGAAGGCAACGGTGGTGTGCAGCGACAACGTTGCGCAGGGGGCGAAATCGACATTGCTGGATTTCAGCGTCTCGCGCAGCATGTCGCCGAACATATCGTCGGAGAGACCAGTGAAGAAGCCGGTGGGGATGCCAAGACGTCCAAGCGCGATGGCCGTGTTGAAGATCGCCCCGCCGGAATAGGGAGCAAACGCCGTTTCGCCCGCCGTCGTCTGGCGTGGCAGCATGTCGATCAGGGCTTCCCCACAGCAAACGATCACGGCGACGTCCCTCCCATCATGGATGTTATTTCAATCGATTTAAGCCAAACGGCGCCGGATTTCCAGCACCGTTTTCAAGCGGTCGCGAGTTCGCTGACACCACCGTTGCGGCCGGACCATTCGAGCGGCGCATTGAGGAAGGCCTCGACCTCCGACAGCGTCTTTTCGTCGAACAGTTTCTGCTGCTTGGCAACCGCCAGCACATCGCGCCAGGTGGCGATATTGAGCAACGTTACGCCCTTGTCCTGCATCTCGCCGCGGGCTTGTGGGAAGATGTCGTAGTAGAACAAAGCAATCCCGTGATCGACCACACCACCGGCTGCGCGGATGGCGTCGATGAACTTGAACATCGAGCCACCGGCCGTCGTCAGATCCTCGATGACGAGAACCCGGGCGCCTTCCGGCATATGGCCTTCAATCTGGGCGTTCCGGCCGTGGCCCTTCGGCGCCTTGCGGACATAGATCATCGGCAATGCCAGGCGCTCGGCCAGCATCGCCGCGAAGGGGATGCCCGCCGTCTCGCCGCCGGCAATGACGTCGAACTGTTCGAAACCGGCTTCGCGCAACACGGTGGCTGCGGCGAAATCCATCACCGCTGAGCGGATGCGCGGATAGGAGATCAGCTTGCGGCAATCGATATAGACCGGGCTCGCCATACCGGATGCCAGCTTGTAGGGCTTGTCGGCACTGAAATGCACCGCCTTGATTTCCCACAGCATCTTGGCGACGAGTTCGGCCATCACGGCCTTGTCGGGAAAGGATGTCTGGATCATCGGCGGGGCTCCTGCAGTTCGGGATTTTTATCACCCGCCGCATAGCAGGTCAGGCCACGCAATGCCAGAGGCGGAGGGCGCAGCAGAGGCTACCGCGCCACCAAATTCAACCGTCCTGGCTCTCGCCCTGCTGCTGGCAGAAAGTGATGCGGTTGTTGAAAGGATCGATCACCCCGACCTCCAGCCCCCAGGGGGCCTTTGTTACACCCGGCTTCATGTAACGGTAATCCTTAGCGGCCAGCTCCGCCTGCAAAGCGGCCGCATCTCGGACACGGACGAAGACGCGCGCGCCGGGGCTTGCATCACCGGCGTGCTCGCTCAGATGCAGGATCATGTTTTCTCTGGTGACCTGGCAGTAGAGCGGGAAATTATCGCCGAAACGATGCTCCCAATCGAGCGTGAAACCGAGGAAGCCACAGTAGAATTCCATCGCCTTGGCCACATCGAAAATGCGGAAGATCGGGATCGGCGGCTCGATGCCGACGTGACCCTCCAGCGTCTGCGCTGGCCTGTCGGCCGTGTCGATCTTCGCCGACAGGATATTCCATTGATCATAGCCAAACTGGCTGGCGACAATCTCAAGGGCTTCGCTGTGGGAAAGGCTCGTGTTGCGGTCTGCAAAGGCCTGCTTGAGCACCTTTGCCATCAGTTTTGCATCGCGAAAATCGCGCATGGTTCATCCTCCATATGGTGGCAAACAGGAAGATCAGTGCCCGCTCTGCTGACCCGTTCGCCATCAACGCCAAACGGCAAGGATGAGGAAGGTTTGGGTGGATGCATTCACCATCGTGCCAAGGCACTGCGGGACGGCTGGCCGCATCCGGCCGAGCTCATTGTTAGGTGAAGTTTTTCCCGCGATCAAGCCTGTCCCTTCGCCGATCGCAAACCACTCTGCCATCGCTCCGATCATGGCACTGCACGACAGGCGAGACCGGCCAGATTAATTCTTGGTAAGCTTAAGCTACATTAGAAATAAGGACCATGATCCGGACACAAACCGGACACATACCTGTAGTTGAGGCGGACGTTCAACGCGTCGCTGAACGCCTGATGCCCTCCTATCATGAGGTTATCCGATGAAGATTATCAGCCTTGCCACCCTCGCCGCTCTTTCCCTTGCCCCCTTCGTCCTGTCATCCGCTGCAAATGCCATGAGCATGACGGATTGCAGCGCGAAATACAAAACAGCCCAGACGGCCGGTACGCTCAATGGGATGAAGTGGAACGACTTCCGCAAAGCCCAATGCGGGACCGATGCCGCCGCGTCCACCACGACACCGGCTTCCACAAAAATGGCTGCCAAACCGGCCGCGATGAATACCGACCAGGAACCTTCGATGGCCAATACGGAGAATATACCTGAACCGGCCAAGACCACAGCAAAGGCGCCGAAGGGCGTTGTGTTCCCGACCAAGGTCGATTCGAAATATTCGACCGAGTCTGCCGGCAAAGCCCGCATGCACACGTGCCTCGATCAATACAAGGCCGACAAAGCCGACAATTCACTCAATGGCCTCGCCTGGATCCAGAAGGGCGGCGGCTTCTACAGCATCTGCAATTCGAAGCTCAAGTCCTGACATGACCATGCCGGGTTCCTGGGGGCGGGCCTGCCTGCCTTCAGGAAACGGCCCAATGCAACGGGAACATCGGATCGAACACGGTAACCGTGCCGGCCTCGGTCTCGATCTTTTCCGGGAATGTGACAGCCTCTGCCTGCTTGCGCAGCGTGATCGTCTCGTCATTGACCGGCAAACCATACCACGCCGGACCATTCAGCGAGGTGAAGGCCTCCAGCTTGTCCAGCGCATCGTCCTGCTCGAACACATGGGCAAGGCAGCTCATGGTGTTGATCGAGGTGTAGATCCCGGCACAGCCACAAGCGCATTCCTTCAGCGGATCGACATGTGGGGCTGAATCGGTACCGAGGAAGAAACGGCCGTCGCCGGATGTCGCAGCAGCCCGCAGGGCAAGCCTATGCAACTCGCGCTTGGCGACCGGCAGGCAGTAGTAATGCGGACGGATGCCGCCGACCAGGATGGCATTGCGGTTGATGATCAGGTGATGAGTGGTGATCGACCCGGCAAGATTGGCCTTCGACGATTTGATGTAGTCGATGCCGTCCTTGGTCGTGACGTGCTCCATCGTCACCTTCAATTCCGGCAGGCGTGCACGCAATGGCTCGAGCACGGTCTCGATGAAGACCGCTTCCCGATCGAAAATATCGACTTCCGGTGTGGTGACCTCGCCGTGGACGCAGAGCGGCAGGCCGATCTTCGCCATACGTTCCAGCACCGGCATGGCATTTTCGAAATTGCGCACGCCGCCATGCGAATTGGTGGTGGCACCGGCTGGATAGAGTTTGACGGCCTTGATCAGGCCACTGGCATGACCGGCTTCGACATCATCCGGATTGGTACCCTCGGTGAGATAGAGCGTCATCAGCGGCTCGAAACGATCGCCCTTCGGCAGCACTGCCAGGATGCGCTCACGATAGGCCGTCGCATCGGCGGTGGTGACCACCGGCGGTACGAGGTTCGGCATGATGATGGCGCGGGCGAAGTGGCGGCTGGTATCGCCGATGACGCCCTTGAGCATTCCGCCATCGCGCAGATGCAGGTGCCAGTCGTCAGGACGGCGGATCGTCAGTTCGGTGACGGGCTGTGGGCTCATGACGGATTCTCCAGACGCAATCGTATTGCGCATGGGTTCGGGGCATGCGCTGACCGAAGGCTCCGATAGCATCATTGTGTGGCGGAAAACAATGATCGATTGACCGGATCAGGCCGTTTCGAAAATCTCGATGGCAATATCGGCAGGCCGGGAATTGTCGATGATCCGTTTGCCGTTCGGCAGATCGTTGCCGTAGAGCTTCCATTCGATGCCCGCCGCATCCAGCCCATAGTGAATCCAGCGCTGCCGCAGACGCTCTTCCAGAACCTCATAGGAGGGGCCGACGAAGATCGACAGATCGAACATGCCGTCGAGCCGCGACCACGGTGCCTCCTCGAGCAGCAGATAGTTACCCTCTGCCAGAATGATGCGCGTTTCCGGTGCGACCGGCCGCGCAGACGCGATGGCGATTTCCCGCGAGCGGTCGAACACCGGCACCAGTACCTCTTCGTCCGCCTTGCGCACCGCCGAAACGATATCGATAAAGGCGCGGACGTCGAAGGTCTCCGGCGCGCCCTTCCGCTTCAGCAAGCCACGCTCTTCGAGAATGCCGTTGTCCATGTGGAAGCCGTCCATCGGCAGCACGGCTGATTTTTCACCCCGGCGCGTCAATTCTTCCTGCAGCGCATCGGCAAGCGTGGACTTGCCGGCCCCGGGAGGGCCGGCAATGGCGACGATGAAACGGGACGACGTGCCCGCCTTCTCGACGATGCTATCCGCGATGGCGGCAAGCGTCATGGTCATGCGGCGATGGCCTCCGGCGGCACCTTGGCGCCGGTCATGAAGGCAACGGCATCCGACATCGTATAGTCCTTCGGATTGATGACGCAGAGACGTTTGCCAAGCCGATGAATATGGATGCGGTCGGCCACCTCGAACACATGCGGCATGTTGTGCGAGATCAGCACGATCGGCAGGCCGCGGGAGCGCACGTCGAGGATCAGTTCGAGAACTTTGCGTGATTCCTTGACGCCGAGCGCCGCTGTCGGCTCGTCGAGAATGATAACCTTGGAGCCGAAAGCTGCCGCACGTGCGACGGCGACGCCCTGGCGCTGGCCGCCGGACAGCGTCTCCACCGCCTGGTTGATGTTCTGGATCGTCATCAGGCCGAGCTCCGAAAGCTTGTCTCGGGCGATCTTGGCCATTTTCGGCCGGTCGAGCATGCGGAAGATCGACCCCATCGGCCCGGTTTTGCGAATTTCGCGGCCAAGGAACATATTATCGGCAATCGACAGCGCCGGCGAAAGCGCCAGGTTCTGGTAGACGGTTTCGATACCAGCTTCGCGCGCCTCCAGCGGAGACCGGAAGTTGACGACCTTGCCGTCAAGCCGGATTTCACCCTCGTCGGGATGAATCGCCCCCGAAATTGCCTTGATCAGCGAGGATTTACCGGCACCGTTGTCACCGATCACGGCGAGGATTTCGCCGGGATAGAGATCGAAATCGGACTGGTCCAGCGCAGTGACGCGGCCATAGCGCTTGACGATACCACGCGCCGTCAAGAGGGGTGCGGTGAGAAGAGGTTCCATCAGCCTGCTACCTTTCTGATCCACTGGTCGACGCCAACAGCCGTAATGATGAGGACACCGGTCAACAGGACTTTCCACTGCGGATCGGCGCCGAGCATGTTGAGGCCCATCGACACTACACCGACGATGAGAGCACCGAAGAGCGTACCGAGGATCGAGCCGCGCCCGCCGAACAGCGAGATGCCGCCGATAACCGCCGCCGTAATGGCCTGCAGATTGTAATCCGTGACAGCCCAGGACGGGGAAATCGAACCGTTGCGGCCAATCGAGACCCAGGCAGCAAGGGCTGCGATGGCCCCGGCAAGGCCGTAGACACCGAGAAGCACGCCCTTGACCCGGATACCCGACAGTTCCGCCGCTTCCGGATCGTCTCCAACTGCATAAACGTGGCGTCCCCAGGCGGTGTGGTTGAGTGCATACCAGAGCGCGATCACGGTGATCACCATCATGATCACACCAAAGGTGAACACGGCCGAGCCGAGCTTGAAGCTGGCGCCGAAGAGACCCAGCAGGGGTGCTGAGGCTTCGATATCGGCACGGCGAATGGTCTCGTTGGCCGAATAGATATAGTTGATTGCCGCGATGATATTCCAGGTGCCCAGCGTGACGATGAAGGGCGGCAGTTTCATTCTGGAGACCAGGAAACCGTTGGCCATGCCGCAGACGGTGCCGGTCACGAAACCGGCCAGAATGGCCAGCGGCGCAGGCATACCGTAGGTCACGGCGCAATTGCCCATGACAACGGCCGAAAGCACCATGATCACGCCGATCGACAGGTCGATGCCCGCCGTCAGGATGATCAGCGTTTGTGCAGCGCCGAGAATGCCGACAACGGCGATCTGCTGCAGGATCAATGTCAGAGTTCCCGCGGTGAAGAACCGCTCACCCTTGAGGACGCCGAACACGATGATGGAAAAGATCAGCACGATCGCCGGAATGGCGGCCGGTGTCGAATGCAGAAAATGTTGGATGCGCCGCAGAGGCGAACGATCTTCGAATGAAGCGACATTCTTGTCGCTCTGATCCAGTGTTTTTTCGAATTCCTGGACGCTTGTCATGACAACGCCTCCCTCCCAAGAGACCGGCCTACCAACCGGTTGTTGAAAAGGGCGGCCCTGAAACCGCCCTTCCATATTCATTCTGTGCCGAAAGCCCTAGGGCATCAACCCCAGCACTTGTCCGTGCCGGCCTTGACGTCGATCGATTCAACGCCCTTGGCAGGCTTGTCGGTGACGAGCGCTACACCGGTATCGAAGAAGTCCTTGCCCGCAGTCGGCTTCGGCTTGGTGCCGTCCTTGGCGTACTGCGCAATGGCTTCGATGCCGAGCGATGCCATCAGCAGCGGATATTGCTGTGATGTCGCACCGATGACGCCTTCAGCCACGGATTTAACACCCGGGCAACCGCCGTCAACGGAAACGATCAGAACGTCCTTTTCCTTGCCGACAGCCTTCAGGGCTTCATAGGCGCCAACTGCGGCCGGTTCGTTGATCGTGTGGATGACGTTGATGTCCGGGTCCTTCTGGAGAAGGTTTTCCATGGCGGTACGGCCGCCTTCTTCATTGCCGTTGGTCACGTCATGGCCAACGATGCGCGGATCATCCTCATCACCGATCTTGTTCGGGTCCTTCGGGTCGATGCCGAAGCCGATCATGAAGCCCTGATCGCGCAGAACATCGACCGTCGGCTGCGACGGAACGAGATCGAGGAAGCCGATCTTGGCATCCTTGGCCTTGTCGCCGAGCGTTGCAGCAGCCCAGGCGCCGATCAGCTTACCGGCCTGCAGGTTGTCCGTCGCAAAGGTTGCGTCGGCAGAGCCGGGCGGATCGAGCGGGGTATCGAGAGCGATGACAAGCAGGCCGGCATCCTGCGCCTTCTTGACCTGGTCGACGATTGCCTTGGTATCGGAAGCGGCAATCAGGATACCCTTGGCACCATCGGCGATGCAGGATTCAATCGCTGCAACCTGGCTGTCATGGTCGCCGTCGACCTTGCCGGCGTACGACTTCAGGTCAACGCCGAGTTCCTTGGCCTTGGCTTCAGCACCTTCCTTCATCTTGACGAAAAATGGATTGGTATCGGTCTTGGTGATCAGGCAGGCCGAAACACCGGCGGCCTGGGCGGGGGCTGAAAATACGACGCCAAGCGCCAGCGCGCCGAGAGCGGCGGAAACAATAGTCTTCTTCATGAAATCCTCCCAAGGATTGAAAAATGGCACCGGCGAGCCGGCCCTTCAGGCTTCGCCCACCGCAACATCTCCTCTGAGCGGGTGGCGCTTCCAGACACAAAACAAACATCAAAATGAAATGCTGTCAATAAATAAATCAAATTGAATTATTAAAAATCTATGCCATTCTCTGCGCAGAAAATGGGCATGCGCCTCTCGTGGTTGCAGCGCCCGCAAGCAACAAAATGAAAGGCGTGATCAGGAGGCCTGTCCGGAACAACCCAATCCGGATAGGAGATCACGCTTTAGGGAGGTAACGGGCATGACATCACAGGCCGGTTCTGGCGGTGCATCGACCGTCCCGGACGTCTTCGACCCCGGCGGTGGCGCCAATCTCACCCGCGTGCGCGCCTATAACGAGAGACTGGTGATGTCGCTGGTACGGCGTCACGGCAGCCTGTCGAAAGCCGATATTGCCCGGCGCTCCGGCCTGTCGGCGCAGACAGTCACCGTCATCATGCGGGCGCTCGAGAAGGACGACCTGCTGATCCGTGGTGAACCGGTGCGGGGCCGCGTTGGCCAGCCGTCAATCCCGATGCGGCTCAACCCGGACGCCGTTTACTCCTACGGCGTCAAGATCGGCCGCCGTAGCTGCGATCTCGTGCTGATGGATTTCGTCGGCAACATCCGCCTGCAACTGCACCAGACCCACGCCTATCCCATGCCGGACGATATTCTCTCCTTCATCGTCGAGGGCATACCGAAGCTCGAAAAGATGCTGACCGAGGAGCAGCGCGAGCGTATTGCCGGTGTCGGCATCGCCACGCCTTTCCAGCTGTGGAGCTGGGCCGAGGAGACCGGCGCGCCGCGTGAGGCGATGAACAGCTGGCGCGGCTTTGACCTGCGTGACGAAGTGGCAGCGCGGACCCATCACCCGGTGCTGATGCAGAACGACGCCACCAGCGCCTGCGGCGCAGAACTGATCTTCGGGGTCGGCTCCTCCTACCCGGACTTCATCTATTTCTATATCGGATCGTTCATCGGCGGCGGGATCGTGCTTAACTCCGCGTTGTTTTCCGGGCGCACCGGAACCGCGGGCGCCGTCGGCCCATTGCAGGTTTCCGACAAGAACGGCAAACCGCAGCAGCTGTTGAAGATCGCCTCGATCTTCGTGCTCGAAAATCTCCTTCGTGAAAAAGGCATCGACCCGAAACCGCTCTGGTACTCCGCCGATGAATGGATCGACTTTGGCGAACCGCTCGAAACCTGGATCCAGCTGACGGCCGCAGCGCTGGCGCAGGCCATCGTCTCCTCCGCTTCGATCATCGATTTCGGCGCGGCGGTGATCGATGGCGGCTTTCCCGGCTGGGTGCGGCAACGCATCGTTGCGGCGATCCGCAAAGCGGCCGGCGACCTCGATCTTGAGGGCGTCATCCTGCCTGACATCATCGAGGGTGCGGTTGGCGCCCAGGCCCGCGCCATCGGCGGCGCCAGCCTGCCGCTGTTCTCGCGTTATCTCATCGATACCAACGTTCTATTCAAGGAAACAGCCTGATGCTGAAAGGTCTGAACCCGCTTTTAAGCCCCGAGCTTTTGAGCACTTTGCGTGCCATGGGCCATGGCGACGAAATCGCCCTGGTCGATGGCAACTACCCTGGACAGGAACACGGCCGCCGGCTGATCCGGCTCGACGGTCATCATCTGATCCCGGTTCTCGACGCGATCCTGAGCGTCATGCCAATCGATGATTTCGTCCCTGAGGCCATCTTCCGCGCCACGGTCAAGCAGGATCGCGATGCACTTGATCCGGTGCACAAGGACATTATCGCCTGCTGTGCAAAATACGAGCCCAACCGGGCGGTGACACCACTTCTGGGACCCGACTTCTATCCAAGGGTCCGCGCTGCGCATACCGTCGTCCAGACCAGCGAACCACGGCTCTATGGCAATGTCATCCTGCGCAAGGGCGTGATCTATTCCTGACCAATCCTTCAACGACAGGCACAAAAAAGCCCGCCGATTTCTCAATCGGCGGGCTTTTCATTGTCAGGAACCAGCGGTCAATCAGGCGCGCTTGGCATCAACCGAGAGGGCACCGGCACCGAACGTGGCGACGAAGAGGAAGCCACCAGCCATTGCGAGGTTCTTCATGAAGTGGATGTCGTTGCCGGCGACCGAGAAATCACCGTGACCGATGAAAGCCGTGGCAACGCAGAAGAGCGCCAGAATGTAGGCGGCCGGGCGGGTGAAGAGGCCGAGGAGGATGGCGAGACCGCCGAGCAGTTCGACAGCGGTGACGATGATCGCCGTGACCATCGGGAGGGGCAGGCCCATGCTGCCGAAATAGCCGGCGGTGCCGCCGAGTGCCGTGAGCTTGCCGTAACCGGCGACGATGAAGAGGATGGACATAAGGATACGGGCGACGAGGAGGACTGCATTCTGCTGCATTGGGAGAGACTCCGGTTTGGGTTCGTTGTTGGCGACAGATTTATCAGCAATTCCAAATTCATCCAGCCCATTGGCCGGAGACAGATCGTTCACAATAAGTAGACGATCCATGTAGATCGTCAACCGAGCACGATTGGACGAGCATACCTTGCCCAGAGCATCATCAATTCCGACAGACTATTAACCGCAGATGCCCGGCATTCCTGGTTTTACGGTGTTTTTTGTTGCAACATCGGGAAGACTGCGAGAAGAATTTCAACGGGGTCGCAATGAATACGTGGATGGGGATTCAGTATGGGCGAAGTCAACAAAAGTCCCGCCTTCTGGCGTTCCTTTCCGATTTTCGAGGAATTCGACAAGGAGACGATTTCTGCGATCGCAGCACTTGCAACCTATCGTAAATGGACCTCGGGAACGGTTATTTTCCAGCGCGGCGATGAAGGCAATTACATGATTGCCGTTCTGTCCGGCCGCATCAAGCTGTCACTCATCACGCCGCAGGGCCGCGAACTCCTGCTGCGCCATATCGAGGCTGGCGCCGTCTTTGGCGAAATGGCCATTCTCGACAACCAGCCCCGCTCTGCCGATGCGACCGCGATCACGGCGACAGAGGGCTATGTCATCAGCAAGAAAGCCTTCCTCGATTTCATCACCCACACGCCGAACGCAGCTGAAGCGATCATACGTTATCTCTGCCTGCAGTTGCGCGATACCACGGACCGGCTGGAAACGATCGCGCTGTACGATCTGCATGCGCGCGTGGCGCGCTTCTTTCTGGCAACGCTCAGACAGATCCACGGCAACGACCTGCCGGAAAGCGCCAATCTGCGCATCGCTCTCAGCCAGTCCGAAATTGCCGGTATACTCGGCGCCAGCCGTCCGAAGGTGAACCGGGCCATTCTGGCACTGGAGGAAAGCAGTGCAATCAAACGGCTCGACGGCGTCATCGCCTGTCATATCGGCCGCCTGCAGAAGATCGCGGAACCGGAGGAGGAGTAACCCGTTGAAGAGTTTCCGCCTGTCCCGGATCAGGCCGCTTTTAGCGGGAGCGGTGGCCAGCGTGCTCGGTGCATTGCTGCTGTTCTTCTACGGTGGCCCGGCGCTCGAAACGCAGCGGGAACAGTTCTTCGATTCCCTCACCCAATGGGTCTCCGCACCGCAGTCCGATCAGATCGTCGTCATCGACGTCGATAGAAAATCGATGCAGCAGGTGCCGGACAAGAACTGGGGCCGGACGCAGACGGCCGATCTTCTGTCACGATTGGCAAAGGCTGGCGCCAAGGCCGCCGCCGTCGATTTCATCTTCAGCACGGCCTGCGATCCGGCAGAACCATCCAATGTCGCGCTGACACAGGCAATTTCCAGCATGCCTGTCATTCTCGGCTTCCTGATCGCCGATGGCGGGCCGGAACATCCAGCACCCGTGCCGCCGGTTGCGGTCAGAAAACCGGTGGCCATCCCCGAACTCTGGTTCATCAATGGCGCAGAAGCCTCCTGCAGCTTCCTGCAGACCGCGTCACATTCGGCAGCAGCTGCGTTTCTGGTCGGCGACGAGGATGCCAGAATCCGCCGCGTCCAGGCCTTCTCGATCATCGGCAACGATGCCTATCCCGCGCTGGGGCTTGAGGCGGCCCGTCTGGCAGCGGGAGGACGCACACCCATTCTCGGCGGACAACCCGTCTGGCTGAAACTCGAAAGCCGGCTGATCGAACTGGACGAGGATGGCAGCCTGCGTTTTGCGGCCAGTCCGATTGCCGCCATTGAGGCACGCACGGTGTCGGCAGGCGATGTACTGAGCGGCGACGTTGATGACGGGCGTTTCAAGGACAAGACAGTGTTGATCGGCAGCAGCCTACCCAATCTCGGCGGGCTGCGCTCCACCGCCTCCATGCCGCTCGAACCATCGGTGCAGATCCATGCCGATATCGCCAATGCCGTGCTGACCGGATTCATTCCCGAAAGGCTGGCAAAACTTCCCCTGTTCGAGGCGGCATTGGCCCTGATCGGTGGGCTTCTGGTGGCCTTCGTCGCCACCCGTCTGCGGCCGGTCACCTCGGTTGCCCTCGGTCTGCTGGCCATCTCCGGCACGATCGGCGCGGCCGCTGCCATCTATGCCGGTTCGGCCCTGCTGGTCGATGCCGTCGGCATCAGCCTTGCGCTGGTCTTCGTTCTGGTTGTCACCAGCACGCTGCAATTTGCCCGCGTCCGGCGGGCGGAATCCACGGCACGCAGCAAGTTCTCGCAATATCTGCCGCAATCCGTCGTCGCCCGCTACATCGACAATCCCGATGACGAGCGCGTGGCGGGGGAGGAACGCCCCGTGACCGCGCTGTTTACCGATATCGAGGGCTTTTCGACGCTATCCCAGAAGCTTCCGCCACGCGATCTCGTCACTCTGCTCGACATCTACTACGCCGAGGTCAACGGCCTGGTGGCCCAGTATGGCGGCATGGTCGACAAGGTGGTCGGAGATGCCGTGCACGCCTTCTTCAACGCACCGGAGGATCTGGACGATCACGTCAACAAGGCGATTGACTGCGCCGAAGCGATCCGGGCTCTGACGGAGGAGATACGCCGGCGGCAGGGTTTCGTCGACCATCAGTTCGGCCGCACCCGGATCGGCATCGAAACAGGGATCGCCGTGTTGGGTGAGGTCGGCGCCGGCGGCAAGCTGGATTATACGGCACATGGCGACTGCATCAATCTGGCGGCCCGGCTTCAGGAGGCCAACAAGTTCCTCGGCACCGCAATCTGCATCGGCCCGGAAGCAGCCGTCCAGAGCGGTCGCACGCTGCGCTCCGTCGGCATGCACGAAATCCGCGGTTTTGGCGAAATGGAACTTTTCACCAACGGCGCTTGAGGACGCTCAGCGCTTCAGGCCGACGCTGGCATAGGCCTCGACAATGCGGGGTTCCTTCCATTTCACGATTTCGTTCGGTGCATCTCCGGGTTTGGCTATTTCGATGCCTTCACCGGCACCGACCAGCCGCTGCACACCACCGGCATCCACCGCCACCTGGCCATGTTCGACGAAAACGGCAAAGACACCGCGATTGGGGCCTGCGAAAAACTTCGTCCCCCGCACGCCAATCATGCCGAACGTTGTGCGAAGTGCCAGATCGATCTTCGGCAGACCTTCCGGCCGGTCGAATACCATCTGCCCCATGCCGAGTTCCATCGTGCCGCCCTGGCCGGCAATGAAACTGTCGAGCAGAAGCTCCGTCTTGCTGCCGAGCAGGATGCGTGTGTCGCCGACGAGCGCCAGATCGGCAAAACTGTCGCTGCCGGTTGCGACAAAATCATTGTCCATGATCTGCCCGCCGGTCGCCAACCCCTCCTGCTTTTCCGCCCGTTTCAGATTGACCTTGCCGCGCACATCCGATGCCTTGCCGATCACCGTGCTTGCCTGGGTTGGTATGGCAGCAAGGCCGCCTGCGACCAGCGCGCAGCCGGCGATGAATGTCCGTCGTCCGATCAGGCCTTGCCGCAGCAGTTGAATGTCTGGCGTCATTGTCCTTGCTCCTTGTTCAAACAATCCGGTGCTCCGGCGAAAAAAGCGCGTCTGCGCGTGGAACGTCTCGCATCTGCGCTCGGATTTCGCTCTTCCCGGCGTTGTCCCCATCCTCCGATCCGGCGGCCCCAGGCGCTGTTTCCCGGGGAACAGCCGCAGACCGGCGCGCGCCATAAGGTGACACAAACGCCAAGGAGAACGCCATGAAAAACGGACCCAGCAAGCGCATTTCAGCGGTCAATGCCATCCTGCTCACAGCCGTCAGCTTGATTTCAGTCGCGGCCATCGCCATTCCCTCAGCCCGCGCCGCCTCTTCACTATTGCCCGCTGACCAATGCGACGCGGAAGCCGGCAGCGAACACGACCTGCAACGCAACTTCGTCTTTCGGCCGGTGGCGACCGAAGACCTGCGCATCGGCATTGCCCTCTCAGCCTGCCGCGAGGCCTACAATCAGGGCAGCGGCCCGAGGCAGACCTTTGAACTTGCCCGGGTGCTCCACGCCGCCGGCCAGCACGGTCAAGCCATGGCGATGCTGGAAAAGGCGGCCGAAGGCAACCATGCGATCGCGATGGTGAATTATGCCGTCATGCTCGGTGATCGCGGCGATCATGCATCGGAATTCGCGCTCTATCAGAAGGCCGCCGCCAGCGGAAATATCCTCGCCGCCTACAATCTCGGCGTTGCCTATCGCGATGGCATCGGCACATCCGCCAGCGGCGCACTCGCCACCCAATGGTTCGAGCGGGCGTCGGTGGCCAAGGACAATCTGGGCGCTTTCAACCTTGCCGTCATGCTGGACGAAGGCACGCAAATCCCGGAAGACAACCGCAGGGCCGCACAGTTTTACATGCTGGCTGCCGATCGCGGCAATGTCGATGCGATGATCAATCTCGGCATCATGCTGGAGAGCGGCGAAGGCATGCCTGCGGATACCGCCGCCGCCACGGCGATATTTGCAAGAGCCGCCGAAAAGGGTGACGCATTCGCCATGTCGAAGATCACCCAGCCGCAGATCGACACGGCAACAACCGCCAGCCTCAAGCCAAGCGAACAGGCCGCCCTTGTTTCGGCAAAGACCAGTCGCCTGAAGTGAGAAAGACTCACCGCGGAAGCGGCAAGTTGCCGTCTCATACCCCAGGCAGCAATGGCAGCCTGGAAGTTTAGCAATCCGCTGACGCCGCCGCGACAGCGGATCTTTCGTGCGAATGCCGCTAATCAGCGCAGCGCGCCTCGCCAATGGATCGAGCGGTTCAAAACCTGCTTGAATTCACGCCCTGATGAACCCTCCCAATTATGTTGCTTGACGGTCGCATGCCGCGCGGACACGGTAATGGTATTAATTAGCAAATTCTTTTTAATCGGATTTCCGGCAATGACGAAATTTATTGTGTTTACGGATCTGCATATGGTCCCGGAAGGCCAATCCATCATCGGGCTCGATCCCTTCCAGCGGCTCGCCGCCGGGATAGATCATGTCAACCGCTATCATGCCGATGCGGACCGGGTGATTGTCATGGGGGATCTCGCCCACCGCGCCGACCGGCCATCCTACGAGCGGTTGAAGGGCCTCTTGGAACAACTGGTTCCGCCACTCGCCATCACCATCGGCAATCATGACAACCGCGAAACGTTTCTCGATGTCTTTCCAAATGTCACGCCGGATGAGAATGGCTTCATTCAGGAAGTCATCGATTTTCCCGACTGCCGCACGGTGTTGCTCGACACGCTGTTTGCGCCGCCCTACGACTATCCGCGCAGCCATGCCGGTTTTCTGTGTACCCGGCGGCTGGCCTGGCTCGACCATCAACTGGAAAGCGCCGGTGATCTGCCGGTGCTGCTGTTCATGCACCATCCACCGCACGCCACCGGCTTTTCCGGCATGGACCTGATACGGCTGATCAATGAAGTAGACTTTTACGACGTGGTGAAACGCCGGGGCAATGTGCTGCACATTTTCGCCGGCCATGTGCACCGGACGATCTCGGGTTCCAGTCGCGGTATCCCGTTCTCGGTCTTCAAAAGCCCGGTCCACCAGCAACCGATGCCCTTCGATGCTCCCGATGCCTCGCTTTCCGTCGACGAACCCGCCGGCTATGGCATTGCCGTGCTGACCGATACAGGCATCCTGGTGCACACGGAAGACTATGAGATCGCGGTACGGGAAGCGACTGTGGCGTGACGGCCTGCCCCCCTTCTATTTCTCCCCTGCCTGCAAAGGAGGCCAACCGCGTATGACGCAGCCTTCCGCCCCTCCCCAATTCCATGCTAGGCTGGCTGCATGACCCTTGCCGTTCCCACCGATGATTTCGACTGCCAGAGTTGTGGCGCCTGCTGCAGCTATTCCGAGGATTGGCCGCGGTTCTCGCTGGAGACAGACGAGGAACTGGACCTTATCCCCACTGAATATGTGTCTGCTGATCTCGGCGGCATGCGCTGCGAGGACAATCGCTGTTCGGCGCTCGATGGCAAGCTTGGCGTCCATGTCGGCTGCAAGATCTATGCAGTGCGCCCGATCGTCTGCCGCACCTGCATGCCGGGCGACGACGAATGCCTGATGGCGCGTCACAAACTGTCGCAGAAGGTCCTGCTCTGACCCCGGATCATCCGGCTCGATTTCGATATGGCCGCACAGTGCGCGGTTTATGCGACTATATTCGGTGAAACATCCGGCATTGAACTCACTTTCCCGGATAGCTATCCGGAGATCTCTACCCTATTTTGCGCCCATGAATTCCGGGCCACGCAATGTGAGCCTGACAGCTTCGAAAAGGGACGATTTCGATGAGCCTGCCGCAGCCACACAAGACCTCCGAAACCCTGACTGCTCCCTTTGCCGATTTCGCGCCACCCATCGCCGAGCAGACAGCGCTGCGCCAGGCAATCACCGCCGCTTACCGCCGCCCCGAAACCGAATGCCTGCCGCCGCTGGTCGAAGCCGCGACGCTCTCCGATGACATTCGCACCCGCGCCAAGACGACCGCCCGCAAGCTGATCAGCGCGTTGCGCGCCAAGCACAAGGGCTCCGGCGTCGAGGGTCTGGTGCATGAATATTCGCTGTCGAGCCAGGAAGGCGTGGCGCTGATGTGCCTTGCCGAAGCGCTGCTGCGTATTCCCGACACAGCCACCCGCGATGCGCTGATCCGCGACAAGATCGCCGATGGCGACTGGCGTTCGCATATTGGCGGCGGCCGCTCCCTGTTCGTCAATGCTGCGACCTGGGGCCTCGTCGTCACCGGCAAGCTGACGTCGACCGTCAACGACCGCAGCCTGTCGGCCGCGCTGACCCGCCTGATCGCCCGTGCAGGCGAACCGGTGATCCGCCGTGGCGTCGACATGGCGATGCGCATGATGGGTGAGCAGTTCGTCACCGGCGAAACCATCGACGAGGCGCTAAAGCGCTCACGTCCGCTGGAAGCCAAGGGCTTCCGCTATTCCTACGACATGCTGGGCGAAGCCGCGACCACGGCTGCCGACGCCAAGCGCTATTATGCCGACTATGAAAACGCCATCCATGCGATCGGCAAGGCGTCCGCTGGCCGCGGCATCTACGAAGGTCCCGGCATCTCGATCAAGCTATCGGCGCTGCATCCGCGCTATGTCCGCGCCCAGACCGCGCGCGTCATGGCCGAACTACTCCCGAAGGTGAAGGCACTGGCGCTGATCGCCAAGAACTATGATATCGGCCTCAATATCGATGCCGAAGAGGCAGACCGCCTCGAACTGTCGCTGGACCTCTTGGAAGCGCTGCGCCTCGATCCGGCCCTTTCCGGCTGGAACGGCGTCGGCTTCGTCGTCCAGGCCTATGGCAAGCGCTGCCCGTTCGTTCTGGATTTCATCATCGATCTCGCCCGCCGCTCCGGTCACCGGATGATGGTGCGCCTCGTCAAGGGCGCCTATTGGGATGCAGAGATCAAGCGCGCCCAGATCGACGGGCTCGACGGCTTCCCGGTCTATACCCGCAAGATTTATACGGACGTCTCCTATATCGCCTGCGCGAAAAAGCTGCTGGGTGCCAAGGATGTGATCTTCCCGCAGTTTGCCACCCACAATGCCCAGTCACTGGCGACGATCTATGAAATGGCCGGCCCCGGCTTCAAAGTCGGCGATTACGAATTCCAGTGCCTGCATGGCATGGGCGAACCACTCTATGACGAGGTGGTCGGCAAGGCCAATCTCGACCGCCCGGCCCGCATCTATGCGCCGGTCGGAACGCACGAAACACTGCTCGCCTATCTCGTCCGCCGTCTCTTGGAAAACGGCGCCAACTCCTCCTTCGTCAACCGCATCGCCGATCCGGCCGTGTCGATCGACGACCTGATTGCCGATCCCGTCGATACCGTTCGCGCCATGCCGGTGATGGGCGCCCAGCACGAGCAGATCAAGGCGCCTGCCGATCTGTATGCCGGGCGCGCGAATTCCGCCGGTTTTGACCTTTCCAACGAGGCGTCGCTTTCAATGCTGTCGGACGCCCTGAAAGCCAGCGCGGCAATTGACTGGACCGCCGCTCCGCATCTCTGCGCCGAAGCAATCCGCGGCGAAAGCCGCCCCGTGCTTAACCCCGGCGATCACCGCGATGTCGTCGGCTCTGTCATCGAGACCGCCGAGGACGATGCCCGCCGCGCCGTCGAGATCGCCCGTGCCGAGGGCGCCAAGTGGAGTGCGGTATCGCCCACCGAGCGCGCCCAATGCCTCGTGCGTGCCGCCGATCTGATGCAGGCGCGCATGCCGACCCTGCTCGGCCTGATCGTCCGAGAGGCCGGCAAATCTCTGCCGAACGCCATTGCCGAGGTCCGCGAAGCCATCGACTTCCTGCGCTATTACGCCGAACAGGCAACCCGCACGCTCGGACCGGCGCATCAGGCACTCGGCCCGATTGTTTGCATCAGCCCCTGGAACTTCCCGCTCGCCATCTTTGCCGGCCAGATTGCCGCCGCCCTCGTCGCCGGCAATCCGGTGCTCGCCAAGCCTGCCGAAGAAACCCCGTTGATCGCGGCAGAAGGTGTCCGCATCCTCCATGAAGCCGGAATTCCGGCGGAAGCGCTGCAGCTGCTTCCGGGCGACGGCCGCGTTGGGGCCGCCCTTGTCGGCGCTCCGAACATTGCCGGTGTGATGTTCACCGGCTCGACCGAAGTCGCCCGGCTGATCCAGGCCCAGCTTGCCGACCGCCTGTCCACGTCTGGCCATCCGATCCCGCTGATTGCCGAAACCGGCGGCCAGAACGCCATGATCGTCGATAGTTCGGCCCTTGCCGAACAGGTCGTCGGCGACGTCATCGCCTCCGCCTTTGACAGCGCCGGTCAGCGTTGCTCGGCGCTAAGGGTGCTCTGCCTGCAGAATGATGTCGCCGATCGCGTGCTGACCATGCTGAAGGGCGCGCTGCACGAGCTGGATATCGGCCGCACCGACCGTCTCGCCGTCGACGTTGGACCGGTCATCACTGCGGAAGCCAAGGGCCTCATCGAAAAGCATGTCGAAACCATGCGCGGTATCGGCGCCAAGGTCGAGCAGATCGCGCTACCGCCTGTAACGGCGGAGGGCACATTCGTGCCGCCGACGATCATCGAACTGAAGCAACTCTCCGACCTCAAGCGCGAAGTCTTCGGCCCGGTGCTGCACGTGCTGCGCTACGAGCGCGACGATCTCGACCGGTTGATCGACGATATCAACGCCACCGGCTATGGCCTGACCTTCGGCCTGCATACCCGTCTCGACGAGACCATTGCCCATGTCACCAGCCGCGTGAAGGCCGGTAATCTCTACGTCAACCGCAACATCATCGGCGCGGTCGTCGGCGTCCAGCCGTTTGGCGGACGCGGCCTGTCAGGCACCGGGCCGAAAGCCGGCGGCCCTCTCTATCTTGGCCGCCTCGTCACCACGCCGCCGGTTCCACCGCAGCACAGCTCGGTGCATACCGATCCGGTCTTGCTCGATTTTGCCAAGTGGCTGGACAGCAAGGGCCTGAGAACCCAGGCACAGGATGCGCGGGAAACCGGCAGTCAGTCGGCGCTCGGCCTCACCATCGAGCTTGCCGGCCCGGTCGGCGAGATCAACCTCTACGCCCTGCATCCGCGCGGAAAAATCTTGCTCGTGCCGCAGACTGCCGATGGCCTTTACCGTCAGCTTGCTGCTGTCTTTTCCACCGGCAACACCGCCGTGGTCGACACAGTGTCCGGCCTCAAGGAGGCGCTGGCATCGCTACCGGCCACGGTCGCCGCCCGCGTCTCCTTCACTGCCGACTGGAGAATGGACGTGCCCTTCGCCGGTGCCCTGATCGAAGGCGAGGCGGAACGCATCCGCTCCGCCAACAAGCAGATCGCCGGCCTTCCCGGTCCGCTGGTTCTGGTCCAGGCAGCATCGACGGCCGAACTTTCCATAAACCCGGACGTCTATTGCCTCAACTGGCTTTTGGAAGAAGTCTCCACCAGCATCAACACGGCGGCCGCAGGCGGCAATGCGAGCCTGATGTCGATCGGGTGAAGATACTTACTGTCCGGATGGAAGCCAGCGAAGCTTCCATCCCAGAAGGTTCGTTGGGTTGCCGCCCTTCTCCCTCCGTCCTCCCCGCCCTTGTGGCGGGGAGGACGGAGATGAAGTCGTCACCCGTCCCCAACGTGCCCTCCAGAGCAATGTCCCTGTTGGCACCAAGCCACCCGATGCGCTATCACCGCGCAAACGGACCGGACAGATGTTCACGCTTCAACGTATCGAGACCCATACGCAGGAAATCAAGAAAAGCCGGTTTCACGCCGTCTGTGGCCCCGTGTCCAGCGAGCAAGCGGCCAGGGACTTCATCGCTGAACAATCCGACCTGACGGCCAGCCACAATTGCTGGGCCTTCCGCGTCGGCCAGACCTATCGCTTCAACGATGACGGCGAGCCAAGCGGCACCGCGGGAAAACCCATCCTGCAGGCCATTGATGGCCAATCGCTTGATCACATCGCCGTTGTCGTCATCCGTTGGTTCGGCGGCACCCTGCTTGGCAGCGGTGGCCTGATCCGCGCCTATGGCGGCACAGCGGCCATCTGCCTGCGGGCGGCGGAGAAGGTTGAGGTCATCGAGACTGTGTCCGGAACGGTCAATTGCGAATTTTCCGATCTGGCGCTGATCAAGGCTCGGCTAGCCGGGTTGGACGTGGGGATCAACACAGAAACTTTTACGGACACCGGCGCCGCTCTCACCCTGCTGATCCCCAAGAATGCGGCTCAGACGGCTGCCGCCATGATCCTCGACCTTAGCCGCGGCAGGGCAGTCCTTAGCTTGGACGATTGACGGATATCCCTCCAGTGTCCTTTCAATAAGGCTTTGAAAACAAGAATGCTTTTCCCCTTGTCGCATCGTCTTGAAAGATCGGCCGCTGGCCAGCCTGTCATATTCGGAATAGAAACGGCGGGTAAACAGAATTTTCCCACTCGAATGGGGCGGGATTGACGGAGCAACACGCTCCGTCCGGCGAGGATAACACCATGAAAAACAGAACTCTTGGCCGCACAGGTGCTGCCATTTCCGAAATCGGCTTCGGCGCCTGGCAGATCGGCGGCGCCTGGGGCGATGTTTCGGAGGAAGACGGCAAGCGCGCACTGAACGCTGCTCTCGATGCTGGCGTTACCTTCATTGACACGGCCGATGTCTATGGCGACGGCCGCTCGGAAAAGATCATTGCATCCGTGCTGAAGGAACGCGGCGGCGAAAAGCCCTTCGTTGCCACCAAGGCCGGCCGCCGGCTGAACCCACATGTGGCCGAGGGCTACACCGCTGCCAATATCGAAGCCTTCATCGACCGCAGCCTGACCAATCTCGGCGTTGAGACGCTCGACCTCGTGCAGCTTCACTGCCCGCCGACCGAAGTGTTCTACCGGCCGGAGATGTTTGGCGCGCTGGACGATCTCACCGTCAAGGGAAAGATCCGCAATTACGGCGTGTCGGTCTCCAATGTCGAGGAGGCGCTGAAGGCGATCGAATATCCGGGCGTCGCAACCATCCAGATCATCTACAACATCTTCCGCCAGCGTCCGCATGACCTGTTTTTCGCGCAGGCGCAAAAGAAGAATGTCGGTATCATCGTGCGCGTGCCGCTGGCTTCCGGCCTTCTGTCCGGCAAGATCACCGCCGACACCAAATTCGCCGATGACGACCACCGCAAATTCAACCGCAACGGCGAATTCTTCGATGTCGGCGAAACCTTTGCCGGCGTGCCGCTGGATGTTGCGCTGGAAGCCGTCGAACAGGTACGGCCGCTTGTGCCACAGGGCGCCTCGATGGCGCAGTTCGCGCTTGCCTGGATCCTCCAGAGCGAAGCCGTCTCCGTCGTCATCCCCGGGGCTCGCAACGAGGCGCAGGCCAAGGCCAATGCCGCCGCGAGCGAACTGGCCGCAATCCCGGCCGAAACGTTGGCAGCACTCGCCGATGTCTACGAACGCCTGATCAAGGTTCACGTTCACCAGAAGTGGTAAAACCGCAAGCCGCGCCGGTCTCCCGGCGCGGCTATACCAAGGGCACGCATAGTCCCTGTATCGTGTATGATTGACGACGGGCGCGCGGCGGGAGACGCAACGGATTTTTCCGGCTATAGCGACGCAGCCGAGGCGTTTCGTCACCGGTTGAACATTGACCTAACCGCCGGAGAAAAAAATGGCGTTTGATCCCATCAAAGCACTCACCAATTGTTCGGACGCGGAGTGCACGGTGCAGTTCTTGGTTGCCGGAAGTGCTGCTTCGGTGTTTCCGTCGCTGGAAGCAGCGGTAATCTTTGCCCGTGACAACGGCGGCGGCTGGAAAGACGTCGAGATCACCGTGCATCTCGACCGCGAAGACATCGTCTATGCCACAGGAAAAACCCGCACCCTGATCGAAGCTTTGCGGAAGAGCAGATAAACTCGATTTCCCGGTACGCAGCCTTGCGGCGATTTCCATCCGGCGGATATCGAGATTAGGCAGGAACGTAAGTCAACCTGATCACATCCTCGCCAATCCGGTCATTTGTCATAAGCCGGAGCCGCGGCCGCGGTCCGGCGAAATAGGGCTTGCCGTGGCCGAGCACGACAGGGTGCAGGTAAATTCGATACTCATCGATCAGGCCAAGTTCGGTGAGGCTTCGCGCCAAGTTTGGGCCGGCAACTTCGATCTCCCCGTCGCGCTCGGCCTTCAGCGCGCGGATCGCACCCTCAAGATCCCCCTCAACAAGCCTGGCATTGGGGCCGACCGACCTCAACGAGCGCGAGACGACCCATTTCGGCTGGTTCCGCCACGCCGCCGCGAAGGCGCGCTCCTCTGTGCCCCATTCAGGATGATCGTCGTCCCAGTAGCGCATGACCTCATATATTTGGCGACCGTACACACTGCCCGCCTGCCCCTGAGCCTCCTCGATGAAGTGGCGGAAGAGCGCAGCGCTTGGCCCGAACGCCGTGTGATCGACGTAGCCGTCCAGGGATTGATTCATTCCAAACACGAGCTTAGCCATACGCACCGCCCTTTTTGACGCGGCAACTCCCGCGCATCCTGATTGCGTTATGCAATCAGTTTAAGATAGATCGACTGATTTGATATCGCAATTGGTTTTTGGAATGCACAGGAATGCCTGATGCTCGGGCTGCCCGAGTTCATGATTAATTGCAGCGCCGTCGTCTGGAAGCGTCGGCCGGAAAAGACAATGAGATTGCGCGCATATCGACCGCGAAGATATTGTCGATGCCATAGGGGAATTCGCTCGCTGATCGAAGCGTTTGCGGCCGACGAGATAATCCGGATTTATCGGGCGCGCCGGAGTGCTGACAAGCTAAGGCAGCGTTTCGCCGTTAAGCGAAAACCATCTTGTCTTACCGATAAGTCGTTGAAAAGAAATGGTGCACCCGGAACGATTCGAACGTCCGACCCTCAGATTCGTAGTCTGATGCTCTATCCAGCTGAGCTACGGGTGCTTTGCGTTGCGGCGTTAACCGCTTGCGTGGCGATCCTCTAAAACGTCCAACAGGGGAATGCAAGCGAATTTCGGCAGAAATTTTCTTTTTTGATAAAACTACTCACTTATATCCTTGAAACTGTGGATAGATTTCAGCCGCAAAGCCTTTCCACAGCGCCACTTCACCCGAGTTGGGGCGGGAATTAAAAAATGTGCGGTCAGTGCCTGGCCTTTGAGCGGAAAGCATCGAGAGGCACAGGACGATCGGGCAATTCGATTCTGAACAGGGTTCCCGGCGTCGGCTTTTCCACCAGCGCGATGGTGCCGCCATGCGCGAGCACCAGTTCGCGGGCGATGGCCAGCCCCAGACCGGTGCCACCCGAGCGGGCGGAGCCCCTGAAGGCGGTAAACAGGTGTTCGCGCGCCTTGGGCGGCATGCCGGGGCCAGTGTCATCGACGGAGATGCTGACGACGCTGCCGGTGCGCAGCGCCGATACGCTGATCAGGCGTGGAGCCCCAACGTCGGCCGGGTCGTTCATCAGCGCCTGTACGGCGTTGCGGCAGATATTGTGGACGACGCGAAACAGCTGCTCGCTATCGGCATCGACCTGCAGGCCGTCGGGGATCTGGATCTGAAACTCGATCCCGGCATTCGGGTCTATCGCCAGCATCTCGCCGACATCGCTGACCAACGGCCGCAACTCGACGAACTTCCGATGCGGCTCCGGCTCGGTGGTGCGGCCATAAGACAGGACCTCGGTCGTGTAACCGACCGCACGGTCGATGGTGCGCAGCAGCGTTGGGGCAAAGCGCTTGACGATCGGGTCATCGACATCGGCGAGACGGTCCGAGATCAGCTGCGCCGACGCGAGGATATTGCGCATGTCGTGATTGATCTTCGACACGGCGAGCCCGAGATCGGCAAGGTTCTTCTGCTGCTTCAACGTCTTCTGCAATTGCTGCTGCATCGCCGACAGGTGCTGGCCAGCGATGGAAAGCTCGTCGCGGCCTGGTGAAGGCTCAAGCACGCGGGCCGGGTCGGCAGGTTCCGCCGCGAAATCCTGCATATTGGTGGTCATCCTGCGGATCGGCACGATCATCAGACGGTTGATGGCGAGAAAGATCAGCGCCGCCGTAAACAGCGAGATGACCAGCGACAGGAAAAAAACATTGCGCGAATAGACCAGCATCGCCTTGCGCAGGCTCGCGTCCTCCATCACCACCTCGATGATTGCATCGCTCTCGCCGACAGGACCATAGATGCGAATGATCTTGTCACCGCCGAACAACAGCGTGTCGAAGGCATCGCAGATGGCAGAGATCGGGGTCATCGCCGCGACATCATACTGCGCGTCGATTTCCGGTGGCATGTCCACCGCCGCGATCAGCCGCGATTCGTCCTTGCGCCTGAGAACGATGGCCTTGGTGCCGGTCGCCATCAGGGTTTCTTCTTGCACCGGCCGCGACAGCGTCACGCCCTGCATGCCATCGACCACCACGCCAGCCGCTGCCGCCGTGTTCAGCCTGTCTTCCATCCAGCGGATGCGCATATTGGCGACAGACGGCACGAAGATCAGAACTTCGGCCAGCATGACGAAGACGACGGTCAGAAACAGAAGCCTGCCGGAAAGGCCGCGAAAAAAGCCAACGCGGGCCGGTTGCCCCTGAAGGGCCGTGGTTGCTGTAATCTCTGCCGTCATGTCGTAGAATTCCATCGTCTCAGCCGAAACGTCTGAGCATGCGAATGATGGCCCGGACGAACGGCGTGCGTGTCAGGGGCGTATAATAGGCGATGACGGCCCGTTTTCCAATCTCCGTCATGGTCGGATAGGGCACGATGGCGTTGCGCACGTGCGACAGGCCCTGACCGTTGGCAATGATGACCGACCACATGTTGATCATCTCGGCCGCTCCGGCTCCGGTTATGCCGACGCCGAGAATCTTTCCACTCTTGCCGGTGATGATCTTGATCAGCCCTTCCGTGGCACGCTCCGCTTGCGCCCGGTCGTTCTCGGCATAGGGCCAGCGCAGAACATTTACCTGGCCATAGCGTGCCCGAGCCTCCTCCTCCCCGAGACCGACGGAGGCAATCTCCGGATCGGTAAAAGTCGCGCGGGGAACGATATCGCGGTTTTCGCGTGCTGGCAGCCGGAACAGGATTTCGCGCAGCACCAGCGACGCGTGATAATTGGCGGCATGGGTGAATTGCAGCCCGCCGGCCACATCGCCAATCGCATAGACCCGCCGATTTTGCGTTCGCAGGCTGCTGTTGACCGCAATGCCGGTTGCCGTAACGGCAATCCCCGCTGCCTCGAGGCCCAGCCCGGCGGTATTGCCTCGTTTCCCGGTCGCGACAAGCAGGGCGCTGCCGTCGATGGTGACCGCGCCAGCCTGCGTCTCGCATTGCAAGCGCAGACCCGATGCCGTCTTCTCGACAGACAGAGCCCGGCTGTTTTCAAAGATATCGATGCCCTCGCCGCGTAGCCGGTCGAGGGCGATGCCCGCCAGTTCGGGATCCTCCTTGGCAAGCGCCCTGCCCGCAGTGACAACCGTCACCTTCGCCCCCAGCCGCCGATGCGCCTGCGCCATCTCCAGCCCGACAGGCCCAGCGCCGATGATGACGAGATGCTGTGGAAGGCTCTTGAGGTCGAACAGGGTTTCGTTGGTGAGGTAATCGACATCGGCAAGGCCGGGGATCGGCGGAATGAATGTCGAGGAACCGGTGGCGATGACGAAACGGCGGGCGCGGATGGTCAATCCTCCAGCGGCGACAGCATCCCCGTCGATAAACCGCGCATCGGCCCTGATCACCCTCACGCCCATGGCGGTGAACCGCTCGGCCGAATCATTCGGTGCGATCGCATCGATCACCGAACGCACATGCGCCTGCACCTTTTGGAAATCGATCACCGGCTCTCCGGCGATGACACCGAATTCGGCCGCCTTTCGCACCGCATACGCGTGCTTTGCTGCGGCGATCAGCGCCTTGGAGGGCACGCAGCCGGTGTTCAGGCATTCACCGCCCATCCGCCCGCGCTCGATCAACACGACCGGCACGCCGAAGGCGGCAGCGCCTGCTGCAACAGAAAGCCCCGCGGAGCCCGCGCCGATCACGCAGATATCGGGGGAAAGAACCGTAGTCACGCCGTCAGTCTTTTCCACGATCGCCCGCCGCCTGCCGTTTTTCACGGGCAAATTGCACGAGAAGCGGTAACGCGGCAATGACAGCGAGCGCCATGAAGGCAAAGGTCAGCTCGGGTGTCAGAAAATCGGACAATTGCACGGGCCTGCCGTGTTCTGCCGCATCGCCGATCGCCTGCTCGAAACCGCAGCCAAGCCACGTATAAACGAACGTACCCGGAATGATGCCAACCAAGGTGGCCAGCGCAAAGGTACGCAGGCTGACGGCGAAGAAGGCGGGTGCGATATTGACCACGAAAAAGGGAAACACCGGCGCAAGACGCAGCACCAGCAGATAGCTGAAGGCATTGCGGCTGAAGCCGGCCGAAAACCGGTTGAGAAACGGCCCGGCCCGCCGCCGGAGAACATCGCCAAACACCGTGCGAGCGCCAGCAAAGAGCAGGCACGAACCGATCGTGGCTGCGATGACGACGATAACCCCGCCAGTCAGCCAGCCGAACAGGAAACCGGCAAAAATGGACAGCACCGAGGCCGCCGGAACCGACAACGCCACGACGGCGGCGTAGACGACGAAAAATAGTGAAACAGCCCGTAACGGATGACGGGCAACCATATCCAGCAGCATCTCGCGCTGATCCGCCAGCCAGTCGAATGTCACGTAGCGGTGCCATCCCAGCCCGTAGGCAAGGGTGAGGCCTGCAGCCAGCACGAGAAGCGGGGCAATGCGCAGCACCAGCGGCGGCCCTGCCGGCTCTCCCTGCCCTGTTGTGGTTTCACGGCCGCCGTCCACTGTCAGATGCTGCCTCTCGTGCTCGCTGTGTTCCATCGCTCAGCAATAGAAGGAAAGCACAGCCCGAACCAATAACGAATGATCAAGGTAAAAAACGTCGCCGTGATCGCAACGTAAAATCCCGCGGCGATACTGGATCGCCGCGGGATTGCTGTTCAAGTCCGATTGTATCCGACGGATCAGAATTCTTCCCAATTGTCCTTCGATACGGCAGCGCTGGCCGAACCGCCGCCAAAGGCGCGGGCGACGGTGCCCATCATCTTGCGGGCAGGCGAAGCGACCGGCCGGGTGTTTTCGCGCACCGGCGCGGCGACGACACGCAACGGCGCGCTGTCATCAAGCTTGAAGTGCGAGATCAGCCGCGCCAGGCTGTCGGCTTCCGCCGAAAGCTTGTGGGTTGCTGCGTTGGCTTCCTCCACCATGGCGGCGTTCTGCTGGGTCACCTGGTCCATCTGGTTGACGGCGGTGCTGACTTCGCCGAGACCGGTCGACTGTTCGCGCGCTGCCGTGGCAATCGAGTGGATATGGTCGTTGATGCTCAACACCCGTGTCTCGATCCGGCCGAGGACCTCTCCGGTCTCCTGTACCAGCTTGACGCCGGTTGCGACTTCCGAGCCTGATTTGGCAATCAGACCCTTGATGTCCTTGGCGGCGCTTGCGGCGCGCTGTGCCAGTTCGCGGACTTCCTGGGCGACGACCGCAAAGCCCTTGCCTGCATCGCCGGCACGCGCGGCTTCGACACCGGCGTTCAGCGCCAGAAGATTGGTCTGGAAGGCGATCTCGTCGATCACATTGGTGATCTGGCCGATTTCGCTGGAAGCCTGCTCGATCCGGCCCATGGCATCGACTGCCTTGCGCACGACTTCACCGGACTGGGCTGCACTCTGCTTGGCCTCGGTGACCATGACGGTCGCTTCCTGAGCGCGGTCGGTCGAGTTGCGCACGGCGGCGGTGATCTGTTCCAGCGCCGCAGAGGTTTCTTCAAGCGCTGCGGCCTGCTGTTCGGTGCGCTTGGACAGATCGTCGGCTGCGGAGCGCAGCTCCGACGAGTTGCCGTTGATCGAGTCCGTCGTGGTGCGAACTTCACGCAAGGTATTCTGCAGCGTCGACAGCGAGTCGTTGACGTTCTGCTGCAACTCGGCAAAAGCGCCCTGGAATTTGCCGTTCATAGTCTGGGTGAGATCGCCATTCGAAAGGCTGGCGATGACCCGTCGGGTCTCGTTGACGCCACTGTTGACGCCATCGACCAGTTCATTGACGCTCGCGGCAAAGCGGTTGAGGTCAGCGTTGCCGTAATCCTTGCTGATGCGCTGGGTGAAATCGCCAGCAGCGGCGGCCGACACCACGACTGCGATGCTGGACTGCAGATCGGCGCTCTTTTCACGCAGCGCGCTTTCCTGTGAATTCAGTTCGCGCACAGCCAAGCCATTGCGCTTGAACACTTCGACGGCACCGGCCATTTCGCCGATCTCATCCTTGCGGCCGGCAAACGGCACATTGGCATTGAGGTCGCCGTCAGCAAGCTGCTTCATCGTTCCCGTCAGTTGCAGGATCGGCTGGCTCAGCTGCTTGGTGCCGATGTAGAAGGCCGTTCCCGCACCGATAACAAGACCGAAACCGGCGGTGAGCAGAACCAGGAGGACCATGCGGCTCTCGATTGCATTGACCTCGTTCTGGATCGTATCCAAAGCCGCGCGGTCGGTATCGACGATCGCGTCGATCTCGGCCTGGAATGCCTTACGGTTGGCACGGTTGAGATCGTTATTGCCCTGCTCGTTGGCAGCCTGCGGCGAGACTTCCTGGCTGAGGCGGGCGGTTTCCGTGCGGAATGTGCGGAATTCGGCGGCGCGCTTGACGACAGCGTCGAAGGCCGGAACTTCCTCGGCAGGAACGGCCGGCTTCCACTCTGTAAGAAGAGCGTCGATCTTGTCGAGGTTCTTTACCAGGCCTTCAGCGAAGGGCTTTGATTTTTCCACCGTCGGCGCTGCGTAGATACCGCGCGCTTCCATGACGACGGCCGTCACCAGCCGGTTGAGATGCTCGCCGTTGAGGGCACGATCCGAGGCATTGTCGAACTGGACGAGCCTTGCGTTGTATTGTGTGATCACGGTCAACGCTATGCCCGTCACGACCACTGCGATCAAACTCATCACCCCAACGATGAGATAGATCTTGCCTCGAATTTTCATGGAATGCCTCTCCTCTGAACCGGCCACAGACCTGAAAAGGCAAGCGTACGGGCTCTTGTATTAAATGAGAGACTAAGACAGCGATGGTTAATGAAGCTCTGCGCAGGCCTGTATAATTCTACTAATCAGCCTTTAGCGGTTTGTTTATGCATCTACATTACCATATGCTAACTTTCAATTAAAAGTTGCTTTAAATAATTTAACGCAACCCGTTTCCAAATATGGAAAAGGCGCAAAACCCGGCCTCGGAGCAGCTTTTCAGCCCCGGCAATTGACTTTCGCGGCCCTTTGCTCTTATAAGCCGCCCACGTCCGGACAAGTCCCCTTGCCCTGTGCAGTGCTATGTCTGGAACGTAACGCTCCCTTGCTAAGAAGCAAACCCAAGAAGGGCCGCACACCGCGGTATTAAAATAAATGACGAAGCGTACCTATCAACCGTCCAAGCTTGTTCGCAAGCGCCGTCACGGCTTCCGTGCACGTATCGCCACAAAGGGTGGCCGCAAGGTTATCGTTGCCCGCCGGGCACGTGGCCGTAAGCGTCTGTCGGCTTAAGGCCGTCTGGCGCGTGCCGCGTCTTCGCGCACTAACCTTCGCGAAACCTGCATGCGCGGCTTCATGGTGCCGGAGCATCCTGCAAACGTTCGTCTGGACGATGGATGCTCCCACTCCAGGAAGGAGCGCGGGCGAATGACATCACCCAAGCCTAAATCAACTGCCGGGCGGCTGAAAAGCCGGCCGCAGTTTCTTGCTGTGCGCAAGGGAGAGCAGCGGAAGGGACCGTTGTTTCTTCTGGAAGTTCTCGATCGCGACGAGCCTGACACCGGGCCGCGCGTCGGCTTCACCGTCACCAAGAAGCATGGCAATGCCGTCGAACGCAACCGGATGCGCCGGCGCCTGAAGGAAGCCGTGCGGCTTTCCGCCGGATTTGCAATGAAGCCCGGACATGACTATGTGATTGTCGCCAGACGCGACCTTTTGAAAGCGCCCTTTGAGCGGATCGGCAAGACCCTCTGCGAGCGTATCGAAAGCAAGCAAAAATATTCACGGCCACCGGCCGGCTCCAGGAAAGAATGATGGAAAAAAACCGCAACTACTTCGTGGCGATCGGGCTGTCAGTGCTCATCCTGATTGCCTGGCAATTTCTCTACGTGAATCCGAAGATAGAGAAAGAACGGATTGCGGCGGAAGCCCATCAGAAGCTGACCCAGCAGAACCAGCCGGCCGCAACGCCTGCCGTTCCAGGCCAGGCACAGCCGGCCCAGGGCGCAGTCCCGGGCGCCGTTGAAACCCGCGACCAGTCGATCGCCAAATCCGCCCGTGTTTCCATCGACACGGCAGCGCTCAGCGGCTCGATCAACCTGACCGGCGCACGCTTCGATGACCTGAAGCTGAAGGAATACCACGAGACCGTCGACGACAAGAGCCCGCTGATCACCCTGTTCAGCCCCTCCGACACGCCGGACGGCTACTTTACCGAACTCGGCTTTATCGGCAACGAAGCATCCGGTACGGTTCCAGGCCCAACGACGGTCTGGACGGTCAAGAGCGGCGACAAGCTGACGACGACGACGCCTGTTGTTCTGACCTTTACCAACGAGAAAGGCGTGGTTTTCACCCGCACGATCTCGATCGACGAACACTTCATGTTCCAGGTCGCTGACACGATCACCAACGGCAGCGGCGCTCCGGTGTCGCTCTCCACCTATGGCCGCGTCACCCGCTTCAACAAGCCGACGACCCCCAGCGTCTACGTTCTGCATGAAGGCTTCATCGGCGTCATCGGCCAGCACGGCCTGAACGAAATCGCCTATAGCAAGGTGGAGAACGACGTTCCCGTTAAGCACGAAAAGGCAACGACCGGCTGGCTCGGCATTACCGACAAGTATTGGGCAGCAACCATCGTGCCGCCGCAGAACCTGGCCTATGAATCCAAGTACGAGCACTTCACAGATGGCCGCCCACGCTTCCAGGCGGATTACAAACAGGACGCCGTCACCGTCGCACCTGGCCAGTCCACAGAGCTGAAGACCCTGGTTTTCGCCGGTGCCAAACAGGTTCCGCTGGTTGATGGCTACGAGAAGTCATACTCCATTCCGCAGTTCGACCTTCTGATCGACTGGGGCTGGTTCTACTTCATCACCAAGCCGATGTTCAAACTGATGGACTTCTTCTTCCGTTATTTTGGCAATTTCGGCGTTGCGATCCTTCTGACCACCATCGTCGTCAAGGGCCTGTTCTTCCCGCTCGCCAGCAAGCAGTACGCTTCGATGGCGAACATGAAGAAGGTTCAGCCGAAGATGGAAGAGCTGAAGAAGAAGCACGGCGACGACCGCATGGCGTTGCAGCAGGGCATGATGGCCCTCTACAAGGAAGAGAAGATCAACCCGATCGCCGGTTGCTGGCCGATCCTGTTGCAGATTCCAGTGTTCTTCGCGCTCTACAAGGTGATCTACGTCACCATCGAAATGCGCCACGCACCGTTCTTCGGCTGGATCCAGGACCTTTCGGCGCCGGATCCGACCTCGCTGTTCAACCTGTTCGGCCTCCTGCCCTACGACGTACCGCATGCGCTGATGATCGGCGTCTGGCCGCTGATCATGGGTATCACCATGTTCCTGCAGATGCGCATGAACCCGACGCCGCCGGATCCGACCCAGGCGATGCTGTTCACCTGGATGCCACTGGTCTTCACCTTCATGCTGGCCAGCTTCCCGGCCGGTCTGGTGATCTACTGGGCCTGGAACAACACGCTCTCGATCACCCAGCAGGCTTTCATCATGAAGCGCCAGGGTGCCAAAGTCGAACTGATCGACAATCTCAAGGGATTGTTCACAAAGAAACCGAAACCGGCCAAATAGGCCGGAACGAGGCGAAAATAACAAACCCCGGATCGGCTGATCCGGGGTTTTTTCTTGGCCCAAAAGGCAGTCCCTTCATCGAACGCTACGCGGCTAGACCATGCGCTGCATTTCCTCACCCAGCCATTTGCGGAATTTCCGGGTCATCCGGTTCTCGTGACGCTGAAAGACAACCCGGTAGTGGCCGAGATCGACAGGACCGAAGCCCGGCAATACCACCAGCCCGCCTGACCGGATTTCACGCTCCGTCAAGAATGCCGGTGCCAGAACCATCCCCAATCCGGCAGTCGCCGCGTGCAAGGCCGCATCGTCTGTGTCGAACACATGCTGGATCTGGATGGCGCTGTGCTCGACGCCAAGTGTGCGGGTCCATAATGCCCAGTCCCAATTGTCCTGCGCACACTGAAGGGCTGGAACCTTCGAAAGATCACCGATCCCCTTATACCCTACAGCCACCAGCAGCGCCGGCGATGCGACGGGGCGGCTCATGTCGGCGGCAAGCCACTCCCCTTCCGCAGGGTTCGTGCCCGCGCGATGGTAGGAAATCGCAAGATCGCCGGAGCCAAGCGAGATGTTGGAACCGGTTTTCGTCTCGATGCGGACACGGGCTGCCGGATTCAGTGCCTTGAACCGCTCCAGCGCCGGGATCAGCCACCGAACGGCCAGCGAGATCGAGACGCGAACGACGATTTCGTTCTCATCGCGGCTCAGCGCCTCCGCTGATCGGTCTATGGCCGCGATTGCGGCGGCGGCATCGTCATGGAAGCGGCGGCCTGCATCGGTCAGAACGAGAAAATTGTGGCTGCGCTTGAAAAGCGCCAGGCCCAGTTCACCTTCCAGCTTCTTGATCTGATGACTGACAGCACTCGGGGTTACCCCGATTTCTCCTGCGGCTTGAACAATACTGAGATGGCGGGCTGTCAGCACGAAAGCCCGCACCGCATTCAACGAGATGTTTCGTTTGTTCTGCATCGAAAATACTCATTCAGAGCTCAAAAATCGAATTTGCGTTACCCCGTCGCCATTTGGCAAGAGTTTAGAGAGAAGCCATTGAAAGTTAAAGCCTTGCGGAAAAACGTGTTGAACTCGAATGCCGAAGCGATGATCTGGGTGGTTCTTGGCACGGCATTATTTTCTTTGATCTTTGCATCCGGGAAATTCGGCGGCGACAGCATGTCCGTGCTGCAGATTCAGTTCCTGCGTTATCTCAGCGGTTTTGCCACATTGCTTGCTGTCGTCGCCTGCAAACGCGACAGCTTGCGCGCCTATCGCAGCGCCCGGCCGTTTTCGCATGCCATGCGCGCGGCGTTCGGTGTTTCCGCCGGCTTCGCGCTGATCTACTCCTCGGCAGCCATGCCGATTGTCGATGCGACGGCGCTTGGCCTTCTCTATGTGGTTTTCATCATCCCGCTCGCCGTTCTCGTCCTCAAGGAGACCGTGACCAGGCAGCATATGCTCGGCATTACCCTCAGTTTCGCCGGTGCGGGTTTTATCATGGTGTCGCGCGGCGCTTTCACCCAGTTCGAGCCGGCCTATCTCGTGCCCGCAGCAATTGCCGTTCTCGGCGCCGCCCTGCTTGCCATTGAGGGCTTGATGATCCGCGTCCTGTCCCACGCCGACCGGCCGCTGACAGTGCTGCTTTATGTCAACGGCTTCGGCATCCTCTTCCTGGCTCTGCCTGCAGTGTTGACATGGAAAGCCGCATCCCTGTCCGCCATGGCACCGTTTCTGTTACTCGGCCCCATCGCGGTGGCGGCGCAATATTGCGTGGTGCGCGGATACCGGCTGGCGTCGCTGGCGATTGTCGGACCGGTGGATTATGCGTGGCTGGTCTTTGCCGCCCTCATCGGGTTTCTGTTTTTCAACGAAATCCCGACCACCGGCGTACTCGCCGGAACCGTAATCATCGCCCTCGGCGGCGTCGTGCTCGCCGTGATCAAACCCGAACAGGAAACCGCCCGCGCCGAAGATCGGTAATCATCCTCCCATCACAAGGCCCCAGATTTGCATCCGGGGCCTTTGTCTTGTTCTGGAGGCTGGCCGACGCTCAGGCGGCACGCGCGGCTTCCGCAACGGCGGCCTGAGCCCGCAACAGACGGCGCTCTTCCTGGGTCACGCCATCATAGCCCCAGGCGTCGGCCTCGATCTCGTCGACGACGACATAAGTGGCAATTGGCAGGTCCGGCCCAAGCACCTCTCTGAACATCGCTGCCACGGCGGCGACGAAACGCGCCTTTTCTTCATGCGTATTGGTGCCGCGGGTCACCTTGACGTCGAGATGGGCGGCAACCAGCACCGGCTCGCCCCCAACCGTCCAGCTACCCGGCTCAGCCACATCAACCCGGACGGCGGTGACTTCCGGCCGCTTGCGCATGATATCCACCATAAAGCCGGTGGCTTGCTTCTGGAGCTGCTGCATTTCACGTGCACCGACATGGGCTCCGGCAACCTGAATATGAAGGAAGGGCATGTGCGTTTTCCTTTGTTGGATTGTGTTGACGATCAGAGATTACTGCCGCACATTAGTTTTGAAAAATTGGATCTTCTAAACAATCAGTTTGGGAAAACAGAATGGTTTTACCGGTCAATCTCGACATGGACGTGCTGCGCACCTTCGTTGCGGGCGTCAATCTCGGCAGCTTTGCCAAGGCCGCCGATCGCCTCGGACGCTCCCCTTCGGCCATCAGCCTGCAATTGCGCAAGCTTGAGGAACAGGCGGGTCAGACGCTGTTCCAGAAGCAGGCGCGCGGGCTGGCGCTGACGGAAGCGGGCGACATTCTGATCGGCTATGCCCGGCGCATCCTAGAACTCAACGACGAGGCCCGCAGCGCCATGACCGGGCTATCGGCCATGCAGGGCTGGGTGCGGATCGGCCTGCCGCAGGATTTCGCCGAGACGTGGTTTCCGGGCCTGCTCGGCCGCTTTGCCCGGGCGCACCCGAAGGTGCGGGTTGAGGCCCGCGTCGATCGCGGTTCGGCACTGGCACAAGGCGTGGAACGCGGCGACCTCGACCTCGCCTTGACCTGGGGCCGCACGGGAGACGCCCATGCGCAGATCATTGCCACACGGCCTGTCGTCTGGATCGGGACTGAAGGGTTCAAGCGTGACGAAAGCGAACCCTTGCCGCTGATTGCCTTCGATTCCCCATGCACGTTTCGCAGCGCCGGTCTTCAAGCGCTCGACAGTGAAAAGATCGAATGGCGGCACGTCTTTGCCAGCCCCAGCCTTGGCGGCCTGTGGGCCGCGGTGACGGCCGGGCTCGGTGTTACCGTTCGCACCGCCGAGGGCGTTCCGCCCAGTCTGCGGGTGCTCGATCCCGCCATATCCGGCCTGCCCGCCCTCGGCGGCATCGAGCTTGCCCTGCACCGATCCGGCAGCGAACAGAGCCCGGCAATCGCGCAATTGCAGACCTTGCTCATCGAGGCGGTCACCGCCGGTTAAACATGCAGCACATCCAAACGGCGCAGTTTCCGTCGTGCGAAAAAGTTTGCGACAGGGCCTTGTCGCGAATGTTGGCGCATAGAGCACCCTTCGCTCCTACACTATCCGCATCGCCACCGGACATCCGCCATGTCGCAGCCTTCGTCCCTGCAGCAATCCGCAACCATCGGCCGGCAAAGCGCCACACAGGGCGCCGCACTGGTCCTCGGTTCCGCCATCGTCTGGAGCTTTGGCGGCACGCTCGCCCGCTTCCTGTCGATCGAGGACGGCTGGACCATCGTCTTCTGGCGTTCGTTCTTTGCCGCCGTCTTTCTGATCGGCTTCATGCTTCTGCGCGACGGGCCGCGCGGCACCGTCACGCTGTTTCGCAACATGGGTGTGCCGGGCATCGCCGTCGGGCTGTGTTTTGCCATCGCCTCGACCTCGTTCATCCTGGCGCTTGCCTATACCACTGTCGCCAATATCGTTCTTATCCAGGCTGGTGTGCCGCTGATCGCCGCGCTGATCAGCTGGATCGTTTTTCGCGAACGTGTCTCGCTCATCACCTGGCTTGCCATCGCCGCCGTGATATCCGGTGTGGCCATCATGGTCTCGGACTCCATGAACGGAACCGTCTCCCCGGTCGGCGATGCGCTGGCCATCCTGATCGCCTTCGTCTTTGCCCTCGCCACCGTCATCACCCGCCGCTACGCCCATGTACGCATGACGCCGGCCGCCTGCTTCGGCACCATTGTCGCTGGCACCGTCGCGGCAATCATGGCGTCGGGCCTCAGCGTCACCTTGCCGGAACTCGGTATCCTCGTCACGTTCGGCGCGCTCAACTTCGGCCTTGGCCTTGCATTCTTCGTCACCGGTGCCCGGCTGATCCCGTCCGCCCTCGCGGCCCTGCTCGGCACCGCCGAGACGATCCTCGCGCCGCTCTGGGTCGCCCTGATCCACGGCGAGATCCCGAACCTCAACACGATCCTCGGCGGAATCATCGTGCTGATTGCGCTTCTTTCCTATCTCGGCATCGAGATGTGGCGTCAGCAGCGCGCCTTAAACTGAGCAAATTCGTGAAAATCGCGAGTTTTCTTGACATGGCGGCCCAAAACCGTGAAGTCCTGAACAAAAGCAAGGACAGGACCGCCATGACAGACGCCACGCCGCAGGACGACAAGCCCCTTTTCGGGCGGCCATGGGTATTTATCCGCGGCGTGCCGTCGATGAAGTTCCTGCCACCGGAAGGTCCGCTGGAGATCGCCTTTGCCGGCCGCTCCAATGTCGGCAAGTCGTCGTTGATCAATGGGCTGGTCGGCCAGAAGGGTCTGGCACGGACGTCGAACACGCCGGGCCGCACCCAGGAGCTGAACTATTTCGTTCCGGACGGCTATTCCGGCCAACCCGGTGACATGCCGCCGATGGCGCTGGTCGATATGCCGGGATATGGCTATGCCCAGGCGCCGAAGGAACATGTCGATGCCTGGACCAAGCTGGTGTTCGACTATTTGCGCGGCCGCTCGACGCTGAAGCGCGTCTACGTGCTGATCGACAGCCGTCACGGCATCAAAAAGAATGACGACGACGTGCTGGACCTGCTCGACAAGGCTGCCGTGTCCTATCAGGTCATCCTCACCAAGACCGACAAGATCAAAGACCCGGCGGTTCCGCGGCTGATTGCTGAGACGCTGGAAAAGATCAAGAAGCGGCCCGCAGCCTTCCCGGAAGTCCTTTCGACGTCGTCCGAGAAGGGCCTCGGCATGGAAGAGCTGCGCGCCGCCATCCGGGTTGCCATCTCGACCTGACCGGCATCCCGAACCTTCAGGTTCGCTTGAAGCACACTTCCGGTGTTTAATTTTCAGCATGCCGCTGAGGGGAACCGCTGCGCACTTTTGCGCGGCATGCTTTAATTGCAGCTGTCACACTACCCTGACATGACATGTGCTCTATCTCCTCGGGCGGGGCGGCCTTCCGGCGACCTCCAATGCGTTAAGCGTTCAAGGAGAAAACGACATGTCCGATCTGATTGTGGTGGGTTTTGACAGCACCGAAGAAGCCGACAAGGTGCTTCTGAAGCTGAACACGCTGAAGAAGGAATACCTGATCGATCTCGAGGATGCCGTCGTCGTCGTGCGCGACGAGAGCGGCAAGGTCCATCTGAAGCAAAGCATGAACCTCACCGCCATCGGTGCCACGTCGGGGCTCTTGAGCGGTTCGCTATGGGGCGGCCTGGTCGGCCTGCTATTCCTCAATCCGCTCGCAGGCTTTGCCATCGGCGGCGCGATTGGTGCTGGCACCGGCGCGCTTTCGGGGTCGCTCGCCGATTACGGCATCGACGATGACTTCATCAAGTCGCTCGGCGAAACCATTCCCAATAACTCCTCGGCCCTCTTCGTGCTGGTCCGCAAGGTCCAGCCGGAAAAGGTTCTCGCTGAGCTGTCCGGCCTGCGTGGCAAGGTGCTGAAGACCTCGCTGTCACCGGACCAGGAAGCCAAACTCCAGGCTGCACTGTCGAATACCCAACCGGCCGCTCCGGCCCCGGGCAGCCTCTAAAAGCGATCAGGCAGCCGATGCGGGCGTGAACGTCATTGCCATCCCGTTGATGCAATGGCGCATGCCGGTCGGCTGCGGACCGTCGTCGAAAATATGACCGAGATGGCCGCCGCACCGGCTGCAATGACATTCGGTGCGGGTCATGAACAGCGACGTGTCCTCGCGCTTGCCAACCGCCTTGGGGAGCGATTCCCAGAAGCTGGGCCAGCCGGTGCCGCTGTCATATTTGGTTTCCGACGAATAGACCGGCAGATCGCAGCCGGCACAATGAAATGTGCCCTTGCGCTTCTCGGTGTTGAGCGCGCTGGTGAAAGGACGTTCGGTGTCCTCATGACGCAGGATCTGATACTGCTCGTCGTTGAGCAGCGCCTTCCATTCCGCATCGGTTTTCGTCACTTCGAACGTTTCGGCAGCGATTGCCTCGAACCTGAACCCGCGAAATGCAGCGGTAGCGGCAATGGCTACTCCGGAAAGAAGAAAGAAGCGTCGGCTTACCATGATACTCTCCCGTTTGCCGGATGGTGCCGGCATTTCCCGACCAAACTAGAGCGGCGACGGTTCGGCCGCAAAACAAATACTGATCAATCCCGCGTGAGCAAAAGCTTGAATACGATGCAAAAAGGCCACCGGTCAGTGAAAAACCGGTGGCCTTGAGGACGGAGAGGACTTGGTCTCCGGCCCGGAGCCGAAAATGCGTTGAGGATGCATCCGGCCCCCAAACCACAAGGGCGTGGGTTATGACTTCGGTAGCAGAACCTTGTCGATCACGTGGATGACGCCGTTCGACTGATTGACGTCGGCGATGGTCACCGTCGCGACACCGCCGGTTTCGTCGGTCAGGGTGATCTTGCCACCCTTGTCCTTGGCTTTCAGGATGCAGCCGCCAACCGTCTTGACGTCATGGGTGCCGCCATCGTCCTTGACCATCTTGGCGATCGTCTTGGACATCGCATCGGCAGCAACAACATGGCATGTCAGAACCTTGGTCAGCATCGCCTTGTTTTCAGGCTTCAGCAGGGTTTCGACCGTGCCGGCCGGAAGCGCAGCGAAGGCTTCGTTGGTTGGCGCGAAAACCGTGAACGGACCCTTGCCCTGCAGTGTTTCAACGAGGCCAGCAGCCTTGACGGCGGCGACCAAGGTCGTGTGATCCTTGGAATTGACAGCATTTTCGACGATGTTCTTGTTTTCATACATCGGTGCGCCGCCGACCATCGGATTTTCAGCGTGGGCAGCAAAAGTGCCAGCGGCCAGTATCGAAGCGACGGTGACCGTGCGCAGCATGGACTTGAACATTTCTATTCCTTCCTGTTGATCTCGCGGACCCGCGAAAGCGGGCCTCTCCCAAGTTTTTCTGGAATTCGTGTTCTCTGCGCAGAGGACAAAACAAGAAACGGAAGGTTGTCCGAAAGAGTTTCAGGAAAATTCTGAATTCTTCAAATATTTGATTTTTATGTTTTTATGACAGCCATATGAAACCATGACGCGAAACGCCATGCCCCTTCGGGCACGGCGTTCGGTAAGAGATGACGTACATCACGATACTTTAGGGAAGACGCGTCTTTCCCACGGCGACCACTGGACCGGTCGCTGTGCCGGTGGGCGAACCACCGAAGGGCTCGACGCTGACGGCGAGCGTGACGCCTGCGCCGAACTTGGAACGAAGCTCCGCCGGGATAATGATCTCGCCTTCACCCGTCTGCGGCAGGATGCCCAGCGACTTGGCCGGATTGTCACCCTCGATCAGCCAGAGTTCCAGCGACTTGGCCTCCGTCTGTTTTGCCGCGACCGGTGTGATTTTCAGCGCGCCGTTGCCAGCATCGTATTGCGCCAAAAGATTGATCGTCGTGCTCGCGTCGCCGGTCAGTTCTGCCACCAGTGGTTTGGTCTGGCTGACGGGCGCCAACATGCCGCTAGCGAAGGTCGCGACCGTCACAAGACCCGCCACAGATGCCAGCGTCAACACGCGCCACAGTGCCAGCGAGTTCCAGAACCCGCCTGCGGCAACAACCGGCCTCGCCTGCTCTGCAAACAACCGGCGCTCGACGGCGACCAGCACCTGCGGTGGCGGCGCGATCGGCTCGTAGGCGTCATCGAAGGAAGTGAGATTGCTCTGCCAGTGGTTGACCATCGCCGCAAACGCTCCATCGAGCACCATGCGCGCCTCGACCTTGCGACGGTCGTCGGCAGACAGAACACCCAGCACATACTCTCCCGCAATCACCTGGTCGCGGCGGGAATCTCCGCTTTGTGGGTTCTGTGTGGTCATCGCTCCATGCACTCTCTGAGTTTCAACAGGCTGCGGCGCAGCCATGTTCGCATCGTATTCAGCGGCGTGCCGAAAAGTTCGGCCAATTCCTGGTAGCTCAGCCCCTCGACATAAGCCTTGCGCACGGCGTCGGCGCGGTCTGCCTCGAGTTCGTTCATGCAATTGTCGATCCGGCGGCCCTCCGCCGTATTGATGGCGGTTTTCTCCGGGTCCGGCGCAGAGTCTGCCAGATCATAAGCTTCGTCAATCGTGTTTGCCACCGGCTTTCGCGCCCGCAGATGATCGATCGCATGATTGCGCGCAATCGCCGAAAGCCATGACATCGGATTGGTGTCGCCGCTGGCATAACGGTCGGCCCGCTGCCATATCTTGATGTAGATTTCCTGCAACGCTTCTTCCGCTTCCGTCCTATCCCGCAAGATACGGACGCAAATGGCAAAAAGTTTCGGGCTCGTCTGCCGGTAGAGAGCGGAGAACGCGGCGCGGTCCCTGAGCGAGACCCGGCCGATCAGCGTGGAGATGTCGTCTGTGGTCATTGATGCTTCCGGTCCTCGTCCGTCAGCGGCGAACATAGAGCACAAGGTCGGGGATAAAAAGGGGAGTTGCAGCAGATAAAAACGGTTGTGGCGAGGGATGTCACACCGGCTTTATCTTTGCCACGGATCATTCCCTCCACCGGAAACTTGCGCTAAACAGCAACCGGCTAATTTCGAGGTATTTCCATGTCCGCATCCGAAAGCGAAATCCAGGCAAATCTTCTCGCCAAGGCGCTGCCCTATATGCAGCGTTACGAGAACAAGACGATCGTCGTCAAATATGGCGGCCACGCTATGGGCAATGCCGAGCTTGGCAAGGCTTTTGCGGCGGATATCGCCCTTCTGAAACAGTCAGGCGTCAACCCGATCGTCGTTCATGGCGGCGGCCCGCAGATCGGCGCGATGTTGACCAAGATGGGTATCGAATCGAAATTCGAAGGCGGCCTGCGCGTCACCGACCAGAAGACGGTCGAAATCGTCGAGATGGTTCTGGCCGGTTCGATCAACAAGGAAATCGTTGCGCTGATCAACCAGACCGGCGAATGGGCGATCGGCCTTTGCGGCAAGGACGGCAACATGGTCTTCGCCCAGAAGGCCCGCAAGACCGTTGTTGATCCGGACAGCAATATCGAACGTGTACTCGACCTCGGTTTCGTCGGCGAAGTGACGGAAGTCGACCGCACCCTGCTCGATCTTCTCGCCAAGTCGGAAATGATCCCGGTCATCGCCCCGGTTGCCCCCGGCCGCGACGGCGCGACCTACAACATCAATGCCGACACCTTCGCTGGCGCCATTGCCGGTGCGCTCAATGCCACCCGCCTGCTGTTCCTCACCGATGTTCCGGGCGTCCTCGACAAGAAGGGCGAACTGATCAAGGAACTCTCGGTCGCCGAAGCGCATGCGCTGATCAAGGACGGCACCATTTCCGGCGGCATGATCCCGAAGGTCGAAACCTGCATCGAAGCCCTCGCCCGCGGCGTCGAAGGCGTCGTCATCCTCAACGGCAAGACGGCACACTCGGTCCTGCTCGAAATCTTCACCGAGCACGGTGCGGGAACGCTGATCGTTCCTTGAGGAATGGCAGCGCCGGAGGGCGCGCTTTTGCGCCGCTATGAGGCCCGTGTTGGTGACTTCGTTTGTTGGTGATTCGTTTGCTTTGGCACGGCAGGCTTTAGCCTAACGGCCCTCTCTCCTACCGTCATTCCTGTGCTTGTCACAGGAATCCAGCCACGCGACGTCCGTCGCGTGAAAGGAGTCCTTCAGCGACGCAGACGCGCCGCTGCTGGATCCCCGCCACAGGGGCAGGGATGACGGAAAGTGGGTTTCCGCCGATCTAAGGGACGCTAGCGCAAGGCAACTCTGCGGTCTCGCTCTCCGAACGCCTTATCAGCGCGCCTGATAAACCTCACTCGCTTCTGCCTTCAGCCACTCGATCATCGCCCGATACGGCCCCGGCCCGTAGCTGATACGCGCAACGCCGAGCCCCGCCAGAGTTTTCACATCCATGCCCGGCCGCATCATGATGTTGACAGGTAACGCCACAGCCTCGCAAACACGGCCGATCAGGTCGCGGTTCGACAATCCCGGCACGAAGAAGCCGCTGGCACCAGCCTGGGCGTACGCCGCAGCACGCTCGATGGCCTCGTCCACCAGTGGCGCGTGGCGCACCGGGTCGGAGAGTTTCAGGAAAAGGTCGGTGCGGGCATTGATGAAGAAGGGAATCCCCTTTTCATCCGCCTTGGCCCGGATCGCCTTGATCCGCGCAGCCTGCGCCTCGATCGTATGCAGCCCGCTGCCGCCAACGACCTGGTCCTCGAAATTGATACCGACAGCGCCGATATCGATCACCGCGCCGACATTCTCAGCGGTGGCGTCAGCGTCCTCGGCATAACCACCCTCGAAATCGATCGACACCGGCAGATCGGTTGCCGCCACAATGCTGCGGGCGATATCGATCAGGTGCAACATCGGGATTTCCTGACCGTCGCCATAACCGTTGGCATCGGCCACCGACCAGCTTCCGGTCGCCAGCGCCTTGGCGCCGGACGCTGCCACAGCCTTGGCCGTTCCCGCATCCCAGATATTGTAGAGCACCACCGGATCGCCCTTGCGATGCAGGTTGGCGAACGCCTTTGCCTTGTCCGTCTGGTTCATCGTCTTTCCTCCGAAAACAATCCTGTTGGACTCATCCTGCCTTCATGCCGCAAAAGCCACTGCTTGCGCCAGAGCCCGCCGCCATATCCCGTCAGCGAACCGTCTGAACCAATGCAGCGGTGGCAGGGAATGACAATCGAAATCTGGTTGGCACCATTGGCTTTGGCAACGGCCCGGACCGCTTTCATTGTATCCACTTCGCAGGCAATATCGCCATAGGAACGCGTCTCGCCGGGCGGAATATCCTGCAACTTCGCCCAGACCTGCCGTTCGAACGCAGTGCCATTAAGGGCCAGCGGCGTCTGGAATGCGCCTGTCTTGCCGGCGAAATAGCCGGAAAGCTCGGTCCCGATCTGTTCAATCGGCGGCGTCTTTCCAGGGGCAACGGATGAGCGTGTCTGACGCTTCAGCTTTTCCATCTCGGCAGGCAACCCCTTGCGGTCATGGAATTCAAGCAGGTGCAGGCGTGTTTCGTCGCCAACCGCGACCATCGGACCGAGCGGCGTCTCCATCCAGTCGGCATAGAGCAATGTACGCCCCTGCGACATCGCCGGCGCTCCCCCGATCAGCCGGGCAAAGGCCGCGCGAAATCCGCTCGGGGATTCGTAGCCTGCATCGATCTGGGCATCGATGACCCGCCCGCCGTCAGCCAGGCTCCGGGCTGCTGCTCCAAGCCTGCGATGCCGCGCAAGATCGAGGAAAGTGATACCGAGATGACGCTTGAAGGCGCGGCGCACGGTCGATGGGTCATAGCCGCGCCGGATGAGATCAGTCTCCGTCCAGCGCCGTTCCGGATCGGCGTCGAGCGCCTGCATCAGGCCGTCGACGATCGCATCCTTGCCGCCAGCGGTCTCCAGGGGCCGGCAGCGCAGGCAAGGCCGAAAACCCGCCTCCAGACAGGTGCCGATCGAATCGACGAAGATGGTATTTTCTCGCCTCGGCTTTCGCGCCGGGCATGACAGCCGGCAGAAGATGCCGGTGGTCTTGACGCAGACGAAGGCCGAGCCTTCGTAATTGGTGCTGCGCGCCAAAAGCGCGTCATAAAGGATGTCTTCAGGGGGCAGATCGAAAAGCATGTTCCCTTCTACCACCGGAGCATTTTTGACGCCGCCGAAAATCGGGCGCCTATTTTTTAAAGGATCAGCAGCATCACCACGCCGAGCACGATCAGCAGGCAGCCGAGGACTTCCAGCTTGTTGATCCATTCACGGAAGATGAACACCGCCGAGGCAAAGGTGAACAGCATTTCCACCTGCGCCACCACCTTGACGATCGCCGCCTGCTGCAGCGTCATTGCCATGAACCAGCCGAAGGACGCCGATGCGCCGGCAAAGCCCACCAACAGGCCCGGCCGCCACGCCTTGATGACGCGTTTCAACTCGTCCGGCTCGCGGATCAGGATCCAGACCAGCATTGTCACGGTCTGCAACAGGATGACGAAGCCGAGCGTGAAACTCGCCTGCATGACGAAATCCGGCTGCGGCAGGCTGGGGGCCAGCGCCAGCGAGGCCGAGCGGTAGGACACCGCCGACAGGCCGAAGAACGTGCCGGACAAGAGCCCGATGCCTGCCGTTTGGGTAAAAACAGACGTTACCAGCGATTTGACGCTGAGTGGCGTCCGCGCCACCGAGATGATCATCACCCCGACGACCGAGATGGCGATGGCCACCAGCGTTCCCCTGCTTGCGGCTTCACCCAGAAAGATCAGCCCGAACAACGCCGCCTGCGCCGGCTCGGTGCGCGAATAGGCGGTTCCAACTGCGAAGTTGCGGAAGGAAAACAGGTGCACGAGCAAGAAGGTCGCAGCGATCTGCGAGAGACCACCAATCACCGCCCAGAGGAAGAAATGTGCATCCGGAACCGGCAGCGGCCGGTCAAACCCGCGCCAGAGAACCGCCAGATAAAGCAGCGCGAACGGCACGCCATAACCGAAGCGCACGAACGTCGCTCCGGTCGTGCCCATGACGCCCTTGAGGTGCTTCTGCATGGCGGAGCGGATGTTTTGCAAAAACGCCGCGACGATGGTGATAACGATCCAGGTTTGCATGATGCCGGGCTAACATGCAGGTCAAGGCTCTGCCAAGTGCGCGAGCCCGCGAAAATCGGATCAGACCGACTTTTCCTGAGCCTCCGGCGATTGCCGGAATGTGAGCGACGGCGCTTCGTCCTCGAACGTCTTCACGCGCTGATCGTAATCCGGCGAAACCGTGCCGAGAACGCGGTCCCAGAACGAAAAATAGTTGCCGTAATTATAGCGGAAACCCGAATGGTGCTGGTCATGGAACGTCGTGCACAACATCGGTGAGGGATAACGCGACGTCGAGGACGCAAAATACTCGAAACCGCAATGGCCGAACATGCCGTTGAAATGCTCGAACACGCGCTGCCCGATCAGGATTGCCGGTGGAAACGGCACGATGAAGACGATGACCGCGGTAAACCCCTGCAGCAGGAAATTGTCGAGAACATCCTCGGAATAGGTACTCCACACCGTCGGCGCGACGCTTTTGTGATGCAGCGCATGCAGCGGATAGAGCCACTTCGTATGCAGCAGCCGGTGCATGAAATAGAACCACGTATCATAGAGGAACATGATCAGCAGGAAGAGCGGCAGCGCCGTCCACCAGCTGAATTCCCAAGGCATCAGTGCCCAGCCTTTCGCCTGCGCGTAAAGGCCGATCGTCAGCGGCAGGCAAGCGCTGAACATGGAGGCCAGGCTCTGGCGGATTTCTGCATTGCGCCGTTTTCCAGGCCCGCGCCCCTTTTGAATCTTCCGTTCCGGATTGCGTTCGTTGACCCAGGTGACCATGAAGCCAAAGGCAAAATAGGTAACAACGGATGCGGCATAAAAGCCGAGCAGAAACAGACTGTAGAAGAGTTCATCCGACATCGATATTTGCCGCTCCGGGGCCAAACTGCACGGTCCGGAACCTGCCACACCGGCTTGGCAATTCAAAGGGAAATGCGCATCTGGCTGACAAAGCCCGTTTCCGTGACCGGCCGGTCATGCCACAAAGCTCCATCCATTTCGAAGACGAACCCGTTCCAGGATGCTGTCATGGCAGATCTGCACTATGAAGAGCCATTGCTGGCGGCACTCTACGATCTCGACAGTGGCTGGTCGGAGGACCGGGATTTCTATCTGGCGCTGGCTGGCAGAACACCGAAGTGCGTTCTCGATCTCGGCTGCGGCACCGGGCTGCTCTGCGACGCCTATGCAGCACTTGGTCACGCGGTAACCGGCGTCGATCCTGCCAAAGCCATGCTCGATATCGCCCGGCAAAAGCCGCACGGTTCGCAGATCGAATGGGTGCAAGCATCGGCCCAGACCTTTCGCTTACCGCAAAAGTTCGACGTGATCATCATGACCGGCCACGCCTTCCAGGTCTTTCTCGACGACAGCGATATCCTCGCGGTCTTTACGACGATGCGGGAACAGCTCGCGCCGGGGGGTACGATTGCGTTCGAGAGCCGCAACCCTGAGATCGACTGGGCCACACGCTGGAACACTGATGCCGATCTTGATGCCGGCGGACACCACATTCATCAATCGCGCCAGGTGACGAGGAGCAGGGACAAGCGCATCGCGTTTGAAACCCGCTACACGCTCGACGGCCGGACACTCGTCTCATTGAGCGAACTGCTGTTCCTGTCGCTGGGGGACATCGAAGAGCGTCTCAAGGCGGCAGGTCTTCGCGCTGACGCCGTCTATGGAGATTGGCAGTCGCAGCCGTTTGACACGCCTCTCTCCGAGGAAATGATCTTCATCGTCAAACCAGCCTGACCACCGCGACATATTTCCCGTTTGCCTCTGCCGAGACCCGTGGCATAAGAGCGCCCATGACACAGCTTGACCGCCTGCCGACCAAAGCCGATTTCTCCCATGTCACCGACTGGGTGTTCGATCTCGACAACACGCTCTATCCGCATCACGTCAATCTGTTCTCGCAGATCGACCGCAACATGACGGCCTATGTCGCAGCGTTGCTGACGCTGGATCCGGTGGCGGCCAAGGCGTTGCAGAAAGAATATTACCGCGACCATGGCACCACGCTGCAGGGCCTGATGATCCATCATGGCATCGACCCCAACGACTTCCTGCAGAAGGCGCATGCGATCGACTATTCCGTCGTTCCGGCCGATCCGGCACTCGGCGAAGCCATCAAGGCGCTGCCAGGCCGCAAGTTCATCTTCACCAATGGCAGCGTCAAGCATGCCGAGATGACAGCCCGCGCGCTCGGCATCCTTGATCATTTCGATGATATCTTCGATATCGTTGCCGCCGAATATGTGCCGAAGCCAGCCGGTGACACCTATGACAAGTTCATGAGCCTGCACCGGGTTGATACCAAGCATGCTGCCATGTTCGAGGACCTGCCGCGCAATCTAGTGGTGCCGAAAGCACTCGGCATGAAAACGGTTCTGCTGGTTCCGCGCAATTTCGAATACGAGTTTGCTGAAGCCTGGGAAAAGCAAGGCGATGGCGATGTGCAGGCCGATTACGTCACCGAGGACCTGACGGGCTTTCTTAACCGGCTTTTATCCGAAGGCTGACACTGGCCGCTGAAACACAGTTTCGACACGGAAAAACCCCTTTTCCGTCAAAGACTTACATTACGAAAGTTTAACTGGTCATCCGCGCCCCGCCGTCTATCTTTTCCTCAGACACTTCGTTCAAGGAAAGGAATTCGACATGCGGAAGAACACACTCATTCTCGGCGCCGTCGCCGCCAGCCTGGCTCTGACCGGCTTCGTCGCCCCCACCTTCGCAGCGCGGCAGAAGCCAACCCCGGAGCAGCGTGCTGAATGGATGATCAAGCGCCTCGATACCAATGGCGACAGCAAGGTCTCGCTGGACGAGGTCAACGCTAAAACCGCGGAAGCCTTCAAATCCTTCGATGCCGATGGCAACGGTCAGGTGACCCGCGACGAGATCAAGGCCAAGCGCACGGCCTTCCGCGAGGCCCGCAAGGAATGGCGCGCCGCCAAGGACAAGACCGGCGATGAAAAGACGGTAGCCATGGAAAAGCTGAAAGAAATGCGCCCGGCAATGCTGCCCGGCATGCGGCCGAAAGCTTTCAAGCACGTCGATACCGACAAGAACGGTTCGTTGAGCCTCGCCGAGGTGACCGCGCGCGCCGACAAGATGTTCAAGCGCCGCGACACCAATGGCGACGGAGTCATCGACGCCTCGGACTTCACCAAGACCAAGAAGATCTGATTGTAATCGCGCCCCGGCCTATCAAAGGCCGGGGCGTTTTTCTTGCAGCTTGATCAGGCGCCGGACTGCGGAGAAAAGCGGATCGCGCGCCGGAAGTGCGGATAGCTCCAGTCCAGCACCAGCATCACCACAAGCGAGAGACCGACCAGCGGAAACAGAATGCCGCCGATTGCCAAAAGTGCGATCAGGCCGCGAAACACGCGCTTGTCCGCTGGCATTGGCGGTACACCGAGAGAACCCTTCGGCCGGCGCTTCCACCACATGATCGCAGCCGAAACCGCCAAAAGCACGATGGTGATACACGCGGCCAGCAGGACGAGCTGGTTCACGAGCCCGAATTCCTGCCCCATGTGAACATTGATCCCCCATTCCAGCGCCTTGCCGAGCGGGCCGTAATCCGCATAGCTCATGTCGATCAGCGGCTTGCCGCTATACTGGTCGAGATGCACCACCCGCTGCTGCGCGACATCGTCCGGATAGACGGAGCCGGTATAGACGCCTTGTGGCTTCATCGGAATATTCACCGCATAACCGTGATGCAGGCCAAGCGTGTCAAAGATGGCCACAGCCTGATCGAGACCGATCGCCGCTGCGCCATCGCCGGTGGACTGTGGCACCTGCGCCTGTTCCAGAGACCACGTCGTCTTGGCAATATGGTCGAGATGCTCGCCCGACATTGGCACGGATGTGCGCACGCCAGCCGGATAGCCGAAATTGCTGCCGTTTGCCCATTCATTGACCTTCTCGCCCCAGACGCCGGACCAGGGCATGCCGGTCACCGCCAGAAAAACGATGAAGAAGCCGACGAAAATACCGCTGACCGCATGGGTATCACGCCAGAATACCCGCCGTTTCGGCGTGCCGCGAACGCTCAACACCCCGCCCGTCTGGGTACGCGGCCACCAGAGATAGATGCCGGTGGCGACCAGAAGGATCGACCAGCCCGCGGCGATCTCGATCAGCGTCCGCGCAAACGAGCCGAAATATTTCAGGCTGTGCAGGGTGCGGATGGTCCACATGATGGTACCGCGATCGGGAAGCGCGCCTAGCACATTGCCGTCATAGGGATTGACGTAAACCGCCAGCCTCCCGGCCGCGGGTGTATTGACGGTGATCTCGACGGGTTCCACCGGCGATGGCGGATCAGTGTATTTGACGGCCGTGCCGGGATAGGCGGCCAGCGCCGCGGCGACCATGGCCGATGGGGCGGCCGTCTCGACGTTTTCCTGGATCTCGACGCGCTTCAGATCGGCGTAAACAAGCCCATCGATCTCGTCGCGGAACAGGTAGAGCGCGCCGGTAACGGCAAGGGTGATCAGAAAGGGCAGAACGAGCAGGCCTGCGTAGAAATGCCAGCGCCAGACGGCGCGGTAAAGGTCGGACGGCGAACGCACCGCAACAGCGGTCTCCGCGCGGCCGATGGTGAAATCGGACATGGGGTATCTCCAGATGAGCAAAATTGTCGGCCGCCGCCTTTGCTGCGGAGCCTTGATTCAAAACGTCATGCAGAGTTGGAAGGGGGAGCCCTGGCTTCGGCAAAAAAGCTGCGAAGAACGACGCGTGGCACAGGCTTTGCCGCGAAATCAATTTCGGCCGCGTGGCTGAGCACGGGAACTGCGATATCGATCGAACGACCGGGCAAAGCAGGCGTATAGCCCGCTGCCAGCTGACACAGCGTGGCGCACAGATCGTGGGCGGCCTTGGCCGGGCCGCCGTCGGGCAAGGTCTGCTGCGGCCCATCCTCATGCGCAATGCAGAGAATGTTGAACGGATCGACGGCGGCGCTCGCCATCGTTCCATGCGCAACACCGGACAGAAGCCCCTGCATCAAAAGCATAGCAGCGAACAGCACGGCGATCGCGCCGGCCGACACTCTATCTCTCAAGACAAGCCGCAAGGTTTTCATGACGGCTCATTGCCACAGCCGCGACCTGCTGTCACTGCGACACAAAGCGTATGCAGGCCAAACAGTTTTCAATGAGCCCGCTTGGCGTCTTTCAGCTTCACTTCGCCTTCATCCTCGCCGTCCCAGTAATGCGCCCGCGTCGCACTGATCTTGATCATCACCATGCCTTTGGTGTCGATGCCATCCTTGAACCAGTCGTCCAGATCCGGCGTCCAGTGTTTCTTGAAGATGGCCTTGTCCTTGATGAGGTCGGCTTCGCCTTCCACGGCCACCGAAAAGGCCTTCTTGCCCTGGAAGGCGAGGCCCACTTCGGATTGCGCTTGATGTCGTCGACCATGCGCGAATTTTCCCAAGTGAAATAAAAGGAATCACCGTCATATTCGACCTCGCCATTGTTGCTCATCGGCCGGCCGGCAATGGCGCCGCCATCCGTATGGGTCGACAGCATGGCGATATCGATATCGCGCATTTTGGCGGCTATTTCGGAAAGGGTCTTTGAAGGCATGATCATCTCCCGTTTCAATGAATGACGGAAGAACGCAGCCCGCGCCGTTTGGTTCAGACGCGGGCCGGGTAATGAGTGATCGTGATCCTTTTTATCGCGCGCCGGATGCCATCGGCACCGTTGCCGGATCGACCGTCTCGTAGAATTTCGAGATGATGTCCCAGGCTTCCTCGGCGGTTTCGACGAACTGGATAAGATCGAGATCGTCGGGCGAGATGGTGCCGAAATCAGCCAGCGCCTCGAAATTGATGACGCTGCGCCAGAACTTTTCGCCAAAAAGGATGAGCGGCACCAGCGCCATGCGGCCCGTCTGCATCAGCGTGATCGTTTCGAACAATTCGTCGAACGTGCCAAAGCCACCCGGGAAAACCGTGACGGCCTTGGCGCGCACCAGGAAGTGCATTTTCCGGATGGCGAAGTAATGGAAGTTGAACGACAGCTCCGGTGTCACGTAACGATTGGGCGCCTGCTCGTGCGGAAGCACGATGTTCAGCCCGATCGACGGCGCGCCAATGTCGTCGGCACCGCGATTGCCGGCCTCCATCACACCCGGCCCACCACCGGTGGTCACCACATATTCCTTGTAGTCCGACTGGGCCGAATGCAGCGAGCAAAGACGGGCAAACTTGCGCGCTTCTTCGTAATAGACCGAGGCGGCCGTCAGGTTCTGGCGCTGGGTCTCGTTCTTGGCGGCCCAGGCGTCACCGCCCGGTTCCGGGATGCGGGCGCCGCCGAACATCACCACCGTCGAGTTGATACCGCGCTCGGCCATGATCATTTCGGGTTTTAGCAATTCCAGCTGCAGCCGCACGGGGCGCAGTTCTTCCCGGGCCAGGAAATCGTCATCCGTATAGGCGAGCCTGTAGGAGGGAGACATCGATTGCGGTGTCTGCGGAACGCCCGCCGCGCGCTGGCGGGTCTGCTGGCTATCGACCAGAGGATCCCAGACCCCGTCCTTGCGCCGCAGATTCCGCTTTTTCATTCTTGCCATGTCAAACTTTCCTGCCGCAAACCGGCAGCAAATCATCGCTACCGGATGCTCCTTACAATCCATCGGGCGCTACGGATCAAATCACCCGCAGCCATTCCGGGACTTACACCTTCATCCAGCCTCGACCGCAACCGAAAACCACTTCAATTTTTCGGGATCATGCTCTAGAGCAGATTACGATAGCCGCCGAAGTTTAAGGAATTCCGATGACGACCCATGATCTCGCCTCCCTGTCGCAGACCATCGACACCGCTTTCGACAACCGCGATAGCGTCACCATCAACACCAAGGGCGAGATCCGCGATGCGGTGGATACCGCGCTTGACCTGCTCGACGGCGGCAAGGTGCGCGTCGCCGAACGCGGCGCCGATGGCAACTGGACGGTCAATCAATGGCTGAAAAAGGCCGTTCTTCTGTCGTTCCGGCTGAATGACATGGAAGTCGTCAAGGGTGGTTCGGGCCAGTCGACCTGGTGGGACAAGGTTCCCTCGAAGTTCGAAGGCTGGGGTGAAAACCAGTTCCGCGAAGCCGGTTTTCGCGCCGTACCGAATGCGGTCGTTCGCCGCTCCGCCTACATTGCCCCCAACGCCATCCTGATGCCGTCCTTCGTCAATCTCGGCGCCTATGTCGGCGAAGGCACGATGGTCGACACCTGGGCGACCGTTGGTTCCTGCGCCCAGATCGGCAAGCATGTGCATCTGTCCGGCGGCGTCGGCATTGGCGGCGTGCTGGAGCCGATGCAGGCAGGCCCGACGATCATCGAGGACAATTGCTTCATCGGCGCCCGCTCGGAAGTCGTTGAAGGCTGCATCGTGCGCGAAGGCTCGGTGCTCGGCATGGGTGTCTTCATCGGTAAATCGACCAAGATTGTCGACCGTGCCACCGGCGAAGTCACCTATGGCGAAGTCCCGCCCTATTCCGTCGTCGTTGCAGGTTCGATGGGCTCCGGCGCCATCATGCCGAACGGTGTCGTTACGCCGAACCTCTATTGCGCCGTTATCGTCAAGCGCGTCGATGAAAAGACCCGCTCCAAGACCGGCATCAACGAACTTCTGCGAGACTGATCCATCATGCGCACGGAGGGGCAGCAGAGCATGTCCTGGCTGTTCTTCAGCCCCTCCGGCCGCGTCAGCCGCCTGCCCTATTTCCTCGGCTGGCTATTCTGGGCTGCAATCAGCGGCCTTGTTCTCACCCGCGTGTTCGCCCATCAGGGAAACGACATTGCGCAGGCACTCTGGACCCTGATCGTGGTGGTCACAGCGCTTGTCTCCACCGCGTCGATCGCGCTGATGACCATCAAGCGGCTGCACGATATCGGCTATCCCGGCCACCTCGCAATCTGCCTGTTCATCCCCGTGCTCAGCCCTGTTCTCTTCCTCGCGCTCTGCCTGTGGCCGGGCACCGAAGGGTCAAACGACTACGGCCGCTGAATCAACGGACAGGATCAGACTGCCGGGATGGTGGCTCTGCTATTGCTGCGGCATCTGGAAAGTGAAACGGGTCTCTTCCGGCGATGATGTCACCTGAAGCGTGCCCTTGTGCGCCTTGGCGATTTCCGAGGCGATATAGAGCCCGAGACCCAGCCCCTGCAGGTTCGCCTTGGCCGAGGCGCGCACGAACGGCTTGAACAGGTCCCTGACCACAGCTTCCGGGATCGGTTCGCCGCCATTGCTGACAGCAAGCTCGAAACGGCCGCCGATTATACCCGAGCGCACCGTGATCGGCGCCTCGGGATCGCCGTGCGTCAGCGCATTGGCCAGCAGGTTCGACAGCAATTGCCCGATCCGGCCTTCGTCGCACCGGACCATCCCGTCCATCAGGTCCGCGTCGATCCGCCGCCCGGGATTGGCCAACCTCAGCTCGGCGATCACCTGCTCCATCACCGGACGCAGCGGCACACGGTCGGCCTGCTCGATGGAAATACCGCCGCCCAGCCGGCCGCGGGCGAAATCGAGCACATTGTCGATCAGGCCCGACATGCGCGAAATGCTGTTCTGCATCAGCCCGAGCACAGTCTTGCCCTTGTCGTCGGTCACCGAGCGCTGCAGCATCCGGGTGCCGGCATCAAGCGAGGCCAGCGGATTGCGCAAATCGTGGCCCAGCACCGCGATGAACTGCTCACGCAGCTCGCTGCCCTGCCGCTCCTGGTCGATCCGGTCATGCGCATCGAGATGGAATGCGATCAGGTTGGCAAACAGCTGGAACATGCCGACGATTTCCGGCGTGTTCAGTGCGCGCGGCACCGTGTCGATGGCGCAAAGCGTGCCGAAGAAGGAACCATCACCCAGCATGATCGGCATCGAGATGTAACTCTGCAAGCCATACATCGCCGGCGTATGATGGGTAGAATAGGTGGGATCTTCCGCCACATTGTCGATGATGACAGGCTGGCGGTGATCCCTGATCTCATTGCAGATCGTCGTTTCGATCTTCAGCTCGCCGCCCGGCTCCAGTCCAAAGGCCAGATTGTCCTGAACGCCGCAGGCAATCCACCGGTCGGCGGTGACCCTTGCCACCGCCGCAAAACGCATGCCGGTCGTCCTGCAGACCACATCGAGAATGGTCGGCACGGCGCTGATCTGGGCGATTGCGTCAACGGCGGCGGCAGGGTTGTCGTTCAATGCACTACTTTCGATAGGAGGTGGTCAAAGCACTAACCTCTTTTTCGGTGTAATGCAGCTCAGATGCAAGTCTGATGATGGCAAGGGCACCGTAAACGGCGCTGCTGTGGCATCATGCCTTGGCTTCGAACGGCTGCGGCCGGCGCGCTCCCCCCTGCCGCTCCAGCATCCAGCCCGGATATTCCGGCGGCAATGCACTGACATCATTCAGCTTGGCCATATCGTCGGCATCGAGCGTCAGCTTCACCGCCTTCAGGTTTTCCTCCAGCTGCTCCACCCGCTTGGCGCCAATGATGACGCTGGTGACAAAGGGTTTGGCAAGGATGAAGGCAAGCGCCACTTCGGCGACGCTGGCACCGTGCTTTTCCGCAACTTCGCGCATGGCGGCAACGCAGGCCCAGGCCCTATCCTTGTCAACCGGCGGGAAATCGAAGTTTGCCCGGCGGCCCTCGCCATTGCCCGGCGCGCCCGGTCCATACTTGCCCGAGAGAAGCCCGCCAGCGAGCGGCGACCAGACCATCAGCCCCATCTTTTCCTCGGTCAGCAGCGGCACTATCTCGCGCTCCAGATCACGGCCGGCGATCGAGTAATAGGCCTGCAGCGTCTCGAACCGGGCAAACCCCTTGCGCTCCGACACACCCAGCGCCTTGGCGATCTTCCAGGCCTGCCAGTTGGACATGCCGACATAACGAACCAGTCCGCCCGAAACCAGATCGTCCAGCGCCCTGAGCGTCTCGTCGATCGGCGTCACCGTATCGGTTCCATGGATCTGGTAGAGATCGATATGGTCCATCTGCAGCCGGTCGAGGCTCTCCTCGACCGAGTCCATGATATGGCCGCGCGAAGCGCCCCGGTCGTTTGGGCCGTCGCCCATCTGACCATAGACCTTGGTGGCGATCACCACGTCCTTGCGCGCAACGCCGAGATTGATCAGCGACTGCCCGAGCAAACGCTCGGATTCGCCAGCCGAATAGACATCGGCAGTGTCGATGAAGTTGACGCCGGCGGCCAGCGACCGTTCAACGATCCGGTCGGCGGCATCCTGGCCGACACCGGCGATCCCGCCCCAGAAGGCGCCTTCGGCCGATCCGAAGGTCATCGTCCCCAGGCAGATTTCCGAAACGAACAGGCCGGTATTGCCAAGCTGATTGTAACGCATGGGTAGCTCCATAGTTCTGTGAATAGAAGTGCGGAAGGGCCCGGCAGCGCGGGCGGGGTTCTTCAGGGATGTAGGGCGCAACGGCTGCGTTGCCACCCCGGGGTTTTTCGAACGCCTGTCTGCGCGTTCAAAACGGTTGGTTATTCGGCCGCCACCTGCGTGCGCAGCGTCGCGACATCGCGCAGCGGCGACTGGCCGTAAAGACGGGTATATTCCAGTCCGAACTGCGACGGGCTCTGGTAGCCGACGGTATGCCCGGCCGTTCCGGCGTCCATGTTGTCGACCAGCATCAGGCGGCGCGCCTCGTTCAGCCGCAGCTGCTTCTGGTACTGCATCGGGGTCATCGCCGCGACAGCCTTGAAGTGATGGTGCAGCGACGAAACGCTCATACCGCAATGCTCCGCCAGGTCCTCGATCCGAAGCGGCCTGACGTAATGTTCGCGCAGCCAGGCGATGGCCTTGGCGACCCGGTTTCCCGGGCTGTCGGCCGTGGCAATCTGGATCAATCGTGGTCCGTAAGGGCCTGTCAGAAGGCGATAGAGAATTTCCTGTTCGACGAGCGGTGCCACCCCGGCAATGTCGCTTGGAGTATCAAGGAGCCTCAGGTACCGGAGCGTTGCATCCACAAGGCCGGGCGAGGCCTTGTGGACGGCAAGGCCCCGCATGCCATCCGCCGTTGCCGCGACAGATGGAACCGCAATCCGCTGCAGCACTTCGCGCAGCCGGTCGGGATTGATCACCATGCCAAGCCCCAGATGCGGCTCTTGCGGACTGGCCACGCTGACCTGGGAGATCACCGGCAGGTCGAACGACACAACGACACAATCGCCAACCCCATAATGATAGACATCCTGCCCGAGCGTGACACTTTTCTGACCTTGGGCAATCAGCGCGAAGGCCGGGCGATGGGCGAGATGTACTGGGTTTGTCGGCGCGGTCTGGCGCCCCAGGAGCAGATTCTCGATCGCGGTCGGAAACATGCCCGATCCCGAGGTATGCCGCGAAATGATCTCAGCGATTTCACCGAAACGTTCTGTCTGGTTCTGCATGGAGCGCAAACGATACCCTGATGTCCGACTGATCCGACGCTACTCCTGATTTTTGGCCCGGGAAATGTCTCGTTATCCAGTTTTGCAGGATCGCATAGAAATCTCGGAGTATCGTTGTAACGCTAAAGCATGGGTCTGCGGCATGCTTGGTTCATCGGATGAACGAATCCGAAAATTCAAGGAAATTGCCATGACCAGATTGACCGGAAAAACCGCCGTCGTCACCGGTGCTGCCAATGGACCGGCGGCCCGGATCGCCGCTCGCCTTGCCGCCGAGGGTGCAGCCGTCATCATCAATGATGCAACCGATAGCGAAGGCGCCTCCCGTGTTGCCGCCGATATTGTCCGGTGTGGCGGCCGGGCTGTCGCCGTTGAAGGTGATGTCTCGAAGTCGCAGGATGTAAAACGCATTTTCCGGACTGCGGTCGAGATCTTCGGCCGGCCCGATATCGTCGTCAACAATGCCGGCATTGTCCGAACCGACCCACAGCAGCCGGAGACCGACGCCAACCGCACATTTGCAGTCAACGTTTTCGGCACCTTCCTGATGTGCCAGGAGGCCGCACGCCAGTTCGCCGGCAAGGGCGGCCTCATCATCAACATGAGCGCGATGACCGATGCCACAGCGGAGGCCGGAAAGCCGGATGCGGACAAGCAGTCCACCATCAGGAGCGCCATCGATATGCTGACGCTCGGCCTTGCCCGCGAATTCGCAGAGCGCGGCATCCGCGTCGTCTCGGTCGATCCGGCGAATTTTGATGCGGAAGACCTCTACGAACCTGTTCGCCGCGAGAAGACCGCGCACCGCATCCCCGCGCTGAAATCCCTGCGCCGTGGCCGTCTCCCGGGCGCCGGAACCCTTGCAGCCTCCGATGATATCGCCTTTATCCGCAACGACCTCGTGGCCTCGGCCGGCTGGCGCGGGTGGTAGAGGCCAGCCCGTAACGGCCATCAAAGCCGGGCCTGCATTCAGCCAAATGTACAGCCCGGCGCGAGTGCTGCTTCAGCCACGCCGGGCTGCTTCGATCGCCCCGACATCGATCTTCTTCATAGTCATCATCGCTTCAAAGGCGCGCTTTGCCTGATCGCCACCTGCTGCCATCGCTTCGGTCAGCACACGCGGCGTAATCTGCCAGGACACGCCCCACTTATCCTTGCACCAGCCACATTCGCTTTCCTGGCCGCCATTGCCGACAACGGCGTTCCAATAACGGTCGGTCTCTTCCTGATCATCCGTTGCGATCTGAAATGAAAAAGCTTCGTTGTGTTTGATGCCGGAACCGCCATTCAGTCCGATACAGGGGATACCCGCAACGGTGAATTCAACAACCAGTACGTCTCCCTGCTGCCCCGATGGATAGTCTCCGGGTGCACGGATCACGGCACCAACAGTGCTGTCGGGGAAGGTCTTGGCGTAGAAACGGGCGGCTTCCTCGGCGTCCTTGTCATACCATACGCAGATCGTATTCTTTGCCATTGCAGTGTCCTCTCGCTTTTCATTCTCCAATTCCGGCTGGAATTTAAGAGTCAAACCGAACTTTTCCAGCCCATCAAGCCATTTCAAGAACAGTATCCAAGGGGCGGCGAATGGGTATTCTATGCGATCGCGATGATCTCGAGTTCCTGATCGCCGGTGCCGACGACATCGCCGGCGGCCTTGCCCGTCAGAAGCCGTGCGACCGGTGAAACATAAGAAATCGATCCGGCTTTTGGATCCGCCTCATCCTCCCCGACGATGCGGTACGTCTGGACGCGCCCGTCATTGCGGCTGAAGGTCACCGTACTGCCGAAGGAAACCTTGCCGGTCGATGTAGGGGCAGGAACAACCTGCGCAGTGTGAACCCGTGCCGCAAAGTAGCGCGTGTCGCGCAGGGGATTTGTCATCTGCCTGCGGCGTTCATTGACATCGTCAATCGTGCTTGCAGCATCGCAAGCCGCGCGCGCCTGTTGAAGCTGAAGTTCCAGCGCTTTCAATCCGGCCTCCGTCACGCGGTTCGGATGCGGGGAAATCGGCCGCTCGGGCAGATGGGTTTCCGCAGCCGTTTCAGCACTGTCGTCCTTGGCAAAAGCAACACTCAATTTCAAAACTCCATCTCGGCGCGATGCGCGCTTGCAGGCATACGGTGCAATTGCGCCGATGTTTGCCAGAACTGCGCATCGGATGACAAGGGATGCCCCGCCAATCTTACACCATCGGTATTCACAGCCGATTCATGATCCAGCCACAGGAATGAACCGCCCGCTCCCTGCGCGCCCGTCCTCAGGTCAAGCGCGAAGATGGCGGAGAATTTGGTAGGTCTATCCATACCTTAAAATCCCTCCCCCTTCAAAAAAATCATCCCCGCAAATCCCCGCCCCAAAAAACTGTGTCATCCTTACCTGGTCCTGTCATCGGCTAGACTGCTAGGCGTAGCAGTGAGGCGGGATCGGTGCCGGGTGCGGGAGAGACGTAAGCCTTCATCCGGTGGGCGGGCAGAAAATGGTTTCCCTCCGCAGACTATACGGCGCTGCGGGCGTGCCTGTGCGGCACATAGAGCCGGCGCCAATGCCGGCCTCAGAGAAACTGGAGTTGCCTGTCGACCAACACTGAACGGTGCGCTGGAAGGCGTCATATACATTACTTAGTCAGCGGCACTTTCCAGCGCCCCGGCCAAGTCAATCATCACGCAAGCCACGGCGGATTCTTCGCGCGTGGTTACGGGCATTGAGGCAATCCTGGATGACCCGGCTAACCGCGTGACAGCCCCGCGTGGATCGGCTAAACCAAGCCCCGCGAAACAACAGGCTTTCTTGATGACCGCTACCGATCCCGTCGCCAATCTCTCCACCCTGATCCGTTGCCCGTCCGTGACCCCTGCCGAAGGTGGCGCGCTGACTGCTCTCGAAGCGATACTGAAGCCGCTCGGCTTTGCCGTCGACCGGGTGACCGCGACCGAGGACGGCACGCCGGATATCGAAAATCTCTATGCCCGGCTTGGCACCGGCGGCCCGCACCTGATGTTTGCCGGCCATACCGATGTCGTGCCTGTTGGCGACGAAGCCGCCTGGACGCACGGGCCGTTTTCGGCCGATATCGCCGGTGGCGAAATGTACGGCCGCGGCGCCGTCGACATGAAGGGCGGCATCGCCTGTTTTGCCGCCGCCATTGCCCGTCATATCGAAAAACATGGCAACCCTGCCGGTTCCATCTCGTTTCTGATCACCGGCGACGAGGAAGGACCGGCGATCAACGGTACCCCCAAGCTGCTCGAATGGGCCGCGGCCAGAGGCGAGCGCTGGGATGCCTGCCTGGTTGGCGAGCCGACCAACCCGGACCAGCTTGGCGACATGATCAAGATCGGCCGTCGCGGCTCGCTGTCGGGCACCATCACCGTGCACGGCGTGCAGGGCCACGCCGCCTATCCGCATCTGGCCGATAGCCCGGTGCGTGGCATTCTCTCCCTGACGCAGGCGCTGATGGACCCGCCCTTCGATGGCGGCACCGACAATTTCCAGCCGTCCAATCTCGAGGTGACGACGATCGACGTGGCCAACAAGGCAGTCAATGTCATTCCGTCGAAGGCATCGGCAAGCTTCAACATCCGCTTCAACGACACCTGGGAGGCCGACAGCCTGAAGGCCGAGATCATCGCCCGGCTCGACAAGGCGGCGTCGAACAGCCCGCTTCGTCCCGGCCGCCCGCCGGTCCGCTACGATCTGGTCTGGAGCGAGCGCCCGAGCCACGTCTTCATCACCCGCAACAATGCCTTGATCGCTTCGCTGTCCGGCGCCGTCGAGGCCGTCACGGGACGCGAGCCGAAGCTCTCGACCACCGGCGGCACTTCGGATGCACGCTTCATCAAGGATTATTGCCCGGTGGTCGAGTTCGGTCTCGTCGGGCAGACCATGCACATGGTCGACGAGCGCGTCGCGGTCGCTGATCTCGAGACCCTGACCCAGATCTACGAAACCTTCATCAGCCGCTGGTTTGGCCATGCCGCAGATTGAAGAAATCGGAGGTTATCTGAAGGGTGTGTGGCTGCTGATTCTGGGCGATAAGAACGGCTTTGGCTGGCTCGACATCACCGCTAGTGGTGTCTGGCGCTCGTTTGCCGCTTTCCTCTGGTGCCTTCCGGCCATGGCCGTCGGCTGGGCGGCCTGGCGCCTGTTTTATCTGGAACAAATGCCGACAGGCACCGAAACCGGGATCGGCTTCATTGTGAAGCTGTTTCTGGTCGATATGACGATGTGGATCGTGCCCCTGATCCTGGTGTCTGTGCTGGCAAAGCCGCTCGGCTATGCCGACATGCTGGCCTCGATCATCATCAGCACCAACTGGCTGGCCGTCCCCACGGTCTATGCGATGGCTGTTCCATTGGCGATCAGGCTTGTCATTCCAGGCGGCCAGGGGCTGGCCTACCTGTTGTCGCTGATCCTGCTCCTGACCAATTTCACGGTGATTTTCAGGCTGGTGAAAACGATAACCAACAACCAGCTGCTGCTCGCCTCGGCAATCTCAGCCCTGTTGATCCTGCCGTCTCTGATGTTGAGCGAGGCCCTGCCACCCATGCTCGGCCTGATGCCGATCTATGGCACCACCCTTCAATAATCGACCTGCATGAAATAAAGCCCCTCCGGTGGCGCAACGGGACCGCAGGCCTTGCGGTCCTTCGCCTCCAGCGCTGCTCCCACGTCGTCCGGCGTCCAGCGCCCGTCACCCACCATTTTCAGCGTGCCCGCGAACGAACGGATCTGGTTGTGCAGAAAGCTCTGCGCCGTCGCCCGGATTTCGATGACATCGCCATCCCGCGTCACATCGAGCCGGTCGAGTGTCCGCCACGGGCTGTTTGCCTGGCAATGGGTGGAGCGGAACGTGGTGAAATCATGATAACCGACCAACCTCTGGGCCGCGGCGTGCATGGCTTCATGATCGAGCGGCTTCGATACCCACCAGGCACGCTTCGCCTCCAGCGCCAAAGGCGATGGCCGGGAAATGATCCGGTAAAGGTAATGGCGCCGGAGCGCTGAAAACCGGGCGTCGAAATCATCCGGCGCTTCGGCCGCCTCAATGATCGACACCTGCTGCCCGGCGCGCCCGAGATAGGCATTCAGCGCATTGCGCAGCGTCTCCGGCTTCCAGGCCCGCGACAAGTCGACATGCGCCACCTGCCCTCTGGCATGCACACCGGAATCGGTTCGCCCTGCCCCACGGATCAAAGCGGGCTCACGAGTCAGCGCCAGCACGGCCTTTTCGACGGCCCCCTGCACCGATGGCCCATTGTTCTGCCGCTGCCAGCCGACATAGTTGGAACCGTCATATTCAATCACCATGCGGAAACGCGGCATCAGGAAAGCCTTGTGCCCGCAGGAATGGCCGTGCCGCGCCGGAAATCCTCGGCGCCTAGCACCTTGCCGCCGGCCTTTTGCAGCCGGGTCAATCGCACCGATCCCTCGCCGCAGGCAATCGTCAGGTCGTCGAATAACGCCGTGCCCGTCTCACCGCCTGCAGTTTCGACCACGGAAGACAAAACCTTGATCCGCTCCGGCTTGCCGCCAATCTCCAGCTCGAACCAGGCACCAGGAAAGGGCGACAGCCCGCGAATGTGATTGTGAACCTCGGCGGCGGTCCTCGAAAAATCGATGCGCGTCTCGGCCTTGCTGATCTTGGCGGCATAAATGACGCCTTGATCTTGCTGTGGCGTCAATGCCAGGTCGCCGCCATCGAGCTTGTCCATGGCTTCCTTCATTAGACCGGCACCGGCCAACATCAGCTTGTCATGCAGCTCGCCGGCCGTCATGTCGTTGCCGATAGCCACGACCTTGGTCAGCGCCACGTCGCCGGTATCAAGCCCCTTGTCCATCTTCATCACCATCATGCCGGTCTCATGATCACCGGCCATGATCGCCCGCTGAATGGGGGCAGCACCACGCCAGCGCGGCAAAAGTGACGCGTGGCCATTGTAGCAGCCAAGTCTTGTGCCGCTCAGAATCTCCTCCGGTAAAAGCAGCCCGTAAGCCACCACGACGGCGACATCGGCATCGAATTCGCGGAAGGTCTGGCGGTCTGCGGCATCCTTGAAATTGACCGGCGTCAGAACCTCGATACCGAGCAATTCGGCGGCCTGATGGACCGGCGATTTTTGCAGGTCGAGACCGCGGCGGCCACCGGGACGCGGTGGTTGGGTGTAGACGGCAACGATCTTGTGACCGGCCTCTGCCAGCGCCGCCAATGTCGGTACCGAAAACTCCGGCGTTCCCATGAAGATGATGCGAAGCGGCATGGCGCGCGGTTCCCCGTTCTGATCAGGCCTCTTCAAACGGGTTTACAAGCTTCAAATCAAGCCCCTCGAAGTCTTTTGTGTTGCGCGTCGCCAGTGTCGCGTCATGCGACAGGCAAATCGCAGCGATCATGGCATCCTTGGTTTCCATCGGCCGCCCGTCCTTCTGGCGCTGTGCCGCAAGGTATCCGTAACGCGCCGCTACCGAGTGCGAAAAACTCAGGATTCGCCCAGAAAACTCTGTCTCAATCCGCGTAAATGTTTCGCTCAAACTGTTGCGCCTGGCTCCCGCTGGAAGCAATGCAATACCAAAATGGATTTCGCCCATAGCAATTGCGGTTAGAAAGACCGCTTCGCTATCATAGCGATCCAGCCACCGAAGGATTGTTTCGCTGTGCAGTCTTCCCTGAAGCTCTGAAATGACATTGGTATCAAGAACGATCATCGAATTATTTGAAATCCGGCGGCGAACGACCGGGCTGACTGCGAAACGCATCAATGGCGCGCAATTCGTCGTCTTCGAACTTTGCATCGCCCACGACTAAACGCAGGCGCTGTCCCGCCGTTTGTCCGTTTCGCTGTTCCCTTTCCAAGGCAGATCGAATTTGCACGATAGCTTCATCGGAAAGGCTGCGACCGTTACGGCGCGCACTTTCCTGCAGTTCAATTTTTAAAGCATCGTCAATTCCACGAAGGAGCAGATCGCCCATGCGCAACCTCCACTATGATATCACTGATATCATAGTCCCGAAGGCTCCAATCTTCAATGGAAGCGTCAGATCGCCTTGGCGCCGCGGGTCTTGGCGGCTTTGGTGAATTTGCGGATGACGATTTCGCGCTTGAGCTTGGAAATGTGATCGATGAACAGCACGCCGTTCAGGTGGTCGATCTCGTGCTGCAGGCAGGTCGCCAACAGGCCGTCGACCTTGGCCGTCAGCTGCTTTCCCTCAAGATCGATATACTCGACCGTGACAACAGCTGGCCGCTCGACCTCGGCATAATAATCGGGGATCGACAGGCAGCCTTCTTCATACACGGACATCTCGTCCGACGTCGTCAGGATCTTCGGGTTGATGAAGACCAGCGGCTGCTTGTCTTCGCCTTCCTTCGCCACGTCGATCACCAGCATCCGGCGCGGAACACCGATCTGGATCGCAGCGAGGCCGATGCCTGGCGCATCATACATCGTGTCCAGCATGTCATCCGCCAGACGGCGGACATCGGCATTGACCGTTTCCACCGGCTGGGACAGCTGGCGCAGCACGGGATCGGGAAGAATGATGAGCGGCTTGATAGTCATCTGGCTCCCTTAACCGATCTTTTGCGCCGATGGAATTCTCGTTTTCAAGATTTTTGCAGCAAATGCAGCAGTTTGTATCGATCGATTCACTAACGTTCTTGTTTTGATCTAGTCAGCCAACCCGAATCCACCTAGGCTGCAAGGATGGAACCGACAATTCTCACGCTCGATCAGCCGCTTTTCATTCTTGGCTCCTATACGATCACGCTTGGCATGTGCCTGTTCGGCGCCGTCGCAATCATGCTTTTCGCCGGCATCCCGGCGGTTCTCGGCAGGCGAAGAGACAGACAATCGGCCATCGATGCCGAACAGCGCATGACGGCGCTTCTCGCCGCGCAGACCGAGATGCAGGGCCGTATCGCTGCGATGGCCGATGTGTTTGGTGCGCGCCAGTCCGAACTCAACCAGTCAATCAGTCAGCGGATCGACGGCATGACGCACCGGCTCGGCACCTCGATTACCGAGCAGACGAAAGCAACGCACGAAAACCTGCGACGGCTGCAGGAGCGGCTGGCAGTCATCGACACGGCGCAGACCAATATCCAGTCTCTCGCCAAGGACATGGCCGGGCTGCAGAGCATTCTGTCCAACAAGCAGACACGCGGCGCCTTTGGCCAGTCGCGCATGGAAACCATCATCGCCGACGGCCTGCCGATGGGCGCCTATGCCTTTCAGGCAACCCTGTCGAACGGATCACGGCCGGATTGCACCGTCCGCATGCCGAACGGCCAGCCGGCTCTGGTGATCGATGCGAAATTTCCGCTTGAAGGCTGGAACGCGATCCGCAGCGCCGAGAACCCGGACATGGTCCGCCAGGCGCAACAACAGTTCCGCCGCGACATGGAGGTGCATATCCGGGATATTTCGGGAAAATACCTGATCCCCGGCGAAACCCAGGAGACGGCCTTCCTCTTCGTTCCCTCCGAATCGATCTTTGCCGAAATCCATGAGCATTTCGAAGGGATCGTCCAGAAGGCGCACCGCTCGCGGATCGTCATCGTTTCGCCATCGCTGCTGATGCTGTCGATCCAGGTCATTCAGGCCATCCTGCGGGATGCTCGGATGCGTGAACAGGCACACCTGATCCAGGGCGAGGTGATCCGGCTGATGGAGGACCTGACCCGGCTTGACGACAGAGTTCGCAAACTGCACGGCCACTTCCTCACCACCCAGAAGGATGTCGACGACATTCTGGTATCCTCGGAAAGGCTCAAGCGCCGGGGCACGCGCATCGAGGCGCTGGACCTCGAAACCACCAGCACAGCAGCAGACGGCAAGCCCGATCAGAAACCCTTCGACACGCGCGTCGGGCAATTGAAGCTGCGGGTGGTTGACGAGGACTGACCCTCTCGGGCACTGTCCCGCAAAAATCGCCTGCCCCGGGAGACACTTCAGATGATTACAGTTTTCGGCTCGATCAACATGGACTTGATCGCCACCACCGCACGCCTGCCGAAGCCCGGCGAGACCGTGACAGGCACAGGCTTTTCGACTGCCGCCGGCGGCAAGGGCGCCAATCAGGCTCTCGCAGCCCGCCGGGCTGGAGCGAGCGTTCGCATGGCTGGCGCTGTCGGATCCGACAGTTTTGCCGATGGCGCGCTCGCGCTTTTGAAACAGGCCGGCACCGATCTGTCGCTGACCAAAACCGTCAGTGAACCGACAGGCACGGCGCATATTCTCGTTGGTGGCGATGGCGAAAATGTCATCGTCGTGGTGGCGAGTGCCAATGGCACGGTCGGCACGGATGATGCGCAGTCCGCCGTCGAGACGATGAAATCCGGCGATACGCTGATGCTGCAGCTCGAAATTCCGGCCTCCTCGGTGGAAAAGGCGCTCGTTGCAGCAAAGACCAAGGGCATCACCTCGATTATCAACATTGCCCCTCTGACTGCAGATGCCGCACGCCTCGGCCGGATGGCGGATATCGTTGTGGCCAACGAGACGGAATTCGAGCTGCTCGCCGGACGTGAGGGGCTTTCGGCAACTGAGCGTGAAGACGCCATGCGGAGACTTTCTGCGGAAACGGGCCAGACCGTCATCGTGACACTGGGCGCCGAGGGCGTCGTCGCGGTGCGTAGCGGCAATGTCCATCGCGCCAAGGGCCTGAAAATCGAGCCGGTCGATACCGTCGGCGCTGGTGATACCTTCTGCGGCTATCTTGCTGCCAGCCTTGATGCCGGGCTGAATTTTGACGCGGCGCTGCGCCGTGCCGCCGTTGCAGGTTCGCTGGCCTGCCTCAACCCTGGTGCCCAGCCGGCCATCCCGCAGGCCGCCGAGGTTGACGCCAAGATCTGACCGGCAATGCCAAACCAGCCATTGCGCAATCAGGACAGCCTAAGTCGCCGACGCGGCACTCTGACCGAAATCCCATAAAAACTACGGGATTTCGGTTTCCAACGTTGTTCTAATTTTAATAAATACAGCGCTATCAAACACCTGCAAAGGCTGCCTTCCCAGGATCAAAGGCGGCCTCACGATGTCGGTCGGCATCTGGCGCTCCATGAGGGGGCATCTCCCACCCAAAGATCGCGTCATTCCGCGGCTTGAAACCCGCGGACCTCTCACAATGCGGGGATAGTCATGTTCAAGTTCCAGGCCAAATCGCTGGCGACAAAACTTATCGCGGTAACGGGCGGCACCATTGCACTCGTTCTTCTCGCCTCCAATTATGTGCTCATCTCCCAGACACAGGATCGTGTCGAAACACTGGTCCTCGACCAGGCACGTACTGAAGCAAAATCCATTGCATCCGACATCGCCAGCAACATCGCCGAACTGGCCGGTGCTGCCCGCTCGACGGCCGGCATCCTCGGACGTGGTCAGGAAGGCGGCTATCTCGACCGCAAGGCCGTCGTCGACCTGCTGAAGGCCAATGTCGAAAAGAACACATTCGCGTTTGGCAGCTGGTTTGCCGAAGAACCGAATGCCTTCGACGGCAAGTCCAAGGATTTTGCCGGGCAGAAGGATTTCGGCGCCAGCAAGGATGGAACGCTGAACCCCTACTGGACGAAGAGCAAGACCGGCATCGCCTTCTCGACCTTTGATTCCGACTACCCGGCCGACTGGTATGCTCTGGCGGCCAAGAGCCTCAAGGGCGCGATGTCGCCGCCCTATACCGAAAGCACAACAGGCGACAGCAACTCGATGTCCTCGATCGCCTATCCGGTCATCTCCAACGGCAAGCTGATCGGCGTCAGCGGCGTCGATGTTTCGCTGTCCTCGCTTGCCAACAAGGTGAAGGATATCCGCCCCTTCGGTACCGGCCGCGTGACACTGCTCTCGCAGAGCGGCAAATGGCTGGTGGCGCCGATCCCCGATCTGCTGATGAAGGAATATGACGGCGTCGGCGCGGATATCGTCAAGACCGCGCTGTCCACCGCAAAGCCGGGCATGATCCATGACCTGACCTATGACGGCAACGAAACCTTCGAGCGTGTTGTCTATCCCTTCAGCCTGCCTGACGTGAACACCACCTGGGTCGTGCTCGTCGACGTTCCGCAGACTGCGATCAACGCACCGGTCGTCGATCAAACCTATATGATGATCGTCGGTGGCCTGATCGTGCTGGGCGCCGTGCTTCTCGGCCTCTACCTCTCCGTCCGCAGCTTCGTTCAGAAGCCCCTGGCAGGACTGGTCAGCGATGTCGAGAACCTCAGCAAGGGCGTCTATGCCAATGCTGTTTCCGGTCAGGATCGCACCGACGAAACTGGCTCGGTCGCCAAGGCTCTTGAAGGCTTCCGCCACCGGTTGGCCGACACCAAGCGCCTGGAAGCAGAGGCACAGCAGGAGCGCCAGTCCTCCGAACAGCAGCGCAACCAATCCGAAGCCGAACGCGCCCAGTCGAACGCTACCCAGCGCGAGATCGTCGCCAAGCTTGCCAAGGGCCTGTCGCAGCTCTCCTCGGGTGACCTCGCCTACCGCATCACCGACGACTTCCCCGGCGAATATGCGCAGCTGAAGACGGACTTCAACTCCGCCATGGACAGCCTTGAAGAAACGATCCAGACGGTCAACTCCTCCGTCGTCAACATCGGCACCGGCACCAGCGAAATCAGCAATGCCGCCAATGATCTGTCGCACCGCACCGAACAGCAGGCCGCAAGCCTGGAAGAAACAGCGGCGGCGCTCGACCAGCTGACCTCGCAGGTCAATGCCAGCGCCGACAACGCCAAGGTTGCGGCGAAATCCGTCGAAACCGCCAGCAGCGATGCCGAACAGTCCGGCGAAGTGGTGCAGAAAGCGATTGCCGCGATGAAGGGCATCGAGCAGTCATCGGGCGAAGTTAGCCGCATCATCGGCGTCATCGACGAAATCGCCTTCCAGACCAACCTGCTGGCGCTCAACGCCGGTGTCGAAGCCGCCCGCGCTGGCGATGCCGGCAAGGGATTTGCGGTCGTTGCCCAGGAAGTGCGCGAACTCGCCCAGCGCTCGGCCAATGCTGCCAAGGAGATCAAGCAGTTGATCAACACCTCGGCCGGCCAGGTTCGCGATGGCGTCGATCTCGTCGGACGCGCCGGTGGCGCGCTCCAGAAGATCGCCGACCAGGTGGTCCAGATCAACGGCCTGATCCGCCAGATTTCGGGCTCGGCCTCCGAACAGGCCGTTGGCCTCAAGGAGATCAACACGGCGGTCAACCAGATGGATCAGGTGACCCAGCAGAACGCTGCGATGGTGGAAGAAACCACAGCAGCCAGCATGGCGCTGAACGAAGAAGCCCGTGCGCTAAGCACGCTGGTCTCCCGGTTCCATGTGGCACGCCAGAGCCTGTCCTCTGCCGACATGCTGCGCGGCACCGCGGACAAGATGCGGGCACCTGCCCGGACATCGGCGCCGAGCTACAGCGCACCTGCGAAGTCGGCTCCAGCCCGCTACAGTGCGCCAGCACCAAGGGCAGTGCCGCAGGTTTCCGGCAACACCGCGCTCGCCCAGGATAACTGGGAAGAGTTCTGAGCCAATAGGCATCACACATGGGAAACGGCGCCCTTGCGGCGCCGTTTTTGTTTCATTCGGGGGACTGATCAGAGGCGGGCGAGCCGCTCCGTCAGGAGATCGAAGAAGCCCTGATCATCCACCTCGCGCATAACCTTGGCATTGTGCTTGCGGCCGGTGACCTGCCACCAGTCGACCACTGTCATGCCAACGGTAAGTTCCGATTTGGTCTCGATCTCGACATTGCAATCGCGGCCTTTGAAAAGCTCGGGACGCAGGAGATAGGCGATAACGGTCGGATCATGCAGCGGGCCGCCATCGGAACCGTATTTCTCGATATCGAAGCGTTCGAAAAATTCCAGCATTTCGGCCATGGCAACCGCGGCCGGCGAGCCGATCGCCTTGATCTTTTCGACGCGGGCCTTGTAAGTCAGGACCCGGTGGGTGACATCCAGCGGCATCATGACGATGGGGATGCCCGACTTGAAGACGATATCGGCAGCATCCGGATCAACATAGATATTGAATTCAGCGGCGGGCGTGATGTTGCCGCCCTCGAAGAAACCGCCGCCCATCATGACAATTTCTCGCACACGTGGAGCGATCTGCGGTGCCTTGTTGAGGGCCAGCGCGATGTTGGTGAGCGCACCCAGCGTGCAGAGCGTCACCGTGCCCACCTCTTCGGCAAGCAGGGTCTCGATGATGAAATCGACGGCATGCTGTGTCTGCATCGGCATGGTCGGCTCTTCGACCACGGGACCATCAAGGCCGGTCTTGCCGTGCACATGTTCAGCGGTCACCAATTGCCGGACCAGCGGCCGGTCGGCTCCGGCATAGACCTTCACGTCGCGGCGATTGCACAGCTCGCAGATCACCCGAATGTTGCGGGAGGTCAACGCCACCGGCACATTACCGGCGACAGCGGTAATACCCAATACATCGAGTTCGCCAGGGCTGCCGAGCGCCAGCATGATCGCGGCGGCATCGTCCTGCCCCGGATCGGTATCGATGATAATCTTTCTCGGCACGGCCATGCGGGTCTCCTCCAAATCAGCGAGCGGGACTATGATTTGCCTCTTGGTCCGGCGCAAGCGCCTTGCACTCGCTACGCACAGCTACCATATTGAAGCCTCGCGGATGCTGCCTCGCAGGTCCGTCAAAACAGTCGCTTGAGCTGCAAGGACTAGATATGACCCGGATCACGCCCTTTACGAGCCCGCTTCTGCTCGGTTTCGACGCGATGGAAAAGACCCTTGAGCGTATCGCCAAGGGCAATGACGGCTATCCCCCCTACAATATCGAACGTGTGCGCCGTGACGAAACGTCGGATGAGCCGGACAGTTTGCGAATCACCTTGGCAGTCGCCGGGTTTTCGGAAGATGATCTCGACGTCACGACTGAGGAAAATCAGCTGATCATCCGCGGACGGCAGACCGAAACCGGCGAACGCGATTATCTGCATCGCGGGATTGCCGCCCGCCAGTTCCAGCGCATGTTCGTACTGGCCGAGGGAATGCAGGTTTCCAAGGCCGAGTTGAAGAACGGTCTTCTCTCCGTCGACCTCATTCGTCCGGAACCTGTCCGCATGGTAAAGAAAATTAATATTTTGGTCCCAGAGTAGGATAACCGGCAACTCAAGCCGGCTGCACCAAGGACCCGGCCGCTCCCAATGGCCCCGAACTTCGTACAGTAAAATCAATGTGTTGCGGATTTCTCCTGTCTCCCGGACGCGGAAATCGGCAAAGCTACGGAGTACGAATCATGGGATTGAAACACGTCAGCTCGCATCTGTCGAAAAATGACCTGGCCCATCTCGGCGCGGGTGAAGTCGGCTATATCCGCAAGATACGCTCGGAGGAAGTGTCCCGCGTCTTCCCGGAAGCCCCCAGCATGGACCCGGATCTTGACCTGTGGGCCCTGTTCGGCGCCGACGGCACGCCGATCCTTCTCACCGACAACCGCTCCAGCACCTTCTTCAAGGCGGCAGAAGACGACCTGCGCACCGTCAGCCTGCATTAGGCCAATTGCTATTGCGTGACATTCCGGCTTAGACGCGCCGGAATGTCAGATAGGCGGATTTGCGGCCCTCGCGGCGTGCCTTGGCCTCGTAGCGCGTGCTCGGCCAGCCGGCATAGGGCGTCAGCCAGTCTGAGGCATTCTCCGCCGTCCACTCGAACGCCGCGTGATCGCGGCAATGTTCCAGCGTCCAATTAACATAGGTGTCAATATCCGAGGCGAAGCAGAAGATGCCGCCGGGCTTCATCACGCGTGCGAACCGGTCGAGATTGACTGCTGATACGAAGCGGCGCTTCCAGTGTTTCCGCTTTGGCCACGGATCCGGATAGAGAAGATCGATCTGGTCGATTGAGTTTTCCGGCAACCAATCCAGCACCTGTGTCGCATCGTCATCGTGAAGGCGGATATTTTTCGCGCCGCGTTCCTCGATATATCCCACCAGCTTCGCCATGGAGTTGACGAAGGGCTCGACGCCGATGAAGCCGGTCTCAGCGTTTTCGACAGCGCGGTGAATCAGGTGCTCGCCACCGCCAAAGCCGATCTCAAGCCTGACACGTTCGACGGGATGACTGAACAGTTCCTTCACATCCGCCGGTGCTGGCGATGCCAGATCCAGCCGGAGCAAGGGCAGAACAGTATCAAGGTGCGTCGCCTGCAACGCGCGCAGGGGCTTGCCCTTGCGGCGGCCGAAGAAAGCTTCGGTCGAGCGGCTTCGATGCTGGTCGGTCATGGCAATGGTCTTTCACGATAAAAGCGGACGTCTCCGTCAGGAAACATCCGCTTTACAGTTTTATCAGTCGATCCGTAAAGAGCCGGATCAGGCTGCCTTCAGCGCGTCTTCCTTCAGAGCGTCCTTGAGCGGCTTGACGAGATCAAGCTTTTCCCAGGAGAACGAGCCGTCGCGGCCAGCCTTGCGGCCGAAATGGCCGTAGGCGGAGGTCTTGGCATAGATCGGCTTGTTGAGATCCAGATGACGGCGGATGCCCGACGGGGACAGGTCCATCGTCTTGCGGATCGCGCCTTCGACCTGGTCTTCCGTGACCTTGCCGGTGCCGTGCAGATCGACATAGATCGACAGCGGCTGAGCGACACCGATCGCATAGGCGATCTGGATCGTGCAACGGTCTGCAAGACCAGCGGCAACGACGTTCTTGGCGAGGTAGCGCGCAGCATAAGCGGCAGAACGGTCGACCTTGGTCGTATCCTTGCCGGAGAACGCGCCGCCGCCATGCGGGGCCGCGCCGCCATAGGTATCGACGATGATTTTGCGGCCGGTGAGGCCCGCATCACCATCTGGTCCGCCGATAACGAACTTACCGGTCGGGTTGATGTACCAGTTGCAGTCATCGGCAATGCTGATGTCGTGCAGCGCTTCGCGGATGTAGGGCTCGACGACACTGCGAACCTTTGCCGAATCCCAGCTCTCGTCGAGATGCTGAGTGGACAGAACGATCGAAGTCACTTCGGAAGGCTTGCCGTCGATGTAACGAACGGTGACCTGGCTCTTGGCATCAGGACCAAGACGGCCGGCCTCATCGGCGCCCTTCTTGCGGGCTGTTGCCAGGATATCGAGGATACGGTGCGAATAATAGATCGGCGCCGGCATCAGTTCTGCCGTTTCCTTGCAAGCGTAACCAAACATGATGCCCTGGTCGCCGGCACCTTCGTCGCCCTGCTTGTCGGCGGCGCTATCGACGCCCTGGGCGATATCGGCAGACTGCGGATGCAAGAGCACGTCGATCTTGGCAGTCTTCCAGTGGAAGCCGGCCTGCTCGTAACCGATTTCCCGGATGGCCTTGCGGGCAGCGGCCTTGAACTTCGCAGGATTGATAACCGGATGACCGGCGGCGTCTTTCAGGACGTTGCCGTCCTTGTCCTTCTTCAGAAGGGTATCCGGCACCCGGACTTCACCGGCGATGATCACACGGTTGGTGGTTGCCAGCGTTTCGCAGGCGATGCGAACACCCCAAGGGTCAACGCCAGTCCTGGCGGCTTCACGATACACAAGATCGACAATTTCATCCGAGATCCGGTCGCAGACCTTGTCAGGATGGCCTTCTGCCACGGATTCACTCGTAAACAGGTAGTTTGCGCGCATGCGGGAAGTCCCCTCAAAGAAAAAAAACGGCTTCAGATGTGTTAGTGATTTTGCCACAAAAAAACAAGCACACAAGGACATAAATATATCTTTATATGAGCAAGGCAGAAACGTTTTTCCGGTCATTTGGTGCTTTAATGCAGCATTTTACGTAAGATAGCCGCCTTCGACCCAAGCCGCCGACCGATCCGAGCCTTGCGTCAAGGCACAAAAAAAGCGGCACTGACCGGCCGCTTTCTTTCATTCTCGGTCTTCACGTCAGCCTTATTCGGCTTCCGCTTCTGCTGCCAAAGCCTTGACGAGGTCCACAAGCTTGCGGCGCACCTTGGGATCGCCAATCTTGACGAATGCGCGGTTAAGCTGAAGGCCCTCCGAGGACGACAGGAAATCGACCACGTAGTTTGAGCTCGATGCTTCTGCCATGCCAGACGCACCGGTTGAAGAATCGCCCGGTGCATCTTCGAAAAAGAAAGATACCGGAACATTCAAGATGTTTGAGATGTTCTGAAGGCGGCTGGCGCCGACCCGGTTCGTGCCTTTTTCATATTTCTGGATTTGCTGGAAGGTGATCCCGAGAGCCTCTCCGAGTTTCTCCTGGCTCATGCCCAGCATGGTGCGGCGAAGACGAATCCGGCTACCGACATGAATGTCGATAGGATTCGGCTTCTTTTTGTTTTCTATCATAGCGGTTTCCTAATAAGCGAAGTTTCAGTTGCTCCATAACCTGGACACTTGCCGAGAGCAGACTACACGTCACGTTGTGTAGCCGGGGCGGAAACCCCCCGAACATAGGTGAAGATCGATGGTGAATACCACTATGCAATTTTAGGGGTTTTTGGTCAATTCTCTCGCAGAATAAAACTTGTGCGGGAAATAACGGCGAATCCGAGAAGAAGACACGCGAGTAGCATCCCGTTTCGCCGCTGCTCACGTGGTTCCATTAGCAAAGCAAGCTTTCCCGGCAAAAGTGTGTCCACGAAGCCTTGGGTGCCGAACGGAAATCCAGTCACAACTTCACCGCGGGCGTTGACGACAGCGGAAATACCGCTGTTGGCATCACGGATCAACGGCAAGCCGGTTTCAACAGAACGAAGCTGGGCCTGCTGGAAGTGCTGATAGGGGCCGGGCGTATTGCCGAACCATGCGTCATTGGTGAGGTTCAACAACGCATTTGCCTGCAGCGCATCATTGCCAATTTCGGCTGGAAAGATCGCCTCGTAGCAGATCAGCGGATAAAACGTCTTTCCGCCAGGCAAAGTCAGCAGCGATCGCGTCGCAGCAGCCGAGAAGCCACCGGGCATAGCCACCGTATCCAGCCCCGCTGCCGACAGGAGGCTTTCCAGTGGTAGATATTCGCCAAAGGGGACAAGGTGAACCTTATCGGACGCACCGACGATCTGGCCGCGGTCATCAATGACGTAGATCGAATTGTAGTAGCGTGGCGGCTGCCCCGCGCCGGCATCCTCGGCCCGAACAGCACCAGCGATCAGAATCTGGCCATCATGGAGGACATCGGCAATCCGCAGCAATGCGTCCGGATTCTCCGTCAGGATGAACGGAACGGCGGTTTCAGGCCAGATGATGATGTCCGGCCGCTTGCCCCCATTTTCGGCCGGCGCCTGCGTTAGCTTGAGATGTTCTTCAAAAATCGCCATCCGCTCATTGTCATCGAATTTCTTCGATTGGTCGATCAGCGGCTGAACGAGGCGAAACGTGACCGCCGGATCGACCGGCGGCGGCAAAGGCTGGCCAAGGCGATAATATCCATAGCCGAAATGAGCGGCAATCAGCAGCACCGCGACGCTGAGCCCGAACCGCATGCCCTTGCGCGTGCCGATCAGTGCTGGGGCTGCAAAAACGAAAACGGCAAGCAACGTCACGCCGCCGAGGCCAATGATGGACGCCGACTGCATCATCAGCGGAACGGGCATGGCCGCATAACCGATCGCATTCCAAGGAAAGCCGGTCAGCACGAAGCTCCGCAGCCATTCAAACAGACCGAAAGCAAAGGCAAGGGCAGCGATCCGGCCGAGGCCATCCGACCACAAGATGCGGGCGATTGCCGTTGCGAAGGCATAGAAGAATGCGAGGAACGCTGGGACGCCGATCACCGCAAGCGGCACAGCCCAGGCAAAATCATCCGCTTCGACAAGAAGCGCATTGCCCAGCCACCACAGACCGCCGAGGAAATAGCCGAAGCCGAAACACCAGCCTATCCAAAATGCCGGGACGCTGCGCCTGAACAATCCATGGTCGGGATTTCCCGACGCGCCATCGATCAGCCAGACGAGAATGGGAAATGACAGAAACGGCGCCGCGAAAATACCGAAGGGCGGCAACGCAAAAACGGCAATCAAACCGGCGACGAAGGCGACAAGAGCCCGGCGGGCTCCCGACAACAGCATGATCCTGCCCGCAAGCCACTCCATTCACTTCCCCCAATCGGCGCAAAACGCCACCCGGCCATCTGCACAGCAAAAGGCGTGCGCAAAAACCGTCAATCCGAATCAACGTGGGGCAGTGTTCCAAAAAAGCGGCTGCTTGTCCCGTCCGGAAAGGCGTTTTAGCCCTCCGAGCGTCGGGCCTAGCCGGTTTCGCGCAGTGATTTTTCCGGTTCCGCGGCTGGCGTAGCCTCAAATCCCACATCCTCTTCGCCCTTTGACGGGCGGCGGCGGGCCGGTGGGCGCTTGCGAACAATCCGAACGCGCTTCACACGGCGCGGATCGGCATCAAGAACCTGGAATTCGAAGCCGGGGATTGCCTGAACCACCTCGCCCCGTGCCGGAATGCGGCCAAGTGCAGCAAAGACCAGTCCGCCAAGCGTATCGACATCTTCAAGCTGTTCGCGCACATCGAAATCCGGGCCGATTGCCGCAGCAATCTCTTCCAGTTCGACACGGGCATCGGCAACGAAAACGTCGTCAGAGGTTTTTGCAAACATGACCTCTTCATCGTCATGCTCGTCTTCGATATCGCCGACAACCATTTCGACGATATCTTCAAGTGAGGCGAGGCCATCGGTTCCGCCGTATTCGTCGATCACCAGCGCCATCTGAATACGGGCGGCCTGCATGCGCTGCATCAGATCCGAGGCATGCATGGACGGCGGCACGAACAGGACCTGGCGGATGATGCCGGCCTCTTCGACCGTCTTTGACAGATCGATACGGCCGAGATCGAAACTTGGCTTCAACTGGCGAACCGGCTTCTCGGGCTTTTCCGCCGCACCAACCGTTGTACTCGCGGTTGAACGGCTACCGTTGCGCCGCTTGTTGCGAGCCTGTTTGGTGACATAGGCAAGCAGGTCGCGGATATGGACCATGCCGCGTGGATCATCAAGGCTTTCGCTGTAAACCGGCATGCGTGAGCGGCCGGATTCTTCGAAGATGACCATCAACTCGCCAATGGTGATGCTGAGATCCACTGCCTCGATATCGGCCCGCGGGACCATGACATCCTCGACACGTATTTCGCGGAACCGCAGGATATTGTTGAGCATGGCGCGTTCGGCCGGCGAAAAGGCCGTATCGCCATCGGCAGCACCCGTCATCAACGCATCGGTAAGATCGTCACGAAGGCTGGAGGCATTGCCCGCACGCCAGATCCTGGCTGCACGGCTCCAGAAGGAGGAGCCTGACTTGCCGTTCTCAGGTTTCTGGGCGGTGCTACTACTGCCCGCTTCGTCCTGACTGGAGGCTTCCGCCTCGTCTCTTGCAACCGGGGCCGGCTGCGCTCTAAAATCGCTCATTGTTCCAAACTATCAAACGGGATCACTGTCCCCATAGGGATCAGATAAACCAAGACCGGCTAAAATGCGAGTCTCCAGGCTCTCCATTCTTTCGGCATCACTCTCAACGAGGTGATCATAGCCGAAAAGATGCAGAAATCCATGCACCAGGAGGTGGGTCAGGTGCTCATCGAAAGGCTTGCCGAGATCATCGGCCTCCCGAACCAGCGTCTCATGGGCAAGAATGATATCGCCGAGCATGGGTCCCGGCATCTTGCCGGGTAAGAGCGGAAAAGCAGGGAAAGACAGGACGTTGGTCGGCTTGTCCTGGCTGCGCCATTCCGCGTTGATCGCCCGGATGGAGGTATCGTCAGTGAAAACCAGCGACACTTCTGGGGATACTTTCGGGAACGGCTGCTTTTCTTCACGCTTCAAGAAATCTGCGCTCGCGCCAAGAACACGCTCGCTGAGCACGAGAAGGTCATCTTCGGAGGGCCAAGGGCCCTCCTCTACACTGATCTGAATATCAAGGATCGTCATGATTGGCTTGCTGCCGCCTTAGCGGTCGCTCTGCTCGCTTTCGTCATGCACCGCCGTCGTTGCCTCATAGGCGCGAACGATGCGGGCAACCATTGGATGGCGGACAACATCGACGTCCTTGAAGCGGACGACCGACACGCCTTCGACACCCTTAAGGATCTGCAGAGCCTCGACAAGGCCGGACTTGACACCGCGCGGCAGGTCGACCTGGCTTGGGTCACCCGTCACGATCATCCGGCCGTTCTCGCCAAGACGCGTCAGAAACATCTTCATCTGCATCGCCGTGGTGTTCTGCGCCTCATCAAGGATGACGGCGGCATTGGCCAGCGTGCGTCCGCGCATAAAGGCGAGAGGCGCAATTTCGATCACGCCGGCGGTGATCGCCCGCTCGACCTTGTCGCCGGGCATCATGTCGTAGAGTGCGTCATAAAGCGGCCGAAGGTAAGGATCGACCTTGTCCTTCATATCGCCGGGCAGGAAGCCAAGGCGTTCGCCCGCTTCGACGGCGGGGCGCGAAAGCACGATGCGATCGACGGCACCGCGCTCCAGAAGCTGGGCGGCATGGGCGACAGCAAGGTAGGTCTTACCGGTACCGGCCGGGCCAACACCGAACACCAGTTCGGACCGCTCCAGCGCGCGCATATAGGCGTCCTGCGTCGGCGTGCGGGCCGCGACGGTCTTCTTGCGCGTCGAAATCTGCGCGAGGTTCAGTTTGGCTTTCTTTTCCATGGTCGGCAACTGTAGCTGGTCGTCAGCAGCGACGGCCATACGAATGGCGCCCTCGACATCGGATGTCTCAACGGTGCTGCCGTTCTGCAGGCGCCCGTAGAGATAATCGAGTGCCCGCCGGGCCTGATTGGTGGCGATCACTTCGCCTGAGATCGAAACGGAATTGCCGCGCGGCCGAGCATCGATATGCAGCCGCTGTTCGATCAACTTGAGGTTCTGGTCGAACTGGCCAAAGAGTTCGCTGGCGAACCGGTTGTTTTCGAATGTAAGCACAAAGTGATTGACGTCTGTCGCGGATGTTTTCGACTGGCGCGGCGAAGATGAAACCAATTCGTGTCCGTTCAAGCGGTCAGGCTCCTTGAGTTAGCGGACCTCAGCTTACCACTTCGGCAAACAGACTGTTAGGCCCCGCACCAGTGATTCGTACAGAAACAATGTCACCGATTTGCGATGAGTTTGCATCAACATTCACGGACTGCAGCCAGGGCGAGCGGCCGATCAACTGCCCCGGCATGCGGCCGGGCTTCTCCAGAAGCAGGTCGATCGTCTTGCCGATACACTGTTGAGCAAACTCGTTTTGCTGTTTTAGCAACAAAGCTTGCAATCTTTCCAATCGCTTGGCTTTAACGTCTTCCGGCACCTGATCTTCGAGGTCCGCGCCCGGCGTTCCCGGACGGGTCGAATACTTGAATGAAAATGCCTGTGCATAACCAACCGTCTCGACCAGACGAAGCGTATCTTCGAAATCCTCGTCGGTCTCACCGGGAAAACCGACGATGAAATCGCCCGACAGCGCAAGATCGGGACGTGCCGCCTTGATGCGGGCGATCAGTGCGATGTACTCGGCCGTCGTATGGCGCCGGTTCATTGCCTTCAGGATGCGGTTGGAGCCGGACTGGATCGGCAGATGCAGATAGGGCATCAACTGCTTCAGGTCGCGATGAGCTTCGATCAGGCTGTCTTCCATGTCGCGCGGATGGCTGGTGGTGTAGCGCAGGCGGGCAAGGCCCTCGATCCGCGCCAGACGATGCAGAAGCTGCCCGAGACCCCATTTTTCGCCGTCTGCGCCAAGGCCGTGCCAAGCGTTGACGTTCTGGCCAAGCAAGGTGATCTCGCGCACGCCGGCATCGACCAGCTTCTGGGCTTCGGTGACGATCTGGGCCACCGGCCGGGAGACCTCGGAGCCGCGCGTGTACGGCACGACGCAGAAGGTACAGAACTTGTCGCAGCCTTCCTGCACGGTGAGGAAGGCTGTCACGCCCCTCGCCTTGGTCTTGGCCTTGTCCGGCGCCGGCAGGTGCTCGAACTTGTCCTCGATGGCATAATCGGTTTCCAGCACGCGCTCGCCACGCTGGACGCGCTTCAGTGCTTCGGGCAGCCGGTGATAGGTTTGCGGGCCGATGACGAGATCGACGGCAGGCGCGCGGCGCAGGATTTCGTCGCCCTCGGCCTGCGCGACGCAACCGGCAACACCGATCATCATTTCGCGGCCTTCGCTGGCTTTTTTCTTCTTCAGGTCACGCAGCCGCCCGAGCGCCGAGTAGACTTTCTCGGCGGCTTTCTCGCGGATGTGACAGGTGTTCAAGAGAACGAGATCGGCGTCTTCCATGACGTCGGTCGAAACGTAGCCATCCTTGGCCAGCGCATCCGTCATCCGGTCGGAATCGTACACGTTCATCTGACAGCCGTAGGTCTTCACGAAGACCTTGCGGACCGGCGGGCTTTCGAGAGCCATGTCAGGCTTTACGGATAAAACGGCGATTTCCTGTGTCATGCCCGGTTCCATAGAGCATAGAGGGGCCAAATTGAAGCCCCATCCCATTCCAAACGATCTCTTACTCGCTCAGCGGCCACGCAGCTTGAGCGCCAGCATCTCGCGGATGCTCTTCTCCACCTGACGGCTGACGACCTTGCGGTTGCTGTCTGCCGTGTAGGTGATCTGTTCGCCGTAGATCACATCGACATCGACCGCGCCCTCATGGAGGATACCGAGCAGATGCGGTCCAAGGGGAATATCGCCCGGCCAGGCGGCGACCGGGCGGTGATAGCGGCCCATCGGCATGCCGTGAATGCCTGTATAGGCAATGGCGACGGGCTGCACATGGACGGCACCGGTCGGCGACATCGGCACGGCGGCGGCGGCGGCGCCAAACAGCGACGTCTTGATCTCCAGCAGCCGGTTGCCATCCGAAGTCGTGCCTTCGGGAAACAGAACGACGATCTCGCCATTGGCCAGCCGCTTGCCGATCTCGTTGACCTGATTGCCAGTCGTGCGCTTCTGATCACGCGTGATGAAGATCGTCGCCTGCAGCCGCGCGAGAAGGCCAAATACCGGCCAGGCCTTGACGTCGGACTTGGCGACGAACACGACATCGGCGATCGAGCCGAGAACGAGAATATCCTTCCAGCTGGCGTGGTTCGACACCAGCATCAGCGGCCGCTGCCGGTCCGGCGTGCCATGGACACGAACGCGGATACCGACCAGGCGGCAGGCCATGCGGTGCCACAGGCGCGGCAGCGTGCGGCGTTGCGGCGTGTCCAGCCAGAGAAAAAGAATCTGCACCGGTGCCATGACGAGCGTGGCAACCACCAGAACCGTCATGCAGAGCGCGACGCGCAACCAGTTGATCACGCGCGGCTTCCCAGCACGATGTTTGGCATCACCATCTGCGGCGGGACGCCGCGTCTATCGTGATCTCTGCATGGTCTGTTGGGATTGCGGTGCAAGCGCGTTTTCTCTTCCAGGTCCGCTTCAAATCAGTCGGTTCAAGGCGGGTACGGCTAGCCAAGATCGAGGCGCATGACAAGGGCGCCGGTTTTAGCGCCGTTAACATCTTGATAATATGCACGTCTCTCACCGACCTTGGCAAAGCCGAGCTTCCGGTAAAGAGCGATGGCGGCGATATTGGTCTCGTCGACTTCGAGGAAAACAGCTTCGGCAGCCTGATCGCGTGCCTCACGCAATGCTGCCCGCATCAACCGCCAACCGAGGCCCAGGCGCGAAAACCGCGGATCGATGCCGATGGTCAGGATTTCCGCTTCCCCGCCCGCAACACGCGACAGGACAAAGCCGCCGGCAAGCGGTTGCGTGATAAACGGCCGCGTATAAGCGTTGCTCTGGCGGGCGATGAAGCCGAAAACGGTATCCTGGATCAGCAGCGAATGCAGTTCCCCATCGCTCCAGGCATGGGTGAAGCGCGATTTGTGGATAGCGGCGGCCTGCGGCAGGTCTGCCGTTTCCAGGGCGAAGATTTCGAATTCCGGTTTGCGGACGAAATAGTCGGTCAGCGACATCTTATGCTCGCGCCACCGCAAAACCGGCCTGCGACTTGACGTCTGGGCCTCGCAGATAAAGCGGGCTCGGCTTGCCCTGCGAAGGATCAGCGGCGGCTCCGAGCCGGCCGACGAGACGGATATCCGTGAGGTCCGTTTGCGCAGCGTTTTCGAGCGGAGGGTCGGTCAGATGTTTGGCGGCGGTACCGCAGATGAGACCGTCGAAATCGGCAAACAGTCTCTGCGCCTCCGGAATTTCAAGCATCAGTGCTTCGCTGCGCGGCGTGCCGTCTGCCTCGAAACTTTGGCAATAAAGCTCTTCGCGCTTGGCATCGATCGTCGCCAGTATGGCGCGCTCCGGATGCGCTTCGCGGGCAGCTTCTGCAATGGCGGCAAGTGTTGTGATGCCGGCGGCAGGCACATTCAGCGCCAGCGCAAAACCACGGGCTGCGGCCACGCCGACGCGGATGCCGGTGAACGAACCAGGGCCGACAGTGACGGCGATGCGATCGATATCCGCAAGCACCTTGCCAGCTGCCGCCAGCGCTTCATCGATAAAGCCCATAAGCTGCTCGGCATGGCCACGGCCAATATCCGCGCCAGCGGAAGCCACTACCGTATCAGTGGCGCTGTCATAGACTGCAGCAAAGCAGCCCGTCCCAGCCGTATCAATGGCCAGGACGATCATGCTTTTTCAACTGTGATGGATAGTCGCTGCACGGAGGAACGCTCGCTCAGACGGCTTCGACCGCCTGCACTTCAGGGATGAAATGGTGAAGCAGGTTCTGCACGCCGTGCTTCAACGTTGCCGTCGAGGACGGGCAGCCGGCGCAGGCGCCCTTCATGTTGAGGAAGACGGTGCCATCGCGAAAACCCTTGAAGGTGATGTCACCACCATCCTGGGCAACAGCCGGGCGAACGCGGGTTTCCAGCAATTCCTTGATGGTCGCGACGATCGTTTCGTCGCCTTCCTCAAAGAACTCGCCGTCCTGATCGCTTTCTTCAGCGCGCGTGTGGACTGCCATGACCGGCTGGCCGGACATGAAATGCTCCATGATCGAACCGAGGATCGCAGGCTTCAGGTGCTGCCATTCCTGCGCATCCTTGGTAACGGTGATGAAATCATAACCGAAATAGACGCCGGTGACGCCGGGGATCATGAACAGGCGCGCAGCAAGAGCGGAGCCGGCTGCGGCTTCTTCCTCATCACGGAATTCCGCCGTGCCGTTTTCCATCACCACCTTGCCAGGCAGGAATTTCAGCGTGGCGGGGTTCGGCGTGGCTTCGGTCTGGATGAACATGTCTTTGCTCCGCGTCGGCCGGGATCGGGTTCAACCAGCCTGTTTAGAATTATTCAAAAGAATATAAGCGGTTTGGTCGCTGGCTTCAAGATGCATGGACCAGCGTTTCGGCCGCCCCAGGATCAATTCCGTTGATCCTGCCACCCATGGCCGGTCTCAACTTAGCGCGTCGATTTCCTCGTCCGTCAGCAAATCCGGTATGACCGTAACCGGAATCGGGAATGCTGCGGTCTTGCCGGCGATTGAAGAGACCAGCGGACCCGGCCCATCCTTGGCCGAACCGGCGGCCAGCACGAGGATGGCGATATCGCGATCTTCCTCGATCAGGCTGTAGATCTGGTCCGTCGCGCCACCTTCACGAATGACCATTTCCGGTTCGATACCGATTGTCTCGCGCACCGTCTGGGCAATCTTGGCAAGCGTTGCCTCAGCCTCGGCGCGGGCTTCCGCCCGCATGATGCCCTCGACACCCAGCCATTGCTGGAAGTCGGCATCGGCGATGACATAGAGCAGAACCAGACCGCCATTGGAGTTTTTGGCGCGCATGCCGGCATAGTGGACGGCGCGGCCGCATTCCGGCGTATCGTCGATCACCGCCATGAATTTGCGGCGGTGACCTTCCAGTCTTGAGAGTCGTGTTGAAACCATGAGGCGACTCTTACACCCGATATTTCTGGCTGCAAGGACTCATTTGCGGCGAATTATTGCAAGAAGCCGACGATTTCACGGACCTGTTTCATCGTCACTTCTGCCCGTGCACGAGCCCGTTCGCCGCCATCACGCAGGATACCGTCAATATGGGTGGTGTCGCCCATCAGACGGCGCATTTCGCCCGAGATCGGGGCAAGAACGGTCACGGCCAGATCAACCAGCGCCGGCTTGAAGACCGAGAACTGCTGGCCGCCAAACTCACCGAGAACCTCCTGTTTGGTCTTGTCCGACAAAGCCGCGTAGATGCCGACGAGATTGTCGGCTTCGGGACGGCCCTTCAGTCCATCGACTTCGCTTGGCAAGGCATCCGGATCGGTCTTCGCCTTGCGGATCTTCTTCGAGATCATGTCGGCATCGTCCATCAGGTTGATGCGTGACAGGTCGGACGCATCCGACTTCGACATCTTCTTGGTGCCGTCACGCAGGGACATGACGCGCGGCGCCGGACCGCCGATCAGTGGCTCGACCATCGGGAAATAGGCATGCACCGGCTCTTCGCCGACCTTGATATCGATGCCGTAATCGGTCCGGCGGATATGGTCGCCGAAGTCGATGTTGAACTTCTGGGCAATATCGCGGGCAAGCTCCAGATGCTGCTTCTGGTCATCGCCGACAGGCACATGGGTGGCGCGGTAGACGAGAATGTCGGCGGCCATCAGGCTCGGATAGGCCAAGAGCCCGAGTGACATCTGCTCGGCATTCTTGCCGCCAGACTTGTCCTTGAACTGGGTCATGCGTTCCATCCAGCCGATGCGGGCGACGCAATTGAAGATCCAGGCCAGCTCGGCATGCTGCGGCACGGCCGACTGGTTGAAGACGATGTGCTTTGACGGATCGATGCCCGAGGCGATGAAGGCGGCGGCGATCGAGCGGATCTGGCCGGGCATGTCCTCATGCACCAGCTGCGCGGTGATCGCGTGCAGATCGACGACGCAATAGATGCAGTCATTGTTTTCCTGCAGCGCCACGAACTTGCGGATCGCGCCGAGATAATTGCCGAGGTGGAGATTGCCTGTCGGCTGGACGCCGGAAAAAACGAGCGGCTTGAATTCTGACATCGTGTCCTCATTCGGGCTTGTGGAGGGCCCGGCCTCTGTTGCTGTTGGCGGGCTTATGCACACTGGAATAGCGGCGATCAAGAGGCGCACGCTCTACGCTGGCAGCAAATTCCACCCATGGCGAAGGAACGGGCCGCCAAAGGCTTTGAATCCAAAGACCTGAATTGGAATTTTTTCCTCTAATGTTCCGCTTGCATTAACGAAGAAGGCGGCAATACGGCATAGCTAATTAGAGCTACAAGAAGAAAATTTCATAAAATTGCTTTATTTCGGATGAATTTGCCAATCCGCGACTACACCCAGGTTCCCAGCCGAGTTCATTCCGCTGTACCGCGCGCAAAAGGGCGCGTCGAACCGACATTTGCATGTGCCCCGATCCAGCACCGGATGCTGAAGGGGGCATGCCAAAGGATTGTCATGCGTAACCTATTATCCCTCGCTCTTGCGTGCCTGCTCGCCGTTTCCAATTTCGCTATCGCCGAGGCCACGGACGACCGCCCGCGCAAAGCGAAACTGCCCGTGCATACCAGAACCACGGCCTATGCCGTCCAGACCGTATCGGTCAGAACCGGCTGCTTTTCACCGCGTCTCGAGGGCATTTTGGCGCATATCGCTGCGAAAACCGGCCGCCGGCCGCTGGTGACCTCTGGTCATCGGCCGCGCTCCCATCGTTCCGGCTCAATGCACCGGTTTTGTCAGGCGGCCGATATCCGCGTGCCCGGTGTTTCGGAAAGCGCTATACTCGCGGCAGCACGAACCGCCCCGGGCATCGGCGGCATCGGCCGCTATTGCAATGGTATCGTCCATGTCGATACCGGAGCCCGGCGTCAATGGGCCTATTGCGGCAAGTCGAAGCGCCACTTCCTCAGCGCCAAGCGCCGTTCGGGAAAGCGCGCGTAACGGCTGTTTCTTTAGCTATCTGCTGGCGGCGGTGCAGCCGCAGCACCCTTGCGTTTGATGTTGCGCCGGATCATCGACAGATCCGCTCCACCGATCAGGAAAGCGACGGCGAAGTATACGACCATCGAGACGCTGATCAGAATTCCAAGCGCGCCCAGCTTCGTCCAGAACGGCGACCCTGATGCCAGCGAGACGGCAAAGACACTGCGCAGATAATAGAGAACGCCGCCCATGATCGACGCGGCAACGATCAAAAGTACCGTACGGCGCAAGAGCGCCCATTCCCACGTGAGATGACCGCGCCACAGCAGCGTGCTGAAAAGCAGAACCGTACTGATCCAGCCAGCCGTGGCTTCGGCAACCGCGATGCCCGGCGCACCGAGGCGCGGAAACAACGTGATTGCCAGAGCGCAATTGGCGGCAACGGCAACGGCCGAGAACCGCATCGGCGTCTTGGTGTCCTCGCGGGCGTAGAAACCCGGCTGCAGCGCCTTGATCAGAACAAAGGCCGGCAGGCCAATGCCGTAAATGGCAAGGATCGAGCCGACGACAGCAGTATTCCCCGCATGGAAGGCGCCGCGCTCAAACAGCACCCGAATGATCTCATCAGAGAGTATCCAGAGGGCAAAAGCAGCCGGAATGGTCAGGAATAGCACGAATTCGATCGACCGGTTCTGCAGATATCCAGCTTCGCGCAGATGGCCGCCCTTCAGCGCGCGCGACAATTCCGGCAGCAGCACGACACCGACAGCGACGCCGACGACACCCAGCGGAAGCTGATAGATGCGGTCGGCATATTGCAGGGCGGCGATGGCGCCATCCTGTGCCGAGGCGATCGCCTGGCCGATCAACTGGTTGATCTGGGTGATACCGCCGGTGATGGCGGCGGGGACCGCCAGGATCAGCAGGCGTTTGACGTTGGGCGTAAAGCGGGGAAACTTGAGGCCGATGCTCATGCCGGCATGCCGGACGCCGAGATAGACGACCCCAAGCTGCAGCACGCCTGCCACCATGACGCCCCAGGACAGATACCAGGCAGTCGTGAGCGGATCGGCGCCAGTGTAGAGCGCATAAAACAGGGCACCGATCATCACGACATTGAGGAAAATCGGCGCGACGGCGGCAGCGAAGAAGTGATGCAGCGAATTGAGCATGCCGCTCATCATCGCGGTCAACGACATGCACATGAGATAGGGGAACATCACCATCGCCATACGCACGGTGAGGCTCGATTTCTCGACATCATCGGCAAAACCGGGCGCGATGACGAAGCGCACCAGAAGCGGCATCGACAGTTCCATCGCCATGGTGATCAGCAAAAGCACCGTGAACAGCACGCCGAACACTTCTTCGGAGAAACGCTTGGCGCCATCCGTGCCGTTGGCTTCGATCTCCTTGGAAAACAGCGGCACGAAGGCTGCGTTGAAGGCACCTTCGGCAAACAACCGGCGGAACAGATTGGGGAACCGGAACGCTGCATAAAAGACGTCAGCCATCGGGCCAGTGCCAAGTGCCGCCGCCATCAGCATTTCACGGGCGAAACCGAAGATGCGGCTGCCGAGCGTGGCGCCGCCGACGGTCATGAATTTCTTGACGAGGCTCATGATTCTGCCTTGGTTTTTTTGGCACCGGTAACAGAGCGCGTGTGTTGCGGCGCGATCATGCCGGAGGGCATGCGGTCGCGCATCTCGTCCGCTTCGTCCGACATCACGGCCTTCAGCCGCGCAATGATATTGCTCTGCCGGGCCTCGTTGGTGATCTTCTGGCCGACGAGGTCGGTGACATAAAACGTGTCGATGACCTTCTCGCCGAAAGTGGTGATGTGCGCCGAGGCAATGTCGAGCGACAGATCGGACAATACGGCGGTGACTTCCGACAACAGGCCGGTGCGATCAAGGCACTCGACCTCGATGACGGTGAACTTGTTTGACAGGCTGTTGCTGATGGTGACGGCCGGCGGCACCGTGAAGGCCTTGTTGCGCTTGCGGTGTTTCGTGCGGCTGGCGATTACCTCCGGCAGGCGCTTCTTGCCCGACAGGACATCCTCGATCATCTTGCCGATATTCGCCGCCCGGCGCATCTCGTCATCATCGACCGGAAACTCGCGGGTAATCAGAATCGTATCCAGCGCCCGGCCGTCCGAGGTCGTGAAAATCTGCGCATCGACAATGTTGGCGCCAGCGGCGGCACAGGCGCCTGCGATGACGGCCAGCAGACGCGGATGGTCCGGCGACAGGATGGTGATCTCGGTGATGGCGTGGAACTGGTGCGTGCGCACCATCGTCGCCAGCGCGCGGCCAGTCTTGTCAGCCTCGCGAATGAAGCGGGCGTGGCGCAACTGGTCTTCGAGCGGCACGGACAACAAATAGGGCTGGTAGTGCAGCTTGGTATAGGTCTTGCGGTCCTTCTGGCTCCAATCCGCCAAAGCCTCGAACAGCACATCGGCCGCATGCGCCGCACGCTCCTTGCGCGGCAGATCGGAAAAGCCGCCTGATAACAGCAGTTCGGTCTCGTAATAAAGCGTCCGTAGCAGCTGGCCCTTCCAGCCGTTCCAGACACCTGGACCGACGGCGCGGATATCGGCGATCGTCAGGATCAAGAGCATTTTCAGACGGTCGAGCGATTGCACCTTTTCGGTGAAGTCGATGATCGTCTTGCGGTCGTTCAGATCGCGCGTCTGCGCCACCATCGACATGGTCAGATGCTCTTCGATCAGCCATGCCACCGTTTCGGTCTGCTTGGGCGTCATGCCGAAGCGCGGGCAAAGCTTGCGGGCGACCTTGGCGCCGGCGGTCGAGTGATCTTCCGGGCGGCCCTTTGCGACGTCATGCAGAAGGACGGCGACGAACAGCGCAGTGCGATCCTCGACGCCCGGCATCAGCTTGACGGCGAGCGGATGCAGCTCCTCGTCGCGGCCCTGATCGATCCTGGCCAGCACATCGACCGCACGCAGCAGGTGCTCGTCCACGGTATAGTGGTGATACATGTTGAACTGCATCAGCGAGACGATCTTGCCGAACTCCGGGATAAAGCGGCCAAGCACACCCGCCTCGTTCATCCGCCTCAAAATCAGCTCAGGATCGCGGCGCGAGGTCAGCATCGACATGAAGAGACGGTTGGCCTCCTCGTTATCACGCACGGCAGGCGTGATCAGTCCGAGCGATCGGGTGACCTGCTTCAGGGCAGCAGGATGGAACTCCAGCCCATTGATATCTGCCACATGAAAAATGCGGATCAGGTTGATCGGGTCGCGCTTGAAGATATCCGGGGTGGCCAGCGCAATGCGGCCGCCGTCATCGACGAATTCAAGGGTGCCAGCGATCTTGCGGATGCGGTGGGTGAAGCGGCTGAGCGCAGCGGTGAACCCCGGAAGCTGCTTGGCCTGCTGGTCCTCAAGGGCTGCGCAGAAGATGCGGGTGAGATCGCCGACACTCTTGGCGACCAGGAAGTAGTGCTTCATGAAGCGCTCGACGGCGGTCATGCCGGGGTGGTCGTGATAGCCGAGGCTTTCGGCGATCTCGCGCTGGATATCGAAGGATAGCCGCTCTTCCGCCTTTCCGGTCAGGAAGTGCATGTGGCAGCGCACCGCCCAGAGGAAATCGTCGGCTTTCTGGAACAGCGCGTATTCCTGCCGCGACAATACCCCGAGCTTGATGAGATCGGCCGAATCCTTCACCCGGTAGAAATATTTGGCGATCCAGAACAGCGTGTGGATGTCGCGCAGGCCGCCCTTGCCTTCCTTGACGTTCGGCTCGACGAGATAGCGCGTATCGCCGGCCTTGCGGTGGCGTTCATCGCGCTCGGCAAGTTTGGCAGCAATGAAATCGGGGCCGGTATTCTTGACGATTTCGCTATCGAAACGGATTTCCAGCTCGTCGGCCAGCTCCCTTGAACCGCAGATGAAGCGCGTTTCGAGAATGGCCGTGCGGATCGTCATGTCGCCGCGCGACAGCCGGATGCACTCCTCGATCGTGCGCGTGGCATGGCCGACCTTGAAGCCAAGGTCCCACAGGATATAGAGCATGAACTCGATGGCGGGCTCGGCCCAGACAGCCTTCTTCAACGGCAGCAGGAAAAGAAGATCGATATCGGAGCCAGGCGCCAGTGTACCACGGCCATAACCGCCGACGGCGGTGACGGCGATGCGGGTCCAAGGCTGTGCATTGGCAGCGTTGAAAACTTCGTTCAGCACGAAATCATGAAGAACGGTGATCAGCTGGTCCTGCAGCCAGGAAATCCGTTCGGCGCATTTCAACCCGCTGCCATCCTGGAGCAACAGTTCATGGGCCTTTTCGCGGCCGGCTAGATTGGCCTGCTTGAAGGCTGCGAGCAGTGCCTGGCGCATCATGTCGCGGTGTTCCGCATGCGCAGAAGCGATGAAACTGCACTTGGCCCTGAGTGCCGCAACATTCAGGATATCGGGAAATGACGTCTCATGTATGGTCATCAAAGGCCGACCGTCTTCCTGTCCGGCAGGCTCTGCGAGCCGCTGCTTGTGCATGCGCTATAGCCTTTTTGCCCGAGAATGGACAAGACTTTAGCGATCAAGAATTACCAAGCTGCTTCTTCAGCGCGTAAAGCGCATCCATGGCCTCTCGTGGCGTCATATCATCGGGATTGAGGCTTTTCAAAGCCTCTTCAACCTTCGATGGACCAGCCTTTACCTTCTCCTCGCGGCGGATGGCCACCTGGAACAGCGGCAGATCGTCAATCAGCTGGCTGGCCGGGTTCTTGCGGTCAGCATCCTCAAGCTTTGCCAGCACATCCTTGGCACGCGAAACGACCGAAGCGGGCAATCCGGCGAGACGAGCGACCTGGATACCGTAGGAGCGATCGGCAGCGCCCGGTCCAACCTCGTGCAGGAAGATGACCTCGCCGTCCCATTCCTTGACGCGCATGGTGGCGTTCGACAGGCGCTCGAGCTTTTCGGACAGCACCGTCAATTCATGGAAATGCGTGGCGAACAATCCGCGGCAGCGGTTGCCCTCGTGCAGGTGCTCGACCGAAGCCCAGGCGATCGACAAACCATCGAACGTTGCGGTGCCACGGCCAATTTCATCTAGGATGACGAGAGAGCGATCGGTCGCCTGATTGAGGATCGCCGCCGTCTCGACCATTTCGACCATGAAGGTGGAGCGGCCGCGGGCAAGGTCATCGGATGCGCCGACGCGGGAAAACAGCCGGTCGACAATGCCGATATGGGCAGATGCCGCGGGCACGAACGACCCCATCTGCGCCATGATGGCGATCAGCGCGTTTTGCCGCAGGAAGGTCGATTTACCGCCCATGTTGGGACCAGTCAGCAACCAGATTGCGCCATCACCCTCGCCTTCGTGCGGCGACAAATCGCAGACATTGGCGACGAAGGCAGCGCCGGACTGGCGCCGCAGAGCCTGTTCAACGACCGGATGACGGCCGCCGTCGATGGAAAACATTTTCGACGTATCGACCAGCGGACGGCAATAGGCCTGTTCCTCGGCAAGCGTTGCGAGCCCTGCGGACACGTCGACAACGGCAAGCGCCTGGGCCGCGGCCTTGATGGCTTCCGCTTCCATCACGACTACAGCAGAAAGACGGTCGAAGGCTTCCAGCTCGATGGTCAGCGCGCGGTCGGCGGCGTTGGCAATCTTGGTTTCCAGCGCCGCCAGCTCAGTCGTGGTGAACCGCATGGCATTGGCCATGGTCTGGCGATGAATGAACCGGGATTTTGCCTCCGGGCTATCGGTCATCGGCCCGGCATTGCCCTGCGTCACCTCAATGAAATAACCGAGCACATTGTTGTACTTGATCTTCAATGACTTGATGCCAGTCTCTTCGGCATAATCGAGCTGCAGGCCGGCGATCACCCGGCGGGACTGGTCGCGCAGCGCCCGCATCTCGTCGAGTTCCGGGTTCGCGCCATCCCTCAGGAAACCGCCGTCACGTTTCAGCAACGGCAGTTCATCGCCAAGAATAGAAGCAAGTTGCAGGACCATGTCGTCTGGTAGTGCCTTCACCGCCTGCAATGCGACACCGAGTTCTGCGGAGAGATCACCGCGTCCAAGCAGGCCGGCAACTTCGACGGCGGACTGGCACCCGGCAAGAATGCTGCCGAGATCACGCGGACCGCCACGGCCGAGCGACAGGCGCGATAGGGCGCGCGGCATGTCCGGCACGTGTTTCAATGCGGCGCGCAGATCGCCGCAAAACGATGGCTGGTCGGCAAGTGCGGTGATGGAGTCGAGTCGGGCAGTGATCCGCTCCGGATCCGTCAGCGGCGACATCAACCGCTCGGCAAGCAGGCGGGCGCCACCGCCGGTCACGGTCCGGTCCAGTGCCTTCAAAAGCGTGCCATTACGGTCGCCGGACTGTGTCTTGACCAGTTCGAGATTAGTGCGGGTAGCCGGATCGATGAACAGTGTCGAAGCCGCACTTTCGCGCTCCGGCGCGCCCAACGGCGGACGTTCGGCAAGCTGGGTCTTTTCGACATAGGAAATCGCGGCCGATGCGGCGGCGAGTTCGGCGCGCGAAAAGCTGCCGAAGCCATCGAGCGTCTTGACGCCATAATAGCGCGTGACGCGGTTTTCTGCCGTGGCACTATCGAACAGCACCGCAGGTTGCGGAACGGCGACACGTCCGAGAATATCGATGACCGGGCGCATCTCCGGATCGTGAAAAACCGTATCGGCAAGGATCAGTTCGCGCGGTTCGATGCGCAGGATATCGGCCAGCAGCCGTGTTTCGGTGGTTTCAGATAGCCGGAAGACGCCGGTGGAAATGTCGATCCAGGCGAGCGCGATGGCAGGCTCGGAACCGCTGCGAATCCGGGCGAGTGCCATCAGGTAGTTGGATTCCGATGGCGAGAGCAGCTTGTCTTCGGTGATCGTGCCCGGCGTGACAAGACGCACGACATCGCGTTTGACCACCGACTTGCCGCCGCGCTTCTTCGCTTCCGCCGGATCCTCGACCTGTTCGCAGACGGCGACGCGAAAACCGAGACCGATCAGCTTCTGCAGATAATCATCGGCAGCGTGCACCGGTACGCCGCACATCGGAATGTCCTGACCGAGATGCTGACCGCGTCTCGTCAGCGTGATTCCGAGCGCCCGCGATGCCTCGACGGCATCCTGGAAGAACAGTTCATAGAAATCGCCCATCCGGTAGAACAGGATCGAATCCGGATTGTTCGCCTTGATCTCGATGAACTGTTCCATCATCGGCGTGGCCGTGGCGCGGCTCTCCTCCGTCGCCAATTGGGCGGTGGTGAGAACCTCGGGAGGGCGGGTGATTGGCGCGGCTACAAAAGTCATGCTGGTTCCAAAAAAGTGGTGCCACACTATCCATGCGCGTTTATAGAAGACAACACCAAAGCGGCTGAGGAGAGCCGTCGCCCACAAAAGGTTGGAGGACTTATGCCCGCAAACGACAAACCCGGTCGCAGCACGACCAGCGTCACGGATCAGGAAGCGTTGGATTTCCATTCCCAGGGACGGCCCGGGAAACTGGAGATTTCGCCGACCAAACCGATGGCGACGCAGCGCGACCTGTCGCTTGCCTATTCGCCCGGCGTCGCGGTGCCGGTGAAAGCGATCGCCGCCGATCCTTCCAAGGCCTATGACTATACGACCCGCGGCAACATGGTTGCGGTTATCTCCAACGGTACGGCCATCCTTGGCCTCGGCAATCTCGGCGCGCTGGCCTCCAAGCCAGTGATGGAGGGCAAGTCCGTGCTCTTCAAGCGCTTTGCCGATGTCGATTCGATCGACCTGGAAGTCGACACCGAAAATGTCGACGAGTTCATCAACTGCGTGCGCTTTCTCGGCCCCTCCTTCGGTGGCATCAATCTCGAGGATATCAAGGCGCCGGAATGTTTCATCATCGAGCAGAAGCTGCGCGAGATCATGGACATCCCGGTGTTCCATGACGACCAGCACGGCACCGCCATCATCGCGGCTGCCGGCCTGATCAACGCGCTGACGCTCACCGGCCGTGATTTCAAGACGACCAAGCTCGTCTGTAACGGCGCCGGTGCAGCGGCGATCGCCTGCATTGAGCTGATCAAATCGATGGGCTTCACCCCGGCCAACATTATTCTCTGTGATACCAAGGGCGTGATCTACCAAGGCCGCACCGAAGGCATGAATCAGTGGAAATCCGCGCATGCAGTGAAGACCGACCTCCGCACGCTGACGGAAGCCATGGACGGTGCCGACGTCGTTTTCGGTCTTTCACAGAAGGGTGCGCTGTCGGAGGAGATGATCCGCTCAATGGCCGCCCGGCCGATCATCTTTGCGATGGCCAATCCCGATCCGGAAATCACCCCGGAAGAAGTCGCCCGCATTCGCGATGACGCGATCATGGCGACCGGGCGGTCCGACTATCCGAATCAGGTCAACAACGTCCTCGGCTTCCCCTACATCTTCCGTGGCGCGCTCGACGTGCACGCCTCGACCATCAACGAAGAGATGAAGATCGCCGCCGCGCAGGCGCTGGCAAGCCTTGCCAAGGAAGACGTTCCCGATGACGTCGCGGCCGCGTATCAGGGCAACCGCCCGCGCTTCGGTCCACAATACATCATCCCCGTTCCCTTCGATCCGCGCCTGATCTCGGCCATTCCGGTTGCCGTCGCCAAGGCCGCGATGGAGAGCGGTGTTGCCCGCAAGCAGATCCCGGATCTTGCCGCCTATGGCCGCCAGCTGTCTGCCCGACGCGACCCGATCGCCTCAACGCTGCAGCGCATCTATGAGCGCGTCCGCCGCCAGCCCAAGCGTATCGTCTTTGCCGAAGGCGAAGAAGTGCAGATGATGCGGTCGGCCGTTGCCTATGCCAATCAGGAACTCGGCACCGCCATGCTTCTCGGCCGCGAGGACCGGATGCGCGAAACGGCGGCGCGTGAAGGCATAGATCTCGACCGGCCGGGCATCCAGCTTGTCAATGCCCGTATATCGAAGCGCACTGGCGCGTATACCGACTATCTTTATGCCCGGCTGCAGCGGAAGGGCTACCTGTTTCGCGATGCACAGCGCCTGATCAACAACGACCGCAACCACTTCGCTGCGTGCATGGTGGCGCTGGGCGATGCCGACGGCATGGTGACGGGCATCACCCGCAATTACTCCACCGCGCTCGAGGATGTGCGCCGTTGTATCGACGAAAAGCCCGGCCACCGGGTGATCGGCGTGTCGCTGGCGCTGTGCCGCGGCCGCACCGTGCTGGTTGCCGATACCGCAGTTCACGACATGCCGTCGGCGGATGAACTGGCCGATATCGCCGAAGAGGCTGCAGGCCTTGCCCGCCGTCTCGGCTACGTGCCGCGCGTCGCACTTCTCGCCTATTCGACATTCGGCCATCCTTCCGGAGAACGTTCAGAGCGCGTGCGCGAGGCGGTCAAACTGCTCGACAAGCGCAGGGTCGATTTCGAGTATGATGGCGAGATGGCGGCTGATGTCGCGTTGAATGCCAAGGTGATGGAGCAGTATCCCTTCTGCCGCCTCACCGGCCCGGCGAACGTCTTGGTCATGCCGGCGTTCCATTCGGCATCGATATCGACAAAGATGCTTCAGGAACTGGGCGGCTCGACCGTCATCGGCCCACTGCTCGTTGGCCTCGACAAATCGGTCCAGATTGTTTCGATGTCCGCGAAAGACTCCGACATCGTAAACATGGCAGCCCTTGCGGCGCATAACGCCAACAGTTGAGCAAGCGACTGAAACGCAAAGAACCCGCCCGGAAAATTCCGCGGCGGGTTCCATTTCTCACAAAATCAGACTTGATAAAAAATACCCAAGTTCAATACTCGATACGCAACATGGGAGCACTTATCAAAAAACGTCCATCAACGGGCAATTTGTATTAACTAACACTAAATCATGTCAAATTAACTTACCGTAATCTTAATTTCCGAAGCATTCAGCTCGCGAAACGTCCGGCGTCCGCACCGTAGTAGTTGAGGTACCGACCGGAAATATTGGTGATCGGTAAAACGATCAGCACATCGGTGGTGCGAAAAGCGTGATCGACCACGGCGCCATTGCCGACCATGGCGCCCAGACGCATGTATCCCTTGATCAACGGCGGCAAAGCGGAAAGCGCCTTGCGCATATTGATGGCTTCCACCGGCATCAGGTCCATTGTCCGGTACAGCTCGGGGCGGGCGGACACATCCCACTCGCCGCGCACGACCATGTTGTGATGCAGGAAGGACAGCGCCAACGCGTGCTCTTCGGGAATAACGCCTGGAAACGAGCCGCAGCCGAACATGGCATCGACGCCGTATTTCAGCGCATAGGCCCAATTGCCCTGCCACAGGAGCTCGACGGTACGCTTGGTACGGTATTCCGGCAGGACGCAGGAACGGCCGAGCTCCATGAACGTCTTGTCGGGATGACGCTCCAACAACGATCCGACCGAAAATTCCGAAGCCGAATAAAAACCGCCCGTACGGGCAGCGACGTCCTGGCGAAGCAGGCGATAGGTTCCGACGATCTGGTCTTCCGGATCCCCCTCGATCGACGTATCGAGCACCAGAAGGTGATCACAGACCAGATCCCAGGCATCGGCGTCGCGCTTGCGGCGGTCGGCATCCTGCGGAATCTGCGCCTTCATCTCCTCGACGAAAACCTTGTAGCGAACAGCCTGCGCGGCATCAATTTCTGACGCGTTTCGAGCAAGCCGGGTCTCAAGGGTGCCGATGCGGCCGAGTATGTCCTGCGCCGGGGCGTTGACGCCCCGGACACGGGTCTGTGGCAGTTCAACTCCCACAACCATATCCAGAGTTTCGAGTGTCATCGTACGTCATCCTAGTCGCTTTAATCCTGTCCGGCTTAAACCATGTTTCTGCGACAGGATAGTGACATCGGAGAGGCAAGAAAACCGTCAAAATCATTGAGCAAGCAGGCGATTAATCTCGACGGTCAGCGCTTTCGGATCGGCAGGTTTGGCCAACACAGCGCTTGCTCCGGCCATCAGAAGTTTCTGTCGTGTGTCGGGTTGCGTATCGGACGTTAGAATGATGACCGGGACGGGCCTGCTGCCGGATTGACGCTCATGCAGACGCAAACGCTCCAGCATCGACAACCCGTCACCGCCCGGCATGTTCAGGTCGCTGACGATCAGTTCCGGCGCAATGCGGGTGGCAGCCGGTGCATCGAACAGAGTGACGGCAAGCGCTGCGAAATCCGTGACGACGCGAACAGTGTGGCCGGCCCGCTCCAGAACGGAACGCACCATGAGGGCATTGATTGGATCATCCTCGGCCAGAAGCACGCCGCCTTCGGCGGGTCTGTCACGCAAGGCCGGAACCTCGCGCAGGATCGGCCGATTGTCGTTGATTGCGTCTCGCACTTCCATTCCCTTCATGCGGCCACGCAACACCTCGACCAGAGACTTCTCCCGCAGCGGCCTGATCAACCAGGCATGGTAACCGTCCATTTGATTGATCTGCCGGCCGTTACGCTCTTCGGGATTGATGAGATAGGTCTTGCGGAGCTTCTGCTGCTCCAAGCTGGGCATCTGCGCCAGCAGGCGGCGGAACTGCGCGGCGTGACGATGATCGACAATGATATCGGTCAGCAGCTTTCCCGTCGACAGCGCCCGGACGGCAGCGGCCTGCGCATCCTCAATTGTTTCGGCGCGTTCGCAGACGCCGCCGAGCGTTCGGATCGTTGCGGAAAGCGCTGTTGAAGCCGGACCGGCCGGCGCCATCACCAGCACGCGGGACATTCGGAGCACATCTTTTCTGGCAAAGGAGGCGGTCGCGACATCGCACCCGAGGGCTGGGAAGCGGATTTCAAACGTGCTGCCCGTGCCGGGAACACTGGAGAGCGTCAGGGAACCGCCAAACTCCTCCATGATCCGCCGGGAGATAGCAAGACCGAGGCCCGCGCCACCGGCGCGCTGAGCATTGGTGCCTGCCTGCTCGAACTCGTCGAACACCCGGGCCTGCTCGCGAGCATTCATCCCTGGACCGCTGTCTTCAATGCTGACGACCATCATGTCACCATCCAGCGAAGCGCTGACGAGCACACCGCCTTTATGGGTGAACTTGACCGCATTGCCAATGACGTTGAACAGAACCTGACGAAGGCGGGCTGCATCGAAATCCATCAGGCCCGGCACATCCGCAGCGATGGTGGCGCCGATCTCGATGCCTTTTTCATGCGCCCGGTGAGACAGCATCTCGACAACGCTCTCGATCGTTTCGCGCAATGGCTCCGGCGCCGGGCGCAATTGGAACCGGCCGACCTCGATCGAGGAGAAGTCGAGCAGATCGTCGACCAACTGCACCAGCGCATGACCCGATTGACGCATCCCGGCGAGATAATTCTTCTGCTCGCTGGTCAGCCTTGTCTGGCTGATCAGATGGCTCATGCCGAGAATACCCGACAAGGGCGTGCGGATTTCGTGGCTGACCGTCGCAAGCAGTCGCGACTTCGCCTGGCTCGCATGTTCGGCGCGGCGGCGCGCTTCCTCGGTTTCGCGGGCGATCCGGCTTTCCTCGGTGATGTCGCGGGCGATGCTGTGCAGCATGAAGGCACCGCTTGCGGGCTCGCGGGCAATCACATCATGCCAGTCGAATATTTTTGTCCCAGCATCGGTTGTGATGCGAACGCGGTAGCGATTGGGGCCTGACGCCGGTTCGAATTCGATCCCGAGCGCCTCACAGGTCCGGCCTTCCGGCTTCAACCATCCGGTCAACCGGCAAAACACCGAATTGGCCTGGACGATCTTGCCGCCCGGTTCGCGAATGACGGCGATATCGCCGAGCGCATCATGGATGGTGGAGAGGAGCTGCGATGTTTCGCTGCGCTCCCAACGGCTATCACTGGCCTTTTCGTCCCTGATGCGCCCCTTCGTGGCAGCGGGCCTTGCGCTGGAAACGTACCAATCCCTGAGCAGCAGGGCAGCGCCGGTGACGCCTGCGACAGCCAGACCAGCCGACAACAAGTAGAAGCCGGCATCGATACCGGTGCCGAGAATGGCGGCGGAGCCCAGAAGCCCGGCGCCTGCCAAGGCCGGTTTCAGCGCCGGATAACGCTCCTTGGCTCCATTGAAGCTGTCCTCCGGCTCCAGCGAATGCGGATCGTCGGCCAGAGGCGTATCGGATGCGCTCCTGTTGGTCAGCGCGCGCTTCGGCGCACTGAATTCGGTGGCAATCCGTTTTCTAAGGTTTGACAGGTCGCTCATGACGCTTGCCCTAGCATGGCAAGCGTTTTGATTGGCTTCAGCCGGTCTCTAAGATTTTAGCGATCCTGCTTTTTCATGTGCAGGATCTCATCGAGAATGATCGCACCAGCGCCGATCGTGATGAAACTGTCGGCAAGGTTGAAGACGGCGAAGGACCAATTCGGCAGGTGAAACAGCACGTAATCGATGACATAGCCAAAGATCAGGCCATCGATCACATTGCCAATGGCGCCCGCGATGATCAGTGCGTAGCCGAGATGCGTGAAAAACCGATCGGCCGGCGTCTTGCGCCAGAGCCAGATGACGAAAGCCACGACGACAATTCTCAGGCCGATGATAGCCCAGCGCTCGACACCCGAAAAAAGCGAGAACGCGACGCCATAATTGTAGACACGGTGCAGAGCCAGGAACGGCAGGACAGCGACGCTTTCGCCGTAGGGCAGCCAAAGTTCGACGGCAGCCTTGATTGCCTGGTCGAGCAGGACAGCAACGACAATCAGAACCGCGACCGGTACCGGGCGAGAAAAAAGAGCAGTCTTTTGCATCAGGTTCTATCGTCCAGCGTCAGCAGGTGGCGGCGTGCCTCAAACAGCATGATGCCGGTGGCAATGGCCAGATTGAGTGAATCGGCCCGGCCTTGCTGCGGAATACGGGCAAGTGCCGTCGCCTCCCTGGCAAGTTCTTCCGGCAACCCGGCCTGTTCATTGCCCATCAGGAGAACGACGGGCTTCTTGCGATAGTCGATGGTGCGGTAGTCGACGGCCCCGGCCAGATGGGTGGCAGCAAGCTGCACGCCGGCCGCCTTCTGCCATTTGACGAACTCGGCAACAGTGGCACGCATAATCGGCATGGCGAACACCGAGCCCATGGTGGCACGCACCGTTTCCAGCGAAAACGGATCCGTGGTCTCACCGACAAGGATGACGCCGGAAGCGCCTGCGGCATCAGCTGTGCGGATAATCGTGCCGAGATTGCCGGGATCGCGGACGCGATCGAGCGCAACATACGTCTCGCCAACAACCGGCTTCATATCGCGCAGATTGGCGTAACGCTGCTCGAAGACGCCGACGACCATTTGCGGGTTGTCGCGGCGGGTGATGGAAGAGAGCACCTTCTCGCTGACTTCGAGAACCAAGCCGCCGGTGGCGACCGTCTTCAGCGCGACCTGTTCGACCTGCGTCTTGCCCTTGGCCGCCTTGGCATAGACCAGCGTCTTGATGGTCCAGCCGAGGTCCAGCGCGTCGATGACCAGCTTCAGGCCTTCGGCGATGAAGGAACGGGTTTCGTCGCGCTCCTTCTTGTTGGCGAGTGCCTTGATATCCTTGATTATCGGATTGGCAAGGCTGGTGACTTCCTTCACCTGGCCAACGCGGCGGGGACCACTGTCGCGGTTATAGTCGTTCATTTCGGCACCCAACGGGAAAAGAGAGAGGTCGAAAGCGCACGGCCCGGCTCGTTGCCGTCAAGACCGCCTTCGCGCAAGATCAGCTCGCCCGATTCCACCGCGCCGCCGCGCCCGCGCATCGTCTCGCGCATGAGTTCGTGGATGGAATAGAAGCTTGCGCGGATCGAATAGGCCGTCAGCACCAGCCCTTTGGCGTCCGGCGACAGGATCTCGCGGCAGATATCCAGCATCAGCGCGAGGTGATCGAACAGCTGCCAGACTTCGCCATTCGGGCCGCGGCCGAATTTCGGCGGATCGGTCAGAATGATGTCATAGCGGCTACCGCGGCGCTCTTCGCGCTGGATGAACTTCATCGCGTCTTCGCAGATCCAGCGGATCGGCAGATGGTCGGCACGGCCAAGCGCCTGATTTTCGCGCGCCCAGCCGATCGCCTTCTTCGAGGCATCGACATGCGTGACCTCGGCGCCCGCCTTTGCGGCGATCAGCGAGGCGACACCGGTGTAACCAAACAGGTTCAACACCTTCAGCGGCCGGCCTGCCGTCTCGATCTGTTCCTTCATCCAGCTCCAGTGCGCCAGCTGTTCGGGGAAAACGCCGACATGGCGAAACGCGGTGAAGCGGCCGTAGAATTCGGCATCGAGGATCTGCATCGGCCAGGTCTCACCGAGAGCCTGCCTTGGGAAGCGCCAGCGCCCCATGCCGTCCTCATCGGTATCGCCGGTGAAAATCGAGTCGGCATTCTCCCAGACATGCGAGGGCAACGTTTTCGGCCAGAGCGCCTGCGCCTCGGGCCGGACGATCCGGTAGGGACCGTATTGCTCAAGCTTCAGGCCATCACCACTATCGATCAGGTGATAGTCACGCGCGCCCTTGGTTTCGAGAATGATCGGGATGCGCTCGTCCGGCTTGGCGCCGGTGCGGATACGCACTTCTGCGCGCGGTGCTGGCTCCGATGCGGCAGATTTCGGTGACGTCTTTTCGACGAATGCCTTGGCAGGAGGCCGCGTTTCGCCGCTGCGTACCGTCTGAGGTTTGGATTGCTGGGGCTTGGATTGTGGCCCTCGGCTGACCGGTGCCTGTACGGCACGGCCCTGCACGCCGCGCGACGACGTTGCCGGTGCGGCTTTGCCCTTTGGCCGTCTATCTTTATCTTTCACGCCGTTTCGTCCGTCAGCTGCTGAGGTTCAAAGGCTGCAAATAGCACCGCTCTTTCTCTTGGCAAAGCTGTTTCCGATCTGCGATACATTTGGGTGGACCTGATCAGGGAGGATCATCATGGAAATGCAGGGCGAAGAACGCATTGCTGCCCGCCGCGATATCGTCTGGGCGGCACTGAACGACCCCGAAATCTTGCGTCAGTGTCTTCCCGGCTGTCAGTCGCTGGAACTGAAATCGCCGACCGAACTTTCCGCCAGCGTCAAGATCAAGATCGGGCCGGTCTCGGCCTCTTTTTCCGGCGATGTCGTGCTGTCGAACATCAACGCACCCGAAAGCTATACGATTTCCGGCGAGGGCAAGGGGGGCATTGCCGGCTTTGCCAAGGGCGGCGCGGATGTTGTTCTCAAAGAGGATGGCGACGAGACCATTCTGGCCTATGAGGCCAAGGCCGAGATCGGCGGCAAGCTGGCCCAACTCGGCTCTCGGCTGGTAGGCTCCAGCGCCAAAAAACTTGCCCAGCAATTCTTTGCCGACTTCAACGCCGCAGTCACCGCGCAGGCGGCAGCAAACAGCTGAACGAAATTATTTGGAGGAGGCTGGAAGCAACGTCTGCGAGGCGATGGTTTCGGCGCGGGTCCGGTGTTTTTCGGCTTCCGCGTGCCATTTCACTGCTTCATGCGCCTCGTTGCGCGCACGCTTGCGGTACTTGCCCTGCGTGAACCACGTGGTGAGCGAGCCGACGATCATGCCGAAGATCACCGCGAGAAACAAAAATACGAAAAACGGCGCCGAAGCCGACAGAACGCTATCGGCCGGGTTGAACGGATTGAGTGCCAGCGTCACCATCTGCCGGTTGGCGACAGACAGCACGATCAGGATGATGGCGACCGGCACCAGCACCACGATATTCATCAGCTTCTTCATCATCATTCCGTGTCTCCGTCATGCTGCCTGCCCGACGCATTCAAGCACCGGGCGGTTCACCACGGCTCATTCATCATCTTCGTCATCGGCGCCAGGATTAAGGCGCTCGCGCAATTCCTTGCCGGTTTTGAAGAAGGGAACCCATTTTTCCTCGACGAACACGCTGTCGCCGGTGCGTGGATTACGGCCAGAACGCGAAGGCCGGTTTTTTACCGAAAATGCGCCGAAACCACGCAATTCGACCCGATTTCCACCCGCCAGGGCATCTGTAATCTCATCGAGAACCGCATTGACGATATTTTCGACGTCACGGTGATAGAGATGCGGGTTGCGTGCCGCAACAATCTGCACCAGTTCTGACTTGATCACTGTCGCCCCCTGTTGTGAATTTGCATGTGATCTTAAAGCGTTAAGCCCATCGGACGGCCTTGTCCACCTCTTGTGCGGGGTAGCATGCCGTTTTCAAGCCTCCAAAAGCGGCATGCAAAAGGTCATCGTGTCTTTTCAGTCGCCGCCAACCTGCCAAACGGAAACCAGACCGTCAAGAAACAACTTCTCGCGACCCAATTTTTCGAGAGCACCGAAAGACGGAAAAGCGTCATATCCCAAGGATTTGGCCACAGCAGCAGCGGCCGATCCGAGCCCGAATGGCAGTGACGAACTCGGTGCTTTCCACTCGATAACGTCCAGTTCCTTGCCAACCTTGCGGCTATCAAGGAAAGCGCGGATTTCGTCATCGCCGCCGAGCTCATCGATCAGCTTCAGCTTCAGCGCTTGGCGGCCGGTAAAGATGCGTCCATCGGCAAGCTTGAGCGCCTCTTCCCGCGGCAGCTTGCGGCGATCGGCGACGAGATCGACGAACCAGTTGAAGCTGTCATCGATCATTGCCTGGATCACCGCCTTGGCGTCGTCGCTCGGCGGGTGGAACGGTGAAGGCTCGGCCTTCAACGGGGCGGATTTGATTTCCTCCAGCGATACGCCGATCTTGTCCATCAGGTTTTTGAACTGCGGATACTGGAAGATCACGCCGATGGAGCCGGTGATCGAGCTATCCCCGGCCACGATGCGGTCGCCGGCAAGTGCGATCATATAGCCGGCCGAGGCGGCCAGCGTGCGCACGTCGGAAACGACCGGCTTCTTCGCCGCGACCTTGCGGATGGCCTTGAACAGCACTTCGCCGCCGTAAGTGGTGCCGCCGGGCGACGAAATGGTGACGACCAGCGCCTTGACCGCGTCGGTCTCGGCAATGGTGTTCAGCCGCTCCAACAGTTCGCGGTCATCCTGGATAATGCCGGAAATATTGACGCGGGCGATATGCGGCTGGCTGAGGCCACCCATCCGGCCCGCACCGGAATAGACATAAGCCGCTATACCCGCACAAAGCACCAGAGCAATGGACACGAGCCGCCAGAAACCGAGCTTCCGCCGAAGTTGGCGCCGGTCGGCGATGGCAAGCTGATCCATGATCTTTCCTCCAGTTCTAAGGGCGCAGGGACACTTCACCCCCGCGAGAAACGCACAACTCAATAACCGCAGCACAGTCCTGTTGTCACCCGGCTTGAACAAAATTCGCGCCTCACATTGTGGTTGAACAAAAAAATCTCCATATTCGCGTTCACTCACATCAGTTGACGGGCAGGGCCTAGGCGCATTTGCGCCGCGATGTATTTTGAATAACGGGTTTATTTGATGCTGAATGACGTGCAATTTACCGGCGCCTTGCCGCATTCGGGCCCGGCCCTTACCGACGCGTATACGGTTGCAGCACGTCACTCGCGGCGAGTCCGGCGGTTGAAAATCGTGCTTCCCCTGGTCGCGGTGCTGATCGGCGTCATCTTCGTTGCGGTTTCCGTGGTGCGGGCCTTTCTGCCCGAGAACGTCACCATCGAGAACGCGACGATCGAGAACGGCAAGATCGTCATGCAGAACCCGGCGATTTCCGGGCGCAACAAGCAGGACATCAGCTATTCGATGAAGGCGAAGCGGGCGCTGCAGGATATCGCCAATCCGGACATCATCACGCTCGAAACCATCCACGCGGAAATGCCCGTCAACGACACGCTGATGGCCACCGTTGAAGCTCTCAGCGGCATCTACGACCGGGGCCGCAACACGCTGGATATGAACGCGCCCTTCACGATCACCATGAACAATGGACTGATCGCCGACTTCGAAGCGGCCTATCTCGATATCAATGCCGGCGAGATGGAAACCAAGAAGCCGATTGCAATCAGCATGAAGGGCGGTTCCATTGTTGCACAGACGCTGAGAATGACGGATAAGGGACGCATTGTTACTTTTGAAGGCATGGTGAAGGTCGTTGTCGATCCCAAAACCATCCGTAAAACCGCCAACTAGAAAACCGGGGCACATATGTCGGCCACTTCAGCCTTTTCCTTTCGGCTTGCCGGAACAGTTATTCTCTTGAGCCTTTTCACCAGCGCCTCCCTTTCTCCTGCCGCCGCCCAGGCGACGACGAGCAAGATGAAGGGCATGCAGCTTTCCAACGATGCGCCGATCCAGATCGAAAGCGACAAGCTGGAAATCAAGGATGCGGAAAGCAAGGCCATGTTCACCGGCAATGTGAAAGTCGTTCAGGGAACGACGACATTGCAGGCCGGCAATATGGTGGTTTTCTACAAGAAGGGCGGCGGCTCGATTTCCGGCGGCAATGCCGAGATCGATCGCATCGAGGTCGATCAGAAGGTGTTCCTGCAATCGGGAACCCAGCAGGCGACGGCCGACACCGGCGAATTCAACATGACGGCCCAGACACTGGTCCTGAAGGGCAAGCAGGTCGTTCTGTCGGAAGGCAAGAACGTCTTTAGCGGCTGCCAGTTGAACGTTCAGATGGATACCGGCGAGGCACAGCTCGAGGCCTGCGGCGGCCGCGTCCAGATTCAACTCGACCCGAAGTCCCAGAAAACGAATTGATGCAGACGCCCACGTGAACATTCCCTTTCTTCACAAACGCAAACGGGGCGCCAAAGCTGAAGCCGCCGCACCTGCCCGCGCCGTCGACAAGGCGCGCTATGAAGGCACGCTGATCGCGCGCGGATTGACGAAGGCCTATCGCGGGCGCCGGGTGGTGGACGGTGTGTCGCTTGTCGTGCGGCGCGGTGAGGCCGTCGGCCTGCTTGGGCCCAACGGCGCAGGCAAGACCACCTGTTTCTATATGATCACCGGCCTTGTGCCGGTCGATGAAGGTTCGATCGAGATCAACGGCAACGATGTCACGTCAATGCCAATGTATCGCCGCGCCCGCCTCGGCGTCGGTTACCTGCCGCAGGAAGCCTCGATCTTTCGCGGCCTCACGGTGGAAGAGAATATTCGAGCCGTCCTTGAGCTTCACGACAAGAACAGCGAGCGGCGCGAAAGCAAGCTCAATGAATTGCTCGGCGAATTCAACATTTCCCACCTGCGCAAATCGCCGGCTGTCGCGCTTTCCGGCGGCGAACGGCGGCGTCTGGAAATTGCCCGGGCGCTGGCAACCGACCCCACCTTCATGCTGCTCGACGAACCCTTTGCTGGCGTCGATCCGATTTCGGTCGCCGACATCCAGGCGCTGGTGCGCCACCTGACCTCGCGTGGCATCGGCGTTTTGATCACCGACCACAATGTCCGCGAAACACTGGGCCTGATCGACCGCGCTTACATCATCCATGCCGGCGAAGTTCTGACGCATGGGCGGGCCAACGATATCGTCACCAACCCGGACGTCCGCCGCCTCTATCTCGGCGACAATTTCAGCCTTTAACGGCCGCATTTCAGTGGCATCGTAAACGAGCCCGGCGGCGGCAGGCAAAAACTTGCCGCTTCTGAGACAGGTTTCTCTTGACCGGCAAACGGAATTAGGCAAGTTTTTGATGCCGGGAAACGCGGTACTCTTTCCGAGCTGTTGGAGCCCCTTGCCCTTCGCGGTCAAGCGCCTTCGATCAGGCCAGATGCGCGCACCTCGATCACATTAGGCGTTCCTTGCATAAAAAACGCGCTCCGTTTTCAATATTCACCTTATTTCCCGCTGCCGCTTGACCAAACCCCATTAATAAGCAATTTTTGGGCCAGTTGACGAACTGGTATTTTCACCCCTTCAAAAGATGAGAGCCGGCTCCGATCATCAAGGGGAGTTTTGCGTCAGAATGGCACTTTCAGCCAGCCTCTTCCTGCGTCAAAGCCAGACTCTGGCGATGACGCCGCAACTGATGCAGTCCATTCAGCTGCTGCAGATGACGAATTTCGAACTGAACCAGTTCATCGAGCTGGAAGTCGAGAAAAACCCCCTCTTGGAATTCGCCGCCAATGACGACGCGCCCTCCGGTCCGGAGCGTTATGGCAAGGATGACCTGCATATCACCCAGGACGAGCGCAGCGACCGCAACAATGCAGAGGGCGCCGAATTCGATCCGCTGGGCGACGTCTACGACAGCACGACGTCTTCGACCGGCGAACGGATGAGCGAGCAGCTCGACGCCAATTTCGAAAATGTCTTTCCCGACGATACTGCGCCGCATCGCGCCGATGCGCCGGAACTGCTCAGCCAATGGAAATCCATGCCGGGCGGCGGCGAAGGCGAGAGCAGCGACGGTTACGACCTCGATGATTTCGTCGCCAACCGCGTGACGCTGCGCGATTTCCTCAACGAACAGGTTCCCTTCAGCGTGCATGGCGCCGCCGACTTGCTGATCGCCCAGCATCTGATCGACCAGCTCGACGAAGCCGGCTACCTTCATGCCGACATCACGGAAATGGCCGAACGCCTTGGCTGTGCAACAGTCGATGTGGCGCGGGTGCTCGACAGCTTGCAGCAGTTCGACCCGCCGGGCGTTTTTGCCCGCACGCTCAGCGAATGCCTAGCCATCCAGCTACGCGCGCGCAACCGGCTCGACCCGGCCATGGCGGCGCTACTCGACAATCTGGAACTGCTTGCGCGGCGCGATTTCGCCAGCCTGAAGCGGATTTGCGGCGTCGATGAGGAAGATCTGCTTGATATGCTTGCTGAAATCCGCAAGCTCGATCCCAAACCCGGCACCGGTTTCGAGGCAAGCCCTTCGGAAGCGATCATGCCGGATATCGTCGTGCGGCCGGCGCAGGACGGTAGCTGGGCGGTCGAACTCAATCCTGATGCCTTGCCGCGCGTTCTCGTCAACCAGACCTATTATGCCACGGTCTCGCGTCATGCACCGAAGAACAGCGCCGACCATGCCTTCCTGACCGAATGCCTGCAGACCGCCAACTGGCTGACCCGCAGTCTCGACCAGCGCGCCAAGACGATCATGAAGGTGGCGACGGAGATTGTGCGCCAGCAGGATGCCTTCCTGATCAACGGCGTCGATCAGCTGAGGCCACTGAACCTCAAGACCGTCGCCGATGCGATCAAGATGCATGAATCGACCGTCAGCCGCGTCACCTCGAACAAATACATGCTGACACCACGCGGGCTGTTCGAGCTGAAATATTTCTTCACCGTCTCGATCGGATCGGCAGAAGGCGGCGACAGCCACTCAGCGGAATCCGTGCGCCACCGCATCCGCAACATGATCGTACTGGAAAGCCCGAACGCTGTTCTTTCGGATGATGATATCGTCGATCTCCTGAAAAAAGGCGGCGTCGACCTTGCCCGCAGGACTGTGGCGAAATACCGCGAAGCGATGAATATCGCCTCCTCCGTTCAGCGCCGAAGAGAGAAAAAGGCGATGGCCAAGGTCTCCGCCTGACCGTTTGCCATGCTTGACCACAACCGGACGAATTGCCGATATTTATCCCCGATATCCCAGTAAACAGCGGGCTTCCGGCCTCATATTTGGATTTTCTTAACTGTTTCGTTGACTCCACCAACAACCGGTAGTATGAGGCGGCCGCAATGGGTACGGCATAGCGCCTGCCTTAAGCAGATCCCTCCAAATCCAGGCTGTTCTGACGCAATTTTCTTTTGCGTGCGTGAAGTGCTTGGATGACGGATGCGGTTGGAATAGACTGGCTACGCAAATCACGAAAAGAGAGGAAACTCCATGAGTGTGCGTGTATCCGGTAAACATATGGAAATCGGCGAAACGTTTCGTCTGCGGATCGAAGACCAGATAGAACAAGCCGTAACCAAATATTTTGACGGAGGATATTCAAGCCAAGTCACTGTGGAAAAGTCTGGATCCCGTTTCAACGCGGACTGCAAGATTCACCTCGATTCTGGTGCGGCCTTGCAGGCGAGTGGAGAAGCGAACGACCCGCAAGCAGCGTTTGACGCAGCGTCGGAACGGATTGCCAAGCGCATCCGCCGTTACAAGCGGAAGCTCAAGGACCACCACAATGGCAATGGCCATGCTGGATTTGCTGAAGTAGCCTACACCGTTATGGACTCAGTGCCCGACGAAGACGATGAGCTTCCGGACAACTATGCACCGACGATCGTGGCGGAGAGTTCGAAACAACTGAAGACGATGTCTGTCGCAAACGCTGTCATGGCGCTCGACATGACAGACGATCCCGTTCTGATGTTCCGTAGTCCTGGCAATGAACAGTTGAATATCGTCTATCGACGCAACGATGGAAACATTGGCTGGATCGACGCAGCCAATATAAAGAGCTAAGTGGATGACGTCCGGGGCCGGTCAGCCGGCCCGGGGCGCTCTGCTTTTTTCTGGTGGTTTACGCATGGAAGACCGTTGACGGTCCGCCGGTAAAGCGCCGAGAGAAAGATGGATGGAGCCGCCGTCCGGCATTTTGCCGGGCGATGCGGTTTCTACCTGCGAACGAGGACAAAAGAATGGCATTGGCAGGCTTGCTGCAGCAGAATGCGATACTTCCGGCCATGAAGGCCAATTCGAAGAAGCAATTGCTTCAAGAGTTGGCGGCAAAAGCATCCAAGATCACTGATCTACCCGAACGTGAAATTTTCGACGTCATCCTTCAGCGCGAACGACTGGGCTCGACCGGTGTCGGCAATGGCATTGCCATTCCGCATGGCAAGCTTGGCCATCTTTCGTCGATCGTCGGCATTTTTGCGCGTCTTGAATCGCCCGTCGATTTCGAAGCGCTGGACGACCAGCCGGTCGATCTGGTCTTCCTGCTGCTCGCACCGGAAGGTGCTGGCGCTGATCATCTGAAGGCATTGTCGCGGATTGCACGCGTGTTGCGCGACCCGGAAATGGTCGCCCGGCTGCGTGCGACGGATTCCGCATCCGCCATCTACGCCTTCCTCAGCGACGATCAGGCCTCCAACGCGGCCTGATCCAATCACCTCAATACAGGTTATGCTGATTGAGGTGATCGATGAAAATGCGAAACAGCTCCGCTTGGCTGGAAATGGCCAGGCGCTTGTAGATGTTCTTGCGGTGGATACGCACCGTACCTTCCGAAATGCCGATGCTTTTCCCGATCGACGCATTGCTGTGGCCCCGCAGGATAAGCCGCACGATATTGCGCTGCTGCAGCGTCAGCCGGTCGGCACAGAGCCTGCCGAAAGCCTCCTCCATCAGATCGTCGCGCCCGGCCTGCGCAGGCATCAGCCTTTCTGCTCCGCGTCTCCAGCTTGCCCGGATCGCCGCCTGCACGATCGGCTCATAGGCGCGCAGGCTTTCCAGCTCCGTATCGCTGAACCCCGAATGGCCTTTCACGCGCATCAGCGAATAGGTAGCGGTGACGCCGCCCTCCAGCGGCACCAGAAATCCGACTTCCTCGACCAGCGATCCCGATTGCGTCGAAACGCACGGGTGGACCTCGCGTGACGTACTGAACTGCGTATCGAAAAAATCATCCGGCGCCAGATCGCGCATCCGCCACAGTCCGGCTGGATGACGATTGTTGCAGGCGACGTAGAAGGGGTCGAGCAGATAGGCGCCGCCGAGATAGGCTGTCCAGGCCTGTGGCGCCACATGCCTGGTATAGCCGTCATGCAGCAAAAACGGCCGCGCATCATAAGGAAAGACGAACACGCCGGACAGATCGAACGCCGCCGCCTGGCGCAGCATCGCGTCGAGCGCCTCGCCGAACCCCGGCGTCGAGAGACCATCTATCAGCGCGGCGATCTGGCGGGATTCGTCTGGCAGCAAAGGCGGCACCTTCATTTCTTCGGGCGAAGTATCCCCTATGGGATATCGACAGCCCCTGTCGCGTCAACAATAATCCTTGGAAAGATAAAAGCACGAGGAGAACAGCGATGGCAGGCAGACTTTCTGGAAAGACCGCATTGATCAGCGGAGGTGCCGGAGGCTGCGGCCTTGCTGCCTCCCAGCTCTTCGCCCGCGAAGGCGCCCGCGTCGGCATCGTCGACCTGCCACGCAGCAAAGGTGAAGAGGTTGCGGCCGCCATTCGCGCCGAGGGCGGTGAGGCAATCTTCGCGCCGGCAGACGTCTCCGTCTCCGCCGACGTGAAATCGGCGGTCAAAGCCGTGGAAGATGCGTTCGGGCCGATCAAGGTTCTGTTCAACCACGCCGGCATTCTGGCCGTCGGCCCGTTTCTGGAAACGGAAGAGGACGAGTGGGACCGGCTAATGGCCGTCAACGTCCGCTCGATGTTCCTGATGACCAAGGCCGTATTGCCGGGCATGCTGGCCTCGGGCGGCGGCAGTATCGTCTCGACATCCTCGATCTCGGCTGTCGCTGCGACGCCGATGGAGGTGCTCTACGACACGACCAAGGGCGCCTGCCATATGTTCGCCCGCGCCATCGCCGTCGAATTCCGTGATCGCGGCATCCGTTCCAACGCCGTCTGCCCCGGCTTCATCGCCACCGATCACGGCAAGCGCGAGTTGGTGGGCCTTGCCAAATACGGGGTCGATGTTTCCGATGCGGCGATCGCGGCCCAGCAGGGGCGGATGTGCGATCCGATGGAAGTGGCGCAGGCCGCTCTCTTCCTGGCGAGCGACGAATCCAGCTTCGTCAACGGCACGCATCTGTTCGTCGATAATTGTTTTACGGCGATGTGAAGAACAAACGGGAGAACGGGACCATGATGGAAGCAGGCGGCCACTGGCGCAACTGGGTGGGAAATCAATCATGCATCGTGCGGCACCGGGGGGCGCCGGATAGCGAAGCGGCTCTGGCGCATATGGTGCGCGAGGCAACCGCGAAAGGATTGAACGTGCGATGCGCCGGTTCGGGGCACTCGTTCACCCCGGTGGCTTTGACCAGCGGGCTGCACCTGACCCTATCCCGCCTGCAGGGCATCAGCCATATCGATACGGCGCGCAAGCGCGTCTCCGTGCATGCCGGCACCACAATCAACACGTTGGGCAAGGCTTTGAAACGCAGTGGCCTGTCGATGATCAACCAGGGCGACATCGACAGCCAGGCGCTGGCGGGCGCGCTGACCACCGGTACTCACGGCACCGGACTTGCACTGGGCAATATGGCCTCGCAGATCGTCGGCATGCGGCTGGTACAGCCGGACGGCAGTATCCTTGCCATCGACGACAGCGAGCCCGATATGCTGAACGCTGCCCGCGTCTCCATCGGCATGCTGGGCGTCATCTCCGAAATCACCCTGCAGGTGATGGACAGCTACAATCTGCATGAAAAGCTGTGGCGCTGCACCTTCGACGAATGCATGGAGCAGCACGACGATCTCGCCGCCAACCACCGGCATTTCGGCTTTTTCTGGTGCCCCGTTCCGGAAAGCCGTCATTGCTATTGCCTGCCGGATACGTCCTCGGTTTCGACCACGACCAACCTCTCCGACGTCTGCGAGATGAAGACGATCGACATCACCGATGCACCGCCGATGGAAAGTGCTTTCGAGAAGATCGCCTACTCCTCGGAAATCTACCCGATAGAATATGTGCCGAACTTCCATGAACTGGAATATGCCGTGCCGGTCAAATACGGCAAGCAGGCCTGCACCGAAGTGCGCAAGCTGATGCTGGAGAAACATCCGACCTGCATCTACCCGATCGAATACCGCTTCACCGCCGGTGACGGCGGCTGGATCAGCCCGTTCTTCGAACAGGATTCGATCACCCTCTCGGTCTCGGGCCAGCCGGGCACGGACTACTGGAACTATCTGAAGGATGTCGACAATATCCTGCGCCAGTTCGGCTCACGTCCGCATTGGGGCAAGCTGCATTTTCTCGGCGCCGAGGACGTGACGGCGCTTTATCCGCGCGCCGGAGATTTCCGGGCTCTGCGGAACAAGCTCGATCCTGAGGGGCGGTTCTTGAACGATCACCTGAAGCAGTTGTTCGGGTGATATCGTGCAGTTTGGAGGCTGAGCGAGGCGACGCGCAGGCATTGCGTGTCGCCGGGAGACCGTGTGTGGTAGAAACAGCCGGCGTTCATCGTTCTTGAGCGCTCACGCGGCAATGCGCGCGACAATGAGGGCGGGAGGCTAGCCATGAACGGTGCTGATATTCTTTGCGATGTGCTTTTGGCCAATGACGTCAATATCTGCCTCGCCAATCCCGGCACGTCGGAGATGCATTTCGTCGCGGCGCTCGATCGTCGGCCTGACATGCGCTGCGTGCTTGGGCTTTTCGAGGGCGTGGTGACTGGCGCCGCCGATGGTTATGCGCGGATGACAAACCGGCCGGCCGCAACCTTGCTTCACACGGGGCCAGGATTGGCAAACGGGCTCGCCAACCTTCACAATGCCCGGCGTGCCCGCGTTCCCATGATCAATGTCGTCGGTGACCATGCCTCCTATCACCTTCCTTTCGATGCGCCCCTGACGAGCGACATCGAGAGCTTGGCCGCGCCGATGTCCAACTGGGTGCGGCGGATAGAAGGGCCAGACGACGTTGCCACGGCGACAAAGGCAGCAATTCATGCCTCGCTATCGCCTCCGGGCATCACAACCCTGATCCTGCCCGCCGATGCGGCATGGGGCGAGGCAAGGCGTCCCTCGTCGGTCGCGAGCGACCGTCCGCAACCCGCCGTCGCCAACCGCGCCGCAATACGCGGCGTCGCGGACGCGATCCGCAAAGCCCGCGGCCGGGCTGGAATTCTGGTGCGCGGATTGGCAGCATCCGCCGATTCCCTGGAGATCGCCGGGCAAATCTCGGCGGCGCTTGAGGTGCGCCTGTTCAGCGAAGTGCAGGTGGCGCATATGCAGCGTGGTCGGGGACGCGTCGCGACAACCCGCATCCCCTACCCGATCGACGCGGCATTGGAGACGCTGGCCGACATTGACGTGCTGGTTCTCGTTGGCGCGACTGAGCCGGTTGCATTCTTCGCATATCCGGGCAAGCCGGGACGGCTTGTCCACGAAGGCTGCCAGGTTCTGACTTTGGCTGATCATGGCGAGGACCTGAAAACGGCGCTGGAAGAGCTTCGCGATGAATTGGGGATCAAAAGTTCGCAGCCAGTACCGCTGGTAAAAACGATCTCCGGCGAAGGACGACCCAGCGGACCGCTCACAGAAGACGCGATAGCAGTGATCGTGGCGCAAAAACTTCCGGACAACGCCATCGTTTGTGATGAAGGGATCACCTCCGCCCGACGGTTCTATTCATTGTCCGAACAGTCTGCGCCGCACGACTTCATGATGAACACCGGCGGCGCCATCGGTATCGGCATCCCCTTGTCCATCGGAGCAGCGATCGCCTGCCCCGACCGGAAGGTTTTGAACCTGCAGGCCGATGGCAGCGGGATGTATACCATTCAGGGATTGTGGACCCAGACGCGGGAAAATCTCGACATCATCACGATCGTCTTTGCCAACCGCACCTATGCGGTGCTGCATGGAGAAATGCGCAACGTCGGGGTTCAAACGATCGGGGAAAATGCGCGGCGCATGCTGGATATCGATAATCCGTCGCTGGACTGGGTGTCAATGGCAAAGGGAATGGGCGTGGACGCGGCTCGTGCCCACACGTGTGAAGAGTTCACACGTCTCCTCGATAACGCTTTGTCACGTCATGGCCCGTTTTTGATAGAAGCCGTCATCTGACGGCCAACAGCCCATCATTCGGGTCATTGGCCGTCAGATAAATCAGTTCGGCAGTTGCCCAATGCGCTGCATTGAGCGGCTTCGCCTCAAGCCTCCGGTGTTTCTTCCGTAGCAACGGCCTTCGGGCCACCCTTGGCGACGCCGACCATGGCGGGGCGCAGGACGCGTTCGCCGATGGTGTAGCCGGCCTGAACCACCTGGACGACTGTGCTGTTCGGCACTTCCGTATTCGGAACTTCGAACATCGCCTGGTGGAAGTTCGGGTCGAATTTCTGGCCGATCGGCTCGAGCTTCTGAACGCCATGACGTTCCAGCGCCGAGAGCATGGCGCGTTCGGTCATTTCGACGCCTTCGATCAGGGCATTGAAACCGGTATCGCCAGCTTCGCGGGCTTCTGCCGGAATGGCATCCAGCGCGCGGCGCAGGTTGTCCGACACGGCAAGCATGTCACGGGCAAAGCCGGCGACGGAATAGGACTTGGCGTCCTTGACGTCGCGGGCAGTGCGGCGGCGCAGGTTGTCCATTTCAGCGGCAAGGCGCAGGTAGCGGTCGCGCATGTCAGCGGCTTCGGCCTTGGCAAGCTCCAGCGGATCCGGCTCGGAAACGGCTGTATCGACCTCTTCGGCGGCGGCCTCTGCATAGGCAGCAGCAGCTTCGTCCGCGTTCGCTTCAGCACCGTGTTTGTTCATATCATCGGTCATGACCGGTCTCCGGAATGTCAATATGTCTAGGATTTGGTGTCGATATCGAGCTTTGGAGCCCAAAAATCAAGGGTACAATCGAAAGCTGCCGGAAAAACCGGCCTTCTTCCGGCCGGTTATCGCGACAAACGCGACATCAATTGCGCAGTATAGTCCACCATCGGCACGATGCGCGAATAATTCAGCCGGGTTGGGCCGATGACCCCGACAGCGCCGACGATCTTGTCGTCACCATCCTTGTAGGGGGCGACGATCAGCGACGAGCCGGACAGCGAGAACAGCTTGTTTTCCGAACCGATGAAGATCCGCACCCCCGGCCCGCTTTCGGCCAGATTGAGGATTTCGATCAGGCTGTCCTTCTTTTCCAGATCATCAAACAGCATGCGGAGACGATCGACGTCCTCGGCGCCGGCCAGCCCCTCAAGAAGATTGGCACGGCCGCGCACGATCAGCTGCGTCGGCTTGTCATCAGCCTCGCTGCCCGACCAGATGGCGAGGCCACGCTCGACCAGATCCTGGCTCAGCGTATCGAGTTCGCGCCGGACGGTTTCCTTGACCTTTTCAAGCTGGCCGCGCACCTCGGGCAAGGTCTGTCCGGCAAGATGCGCATTCAGGAAATTGGCGGCTTCCGTCAACTGTGAACTGGTCACACCGGCCGGAAGTTCGATGATCCGGTTTTCCACCTGATCATGTTCGCCGACGAGCACGGCCAGCGCCTTGGTGGGCGCGAGCCGGACGAATTCGACATGCCGCAGCACCGGATCGTTCTTGGTGGTAATGACCAGCCCTGCCCCACGCGACATGCCCGACAGCATCTGGCTGGCATCATTGAGCAGCGTTTCGACGGGCTGATCGCGGTCGGCGCGGCGCACGTGCCGGTCGATCGAGGCGCGGTCCTCGGGCGAAAGGTCGCCCACCTGCATGAAAGCATCGACAAAAAAGCGCAGGCCATTCTGTGTCGGCAGGCGCCCGGCGCTGATATGCGGAGAATAGATCAGGCCGAGGTCTTCGAGATCGCTCATGACATTGCGCACGGAGGCCGGTGACAGCGACATCGGCAGAATCCGCGACAGGCTGCGCGATCCGAGCGGCTCGCCGCTTTCGAGATAGCTTTCCACAATACGACGGAAGATTTCGCCAGACCGCTCGTCAAGCGCCGAAAGCCTTTCCCGCATTGCAGATTTATCCAGTACCATTCGAACGCGAAAACCCATGCTGTTGAAGTCAATTGAAATATAGTGATCCCGGCCCGGATAGCAAAAGGGAAATTGGCCGGAAAGCCCGCCTTACAACGCCTTTTGCCGCTCCTCCACTCTTTTAGCGCAAATGATTTCCCTTCCAGCCAACATAGGCTAGAAGGCTGACAAACATCACAGGAGTTCATGATGCGGCCTTCCGGCAGAAAAACCGACCAGATGCGCAAGGTTTCCTTCGAGCGCAATGTTTCCAAACATGCAGAAGGATCCTGCCTGGTAAAGTTCGGCGACACGCATGTGCTGGTGACGGCGAGCCTGGAAGAAAAGACGCCGCCATGGCTGCGCAACAGCGGCAAGGGTTGGGTCACCGCCGAATACGGCATGCTGCCGCGCGCCACTGGCGAACGCATGAAGCGCGAAGCCGCCGCCGGCAAGCAGAGCGGCCGCACCCAGGAAATCCAGCGCCTGATCGGCCGGTCGCTGCGCGCGGTGGTCGATCTGAAGGAACTCGGCGAGCGCCAGATCTCAATCGACTGCGACGTCATCCAGGCCGATGGCGGCACCCGTACCGCCTCCATCACCGGCGCCTGGATCGCACTGCACGATTGCCTGAAATGGATGGAAGCGCGCAATATGATCAAGGTCGAGAAGGTCCTGAAGGACCATATCGCTGCGATCTCATGCGGTATCTTCGCCAACCAGCCGGTGATCGACCTCGACTACCTCGAAGACTCCGCCGCTGAAACCGACGCCAATTTCGTCATGACTGGCTCGGGCGGTATCGTCGAAATCCAGGGCACGGCGGAAGGCAAGCCGTTCTCGGAAGAAGAATTCGGCACGCTGCTCGGCCTTGCCAAGAACGGCATTGCCGAACTGGTCGGCATGCAGAAGCAGGCAATCGAGGGCTGAACCATGGCCGCACCGTTCGAAGGCATTCTGGAGACGGCGCTTTACGTCGACGATCTCGACAAGGCGGAGGCGTTCTACGGCTCCGTTCTCGGTCTCGAGAAAATCAGCCGCGCTGGCAACCGGCATATCTTCTTTCGCTGCGGCCCCGGCGTTCTCCTGATCTTCAATCCGGCGGAGACGATCAAGCCGCCGCTGCCGCATGGCACCACTGGCGCAGGGCATATGTGTTTCCAGGTGACAGCCGGGGATCTGGATGCCTGGCAGGCGAAACTGTCGGCATCGGGGATTGCCATCGAATCCGAGGTGCTTTGGCCATCGGGTGCACGGTCCCTCTATTTTCGCGATCCAGCCGGAAACAGCCTGGAATGCGCCGAAGCCAGCCTCTGGGCTATCGACTGACACGAATGGGCGGCGCCTGTCCGCTGGATGAGAAAGACGCAAATGCGCAAGCTTGAAGACAAGACCCTGATCGTTGCCAGTCACAATGCCGGCAAGATCCGTGAAATCCGCGACCTGATCGGGCCGATGGGCTTTGAAGCCAAGTCGGCGGCCGACCTCAATTTCGTCGAACCGGACGAGACCGGCACGACCTTCGAGGAAAACGCTACGATCAAGGCACTGGCCTCGGCAAAGGCCTCCGGCCTTCCGGCGCTCTCGGACGATTCCGGCCTTGTCGTCGATGCGCTGAACGGTGATCCGGGCGTCTACACTGCCAACTGGGCCGAGACCCCCGACGGCACCCGTGATTTCGCCATGGCGATGCACAAGGTCGAGGTGGCTATTCAGGAAGCCGGCGCGGCAGAATTCGACAAGCGCAGCGGACGCTTCGTCTCGGTGCTCTGCCTTGCCTGGCCGGATGGTCATGTCGAGCTGTTCCGCGGCGAAGTGGAAGGCCATATCGTCTGGCCACCGCGCGGGTCACAGGGCTTCGGGTACGACCCGGTTTTTCAACCGCTCGGCTACGACACGACATTCGGCGAAATGAGCGCGGATGAAAAGCACGGCTGGAAGCCAGGTGATGCCGAGGCGTTGTCGCACCGGGCGCGCGCGTTCAAGCTTTTTGCCGAGACGTGCCTGAGTGCATAAGATTAAAGGTGGCGGAGATGTCCCCGTGACCTTCTGCTGACCGCTGCAAGTGGTTAGATTGAGGTTGACCGAATATCTCTCCTCCGTCATCCCTGTGCTTGTCACAGGGATCCAGTTGCGTCGCGTCTGCGACGCTAGAGACTCTTTCACGCGATAGACATCGCGTGGCTGGATTCCTGTGACGAGCACAGGAATGACGGTGTGGTAAAATTCCGCGCCAACCAGACCTCTTAACACTCGATCTTGATTACACCGCGCCAGAGCGCCTGAAAGACCCTAACCAGAATGGCCACTTTTTCTTCCATCGGCGACAGCAAGGAGCCCGGTTTCGGGATCTATGTGCATTGGCCGTTCTGTGCTGCCAAATGTCCCTATTGCGATTTCAACAGCCATGTCCGCCACCAGCCGGTCGACCAGCCGCGTTTCGTAAGCGCTTTTCTGACCGAAATGGCGGCGATGCGGCATATGTCCGGCCCTCGCACGGTGACCAGCATCTTCATGGGCGGTGGCACGCCATCGCTGATGAACCCGACGACAGTCGAGGCCATCCTGGATGGCATCGCCAATCTCTGGCATGTGCCTGACGGTATCGAAATCACCATGGAGGCCAATCCTTCCAGCGTTGAGGCGACCCGTTTCCGCGGTTATCGCGCCGCCGGTGTCAATCGCGTCTCGCTCGGCGTGCAGGCGCTGAACGACAAGGATCTCAAATTCCTCGGCCGACTACACAATGTCGAGGACGCGCTGAAGGCGATCGGCCTGGCGCGCGATATCTTTCCGCGGATGTCCTTCGACCTGATTTACGCCCGCCCGAAACAGACCGTAGAGGAATGGGAAAAGGAGCTGAAACAGGCCGTCTCCTATGCCGTCGATCACCTGTCGCTCTACCAGCTGACGATCGAGGAAGGCACGCCTTTCTATGGCCTGCACAAGGCAGGCAAGCTGATCGTGCCGGACGGCGAGCATTCCGCCGTGCTCTACGAGGCGACGCAGGAGATCACCGAAGGGTTCGGCATGCCGGCCTACGAGGTTTCCAACCATGCAGCGCCCGGCGCCGAGAGCCGCCATAACCTCACCTATTGGCGCTATGGCGACTATGCCGGCATTGGTCCCGGCGCCCATGGCCGCCTGACGCGCGGCCGCAACAAGATTGCGACGGCGACAGAACGCAAGCCGGAAACCTGGCTGCAACTGGTCGAGGAACATGGCCACGGCATGGTCGATCAGGAAGTGCTCGGTTATGACGAACAGGCCGACGAGCTTTTGCTGATGGGCCTGAGGCTGAAGGAAGGCATCGACCTCGTGCGCTGGCAAGACCTGTCCGGCCGCGAGCCCGATCCCGATCGCGAGCAGTTCCTGATCGAACATGGCTTCATCGAACGGCTGGGCAATTCCCGCCTGCGCTGCACGCCGGCAGGCATGCTGATCCTCGATGCAGTGGTTGCCGATCTCGCCTGCTGAGGCTTACTCGAAAGCTGCGAGATACTTTTTCGCGATCCTATCCAATGCCGCCCTCTCTTCAGGCTCCAGCAGAGCCGTCAGCCGGTGCTGGTTGGCGACATGGGCGGTGACGGCGCGCTCAACCAGAGCGAGCCCCTCCGGCTTCAGCGCGATCAGCACACTGCGGCGATCCTCCGGGTTGGTCAGCCGCTCAACAAGACCCGCTTTTTCCAGTTGATCGATGCGATTGGTCATCGTCCCCGACGTGATCATCGTCGTCGCCAGCAGATCGCCCGGCGATAGCCGGTAGGGCTTGCCGGAACGGCGCAGGGCCGCCAGCACGTCGAAGCTGGCTGACGACAGTCCAAACTCCGAAAATGTCTTCTCGACCTCACGGCCGAGATAGGTCGAGAGCCGCGCCAGCCTGCCGAAAAGGCCCATGGGCTCGACGTCGAGATCGGGCCGTTCGCGGCGCCACTGTGCCAGAATTCTATCGACGTGATCTTCATCCATGGTTTTCTGGTACGTAGAATTCATCTTGACGTCAAGATAATCGATGTTATCCTGATTTTATCTTGAACTCGAGATACTTCAAATGAAGATAAAATCCGCTTCCCTCACCGACATCGGCCTGACCGCCATCGCCCCCGCCATCTGGGGCAGCACCTATGTGGTCACCACCGAATTCCTGCCGCATGGCTATCCCCTAACCGTCGCGATGCTGCGCGCCCTGCCGGCGGGTCTCATCTTGCTGCTGATTGTCCGGCAACTGCCGCACGGCATCTGGTGGGCGCGCAGCTTCATTCTCGGTGCGCTCAACTTCTCGTTCTTCTGGGCGATGCTGTTCGTCTCGGCCTACCGCCTGCCCGGTGGCGTCGCCGCGACCGTCGGCGCCATCCAGCCGCTGATCGTCGTCATGCTGGCACGTATGCTGATCGGCACGCCGATCAAGACGCAGGCCATCGTGGCGGGCATTGTCGGTATGGCCGGTGTCAGCCTGCTGGTTCTGACGCCCGGAGCAGCGCTCGATCCGATCGGCATCCTTGCCGGGCTAGCCGGCGCAGTGTCCATGGCGTTTGGCACCGTTTTGACACGCCACTGGGCACCGCCTGTGTCGAGCTTGACCTTTACGGCGTGGCAACTGACCGCAGGCGGCCTGTTGCTGCTGCCGGTGGCTCTGCTGCTCGAACCGGCCCTGCCGATGCCGACCATGGCCAATGTGCTCGGCATGGCCTGGCTTGGACTGATCGGTGCAGCCTTCACCTATCTGTTGTGGTTTCGCGGCCTGTCCAAGCTTGAACCGGCGGCCGTCGCCTCGCTCGGGTTCCTCAGCCCACTGGTTGCAACCCTGCTCGGGTGGGGCGTGCTGAACCAGAACCTGACGCCGCTGCAGATTATCGGTATGGCCGCCGTGCTGGTCAGCGTATGGCTCGGGCAGCGGGCTCAGATGGCGCTACGTCCTGCAGCGCCGGTCACCGCGAAAACCGTCAGCCCCTAGCGGCCTTATCCTTCGCAGCCGCAAGCCCCTTGGAGATTGGCCCTGCGATATCGGCTGACAGCATCGCCGTCAGGCCGGCGGCGGTGGTTCCACCATATTCGGTGAAGATCCGAACGGTATCGGCCGGTGTTTCCGAAGCACCGGCCAACCAAGTTCCAGCACCGAGAAAGAGCTGGCGGACAGCCGCATCCGCAATATCCGGGGCGACACCGTTTTCAATGGCATCGCGGATCATCGTATCAGCAAAGGCGGCGATGAAAGCGGGACCGGAACCGGTCAGGGCGGTGAAATAATCCAGTTCGCTTTCCGTGGACAATCTGGTCGTCTTACCAGAACAGGCAAAGAAGCTATCGGCGAAGTCCGCATCTGCATCGGTTGCGTCCGGTGTCGAGAGCCAGGGGGTGAAGGACAGTCCCTGTTCGGCGCAGGCATTCGGCATAGCGCGAATGATGCGCCTGCTTTTGAAGCGGGCGAGAAGCGCCGCAGCGGAAACCCGGGCCATGACCGAGATGACCAGCTTGCCCGACAGATCAAGATCCAGCGTATCAAGGTCTTCCGGCCGCACCGACAGAATGACGATATCCGACTGGGCCGCCAGCATTACATTGTCAGTGACGAACCGGATGCCCGGCCAGCCCTCGAAACCTGCCGTCTTGCCGCTGCGCGACGACAGGATGAGATCGGCGGGATCAACGAAACCCTTGGCAAGCGCCGGGCGAAGCAAAGCTCCGCCCAACCAGCCGGTTCCGCCGATGACGCCGAGCGTCGTCAAGCCCACTCGCCCTTGCGCATCACCGGAACCTTGGCGCCATCAGGGCGAACACCGTCGATATCGACTTCGCCGGAACCGATCATCCAGTCGATGTGGATCAGGCTGGAATTGCCGCCCTGCGCCGTGATCTGTTCCTGGCTGAGCGATGCGCCATCGAGGAAGCACTTCGAATAGCACTGGCCGAGCGCGATATGGCAGGAGGCGTTTTCATCGAACAGCGTGTTGTAGAACAGCACGCCGCTGGCCGAGATCGGCGAGGAATGCGGCACCAGCGCCACTTCGCCGAGCCGCCGGGCGCCCTCGTCCGTATCCAGTACCTTGTTCAGCACCTCTTCGCCCTTGATGGCCTTCGCCTCGACGATCCGGCCGCCTTCGAAGCGGACCCGGATATTGTCGATCAGCGTGCCCTGATGTGACAGCGGCTTGGTGCTCGACACATGGCCCTCGACACGCAGCGCATGCGGCGTCGTGAAGACTTCCTCGGTCGGGATATTCGGATTGCAGGTTATACCATTCTTCGCCGTCGAGGCGCCGCCATGCCATTCGTGACCATCGGCGAGCCCGACTGTCAGATCGGTGCCCGGGCCGGTGAAATGCAGGGCGGAAAAACGCTCACCGTTCAGCCACGACGAACGCTTGGCCAGATTGGCATTATGCTCGGCCCAGGCGGCGATCGGATCGGCAACATCGACGCGGGAGGCAGCAAAGATCGCGTTGGCAAGCTTTTCGATGGCGACGTCTTCGGCGTCGTGCGGGAACATCTGCCTGGCCCAGGCTGGGTTGGGATAGGAGACGATATTCCAGTTGATGTCGAAATTGGAAATCTTTTCGAGCGCCGGCTTGTAGGCCATCGACATCGCCTTGTTGGCACGCGCCACCTTGGACGGATCCTGCGCGGCAAGCATCATCGGGTTATCGCCGGAAATCGCCAGACGCGCCGTGTTGCCGCCGAAAGCCTTGGACATGCCATCGTAAAGCCAGCCGCTCGCCTTGTCGAAGCTCTCGTCGGGGGCGTGGGCGTAGCGGGCGAGCGTCGTTTCCTCGTCGGAATAGAACGTCGTCACCAGTCCGGCGCCGGCAATATAGGCATGCTTGGTGATCAGCCGCACCAGCGGCAGCGCGGCGATCGGCGCTGTGATCAGGAGATCCTGCCCGCGCTCCAATCGAAGCCCAACCTTGATGGCGACTTCGGCGAGCTTGTCCAGTTTGACGGGATCGACGGCTTGATGGGCGGGATGTGTCATGGTGTGCCTGTCTGCTGAATTTACATCAAGCGACAGACTTAGTGCGCTTTGCGGCGAAATTGAAGGTGCATTTGCGTGACAGCGCTCATCATCGCAGCGCAGCGGTAACGGCTGCGACATTGCTCTGGTGAACGTCCTCATAGGGCGGGAAATAGAGGATGGCGCCCGATGCGATGTCGGTAGCGGCGAAATCCCTCAGCGATGGGAGCACAGTCTCTCCTTGCGCAATCGCGGCTGACAGACGCTCCAGATAGCGCAGGTTCGCATCGACCAGCGACGGCGCATATCCGCCTTCGGCAATCCGGACCCGATCGCCGTGGCTCGGCAGGATCTTTTCAATCGGCCAGGTCCGCAGGCGCGAGAGTTCACCAATATGCGTGGCGATCTGCCTGGGCTCGGCAATGTAGGTGACGGTATCTTCCAGGGTATCGCCGGCCAGGAGCAGCTTCTCGTCCGGCAACCAGATGACATTGCCGTCCGCACTGTGGATCGCGAAATGATGCAGTTCGACGCGGCGCTGACCGACAGTGAGCTCGAGTTTTTGATCAAACAGCCGTGTCGGCATAATCAGCGGCGATATCGGCGGGTTGGCCGCTTCGATCCTGTCGCAGTTCTCCTGCAGCTTCTGCGCCGTCAGAGCGAGGGCGATGATCTCGCAATCGGCAAAGACGGCGTTGCCGGCAATATGATCCTTGTGCCAGTGGCTGAGCACGACGCGGATCATGCGGACGCCAAGGCTTTCGAGATGCGCGCGGATCGCAGCCGCATGTGCCAAGGAGATATGGGTATCATAGACCAGCGCCTCGTCACCATCGACGATGGCATAGGAGGCAACGCCGAGCGAATAAGCGCCATCGTCCAGCCAGTTCGGGCCTTCGGCATGCAACCGCTTGCCCTCAACACGCCCGTCATAATAGGCGAAGATGCCGGGATAGGGTTCAAGGATCGAAAGCGTCTCAGTCATCTCGGACATTGTGTTTCCCTCAGGCAATCAGGGGTGCAGCGACCGCGTTCAGCGCTTTGCGCGCATCCTCGGGGGCGAGCCGCACCTGCAAGCCGCGCTGGCCGCCATTGATATAGACCAGCGGCTCGGCAAGAGCAGCCTCCTCGATCGCCGTCGGCACCGGTTTCTTCTGGCCGAACGGGCTGATGCCGCCGACATGATAGCCGGTCAGCCGCTCGGCCTCGGCCGGCTTCATCATATTGGCCGATTTGCCATGAAAGGCAGCCGCCAGCCTCTTCATGCTGACCTCGCGATCGGACGGCACGACGACACAGACCGGTTTTCCATCGACCTCCGCCATCAACGTCTTCAGCACGCGGCAAGGCTCTTCACCCAGCGCCTCGGCCGCCGCCATACCGATCCGGTCGGCAGAGGGATCGTAGTCATACGTATGAACCGTGAAGGCCGCTCCAGCCTTTGTCAGCGCAAGCGTGGCACGGGTGCTCTTCGACATGGTCTACCCCTGAAAAAGGCCGCCGTAGATTTCCGGCTTGAAGCCGGCAGTCAGTTTGCCATCATGGTCGAGCATCGGGCGTTTGATCATCGACGGCTGGGCAAGCATCAGGGCGATCGCCTTGTCTGCGTCGAGGTCCTGCTTGTCCGCATCTGGAAGCGCGCGAAACGTCGTACCGGCACGGTTCAGAACCGTTTCCCAACCAAGAGCAGCCGTCCAGCGCTCAAGCGCTTCGCGAGAAATGCCGGAGGCCTTGTAGTCGTGGAAATCATAGGCGATGCCCTGGCTTTCCAGCCAGGTCCGCGCCTTCTTTATCGTGTCGCAATTCTTGATGCCGTAGACAGTCACGCTCATGCTCAATCCCTTTTTTCCAAGGATCGGGATAGCATGAAGACATCGGGCTGAGAATATGCCGATCCGGCCGGATCAGCGCTCCAGCATGTCGATCAGTTGCGGCAGGTCGGCGACGGTTTCGATGATGTGATCGGCACCGGCGGCCTTGAGCTTGGCACCGACCTTTTCATGCAACGCCGCGCGTTCGTTTGGAGACAGTGCTGCCAGTTCGTCCCGCGTCAGGCCGGCCTCGTTGCCCGAAAGCGTCAGGCCAACCGTGATGCAACCGGCGGCCACGCCTTCGGCAATGCCCGGCTCGGTATCATCGACCTTGATGACCGCGCCGGCCGGATAAACCATCAGGTCGAGGAAACATTTGTACATCCCAATTGGCGTCGGGCGGCCGAGCGGCAGGTCGTCGGCGCAGATCAGGTTTTCAGGCGCATACCCCTGCTCGGCCGCGAGCGGCAGGACCCGTTCCATGATCGAACGGGTATAGCCGGTGGTCGAGCCGATCTTGATGCCCTTGGCCCGCAGATAGGCGACCGTTTCCAACGTGCCGGGAACCAGAGTGCAGTAGTCGCTAACCACCTCTTCGTTCAGAGGCACGAAGAGATCATAGACCTTGTCGATGGCACTTTCGTCCGGTGCTACACCCTGCGCTGCGGTCCAGCGCGCGGCAATATGCGGCTCGGACAACATGGCGCTGATATGCGCGCGCTTCGGCAGGCCCATCGGCTTGCGCGCATCGGCAATGGTCACATGGACGCCAAATTTGGCAAAGGTTTCGACAAAGGCACCCATCGGCGCGAAGGAGCCGAAATCGATGACGGTGCCGGCCCAATCGAATATAACGGCCTTGAACTTGCTCATGCGGCACTCCCATAGAGGTCATTGATGGTTTCTTCGCCGATGCCGAACGCCGTCGAAGCGCCGCATCCGGCGGTGACGACGACGAGGCGGACGCTGTCGGACGGTTTGTCGGTAAAACGCCAGCGATCCGGCGAGGATGCATAGGTTCCGAGCCAGCGCTCGGCAATCACGCGGCCCGGTAGATCGAGCACCCTGTCGAACTCCCCGAGGATCAAGTCATCGACCGCATCGGCGGCAAAGGGATCGGGCGTCGTGGAATAATGATGGCTATCCCCGACGATCAGTGAGCCATCGGCCGACTGGGTGACGATCAGATGGATACCGTTGTCCCGTTCTGACTTCAGTTCCGTATCGAGGCGCTTTTTCAGCGGTTCGGCCTCCGGCACGGCAGCATAACCGAGATAACGGCCGAGCCCGAGATCGGACATGACGGCAGTCTTGAAATGGACCGGCTGCTGCGGCCGCACGCGCAGCATCTGCAGCTTGCAGCGGGTAACATTATAGGCAGCAATACGCTCTGCAAAAAGGCCAGTGAAATCATCTCCGGGGCAAACGACCACCGCCTCGGCCTCGATCACGCCATCCGCCGTTTCGACGCGCGGCGGCTCGACAGAGGTAACCGTCGTGTTGCGCAGAAATGTGATGCCAAGCTGCTCTTCGAGAAACCGGGCAAGCAGCGGGATTGCGGTTCGGGATTCGACACGAATTTCGTGCGGGCTATAGAGCGAGGCACGGGCGGCGTCCGTGCGCAGGCAAGACACATATTCCTGGGCCTCGCGCACCGTGATCTTGATGCAGCCCTCCGCCATCTCCGTGCGCAGGAAAGCATCGATCACCGCCTCGGACTCGTCGAACCGTGAGGCCAGCACCATACCGCGCTGGACGACAGCGATACCGGCCTTATCAACCGTTTCCGTCCAGATATCGCGTGCCCGCCGCGCCATGGTCCAGCAATCACCGGCGCCCTGACCGGTGACGGTGACAAACCCGAAATTGCGGACCGAGGCGCCATTGGCCTGCGCATCGCGGTCGATGACGACAACTCTTTTACCGCGTTTCGCCGCCGCATACGCATGGGCGAGACCAACGATACCGGCGCCGGCAACGGCGAGATCATAGATGGGCATGCGTTCCCTCCAGCGTGCCTACGCCGGGCAAGGCCCGGTTTGGCTGGCGGCTAAAGAACGCAAGTTCATAAAGGGAATATGACAACCGCCAGCAGTGCGGCGATTGTCCACTCTAATTCACGCCCCAGGCTCACGCCGCCGGATTTTCACCGCACGCGGCGTGAGGGCGATAACCGTAGATCAGGCCTCCAGCGCACCCGGCTTGCGGACTGCCTTCGTGCGTTCGTCGCAGGCGATTTTCATCAGGTTGTCCCGGCGGCGGGCGAAACGCTGCGAGGTGCGCGTTGCGACAAGGCCTGCCTGGGGTGCGTGGATATCGATCGCACCGCCTTCCATGCCTGGAGCGGTAATGATCGTCGCCAGCAGATCACCGGCCGCGACAGTATCGCCAATGTCACGATGGAACAGTACGGCGCCGGCCTGTGGCGCGCGGATCATCTCGATGTTATCCAACGGCGTCACCCGTCCCTTGTACGGCTCAAGAGGAGTGACATTGCTGCTAACGGCGCCGCGCGCAGCGAGGAAGCGCCAGAGCCCATCGGCATCCTTACGGGCCATACCCGGATAGACATCACGCGTGCCGCGAAGCTCGACTGTGACGGCGAGGCGGCCGGGCAGTTGCTTGGCTTTTTTCTCCGTTGCATGTTTCCAGGCATAACCGACAGCCTCCTCGAAAGCGCTGCTTTCGCCGTCAGCGAGAAACACGGCTTCCATATCGAGCGCCGATGCCAGATCGGCCGCTTCAGGCCAGAAGGCTCCATCGACATAGGTATATTGCACGGACTCATCGTCGCAATGTAGATCGAGCATGAGATCGGCACCCAGCGCCATATGCAGCAGCTGCCGCTTCAGTTGCTCGACTGCGGGATAGCGCTCGAGATCATCAACCAGCGTCTGACGCTCGGAAAGCGGGATCAGCGGGAACTCGCGGTTAAAATTGGTGCGTGAGCCGAGATCGAAGCGCCCCTGCATATCCCCGAAATGCGATTGCGCCGTGCCGATCGGATTGGCCTGCGGCACTATGGTGATATCGCTGAGAATTGTGCCATCGGCATCCGCCTGACGCAGCTTTTCGCACAGGAAGTGCAGCAGTGCAGTGCCGGGAAGCTCGTTGGCATGCAGCGCTGCCTGGATATAGATTTTTGGCGCCTTGTCGTCGCTGCCCTTGAACCGGATGACCGGTAGCCGCCATTCAACACCGGGCGTATCTCCCTTGATGACGATTTCAGAAATATCCATGACGTCCTCCCTTTTGCAATTTCAGGCGCTTATGCGGGTTCGGGCGAATGCGCGCAAGACGCCAAAAATTGCGGCCCAAACACAATCGGCGCGTGGACAGACCACGCGCCGATCAAATGTAAAAGTGCTGGCCGCAGAAAACCCTACTTCTTGTCGAGGAAGGACCGGATCGCCGCGACTGTTGGCTCCGGCTGTTCTTCCATCAACCAATGGCCGGACGCCGGGATGACAACTTCGGTGACATTATCGGCGGCAGCGCGAGCAACCACCGCCATGGTCGGGCCGAACGATTTTTCACCGCCGATGGCAAGGACCGGCATGGGCAGCTTACCCTTGGCCAAAAATTCCTTGTTGTCGATGACATCCTGATCGAAGGCTGCAAACTGGGCAAACCCAGCGTGCATCGCGCCCGGTTGGGCGTAGAGAGCGGCGTAATGCTGGCGCGATGCTTCATCCCATTTCTTCGGATCGGCGGAGAACTCATTCCAGAAGCGATCGAGATAGATGCGTTCACGGCCAGCGACGAGGCGCTCCATATCCGGTCCGCCAAAGCGGAAATGCCACAGCAGCGGATGCTTGAGAATCTCCTCCCACGGGCCAACGCCCGGGATTGGCGCATCCATCAGGACGAATTTGGTGACTGCCTGCGGATATTGCGCAACGAAAGCATAACCCACCATGTTGCCGATATCATGGGCGGCGACATCGGTCTTTTCGACGTTCAACGCCTTCAGCACGCCGGCAATATCTTGCCCTTGCGTCTTCTTGTCGTATCCTTCAGCAGGTTTGGCCGAGAGGCCCATGCCGCGCAGATCCGGTACAATCACCATATGATCCCGAACGAGATTAACCGCGAGCGGCTCCCACATGTCGCCGGTTTCGCCATAGCCATGCAGCAGAACCACAGCCGGCCCCTTGCCGCCAACCCGCACATGCAGCGTCGTGCCATTGGTGGCGATTTCCTTTGTGGCGAATTCTGCGGGATATTGCGCAACGCCATCTGCAAGAGCAGGAGCGGCAAAAGCGATAACGGCACTTGCAATCAACGAACGAAGCATGACGGCATTCCTGCGTTTTCGACAGGCCGGATTGGCTGTCTGATGCGGCCAACATCGCATTGGTTTTGGGTTCGGACTAGCCGCTCAACTCCGGAACTGACGTTCGGAAATACCGAACAATAAAGAATACGCGGAGCCCGCAATCTGCAGGCTCCGAACCACCGATTACCGTCAGTCCAGGAGCGGCCAGCGATCGACATATTCATATTCGCCCTTGCCGACCAAACTGCGGATAAGAACGAACTCACGCGCAATCCACTGGACCGGCTCAGCAAGCATATGCTCGGGAACCGGCGTTTCGTCGTAAAGAAGCGTCATATGCGGCGTGAAGTTCGGATTGTAGGTGAAGTTCAGTCCAACGGCCCACATTTCCTTTGCCAGTTGAACATGCAGATCCATCATCTCTTCGCTGCGCACCGCATTGCCAAGCACGACCGCTCTGGCGTTGGCGAAATGCATGACGCGATCAAACACCACTTCGAACGGCGCGGCCTTGACGGTCGCCATCGCCGCAGCGACAGCAAAGATGATCTCGTCCGGAGAGCCCTGATATTTCCCGATCCCATTCAAAGACACATGCAAGAGCTCACGGGGTCGCGGATACGCCGACAGACCGTGACGCCGGATAACATCCCGGCCGGCATCAAGGGCGATTAGAGACACATCCCGCTCCGGCATGATAGCGAGAAACAGGTTGCTCTTTCCGCGATCATCGACATGTCTGTGATGGGGCCTGAGCGCCTTCCCGCCTCCTCCTTGGCCGAATGAAAAAGACTTCTGTTCACTGCGCAAAACTGCATTCCCGGCTTTTCCAAGCATTGCAGACCTCATCTCTTTTTGGATGGCGCCAGTATACGCGACTCCGAAAAGAGATCAAGAACAAAACAGGAACATTGTGAATTTATTCCCACACTTCGGCGGTAACTCGGCCAGGCCGTTGTTCCAATTTGGCTATTGACCGGCATTTGAATGTCGCCGTGCGCTATGACGCGCGAATGCAAGAAACGGGTGGCGATGACAACAAAACTGAGCGACAGTCACAGCATGGTTTACGTCTGCAAAATGATCCCTTCGCCTGTCGGCCGGCTTGAGCTTGTTGCTCGCGGAGACGGTCTGTCCGCTATTCTTTGGGAGAACGATGATCCGAAACGCGTTCGGCTCGGCAAACGAATGGAGCATGCGAGCCACCCCGTTCTGCTTGAGACGGAACGGCAGCTGGGTGAATATTTTTCGGGCGAGCGGACGGATTTCACCGTAGCCCTGGATTTGGAAGGCACCGCGTTCCAGAAGAAGGTTTGGGAAGCGCTGCTGACGATCCCTTTCGGTGAGACCAGAACCTATGCCGATATTGCCCGGCAGATCGGCAGCCCCAAGGCATATCGCGCCATGGGCGCAGCCAACGGCCGCAACCCGGTGTCGATCATGATACCCTGCCATCGCGCCATCGGGTCCGATGGAAAATTGCACGGCTTTGCCGGCGGGCTGGACGCCAAGCAATATCTGCTGGCGATGGAGAACAGCCGCTTGAAAGCGGCGGCTTGACGAACACGGATCATTCATCGCTCGCCGCTACGGCGCGATAGAAGGGAGCTGAAAATGGCAGAGAGAGCACAGACCTATCATGTTTTCGAAACGGCCGGCGGCTATTGCGGCATTGCCTGGAACGATATCGGCATCACCCGGTTTCAGTTGCCGACCAAAAGTGCTGAAGCCACCGAGCGCAACATTCTGCGACGTGTTCCCGGTGCCGACCCCGGCGTCCCGACACCCGCGGTGACCGAGATCATTGCCGCCGTCAGGCGCTACTTCAACGGCGAGAACATCGACTTTTCCGGCGTGGCGCTCGATCTCGCCGGACAGGAAGAATTCTTCCTGCAGATCTACAATGCGCTCCGCCGGGTCGGCTGGGGCCATACCACCACCTATGGCACGCTGGCAAAAGAACTCGGCGCGGGCCCGAAGGCTGCGCGCGATGTCGGCCAGGCGATGGCCAAAAACCCGGTGCCGTTGATCATCCCCTGCCACCGCGTGCTGGCGGCTGGCGGCAAGGTTGGCGGCTTTTCCGCACCTGGCGGGGCAACAGCCAAGGTGCACATGCTCGAGCTGGAGGGCGTCAACCTCGTCCCGCCGGAACCGGCACAGCAATCGCTCCTGCTTTGAACGATAGGATCGTTGCGGCCGGAGCTGCGACGATCCTTCAAACCGTGACGACAATCTTGCCGAACTGTTCGTTCGATTCCAGAAAGCGATGCGCCTCGATGATCTGCTCGAACGGGAAAGTCCGGGCGATCACCGGGCGTAGCGAACCGGATTCCAACCCCTCCAGAATGAACGCCTTGGCCGCGTCCAACCGTGCCGGGTCGCGCAAAATCTCGTGCACGAGATAGCCGCGCAATGTCAGGGTCTTTGCGAGAACGGCGAAGAGAGGAAACGGCGTCGGCTCGGGACTCAACCCGCCGAATTCGATGAGAATGCCGCCCGTGGACATCGCAGCTGTCAGAGGACCGAAAATCGGGCCGCCGATGGGATCGAGCACGACGCGAACGCCCTGCGGACCAGCAATCTCTTTCAACCGGATTTCCAGATCCTCCTCTGCCGAAGCGACGACATGGGCGGCGCCCATATCGAGCAAGGCCTGCCTTTTTGCGGACGTCCTCGTCACGGCGATCGGGGTTGCGCCGACCATCTTGGCAATCTGGAGGGCTGCAAGCCCGACGCTGCTTGACGCCGCTGTTACGACGACGAAATCCCCGGCCTGAAGCCTGGCAATGTCAATCAACGCGCCGTAGGCTGTCAGATATTGCATCCAGACGGCTGCCGCCTCTTCGAAGCTCAGCGATGACGGATGCCTGACAACAGACCCTGCGGGATAGGTAACGAGTTCGCCATAGGCAGGCCAGCGCACCATGGATACCGGTGGCACGACACTGACAGCATCGCCGCACGCCAAACCGCCAACGCCTTCTCCAACCGCCTCAACGACACCCGCCGCCTCAAGCCCGAGGCCAGACGGCAAAACCGGCGTCTCTATATAGGTGCCAGCACGCAGCAACGTCTCCGCCCGGTTGAGGCCCAGCGCTTTGACGCGGATCTGAACCTCTCCCCACCCCGGGGCTGGAACATCGACGTGCTCGATCCGTAAAACCTCCGGCCCGCCATGCTCATGAAAACGAACGACACGTGACATCCGATAACTCCAAATGAATTGACCTGAATGATCTATGTCACCGGCATTTTTTCCGATAAATTGCACTCTTGGCATAACAGTCGAAACCAGGAGTTTGGAATATGGATCGCCTGACCAGCATGGCCGTGTTCGTCAAGGCCACCGACCTCGGCTCGTTCGCTGCCGCGGCAGAAGCGCTGGAGCTGTCCGGTCCGATGGTCGGCAAGCATGTGCGATTTCTCGAGGATCGTCTGGGCGTGCGGCTGATCAACCGGACGACGCGCCGCCAGAGCCTGACGGATTTTGGCCAGGCCTATTATGACCGTTGCCGGGTGATCCTTGCCGAAACTCAAGCGGCGGATGCATTGGCGGCCGATCAATTTTCAGAGCCGCGCGGAAAACTGCGCGTCACCATGCCGGCCCTACTCGGCAAACACTGCGTGACCCCGATCCTGATGACGCTTGCCCAACAATATCCGATGCTGGAGCTCGACCTGTCACTTGGGGACCGCATCACCGACCTTGCGGAGGGCGGCTATGATCTCGCCATCCGCACCGGAGACCTTGAGGACAAGGCGGGGATCGTCGCCCGCCGCATCGCGCGCCACTGCATGATCGTCTGCGCTTCGCCGGCCTATCTCGACAAGCACGGGCCGCCGCTGCGGATTGAGGATCTCGCTGATCATCAGGCCATCCTCTATACAAGACCGGGCTGGATCCACCCCTGGCTGTTTCCACGCAATGGTCAGCCTGCAATCGAGATCACGCCGCCCAACCGGTTGCGGCTCGATGACCTCGACGCCATCGCCGATGCGGCGACAGCTGGAATGGGAGTGGCATGGCTTCCCTCGTGGCTAATCCGCGAGCGCGTGGCGACCGGTCTACTCGTGCCAGTACTAACGGATCAACAGGCGCATGTTTTCGACAATTATGCGCTCTGGCTGCGCACGCCGCATCTGCCGCTGAAGGTTCGCGTCGCGATTGATGCGCTGGCGGCAGCTTTGCCGAAGGTCATGGATTGAAATGCCTTGTGGAGAACCGGCGACGCGCGCGTAAACGGTCCGTAAAACGCCGTGCCGATTGATGCTATCTGAGAATTGCCCGCTGTGATCAAATACTGGGGCCTGGCAGGCTTCCAACGATCAGTTATGGAACCAGCCGAGTGGACCTCACACCAAACAGCAGCGTACGGACGCTGGCAGCATCATCCGCGTCCCTCCCATAAATATTCGAGCTGGAGTGCAACGAGCCGTGCGGTGCCCGCGCCGTGACGGGCGGCGATACCGGACAATGCGGTATCGAGGCTTTGCGCCGGATGATTTTTCCCAAGAACGGGCAGCGCGAAATCCACTGGCCGCCCTTGCGCCTTGCGGTCGACCTGCAATGTCAGCCCATCGCGCGTGGTGACGAACTCTTCCTCGCCCGTGGTCACAGCCTTCGAGCGATAGGTTCGCGACCAGGCATCCGCCGTCAGGGCCAGCGCAATATCGTCGATACCATTCGAGACGGGCAGGCCGATCGTCTCATGGCCCCAGAAGGCCAGACTATTGCCTGCGACCAGCGATACCCACCCGGCATTGAGGCCGAACCGGTTGCTGTCATGTGCCGCATCATGGTCGTCACTACCGAGATGCTCAGCAAGCCTGGCCGCTGCCCCTGCCCCGGCAATCGCTTCGACCAAGGCAAGCGACACGGGAATGGAAGCGCTGACGCCCGTCGTGGTAACGACACCACGATCGGCGACATAGCGGCGGTCCCTTACCCACTCCATCGCCGGATGAGCACGCCGAAGGCTGCTGGCAGCGTACCAGTGCGTCGTCGCACGCTTGCCATCGAGCAGTCCGGCCCGGCCAAGCACTCTTGCGCCCTCGCAGATGCCGATCACCGTCGACCCTGACGCTGCCTGCCTGCGCAACCAGTCAAGGATCGGCCCCTTGCGATCATCATGGTGAAAGGCCGGCACGATCACGTAATCCGCGCCATCCGGATGCGCCTTGTCGACGGCAGCCAGTGTTGATTGGGGCCGTATGGTCAAGGCTGGCATCAGGGATATCGGCGACGCATCCGGAGCAACGACGGTGACGTCAGCGATACCCGACCGGGTGAGCACCGAATAGGGAACCATCAGGTCGGTGGTTTCCGAGCCGCGATTGTCAGCCAGAATTGCTATCAACGGACGCTGGCGTTTTGGCGGCTTCAGAGCAGCAATCGTGGCGCGTTGCTCTTTCGCCGATGGCGATGGCAAGGCCACGTTTCCGGTGCCGGAACGGCTGCTGCAGGCGACCACGATACCACTGCCAAGAAGGCCCATCAGAAACAATCGTCTTTCCATTTCCCGCCCTTCAGCCATTCCGTTTTCACAAGACCGAGAATAGCCATTCGTGCTATTGGCGGATATGACACAGATATCGGATATTCGGCCAAACCCGCCGCTGCGAAAGCCGCGTGACATCGTCCTCGTCGGATTTCCGGGTGTCGAGCCGCTCGACATTGCCGGACCCATGGCGGTGTTCACGCGCGCCGCGGCCCTGGTTCCGGACGCCTACACGATCCGCCTCGTTGCCCCGCAAGGCGGCACACTTGTCACCGCATCCGGCCTGTCGCTCGCCGATGTTTTGCCGCTCGACGCAATCAGCGCCCCTGTCGATACGATCCTGATCGCCGGTGGCAGCGAGCCGGCCATCCGCGACGCCGCGATGAACCCGGTCATCGTCGGCTGGGTTGCCGAGCGCAGCAAAAATACCCGCCGCATTGGCAGCATCTGCACTGGCGCCTTCATTCTCGGTGCGGCAGGCCTGCTCCACGGACGGGCGGCCACGACACATTGGGCGGCGACAGGCATTCTGCAGGGGTACTTCCCGACGGCGCGGGTCGATCCGGATGCCATTTACCTGATCGATGGGCCGGTCTGTACCTCTGCCGGTGTCACGGCGGGCATCGATCTGGCACTTGCCCTTGTCGAGGCCGATCTTGGCCATAAGGTCGTGGCCGAGATCGCCCGCGACCTCGTCCTGTTCCTGCACCGGCCCGGTGGCCAACGGCAGTTCAGCGCGACATTGGCGGCGCAAGCGCGCAGTGGCGATCGATTTGCGGAACTGCTGCCCTGGATCTTCGATAACCCCGAGGCGGATTTGAGCGTATCGGCGCTGGCCGACCGCGCCGCCATGAGCGAGCGAAGCTTTGCCCGCCGTTTCACCCATGATGTCGGGCGGACGCCTGCCCGCTATGTGCTGGACATGCGCCTCGACCATGCCCGCCGGTTTCTCGAAACAACCGCCTGGACGCTGGATCGCATTGCCGCCCGCTGCGGCTTTGGTACGACCGACACACTTCACCGGTTGTTCCGGCGCGAAATCGGTTCGACACCCTCAGCCTATCGCGAACGGTTTTCGGCAGCTCAGCAGGCGGGATAACCAGACAGGTGATGTCGGAATAACGGATGGTCACGCGATACACATTGCACTATGCCGCTCGCTTCATCTCCGGTGAGTTTCATCGGCATCAGGGGGACAGTTCCCCCCAATCTCTGGGCCTTATGATCGAGGATATTGTCGATTGGCCAAGCGCAGCCCACCCCGTAGATATCAATGAAATCCCGCTTCGCGCTCCCGCGCCGATTCCTCCTTCAGGAGCGCGCCAAGCCACCGGGCGCCCGGGCCTGCCCCATCCGGATCAGGATAGACCAGATACAGGGCACCCCAGCGTTCGGCTCCAGCGATCATCGGCAAGGCTCGCAGCTCACCACTCGCCAGTTCGTCGCGGATCCAGTCTTCGGCATACCAAGCGAAGCCGAGGCCCAGACAAGCGGCGCGCACGGAGGTCGATTTGTGGCTGACCGTGAGGCGCTGCTCGGCAACGTTCCAGACGCTGGCGCGCTGCCGCTGCTGCCCGCTATCACGGATCACCAGGTGGCGGTGCCCTCGCAAATCCTCCACCGAGAGATCGCGCTGCAGTTGATGCAGCGGGTGTGACGGTGCGGCAACGGCCAGCGCCCGATATCTCAACAGCACGTCGCCCGTGTACCCCTGCGGCACGCCATCGGCAAAGATCGCGAGATCGACGTGGCCGCCAAGCAGAAGCTCGTCGGTGCCTCCAACCACCGATTCGAACAGCTCGACACGCGTTTCCGGAAACACGTCAGCGAAGCGCTGCAGGCAACGCAGCAGCAGATCCATGGGAAAGAGGCTTTCCACCGCCAGGCGTAGCTCCTTCTCATGCCCGCGCGCCAGGTTGTCCGCAGCCCGCTCCAGCCGAGCGGATTCGTTCACCAGCGACTTGCCGCGCCGGTACAGGACCTGCCCCGCCTCGGTGAGCTGCGCCTTGCGGCCCTGGACTTCAAAGACACCGACGCAGAGACGCTCCTCGATCTGGCGCACCGCATAGCTGATGGTGGATTGCGTCTTGTTGAGGTGATCTGCCGCCCGGGCATAACCGCCCTGCTCCACCACGGCCACCAGGGCCTGCCATTGCTCCAGGGATATGCGCATGCGGCCTCCAAAACATTCAATAAATCGATCATTAGCGTCGAAAAATTGAGATTTTTATCTGATGAATTCGAACATACCATCCAATCATTCGATACAGAAGCATCCCAACCAGAGAAGATCGTTATGCCCAGCCCAGTCACCCGCGCCCTCGAAATCCATCTAAAGAGCCGTCCCGCAGGCCTCCCCAACCTCGGCAATTTTGAACGGGTCGAAACCCGCCTCGATCCGCCCCAGCCGGGACAGGCGCTGGTCCGCAATCTGTGGATCTCGGTCGATCCCTATATGCGTGGCCGGATGGTGGATCGTGAAAGTTACATCCCGCCTTTCCAGCTCGGGCAGGCGCTCGATGGTGCCGCTGTCGGAATCGTCGAACAATCGGCCGATCCAGCCCTGAAGGCTGGTGACCTGGTGGTGCATTTTTCCAGTTGGCGCTCACATGCACTGATCGACGCCGCCACGGCCATGAAGATCGAGGCCGATGCCATGGGCAAGATCCCGGTACAGGCCTATCTCGGCGCCTTGGGCTTTCCGGGCCTCACCGCCTATGCCGGCCTCAGGAGGATTGCCAAGCTGCAGCATGGCGAAACGATGTTTGTCTCCGCCGCCAGTGGTGCGGTCGGCAGCCTGGTCGCACAGATCGCCAAGCTCATGGGCGCCCGCGTCATCGCTACCGCCGGCTCGGACGACAAGGTTCGCTGGCTAACGAACGAACTCTGCATCGATGCGGCCATCAACTACCGCGACAATCCGGACCTCGGCGCGGCACTGGCGGCAGTTGCACCTGAGGGCATCGACGTCTATTTCGACAATGCCGGTGGCAACCATCTGGAGGCCGCGCTGGCGGCTGCCAATCCGAAGGCAAGGTTCATCCTTTGCGGCATGATTTCCGGATACAACACCGGCAGCGCACCAGCCGGTCCGGCCAATATCTTCCTTGCCGTGGAGAAGCGCATCACCCTGCAGGGCATGCTGGTATCCGATCATGTCGATCTGATGCCGGACTTCCTGCGAGACATGTCCGGCTGGATCAGCGACGGCCACATCAAGTTGCGCGATACCGTTGTGCATGGCCTGGAGAAGGCGCCTGAAGCGTTTATCGGTCTCTTCGAGGGCGCGAATGTCGGCAAGATGCTGGTTCGCCTCGGTTGACTCCCCCAAAGCCTTGCCCGCACGCAGCTATGCGACTGACTGAAGCATCAGATCAAGAAAATTGGCTTGAACGTTTTCCAGAAACCCGCGAATTGACCCAGCCTTTTCAATCGATAGGAACCCCAATGACGTCCTTTGCAGTGATCATCAAGCACCAGACCCAACCCGGAAAACGGGACGCAGTCCAAAAAGTATGGGAAACCCACATGGCGCCCGCCATTGCCGCCAATCCGGGCCATATCGCCTACTTTTATTGCTTCGACAACGGCGATCCGGATTCGATCTGTGCATTCCAGCAATACACCAGCGCCGAAGCTGCCCAGGTATTCCTGAAGACAGACAGCTATGCGGCCTACCTGAAGGACGCCGAGCCTCTCCTGTCCGGCCCACCACAGGTGACGGCATTGACCCCGATGTGGTCGAAAGGCACCTAGCCGTTCGGTCCGGAGAGACTTGGCCTGAACCGATGTTCGATGCCGTTTTTGTCGCAGACCCGGTCGAAAATGTGGTGAAAAACGTGAAAATTGCGGCATCTACCGGTGAACTGGTTACCACTGCCCGTCAGAGCGCAGCAGGATCGAAGCCGGATACGCCGTGCTAACTCTTGACCTATCCTATGCCCCCCAGGACTTCACCGAAACGGGCCGCGCGACCGGCGCGGCACTCGGGGACGTGAAGACCGTAGCGCATGACACCGTTGGCTTCCGGTATTGTTTGGGCGACGGCGGGCAGGTGGCGGTGATGCCTGCAACCATGGCATCGGTGCCAAGCGGCAATCCGTATCTAACAGCCTCCCCCAGGCTAGCTTCCCATTCGCCCCTTATCCTTTACGCCAATCATCCAGCCTTTGCGGCCGCCGCAATATCGTGGAACATTCCTTCCCACTCTTCGTGGCCGATATCCATCAGACCGAAGAAACGCAGCATGAATGCACCCTCGGTGGCCAGAAACGCCAATCGTGCCTGACGGCCCTCGCGGGTCGAAAGATCGAGACCGGCGATGCGGCTTCGATACCAGTCACGGGTAGAGCCAAGATGCTCCGGGGTCTGGAGCAGCGCAGCCATCATGCTGGCCGCCTTGGCGTTTGCTGCGTCGTCCAATCGAAGTGTGGTTTCGACATGGGCTGAAACGGCCGCAACCGGTTTGGGATCGTCCCCGGCGATTGATTGAAACAGGTCGTCGTAGGCCTTGCCCCAACGCTCGAACATCGCCTCGATCAATGCGTCCTTCGTCGAAAAACTGTACTGAACACCACCCTTTGTGATGCCCACCGCCTTGGCGACCGCATCGATGGTTAACCCTCCAGCACCCCGCTTGGTTACGATCTGCTCGGCCGCGTCCAGAATCTGGTCGCGATCGATCGTCTTGCGTCGACCCATACCACTTGCCTTTATTTGATCCAATACGTATGTATTTATATTCAATCAACTCGCCCAGCAAGCAAATATAACGAGAACAGAAGCCAAAGGGCTTCGCATGGTGACAATAATGTACCCCCAAAACCGCTGGCTGGTCCTGGCCATCGTGTCCAGCGCGCTCTTCCTGATCGTCATCGACATGACGGTTCTTTATACGGCACTGCCGCGCCTCACCCATGATCTCGCTGCTTCGGCATCCGAAAAGCTCTGGATCGTCAACGCATATGCCCTGGTCGTGGCAGGCCTCCTGCCCGGCATGGGCGCGCTGGGCGACCGCCTTGGCCACAAGCCCCTGTTCATCGCCGGTCTTATCGTGTTCGGCATTGCGTCGCTCGCCGCCGCATTCTCGCCAGCACCGCTGGTGCTGATCGGCGCCCGTGCACTGCTCGCGGTCGGTGCCGCTATGATGATGCCGGCAACCCTGTCGATCATCCGCCACACCTTTGAGGACGAACGGGAACGGTCGCTCGCCATCGGCATCTGGGCCGCCGTCGCGTCCGGCGGCGCAGCCTTTGGCCCGGTGGTCGGTGGCATCCTTCTCGAATTCTTCTGGTGGGGCTCGGTGTTCCTGATCAACGTGCCGATCGTCATCGCTGCGCTGGTTTTGGCCATAACCATCATTCCCAGCCGCAAGGGCAACGCTGATAGTCCTTGGGATATGATCGGCTCTGTCCAGATCATGATCGGACTGATCGGTATCGCCTATGCGGTCAAGGAAATCAGCAAGCGGCTACCGTCCTATGAGACCGCTGCACTCGCGGCTGCGATCGGCCTCGTTTTTATCATCCTGTTCGTTCGCCGCCAGCGCCGCTCGGTCGCGCCGTTGATCGATTTCGCACTGTTTCGCAATCGCCGCTTCACTTCCGGCGTCGTTGCCGCGCTCGTCGCATCGGCAGCCGTGGTGGGCCTGGAACTGGTGTTTAGCCAGCGGCTGCAACTCGTGGCCGGCCTGACGCCCTTGCAGGCAGGCCTGTTCATTCTCCCCATCCCCTTGGCCGCCTTTGTCGCCGGCCCACTGGCCGGTCTGGCCGTACCCCGGTTTGGCGGTGAACGGGTGATGTGGATATCTTTGCTCCTATCGAGTGCGGGCATAGCCGCCTACCTGTTCACCTATCAGACAGGATCGCTGACGCAGATCGCCGCTTTTGTCGCCCTCGGCTTTGGCGTCGGCGCCGCCATGACGGCGGCATCGACATCGATCATGCTCAACGCACCGGAAGATCGCGCCGGCATGGCGGCATCGATCGAGGAAGTGTCCTTCGAACTCGGCGGGGCCATCGGCATCGCCGTACTCGGCAGCCTCATGTCCGCCGTCTACACCGCCTCGTTCATCCCACCGGCCGGGTTGACGATCTCCGACAAAGCCCGCGACGGCATCGACGAAGCCCTGCTCGCCGCCGAAACACTGCCCGCTGAGGCTGCCTCAAGCCTCCTCCATCTGGCCAATACCGCCTTCGACCACGCCTTTGTCATCGTCCTGATCGCCGCGAGTGGAGCACTTTGCGCAGCGGCATTTGCGATCGCGATCGCTGCGCGGCGGGAAAGTGGCGGCAGACGGGAACTTTGAAAAATAGGTGCGGGTGGCCTGTCAGAAAGCCGGTGACTTGACACCTCAGTGGGCGAAAATCGCGGGTTTCAGGCGTGAGGATGTTGCCCCACGCTCTTCGCCACCTGAGGACCACGTCCTAAGTGACGTTTCCGGCCGGAAGTAAGCATCAGCGCGCGTGTCCGGTTCGGGAGGTAAGATTGCAAATGGCTCCAGAAATGGAGCTGCGATGCCGGTTCGACAGCCGGTGCCATATCGCGCACATCATCGTGACCATTTGAACGGCCACACCGGCAACGCGTGGCCATGCTATCAAACAATTGCCGGCACATCCGGCAAGACGCTCAAGACCGTTGCGTGCTTTTTGTACAACGCTGACGTACCTGTCAGCCGTGTCTGCAGGAACAGATCTTGGTATGCCCCACCTTTACGGAGCCAGACGGCAGTGCAAGGGCACTGCCGTCCGTTTCGACGCGCCCGTGTCAGAATTGTTTGGCGGCTTTGACGCGTGCACCTGCAGATGTTTCGCCGCCGTCGGCGACATTAAGGAGGAGGCTTGCGTCCAGCATCCACCAGGAGTTGGTTTGCACCGTCACGCCGGCGGCGAGCGAGCCGAATGCGCCGGATCCATCCATGCCGGAGAAGCCCGCGGTCACGCCCAGCTTCGGCGTCAACGTCGCGCCACTTTCAAGCGTGAAGGACCGGGCGATCTCGGCGCCAAGACTGACACGGAATTGCTCTTCATCGAACCCGTCGATATCGATTGACCCACCCGCACCGTTCTTGACGCTATAATCGTCCACGCTTTCCGAGAAATAGACAATGCGCATGTTGGGCGTGAAGACCGTGTTCTCGTCGAGATTCCACTGCCCCTCGATCGACGTGTCAGCCATCCAGCGGGTCGTATCGAACGTCCCATCCCAGAACTGGGTATCGATATCGTTGGACGAACCACCGTACCGCAGGCTGGCATTCCAGAAGATATTGCGGGAGAGTTCAAGCGAGGCATACGGGCCGACCAGCCAGCCATTGCCGGTCAGTTCTGCATCCTTGTCGGTCGGATCGGTCATCCGATCATAATGGAAGGAGAGACCGACAAGCGCCTTTTCTGTCAGCAGGTAGTCTGCCCCGGTATTGATCATCGCGAAACTGCCCCAGCGGCCGTCATTTTCATCCCGATTGTGCGCGAGGAAGACGCCGTCGATCCAGATATTGAATGGCGGCGCAACCACTCCGTTCAGGCCGTCGGCATTGTCCCGGGCGGCTTCCATTTGAGCAAGGCTGGTCGAGAAGCTTGCAGTCATGCCCTCTTCCGACGGCATCATGCGCGCAGTGATGGAATCGGTCGCCTGCATCATCTGCCTGCGTTCCAGCAATCCTGGAACCTTGATCGACGACGAGATCATGTTCTGCCGCGTTTGGACGAAATCATGCACGAGCGCATCGATCTCTCCGGCAACCTTGTCGGCGTCATATGCCAGCCTGTAGGTGACGAAGCCGGTGTCCGAAGCACCAAGTCCGCTGATGAGCCGGTATGCGACCCGCACGTCCCCGGAATAGGCCGGGTCTGGCACGAATTTCAGATACCATCCGGCTGGCGCGCTGACAGCACCGGCCTGTGCGAGCTCTCCGCGGATGATGCTGGCCGTTCCCGCATTGGCCGGTTCGACGGAGACCAGATCGGCACCGGTGAACGGGCCGCCCGTTGCGCCACGGTTGAGATAGACGTTACCTGGCGTGGAACCGGCCGGCACCTCGATGACCAGGTCGGAAACCGTAACTGTCCGCGGCTTGACCATCAACGTGAAGGCCGCCGTTCCGGTTGCACCGTTGCGATCGGATACCTGAATGGTGAAGGCATGCTCACCGACGTCGGCATCCGCCCCAAGCGGGCCGGTCAGTTGACCCGTCGAGATGTTCAGCACGATCCCCTTCGGCAGCGTGCCGGAGGCGATGCTGTAGAGCAGAGGTGCGACCCCACCGTTTGCCGTGATGGATTGGCTGTAATCCTCTCCAGCCATCGCTGCGGCCAAAGCGCCGCCGGCAGGCGTGAACGCGAATGTCACGACCGACGCCTTGATCTTCAAGGCATAGATGGCAGAAGCCGTTGCCCCATTCGCATCAGTCGCCGTGATGGTAACGTTGGCGGTGACCGCCGTAGTGGGCGTACCGGTGATTGCACCGCTGGACCCGCCGATCGCCAGGCCCGCCGGGAGCGTTCCGGCGGTCATGGCGTAGGTATAGGGAGCGGTACCGCCCGAGGCCGTGATCGTCTGGCTATAGCCGACGCCTACGGTCCCCTCAGGCAGCGCACCGGCCGCCGGCGACAGGGAAACAACAACCGCCGCCGCAGCGCGGGTGACGGTCACCGTATAGGTCTTCGTCGTCGTGCCGTCCTGGGCTGTCACTACTGTCGTGATGGTATTGTTGCCGACAGCAAGGCTGATTGTTGCAGAGGCCGAGCCGGAGACGACTGCGGTGCCATTGACCTTCACCGTAGCAGTGGCGTCCGCCATCATCGGTGTTGCGGTGATCGATGTGACGCTGTTGGCGACCGAAGCCGTGTAGCTCGTCGTCCCAGCGGCGAAAGAAGGGCTCAATGTGCCACCCGACAACGAAAAAGCCGACATGTCTGCATTCGTGGCAAGCGCCGCAGCGCGGGTGACGGTCACCGTATAGGTCTTCGTCGTCGTGCCGTCCTGCGCCGTCACCACCGTCGTGATCGTGTTGCTGCCGACAGCAAGGCTGATTGCTGCAGAGGCCGAGCCTGAGACGACTGCGTTGCCATTGACCTTCACCGTCGCGGTGGCCTCCGCCACCATCGGTGTTGCGGTGATCGATGTGACGCTGTTGGCGACGGAGGCCGTGTAGCTCGTCGTCCCAGCTGCGAAAGACGGGTTCAGCGTACCGCTGGACAGCGAAAGGCCCGACATATCCGCATTCGTTGATGCGGGTGCGGCACGAGTGACGGCGACCGTATAGGTTTTCGTCGTGCTGTCGGCGGCGGTTATCACCGTCGTGACCGTGTTGCTGCCGACAGCAAGAGTGATCGCCGCAGATGGAGAGCCTGAGGAGACCGGTGTGCCGTTCACTGTTACCGTGGCAGTGGCATCCGCGACCGTCGGGGTGACCGTGATCGACGAAACGCTGTTGGCGACCGGGGCTGTATAGCTCGTCGTGCCGGCATGGAAGGACGGGCTGAGCGAGCCACTCGACAGGCTAAGGCCGGCAAGATCAGCGTTCGACGATAGGGGGCGGGTAACCGTCACCGTATAGGTCTTCGTCGTCGTGCCGTCCTGCGCCGTCACCACCGTCGTGATCGTGTTGCTGCCGATGGTAAGCGGGATCGCCGTAGAGGCCGAACCGGAGGTCACCGTCGTACCGTTCACCTTCACCGTCGCGGTCGGGTCTGCTGACGTCGGTCTTACGGTGATGGTCGCGGCACTGTTCGGGACGGAGGCGGTGTAGCTTGCCGTACCGGCGGCGAAGGATGGGCTGAGCGAACCACTCGACAGGCTGAGGCCCGCGAGTTCTGCATTCGCGGATGGTGCGCGATTGATGGTAACCGTGTAGGTCTGCGTCACGGAGCCATCGGGAGCGGTCACCACGATGGTGGCCGGATTATTGCCTACAGCAAGGACTATTGGAGCCGACCTCGCACCGGAGGCCACCGATATCCCATTCACCGTTATCGCCGCAGCGGCGTCCGATGCGTAAGGCGTAACCCTGGTCTCCGGAATATTGTTTGCGACCGACGATGTGTAGCTTGTCGTGGCCGATGCGAACGAAGGGCTGATACGGCTGTTCGACAAGCCGATCCCAGCAAGGGTCGCATCAGACGACGGCGGTGGCGGCGCCGAGCGCGTGATCGTCATCGTATAGGTTCGCGTGGTCACCCCGTCTGCCGCCGTTACCACCGTGGTGATGGTGTTGGCTCCTTCAGCGAGATTGATCGCGCTGGAAGGCGAGCCGGAGGTTACCGGCGTGCTGTTCACAGTGACCGTTGCGGTCGGATCCGCGACGAGCGGTGTTACCGTGGTCGATGTGACGCTGTTGACGACGGTCGCCGTGTAACTCGTCGTGACCGACGAGAAAGACGGGCTGAGGGACGTGCCTGGCACGGTAAGGTTGGCGAGGGCGGCATTCGAGGATACAGCCCGGTTGACCGTGATTGTGTAGCTCCGTGTCGTGTTGCCATCTTCCGCCAGGACCACAATAGTAACGGTGCTGCTCCCGACGACAAGGGGGATCTGGCTGGATGCCACTCCGGACCCCACCGATACGCCATTCACCTTTATCCTCGCATTGGCATTCGACGTGTAAGGTGTGACCCTGATCGACGGAATGCTGTTGGGAACGGATAGCGTGTAGCTAATCGCGCTAGCGGAGAAGGTGGGACCCTCCCCCAAACTGGCCGTAAGCCATTGATTTCCCGTAATAGCGAGGCCTCGCCGGGTGCGTGCATGGGTACACGCTTTTGAGCCTCACGTCAAAGACCCTTAAGGGGATTTTTCGATGCTCGCAAGGTCAAGCATTTTGTCTTCAACCCTCTCGGAACGTTGAACCCTTGCATTCGCTGTGGACAGCACGAAATCCAAGCCCCTCAAAACCATGTCCGGCCTTTCCTCCATGATGAGGCGGGCTTCCTCCAGGACCGCCAACATTGATCGAGCACCCTTCTGCTTCTGCACAATGTCTGTGACGGTCGCGACATGGCTTTCCTTGGCCGCTTTCTCCTCCAGAACCTCCTTACGACGGCAAACGGAGACTGCCATTTCCTTTCGACGGATTTCCCTTTCAAGCGCGTCCAGCACGTTCTCCAGTTCCTTCTTCTTCTGCCGTCGTCGCGCTGCCGAACCGGTGAACTTCGACCACCAGCGGAGGGGCGGAATATCTGCAATCTGTCTTTGCAGGTCAGAGCGTCGTATCACCTCGCGCGATAGATCGTCCCTCGCGGCGCGGCTGGCTCCATTCGCCTGACGCATTTCTGTCGTCGGCTTGAAATCCGGGATGGTCCGGTTCAACGCCCTTGAGGCATATTGCTCCAACTCCGCCAACTTTGCCGCTACGCCCTGAACGACGGCCGCTGGTTCGAAATCTTGTTCATGGGTGCCCGGTTCACGGTCCTGCGCTGGTAAACCTTGACGCCGCGACGCAACTTGGGTCGCGCCTCGCTTGTCTTGTCTTTCCGGCTGTACGGTTCTATCCATAAACAAGTTGATTTCGGATTTTCGTAGGCCCGCGAGCCGATGCAGAGCACCGATCAGCGCTCCAGCGTCCTTTTCGACGACAATCCATGTTTCAGGTTTCTGACCGGCAACAACCTTCAGTCCAACTTTTGCCAACCTACGGTGCATGTCGTCCGGGGTGCTTGCTTCGCTGACAGCAAGGCTTACCACTCGCCTCAAAGCAGGCAGGTCGTGGCCTTTGCGCTTCGTTTCCTGGTGCTGCGAATGGGTAAAAGGCTCGGCTGGGACGGGAGCTGACGTGTCAAGGAATTGTTCAAGCCTATTCGCGATGTGATGCAGGTTTCGCTTGCGCAAACCCTTGACGACCGTGTCTGTGTGCTTTCCCGGGACGAAGGTATGGCCGAAGGAAAATTCGGCTATTCGTGCAATAAGTTCGTGTTTGATCCTATCGTAGGATGTCGCAAGGATGCGACCGGTCGCAGGGTCTACTTCCCCGACGAGAACATGCCAATGAATATCGGTCGCATCCGCCGTCACCCGTCTTTTTTGATGCTCCACAACCACGGCACGGCCTGGATCGAAAGCAAATTCTTTCGCCAGGTGACCAAGTACAGCGCCCATTTGCTCTCGGGTGGTGAGCCTATGAGGTGCAATGATCCAGTGTCGAACGGCGTATTTCGACCCGGCTGAAATAGCATCGCGATGCATATCCCGAATGTCCTCTGGCGTCCCGTTGACGAAGTGAACGGCGTCGTTATCGTCGCCATTCTGAAGATGGCGGACCGTCCGACCAACGCCTGACGAGGAGCGCAAACGAATTCCTTTGACAATCATCGGCACAGCACCAACTCGCGAACCGATATACGGAGATCGGCAACGGCCGAACGCAGGTATTCGAGTTCGACAGGTTTTGTGTCGAGGATGGAGAGGACGTGATTAGACGAACGTCGAACGGCCGTTGCCGCGCGACGCTCTTTTGCTCCTGGAACCTCTCCCCGAACGGCTGAGGCGGCGGCCTGGCGAAGGATTTCGGAGATAGACAAGTTCATACGTTCCGCGAACAGCTCGATCCTTGCCTTGTCCTCCTCCGCAATGCGTATCCTGATCGATGATGTCTTCATTTCGTTCCTGTATGGGGTTCCACAGGGGCAAGGCCCCTTGGTATGCTGTCTCCGTGGTCACGGAGACATGACTGGCATCAGGCGAAGCCCTCGGCACACGTTTCCACATATCATTGGGCAATAATCCGTCGGCCACAACTGCGACTGTTGCCAAGTAACGATAAGATGTGATTCAAAACCTGTGGTAGATAAACGCCGCATCGCGAGAGGGACAGAAATATGCGACCAAGTGCTTTGATGTTTGGACGCTATCGGGCTTTCAAGGACGAGGTTCGAGTCGAACTGAAACGTCTCAACGTTGTCATAGGCAAGAACGGTGGGGGAAAAAGCCTTATAACTCGACTGCCCCTTCTAATATCTGGCGGTCTTTCTGGAGATTCAGAGCACTTTCTGGACTTGAATTTTGGTGGAATAACGCACGGATACCGGTATGAAGACCTAGTATATCAGAGGTCATCACAACCGTTCATGCTAGGATTAGAAATATCAGATGGTACAAACATAATATCATTCAAGACAACGCTTAGACATATTGTTGAAAAATATGCGTTCGGAGCAGAATCGTTCGAATTGACTAAAAACGGAGAGACAATTATTGAATTTTCTGCAGCAACCCCAGAGGATATCAGTTCATCGAACGCTTCATTTCTGGTGAAAGACAGAAAAGGCAATATTATTACCTCAAGCGTTAAGTTCGCGGGGCTATTTCCTAGCTTCGTGTCTGAAAGCGAGGAACTTTCGAGGCAATTGGCTGAGTATCGAGATTTGTTCGAAATCTCCCTCAAAAATCCTGGGTATTTGGGTCCATTTAGGTCAGCAGAGGGTTCGCTGGCGAGATTGCCACGCCAAGGCGTCCGGACACTCGGACCGAAGGGGGAATTGGCGCTCGATTTCCTTGGAGACAATTCGCTTCGCGGTGACGGTGTTGTTGCCGACCAGGTAAGGAAATGGTTTGAAACCTTTATGTACGGCAATGGCGTCGTCATTCAGATGGCCGGTGGCATCCCTCGCCTAATGGTACACGACAACCTGCGCGGCGTGGATGTCGAATTGTCGGAAACCGGAGCAGGCTTTGCGCAGGTTCTCCCTGTCGTTGCTCAAATATACGGTATTAAGTCCGGCCTAATCAAGAATTCCATATCGATGGTAGAGCAGCCAGAACTGCACTTGCATCCAGCCGCCCATGGCCCCGTAGCCGATCTTTTCGTTGAGCTTGCGAGTCAAACGTCTGAGGTCGTCCAAATTTGCGAAACGCATTCCGAACAGGTCATCACCAGGATAAGGAGAAGAATTGCGGAAAGGACATTAAATGCCTCTGACGTTCAGCTGATATCAATCGGTCACCAAGCCGACGAAGGCGAGGAAATCGAGCCGATCCGTTCGATTTCTTTTGACAAGTATGGCTCACCAGATGCTTGGCCATCGGGGGTATTCAATGAAGCTTTTGACGATCTTGTTCTATTGAAGGCTGCTGCGTCCAATCTTGATAGAACAAAGCAAGAGGGCTGACGTGCAGATAAGGATCAATCCGACCGTTCTCTCCAACACCATTTGGCATTCCTACCTGGATGTCGTCTTCGATTTTGTTCAACATCATTCGGAGTTTTTGACATTCGATCTAAGTGAGTTGAATGCCGTCATTCGGAGTGCATGGCTAAGAAATGCCGAGGGTACTAGAGCGCTCGTTCCTGACATGCTTCGTGCTTCCGCCTTGGCGGCAAGCAGATCGGTGCCAAGTGACAAGATCACTGTTCACATCGACGATTCTGCTCCTCACGAAGGAATTATTGAAGCTTCCAATGCTGTAAGAATTCATCCCTTCGGGGCCTTGATAATCTTGGCCCAACCCTTCCATTTGATCGTCGAGGACGAAAGCTCAGATGGCAGTTTCATCCTTTGGATGGCACGATTGCTTGGTAAAGACAAAATCAGAAAGGCTTACAATTCAGGACGTCTTTTGTTCCGCCACGCAGGAGGCAAAGGCCAAATTACAAAGTCTGCGAGAGCACTTTCGTATGGCGTATGGCCCAGGGACAATAAACCTATCAGAACAATGAATATTAGGGCTGGTGTGATCTTGGACAGCGATGCAAAGTTCAATGGTCATTCGCCAAATTCTCAAGTAACATCAAGCGTAGCTGAGTATGTCGCCTTCTCACATATTCTGATTGGAAGAACGATTGAGAACTACGTTCCGCGAAAATACATGGAGCGACGGCTGGCGGCCGACGGGCTCGCTTCAATGGCCACCAGTTTCTTTTCGCTCAGTAACGATGAGCGAACCTATTTTCCAATGAAGAAAGGGTTCAGAGACGAAAACGACAGCCCTCAACCGCACGCTGCATTCTTGGTTGACGCAAAGCGCCCCCAACAGGAAAGGGACCTGTACCGGAATGTGTCCCCAGCCGTGTGGAATGTGGTTCATGCCGGATTTGGAGAACGGTTGTCATCTATTTATATGGAGAATGGATATAGATGCGGGCCGGGTGAGACCGGCCAACTTACATCGACTCAAAAGAACGAAATCAATGACTTGCTCGTGAAAATAATCTATCACCTTTAGCCGAGTTCGAGGAGACAAACGAGATGCAAAACACTAGTCAGGCCCCGGCAGCAAGTGCGCGACCTGATATTATCTCGCTCGACGTGATGCTCCGGGATATCGATGAGGGGCGCATTCGCATTCCGAAGTTTCAGCGGCCCTACGTTTGGACGCCACAAATGATGCGAGAGCTGTTTCAGAGCGTTTTGAGCGGGTATCCTATCGGCTCACTGCTTTTGTGGGAGCCTAGAGATGCCGACGTCCCATCTCTCGGCAAGATCGGCCCCATCCAGACGCCGGAAAAAGTTGGAAACGCTGGCGTATCGTTTGTATTGGATGGCCATCAGCGCCTGGCAACGCTCTATGGTGTTCTACGTCTACCAGATATTTCAAACATGGATGCGAACACCCGTTCTGACCGGCTGGCGTGGAATATTGCGTTCGATCTCGAAAAAGATGAAACGCGCCAGATGCGGTTTCCTGATGACGTAGACAATCCCGCAATACTACCTCTGAGAGCGGTTTTGAGAACCTCAGAATTCATAAGGTTCGCCAGGCGCATCGACGAGAGTGAACATTTCACGAGTGATCAGAAAGCGCTGTTCTTAGATCGTGCTGACAACGTGCAGCGTGCTATCCGAGATTACCGTATTCCCTTGACGATAATGAAAGATGGTACGGTCGATGACGCCGTGGCGATTTTCTCAAGAGTGAACAGGACTGGGCGCAAGATTAGCGCTGACGAGATGGCATCCGCTCTGACATTCCATGAAGGTTTCGATCTTGAGGAAAAGATCGACGAGATACTAGGAAGCCTGGATGAGTTTGGCTTTGGCGACATCAATCGGAACATAATTCTTCAGAGTCTCCTTCACGCTGCCAAACAGAATTTTACGAAGCCGAATTTCGATAATCTGGCGACTCCGAGCACCAGGGATGCGATCAAGGCAGCCGTGGTACCAGTCCGCGAGTCTTTAAGACTTGGGGCGCAGTTTCTTAATAGTCAGATCGGTTTCAGGACCGGACGCCTGCTGCCATACGCATTTCAGCTGTTTCTGTTGGGAGTTTTTTTTCGAACGTTCAAAGATATTGGCAAACCCGATCTCAAAACGGTTCAGCATAATCTTAAGCGATGGTTTTGGGCAACGTCCTTCGAGGGCTGGTTTGCTTCCGCCAATTCCTCGGACATTGAAAAGGCGGTACGCGCATTCGAAGCGTTTGCGGACCAACCAAGCGATCAAAATGCCCTTCAATATTTCGAAAAGGTATTCATTGATCGACCACTGAAACCCTTTCCCAAGACGTTTGATAGGCGGTCTGCACGTATTCGAGCGATGCTTCTTGTTCAAATCGTTAGAGGTCAGGTGATTGATCCTATCACCGGCCAGGAGATTGACGGCTCCGAGCTAATGGCCGACCCTGACCGGCGCGACTTACCCTACGTGTTTAGGCCTGAGGGAGTTGCCGAGAGCCGTAGTCCGGCAAATCGAATACTCCTACCGCGCTCTCATGGGGCATCAGTCCGTGATCAGCTAGCAAACGTCACGGGCAACAACTTGGCATTGGAGAGCCACGCCATTGATGTCGTTGGCGCTCAAGCCTTGAGGGACAGGAATGTGGTCGCGTTCGTTTCCGCCCGCGAGGCCGAACTTGCGCGACAGGAAGCTGAATTCCTCCAGGAATTCGATCTTCACATCGGTGAGCAGACCGAGCGGTCAGAGGATGAGGTTGATATCGAAGAGTAGGCTACCGTTTACGATACATAGAAAACCTGACGGCCTATGGAACATCTTGCGGCCCAGACCACCAGCCTTCAACATGAGTCACACAAACGACCGTTTTGGTGACATGGGGAATTGCATTATGGGTGAGCTGGTTGGATATGTTCGGGTATCCAAAGCTGATGGGTCTCAGGTTCTTGATCTTCAGAAGGACGCACTGCTGAGCGCTGGCGTACAACCGAGTATGATCTACGAGGATTTCGCATCAGGAAAGCAGGATGACAGGCCGGGATTGAATTCCTGCGTGAAAGCGTTGCGGCCAAGCGACATCTTGGTAGTTTGGAAATTAGACAGGTTGGGCCGTGATCTTCGGCATCTCGTGAACACGGTCGATGACCTCTCAAAACGTGGTGTAGGTCTTCGTGTTCTCGCGGGACAATCCCCCATTGATACGTCGTCCGCTCAGGGCAAATTGCTCTTTGGGATTTTTGCTTCCCTGGCAGAGTATGAGCGAGAATTAATCCGTGAGCGAACGATTGCCGGGCTGCAGTCTGCCCGTTCGCGCGGTCGTGTTGGTGGCCGAAAGCCCAGGATGACTGCCGCCAAGGTTCGCCTCGCTCAAGCCGCCATGGGTCAACCCGAGACCGTAGTCGCCGATCTATGCGATGAACTACGGGTGTCGAGGCAAACTCTGTACAGGCACGTTTCCCCCGACGGCGAACTTCGGCCCGACGGGATAAAGGTATTAGGGCATTCCGGAGTGTACCTTCCAAAATCACCATAAACTCCACCTGAGAAGCCGATTTCCGACCTCATGAATTTTTCGTGTCCATGATAAAACCGGCTCCATGATCCGAGTTATCAGCATCCTAAGGTGATACCAGGGCGGGACAATACTGCTCGACCAATCCAACGGCATCGCCATTTGTCGATCAATCTCCGTGTCCTGACTTACGATATTAGTCGCTGAAGAATACCCCTCCTCGGTGCTTTGATGGATCGTGTCCCAGCGAGTGGTGTAGCTGGGTTTCGTAGCCATCGGTGATTTCCGGTAGGGTCGGGTTGCTTAGAACCAACCTGAAGGACACCACCGATGACCGACGATATGATGAACCTGCGT
>NZ_JAWQUM010000004.1:0-537585 GCF_033447125.1 Rhizobium sp. PL01 | reverse complement strand
CGCGTTACTCACCCGTCTGCCGCTCCCCGTGAGGGGCGCTCGACTTGCATGTGTTAAGCCTGCCGCCAGCGTTCGTTCTGAGCCAGGATCAAACTCTCAAGTTGAAAATCTATCTTGGCTTTAATGGTCACGTCTGAATCGACGAGAACTTCACATATTCCTGATAAAACCAACCTTCGCCATCCGGCGCCGATCAATCCCCTAAACCCGAAGGCCTAGAAAACCAGGAACGATGTAACTTCTCATAGAAACGTGACCGCCATTGTCGACTTAAAACCGGAACTTAATCCAGTTGCGAACATCCGCCGCCCACGTTTCTCTTTCTCTCTATTCAATTGTCAAAAAACAGACAGGCAAAAACCCGTCGAAAACCTTACCCCGAGAGCCATCAGCGTTCCCGCCTGAAACCCACAATCCGCACCAAACTTTCGTAAGAAACTTCAGAGCGAGTTCGTCGGTCGCCAGCAGCGCCGCCGCCCTCGTTGGTGAGCGGTTTATAGCTCCGCAGATCGTTCATAGTCAACAGGGTTTTTGAAAAAAATGACAGTTTTTTGACAAAAGCCTGCGCCGTAAGGCTTTGCTGCAGTGCGATAATCGGGATAAGCCTTTGTATAGGCCCGAAAACACAATCCCGCCCTCACTTCTTCACAATTGGCGCTCTAAACAGCGTTCGCACTTGCGTTTTAACGGCTCTCTCTATGTCTATAGGGCGCCATATAGAGTGATATGTCTATAGGGCGCGATATAGAGTGATGGCCGTTCTGTTTGACTCGAAGGCGTGAAAGATGCACATCTTCGCACAACATACCCGGACCATAATAAGAAACGGCGCGTAACCAGGGACCCTGCTCGATTGGCATGATCACGGACAAGACCATGATACGGTCGCTCGGCAACGAGCCGCCGATCCTTGCGGATGGACGCAGGGCTCCCGACCGGCGCGAGATTTCCCTGCGCTGGCTTTCGGGCACCTTTCTGACCGGCATTACCTCAAGCCTGTTGATGGGCGTTGCCCTGTTTGCAGCCCTTGACGGGCGCCAGCAGCTGGCCATCCCCGCCGAAGCCTATGCCGCAATGGATCCGTCCGCACGCGGTTCGCAGCCGACAGCTGCTGCCAAACGCGGCGATCGCATCCTCAGCCCCAGCATTGTTGCCAAGCCATCTGACCGCACGATCATGGAAGTCTCGACCATGACCCATGACGGCGAGAAGGAAGTGGTTCGCCGCCAGCCTTTCGCGCATGTGAAGATGACACTGGCCGCCAACCATCAGCCGGCGGAAAAATACCCCTCCTTCGATCCGCTGGCGATCTTTTCCAGCGATGAGGCAGATGCGCCCGCGCCGGTCAGCCGGACCGGGACGCTTTACGGCTCTGATGTCGAATCCGAAGTGGCGCTGAAGACGGTGGATTTTCCGCTGAAGGGCTCAACCCTGAAATTCGCGCCCTCGATGTCCATGGACGAGGTCGAGGAGAATGTCCGCACCAATGGTTCCGTCCTGACCGACGGCAACACCCAGCTTGCCTCGCTGTTCTATGTCGATCCGCGCCGCTTTGCCTCAGATGCTTCCGATCTCGACCTGATCCAGGGCCTCTCGGCCCGGGTGGTTGAGGAAAACATGACGGTCTCGGCCTTCGAGACGATCACAGACCAGACGACCGAATATGCCGACGACGTCATTCCCGTGCGCCGGACAACACCGATCGCCGCCGTTCTGATCAATGCCGGTTATGGAAAAGCCCAGGCCGAGGATCTCGCCGGCTATCTGAGGCCGGCACTCGACGCGACGGATCTGCAGGACGGCGACGTGCTTCGCATCGGCATCATCCAGAAGGGCGAGAACGAAGAGGCCAAGGTCGTACGCGCCACCGTCTATACGCGCGGCGCCCACGTCTTTACCATGGCGCTGGACGACAAGGGCAATTTCGTCAAGGCTTACGAGCCGCCGCAGCTGGCAGCCGTGGCCAGTGCCTTTGACGACAACGGAACCCCGGTGATCAACGCCGGCCGTGACCTGCCGCGCGTCTATGATGGCGTCTATCGCGCCGCCCTCTCCTACGGCATGAATTCGACAATGATCGCCCAGATCATCAAGCTGCTCGCCAGCAATGTTGATTTCCAGGCACAGCTGAAGCCGACCGACCGTCTCGAGGCGTTCTTTTCGGTCGCGGACAGCAGCGGCAAGGCAACCGACGATTCAGAACTGCTCTACGTCAATGCCAAATTCGGCGATGCCGAGACGCGCTTCTACCGGTTCCAGGATCCCGACGACAATTCGATCGACTATTACAACGAACAGGGCAAGAGCATCCGCCAGTTCCTGTTGCGCAACCCGGTTCCGAACGGCACGTTCCGCTCAGGCTTCGGCATGCGGCGCCATCCGATCCTCGGCTTTTCGCGCATGCATACCGGTGTCGACTGGGCAGCCCCGCGCGGCACGCCGATCATCGCGGCCGGCAACGGCGTCGTCGAAAAAGCCGGCTGGGATTCCGGTGGTTACGGCAACCAGACGCTGATCCGCCATGCCAACGGCTATGTCTCGTCCTACAATCACCAGAGCGCGATCGCCAAGAATGTCAGCGTCGGCTCCAAGGTCGTGCAAGGCCAGGTGATCGGCTGGGTCGGCACCACCGGCCTGTCGACCGGCCCGCATCTGCACTACGAGCTGATCGTCAACGGCAACCGCGTCGATCCCTTGCGCATCCGCCTGCCCGGCGGCAAATCGCTCGATGGCCAGGCGCTGGCGCAGTTCGACAAGGAACGCGGCCGCATCGACGAATTGCTGGCCAAGGACAATGGCAGCGCCGAAGTGGCGGCGGCGCAGTAAGGACAAAACTCAGGGACACAACCGGCATGCGGGCAGTTCATCCGGGATATGCCGCACACACTGCAATACGGTAAAAACATCAGGACCATCAATCCTTGCCGCATTCGGAACATATGGCGAACATGCCATAACAATGTTCACTTGCCAAGAGCCGGGATCAAAAAAACACAAAGGCGGGAAGAAGCGGCTGGAACAACCTTTTGACCCGACGAGCGTCGGGTCAATGGATTGCCACCGCACGGATGAGACCGGTCACCAATGATGGCCTTCACCGCCGGTACAAGATCATTCCCCCGTGGTGAAGCACACCGTCGATGAAATTTCCATCCGCGGTAAAGCCCGTGTCGTCCCAATAGTCGATGTGATCGCCGGCCACCACGTATCGCCCCCGATAGGCGCTTTCGCGCGCTCCCCGCGCCTCGTCATAGCGGCCGTTCGCCAGCAGCTCGTGCCGGATATGACTATCCTTTGTGACCCATAGGCCGAGATAGGAATGGGCTTCCCCCTTGGTGTTCATGCCGTCCTCTGCAAAAGCGGCGCCTGCAAGCGCCAGGGAAAGAGAAGTCGTCAAAAGACCGCGGGACATCAGTGTGCCGCCCGGGTTGGCCGGATGACAATCTCATTGACATCGACATCATCCGGCTGCTCGATGGCGAAGCGGACGGCCCGGCCGATCGAATCCGGCTGAAGAGCGATCGAGCGGTAGGTCTTCATAGCGTCTGCCGCCACCGGATCGGTAATCGTTCCGGCCAGTTCGCTTTCGACGACACCCGGATGGATGCAGGTGACGCGGATATCATCGCGTTCCTGCCGCAATCCGTCAGAGATCGCCCGTACCGCATATTTCGTGGCACAATAGACGGCGGCGGTCGGCGAGACTGCCAGAGCCCCGATCGAGGCGATGTTGATGACATGCCCGGCCCCCCTCGCCGTCATTTCCGGCAAAACCGCTGCGATGCCATAGAGCACGCCCTTGATATTGACGTCGATCATGCGATCCCATTCATCGACTTTCATCGACGCCATCAGCGAAAGGGGCATGACGCCGGCATTGTTGACGATCACGTCAACAATGCCGAAAGCCTGCCGTGCCGCCTCGGCGAAGGCAGCGACATTTGCGCGGTCGGTAACGTCGAGACTGCGCGTCTGCACCTGCCCGCCTCTTTCCCGGATCTCATTTGCCAAAATGTCGAGACGGTCCGTCCGGCGGGCGCCGAGCATCAGTTTGAAACCAGCCCCTCCCAATTCGCGGGCGATGCCCGCGCCGATCCCGCTGGAGGCGCCGGTAATGAGAACAACTTTTCCGGATGACATGTCGTGGTCCTTTCTGTTCAAGCATCATTGCTTGGTCAGAAAGTAAGGATTGATCATTGTCGTGATAAGCCGTCATTATGTGACTTCGGTGGCAAGGAAATCTAACCAATGCAGCCAGACCTCAATGCACTCTCCGTTTTTGCCGTGGTTGCGCAGGAACGGAATTTTCGGGCAGCCGCGGACAGGATGGGCGTCACCCGCTCCGCCGTCAGCCAGACGATATCGCGGCTGGAGGAAACGCTGGGCATTCAATTGGTGCGCCGGACTACGCGCAGCGTCAGCCTGACGGAGGAAGGCCAGCGGCTTTATGACGATATCGGTCCGGCCATCGCCGATGTCGGCGCAGCCCTGTCAACGATCGCCGATATCCGTGGCCGTCCCCGCGGCCAGCTCAGGCTCGCCGTCTCGTCGATTGCCGAAAAATTCCTGTCCGGCGACATGCTGACGACGTTTGCCAATGCCAATCCCGGCGTGCGGGTCGATATCACTGTCACCGATGAAGAGTTCGACATCGTCGCAGAGGGTTATGATGCGGGCGTGCGTCTTGGCGAAGTGATCGCGCAGGATATGATCGCGGTTCCGGTTTCCGGGCGGCAACGGCAGCTTGCCGTTTGCGCCCCCGCCTATCTCCAACGCGTTGATCCGCCACGTCATCCGCGTGATCTTCCCGGTCATAGATGCATCGGTTGGCGCCCGGCGCCGGCTGTTGCGCCGTATCGCTGGGAATTCACAGAGGATGGCAGGGATTTCAGCGTTGCCGTCGAACCCGAATTCACCACCAACGACATGGGCCTGATGACCCGCCTCGCCTGCGCCGGCGCCGGGATCACCTTTGGCATGGAAGACAGTTTTCGGCCGCTGATAGACGACGGCAAGCTTGTCCAACTGCTGGAAGATTACAGTCCGCAGTTCGCCGGCTTCTACCTCTACTATCCGAACCGCCGTAACCTGTCGCCGAAGCTGAGAGCGCTGCTCGATTTCGTCCATCGCATGAAGTGACACCGCGCATAAAAAAACCTCCCCGGATTTCTCCGGGGAGGTTTTCAGCAATGGCACCGATGCCGTTATGCAGCAGCCTTTTCGCCGCCACTTCTCAGCTTGAAGTTCAGGCGATCCGAGCCGGCAAAGGCCTTGATCGTCGAACCATCCGGGAAATTGCCCTGAAGGATCTGCTCGGCGAGCGGGTCCTGGACATATTTCTGCACGGCCCGCTTCAAAGGACGTGCGCCATAAGCCGGATCGTAGCCCCGGTCGGCGAGGAAGGCACGCGCCTCGTCGTCGAGTTCGAGCGTGATCTTGCGGTCGGCGAGCAACTGGCGCAGGCGCTCCAGCTGGATATCGACGATCGTCCCCATCTCCGCCCGCTTCAGGCGGTGGAACAGGATGATCTCGTCGACCCGGTTGAGGAATTCGGGGCGGAAATGTCCGCGCACCACATCCATCACCTGATCGCGCACCATGTCGCTGTCATCGTTCTCGCCAAGCCCGACGAGATATTCCGCGCCGAGGTTGGAGGTCATGATGATCATCGTGTTGCGGAAGTCGACGGTACGGCCCTGACCATCGGTCAGGCGGCCGTCATCGAGAACCTGCAACAGGACGTTGAACACATCCGGATGCGCCTTCTCGATCTCGTCAAACAACACGACCTGATACGGCTTGCGCCGCACCGCTTCGGTCAAAGCGCCACCTTCCTCGTAGCCGACATAGCCCGGAGGTGCACCGATCAGCCGGGATACGGAGTGTTTCTCCATATATTCCGACATATCCATGCGCACCAGCGCCGTATCATCGTCGAACAGGAAGCGCGCCAAAGCCTTGGTCAGCTCCGTTTTACCCACGCCGGTCGGTCCAAGGAAGATAAACGAACCGATTGGACGGTTCGGATCCTGCAGACCTGCCCGCGAACGGCGAACAGCACGCGATACGGCCTGAACCGCATCACCCTGGCCAACCACCCATTTGCCGAGCTCGTCTTCCATGCGCAACAGCTTGTCGCGCTGGCCTTCAAGCATCTTTTCCACTGGAATACCGGTCCAGCGGGACACGACATGGGCGATATTGTCGGGTGTCACGACTTCCTGCACCATCGGGTCGAGCGCCGACGAATCCTGGCTTTCGGAAACCTCCAGCTCCTTTTCGAGCTTCGGGATCAAACCATAGGCAAGCTCCCCTGCCCGCTGGAATTCGCCCTTGCGCTGCGCCGCAGCCAGTTCGTTGCGTGCCTCTTCCAGCTTCTTCTTCAGATCGGCAGCCAGACCGAGCTTCGACTTTTCCGCCTGCCAGCGCGCGGTCAGCGCGTCGGCCTGCTCCTCGAAACCGGTGAGGTCGAGTTCCAGCTTTTCCAGCCGGTCCTTGGAGGCACGGTCGGTTTCCTTCTTCAGGGCTTCGCGTTCGATCTTCAGCTGCATGATGCGGCGATCGAGTTCATCGAGCTCTTCGGGCTTGCTGTCCACCTGCATGCGCAGCCGCGATGCGGCTTCGTCCATCAGGTCGATCGCCTTGTCCGGCAGGAACCGGTCAGTGATGTAGCGGTTGGACAGCGTCGCAGCCGCCACCAGCGCGGAATCGGAGATCCGCACCTTGTGATGCTGTTCGTACTTTTCCTTCAAGCCACGCAGGATCGAGATCGTGTCCTCGACATTCGGCTCGTTGACCATCACAGGCTGGAACCGGCGGGCCAGAGCCGCATCCTTTTCCACATGCTTGCGATATTCATCGAGCGTGGTCGCGCCGACGCAATGCAGTTCGCCGCGCGCAAGTGCGGGCTTCAGGAGGTTGGACGCATCCATTGCCCCATCCGCCTTGCCGGCGCCAACCAGCGTGTGCATCTCATCGATGAACAGGACGATTTCGCCCGCTTCCGCCTGAACCTCAGAGAGAATGGCCTTCAGCCGCTCTTCGAATTCACCGCGGAATTTCGCGCCGGCAATCAGCGCGCCCATGTCGAGCGCCATCAGCTTCTTGTCCTTGAGGCTTTCCGGCACGTCGCCATTGATGATGCGCAAGGCCAAGCCTTCGGCGATCGCCGTCTTGCCGACGCCGGGTTCACCGATCAGGACCGGGTTGTTCTTGGTCCGGCGCGACAGGACCTGGATGGTGCGGCGAATTTCATCGTCGCGGCCAATCACAGGGTCAAGCTTGCCGTCGCGGGCATCGGCCGTCAGATCCCGCGCATATTTCTTCAGCGCATCAAATCCCGCTTCGGCATTCGAACCATCGGCGGTGCGGCCCTTGCGGATCTCGTTGATCACCTGATTGAGCTTGGATGCCGTCAGACCTGCCTTCGACAGGATGCCGGATGTGGCAGCCGAGGTCTCGATGATCAGCGCCTGCAGCAGCCGTTCAACGGTGACAAAGCTGTCGCCCGATTTCTTGGCTGCCTCTTCGGCTGTGGTGAAGACCTTGGCAAGCGGCTGCGAAAGCGAGATCGAGCCATTGCCGCCGGATACTTTCGGCAGCTTGGCGATTGCGCCTTCATTAGCGAGTTTTGCGTCCTTGGCACTGGCGCCAGCACGCTCGATCAGCGATGCCGCCATGCCCTGATCGTCATCGAGCAGGACTTTGAGCACATGTTCGGGAACAAATTGCGGATGGCCCTCTGCCAGCGCATAGGTCTGAGCCGATTGCAGAAAACCGCGCACGCGCTCTGAGTATTTTTCAATATTCATCAGTCTACCTCCGGTAATCGGTCAGCCCGTTGGTGGCACTGCCGACAGTTGGAATGGGGCTCCCTGATAAGGCAAGCCCGGGTCTCGCCGTTCCACCACACCGGGGAGGTGCGGTCACGACAACTTGATCTGAATATGGGTGGGCGATTTTCGAAATTAAAGGGTGTCGCCCACCAGAATTCAACAGCTTGGCTCCGATTCCCGCTATTTCAGATCGACCGTCACCTTGTCGATCTTGCCGGAATAGGGGAACGGCGCTTCATAGGCGTCGTCGACCGGCGATCCGTCGTCGCTTCCCACATCCTGCCCTTCGTAGAGCGAATACCGCAGCGCCGCCGTATGCTCGATCTCGCCGCGGCCGATTTCCTTGCCGTTGGCTTTCAGGATCATCGTACCACCTTTTCCGAATTCCTTCGCCTTCCCGGCATATTCAAAAACAGCATCGAGCTTCACTTTGCCATCCGGCACGTCCTCTTTCGAGGTTACGCGGTAGCGGGCCATGTCGATGAAGTTGTGCACCGCCACGAATTTCCGGTCCTTGAGATAAAAACTCCACCCAGCCGTGATGCCGCCCTGGGCAAACAGCACGCCATCGGCCCCACCTTTCGGAATATCCAGATCGGCGCTGACGCTGAAAGACTTGTTCTTGAGATCAGGCGCCGCCGATTCCGGCAACCGGCTGAGACGCGTCGTGTAGACGAATTCGGTGCGCCCGGCGGTCGGGCTTGGGCGGCCGGTGACGGCATCGGAAAAGCGCTCGACGCCGCGCCAGTCGAGCGGCAGGATATTGGCCTTGGCCGCCTCCACCCACCAGAGATCTTGCATTGCCCGCAGCCGGGCCGGTTCCTTGTCCGCAAGATCGTCGGCTTCGGAAAAATCCTTTTCGATGTCGTAGAGCTCCCACTTCACCTTGTCGATGTCGAAGCCGGTACGGTCGGACTGCCAGGGTTTGAAGGCGAGAGCCGCCGCCACCCAGCCGTCATGATAGATCGCCCTGTTGGCGACCATCTCGAACACCTGCGTCCGCCGCTGCGATTTCGCCTCCGGATGATCGAAACTGTACATCATGCTGATGCCGTCGAGCGGCCGTTGCGCGACGCCGTTCACCGATTGCGGCATCGGAATGCCGGTTGCCTCCAGGATCGTCGGGAAAATGTCGGTGATATAGTGGAACTGCGAGCGCACGCCGGTGGTCTTGATATGGCCCGGCCACGACACGATCAGCGGATTGCGCGTGCCGCCAAAATGCGAAGCAGTCTGCTTGGCCCATTGGAACGGCGTATTCATCGCCCAGGCCCAGGCAGATGGTATGTGGTTGTAGAATTTCTTGGTGCCAAGCTGGTCGATCTTCGGCAAGATCTGCTGCCATGTCTGGTCGACGCCGTTGAAGCCCGATTGTTCGTTGGTCGTCCCATCGAAATGCCCCTCCGCTGAAGCGCCGTTATCGCCGACGATGTAGAAGATCAGCGTATTGTCGGCATGCGGCATCTGCCGCACGGTTTCCAGCACCCGTCCCGCATCGAAATCCACCTTCGCGCCATAGGCTGCGAAGATATCGACCATCCGCGTATAAAGCCGTTTCTGGTCGGCATTCAATGTGTCCCAGGCGGCAAGATCCTCCGGCCGCTTGGTCAGCTTTGTCTCCGGCGGCACCATGCCAAGCTTTTTCTGCCGCTCCAGTGTCAGCTCGCGGTAGACATCCCAGCCCATGTCGAACAGACCCTTGCCGACAAATTTGGCGATCCAGTCCGGCGTCGTCTGGTGCGGCGCATGGGTGGCGGCCGGGGCGAAATAGAGGAAATACGGCCGGTCGGGATCGATCTCCGCCGCCTGTTTCAACCAGTTAATCGCATGATCGGCAAGATCGGGCGTCAGGTGATAGTTCGGATCGGTCGAGCGTGGCACGGGAATGTGGTTTTCCACCAGCACCGGTTCGAACTGGCTCGTGTCGCCGGAGTTGAACCCGTAGAAATAGTCGAAACCCAGCCCGTTCGGTGTATGATCGAACGGCCCGAGCGCACTCGCCTCCCAGACCGGCGTATCGCGGTTCTTGCCGATCCAGGCGGTGGCATAGCCATACTGCTTGAGGATTTCGGCGACCGTCGCCGTCTCGCGCTGGATCAGGCTGGTGTAACCGTCATAGGCGGTGGCAAGCTCGGTGATATTGCCCATGCCCGACGCATGTTCATTGCGCCCGGTGAGAAACGCCGCGCGGGTTGGCGCGCAGAGCGCCGTCGTATGAAACTGATTATAAACGACACCGTCCTTGGCCAGCCGTTCCATCGCCGGGGCCGGAACACCGCCGCCGGTGACGCTGAATTGCCCGAACCCGACATCATCAAGCAGGATGACCACGACATTCGGTGCGCCTTTGGGCGGACGCGTAAGCGCCGGGAATTTGGCCGGATCGGAATCCGCAAGGGTACGCCCGACGGTTCCCTGAAAGTGATAATCCGGCAAAGGCAGCGACGATGCCGTCTGCGGCGCCTTCACCTCGGCCTCCTGCGCGGAGGCGGGCGCCGACAGGATCATCGTTCCCGCTGACATCAAAAGCGAGGCAACCAGCCCCCGGATTCTAAACCCTCGGATGTTTCTCGCGGTCATCATCGGCCTCGATTGTTCTCTGTGAAAGGTCGCAGGGGCATGGGTTTCGGACGGTGCCCATCGAGCAAACATCCTGCCGCATCGGCGCGACAAGGCAAGTACGTAACGGTAACAAGAGCCGCAATGGACGGCCTTTCGGCCGATGGTACGGCAAAAAGGACCGCCGTCACTCCCGCTGCCACCCCCCCCCTCGAAACGAGGAAACCCGGTACATGGCGGAGTTTTCATCAATCCGATACCGGATGGGTTTTATACAGAGGCAAGGTTATCGGCCGTGCGCGCCTTTGTTCAGCCAGCACCCGCTCATCTGGAAGCCAAGCGCTTACCCGCACCAGTGGGGACGCGAGCCCGTGCCAAAGAACCAGGCACTATGGTCATAGGACATCGCCGCAAGCTCTTCCGCGCCCGGAAGTGCTGCCTGCAGCGCCTCCGGCGTTACCGCACGTTCCCATACCTCCGGTTCCGTGCCCAGCAGATGGTGCACGAACTGGCCGGCAAGACCTTCGCTAACCAGCGCTTCGCCCAATGTATAACCATAGCCAGGCCCCGCCATGCGCCGGCAATGATGAACCTCATGCACGATTTGCCGATGAAGCGCGCCGTCGTTGAGGCTGCGGATGAAAATCGGTTTGTCCGGATCAACCGTCATCACAAACATCGTGCTGCGCCAGCGCGCCCGATGCCTCCAGCCAGTGCGAGGTCCAGCCATCCATTCTAACGTCATCTCATCGACAGAACCGGCACAGCGGCCGAGTATCCCTGCTGTTTCACAGCCGTGTCTATGTCAGATCGCGCCAACAAAAAACCCGGCCGCAAAAGCGAACCGGGTTCTTCAATATGGTTTTACAAAGACCGCCTTCCGGCGGCCTTTTGCGGATTATTCCGTCGCGGCGGGCTCCAGAGCCGGCTTGTCGCCGGCCGGTTCGCCACCGGCTTCCGTCGGTGCTTCGGCCTCATCACCACCGGCTTCGCCGCGGCGCGGCTGGCGGCGTGGGCGGGGAGCTGTGCGGCGGCGGGTTGGAGCGCGACCTGTCGGTGCCTCTTCCTCCAGCGAAACCTCGGCTGGCGTGCCTTCGATTACCGGCTGCGGGCCGGAACCATCGATCACCGGCTGCGGTGCAAGGTCCGGACGCGGCTGGGCCTGTTCGGCGCGCGGCTGACGCGGACGCTCCTGCCTGGGCTGACGCTCCTGGCGTGGCTGGCGCTCCGGACGCTCCTGGTCGGGCTGGCGATCCTGATCTGGCTGACGCGGCTGGTCGGCCTGTCGCACTTGATCGGCCTGACGCGCCTGATCGGGCTGACGTGGCTGGTCGGGCTGACGGGGCTGATCGGCCTGACCTGACTGTTCAGACCGGCGCGGCTGGCGCTCCTGCTGTTCCGGCTGGCGCTCACGACGCTCGCCTTCCTGCTGGCGCCGCTGCTGGCGTTCTGCCTGCTGGTGATGGCGTTCCTGCTCGACCTGCTGGTCCTGGCCGACAGAATTCTCGTCGTTGTCGTTACCATCCATATCGTCGTCGCGCTCGTTGCCGTCGCGATCCTGGAATTCGTTGCGATCGTTGTAGTCGCTGCGGTCGTCACGCTGGAAGCGCTCTTGCATCTGCGCCTGCGCAGCCGCGATGATGCGGTTATAATGCTCGGCGTGCTGCAGATAGTTTTCAGCCACGACACGGTCACCGGAGCTCTGCGCGTCGCGCGCGAGCGTCGAGTATTTCTCGGCGATATGCTGGGCGGTACCGCGAATCTTCACGTCCGGACCGGAGCTGTCATAGGTCCGGGTCAGCGGGTTGGAACCCTTCCGGTTATGATTGTTATTGTTGTTGTTACCGCCGCCACTGTTGTTGCTGCTGGTATTGTTGTTGTTACGCCCACGGCCGCGCTTGTTCTGCTGTCCTGGCCTCATCGTTCACTCACCTGGATTCTCTTGATATTGATGATCTTGTGGCTTCGCGGCTTGCCAGGAATTCCGTCTCAACGGATTCCGTATCAAGCAGACACGCGCCGCGACCCAACCGCCTTTTGACGGTACCGTCGCTGGTTAAAGTCAAATTAACAGGTACCCGCACCAGGCACTGTCGAACCTTAGCAACTCTTTTTTGAGAGCAATCCCTGCGGCAAAGTCTGACCGGAACGAATCTCTGATCTTTGACCTTCTACCCAGTGCGTAAGAGGAACCTAGCCCGCTTCCCGTGCGATTCCAAGCCTTTTCTTCACGGTTTCGAAAAAGAACATCGCGATATCCGCCGGTTTGCAGGGGTTAGCGGCCAAAGGCGAACAGGATGGCGCGATCGTTTCCACCAAGGTCCTTTACCCGGTCGATCACCCGGAAGCCCTCGTTTTCGAAAAGCTGCCCGACCACCTGCAGCTGGTCGTACCCAATCTCGACACCGACAATGCCGTTCTCTGCCAAATGGCGCGCGGTGTGCGCAGCGATCGTGCGATAGGCGTCCAGACCGTCTGCACCACCATCGAGCGCCAGCGCCGGATCATGATCACGCACTTCTGGCGCCAAGGATGCCACCACGTCTGTGCGGATATAGGGTGGATTTGACACGATGATGTCGAATTTGCCGACGATCCCCGCAAACCAGTCGCTTTCCACGCCGGCGAAACGGCCGCCCAGACCATTGCGCTCGGCATTGGCTTTCGCCATTTCGACGGCGCCGGCCGACAAGTCGGATCCCACCCCGGTCGCTTCCGGAACCGCGCTCAAAAGCGCAAGGCAGATCGCCCCGGTGCCAGTACCGAGATCGATGAGGTGGCAAGTACCCTTCTCCGCCACGAATTTCTGCGCAAAGGGAATGAGCCCCTCGACGATCATCTCCGAATCCGGCCGCGGCTCCAGCGTCTCTTCAGACATGCCGAGCGTCAAACCGTAGAATTCGCGCTGGCCGAGAATGCGGTGAACCGGTTCGTGCGCCGCACGCCGCGCAATCGCCGCGCGAATGCGCTGGGCATCCTTGTCCGAAACGATCTCGTCGCCGCGCGTCATGAACGCCACGGCCGGCAGGTCGAGCAGGCCGGAAATCAGCACGCGCGCATCAAGCGCAGCCTCGCCGATATGCGCCTGCAGAAACCGCGTCCGCGCCTCTGTAAACAGGCTGTCGAGTGTGTCGGTCATCCCTTGACCTCGCCCAGTTGCGCCAGCTGATCAGCCTGGTAGTCGGCCAGCAGCGCATCGACCACTTCATCGATCTCGCCCATCATCATCCGGTCGATCTTGTAGAGCGTCAGGTTGATGCGATGATCCGTCACGCGTCCCTGCGGAAAATTGTAGGTCCGGATGCGCTCGGAGCGATCACCCGAACCAACCTGGCTCTTGCGCGAAGCCGATCGCTCGCTGTCGGCCTTCTGCCGCTCCATGTCGTAGAGCCGCGAGCGCAGCACCTGCATCGCCTTGGCGCGGTTCTGGTGCTGTGATTTTTCCGAGGAAGTAACGACGATGCCGGACGGCATATGGGTTATACGAACAGCCGAGTCTGTCGTGTTGACGTGCTGTCCACCGGCGCCGGACGAGCGCATCGTGTCGATGCGGATGTCTTCCTGGCGGATTTCGATATCGATATCCTCGGCCTCCGGCAGAACAGCAACGGTGGCGGCGGAGGTATGAATCCGCCCCTGCGTTTCCGTATCGGGCACGCGCTGCACCCGGTGCACGCCGGATTCGAATTTCAACTTGGAAAACACCCCGCGCCCGGTCACGGTCGCAATGATTTCCTTGTAGCCGCCGGCATCGCCATCGCTGGCCGAGAGCACCTCGACCTTCCAGCCTTTGCCCGCCGCATAGCGCTCATACATCCGGAACAGATCACCGGCAAAAAGGGCGGCTTCCGAACCGCCCGTGCCAGCGCGGATTTCCAGAATGGCGCTCTTTTCGTCGGCGGCGTCCTTCGGCAGAAGCAGGAGCTGCATTTCCTGCTCGAGTTTTTCGATGCGCTCCTCGATCTCAGGCTTTTCCATATCGGCGAGATCGCGCATCTCGCGGTCGGTATCCTTGGCGGTCAAAAGCGTATTGACGTCAGCAAGCTCTGCCTGCGCCTTCTCGTACAGCCTGATCTTCGTCACCACCGGCTGCAGCTCGGAATATTCCGATGCCAGCTTCACATAGACATCCGCCGCCGGCCCCTCGGCCATGCGCGCTTCGATCTCGGAAAACCGGCGCTCCAGCTCGCGCATTTTTTCAACAGGTAAGGTTGCCAACTCGAACTCCACAGGTGCTGTTCAACAACAGCGATGTTTCATGACAGTGACCGCTTTTTATTGGCCAGCGTCTACTTTTTTGGCGGGGACAAAGGTGAGATCAAATGCTCTGATCTCCTGTACTAGCCGATTCTCGACAATTTCGACGATGGTCCCCAATACCCGCTCGCGGTCTTGAAGAACACATCCATTCCAGAAACGAACAACGTTCCATCCCTCGGATGTCATATAGTCATCCCGCCTCGTATCGTGGCGGCTGTTTGCGTGCTGACTGCCATCGACCTCAATGACCAGATGCACTTGCCTGCATGCGAAATCTGCAAAGTACCGGCCGATCGGCAACTGCCGGACGAATTTGAACCCGTTGAGGCGGCGGTCGCGAAGCTCAAACCAGAGAGCCTCCTCCGCACCATTCTCGACCTTCCGCAAACCGCGGGCTCGTTCTGTCTTGCCTTTGTCCGGGCCTCTCATCCGCCGCCGCCCCTCACCCTAGCCCTCTCCCCGCCAGCGGGGAGAGGGGACGACCGTTTTGCCGATCCCCTTACTACCATCACTAACATCAACCTCTGACAGAATGGCTGGATGAAAGCTTCGCGGCCCGGTCCTTCTCCCCGTCATGACGGGGAGAAGGTGCCCGACAGGGCGGATGAGGGGCCTTGTTGGCAGCTTGCCTAAAGCGGAACCCCGGTCTCCGCCGCAAATGCCACCAGCATCTCGCGCACCGATGTCGAGCTCCGCTTGTCGTCCAGCGCCGCATGCATCATGGCCGAAAGCTTGTCGATATCGACCGCCAGCAACATCGCCTTGACCGGTCCAACCGCCGTCGGCGACATCGAGACGGAGCGGTAGCCGATGCCGAGCAGCGCCATGGCGGACAGTGGCTTGCTCGCCATCTCGCCGCACAGCGTCACCGAGGTCTCGTTGCGATCTCCGGCCCGGACGATGTCCCGCAGGATGCGCAGGAACGGCCGGCCGAGCACGTCGAACCGATCGGCCACCCGCGCATTGCCGCGGTCGACAGCCATCGAGAACTGAAACAGGTCGTTGGACCCGACCGAGACGAAATCGACCTCGTCCATCAACTCGTCCAGCTGCCAGAGCAGCGCCGGCACTTCCAGCATGGCGCCGAATTGCAGCTTGCGGGGCAGTTGTTCGCCGATCTTCGATTGCCGCTGGATTTCCTTCTGCAGCAGCGCGCGCACGGTGCGCAGCTCGGAGACTTCCGTCACCATAGGCAGCATGATGCGCAGTTCCTGGCCAGCCGAGGCGCGCAACATGGCGCGCAGCTGCGTCCGCAACAGGCCGGGCCGGTCGAGCGACAGGCGGATCGCCCGCCAGCCTAGCGCCGGGTTTTCCTCTTCCGCCGCGCGGAAATAGGGCACGACCTTGTCACCGCCGATATCGAGCGTTCGGAAGGTCACCGGCTTTCCGGCCGCCTGTTTCATGACGTTGCGGTAGAACAGTTCCTGTTCTTCCATCTTCGGCATGGTCGAAGCGATCATGAACTGCAGTTCGGTGCGGAACAGACCGATGCCCTCTGCACCGGATTCGGCCAGCTGCGGCAGATCGACCAACAGGCCGGCATTCATCTGCAGCTTGATCCGCTTGCCGTCCCGGGTGACCGGTTCGATGTCGCGCAAGGCCCGGTACTGCTCCTGGCGGCGCGCCCGAAGCTTGACCTTTTCCTCATACGCCCGTTGCAGATCGGCCATCGGCCGCAGATGCACCTGGGCATCATCGCCATCGACGATGATCGCGTCGCCATTTTCCGCCAGCGCCACGACGCCCGCCGCCTGGCCGACCACCGAAATGCCCATGGCACGTGCGACAATCACCACATGGCTGGTCACCGCGCCGTCTTCGAGCACGAGGCCACGCACGTTTTCACGCGGATAATCGAGCAGCTCAGCCGCCCCCATGGCGCGTGCGACGACAATCGCGTCGTTTGGAAAATCCGTCGCCGACATCTTGGCGCCATAGCCAGTCAGCTGTCGCAGCAGCCGGTTGGCCAGATCGTCGAAATCATGCATGCGCTCGCGCAAATACGGATCCGTCAGCCGGATCATCCGGGCCTTGGTTTCGCTCTGCACCCGCTCGACCGCCGCTTCCGCCGTCAGGCCGTTGCGGATCGCCTCTTCGAGCTTCCGCACCCAGCCGCGATCATGCGCAAACATCCGGTAGGCTTCCAGAACGGCGCGGTGTTCGCCTTCCATGGAAACGTCGCGGCGCGACAGCATGTCATCGATCGAGATGCGCAAGGATCCCAGCGCTTCCGCCAGCCGTCCGAGTTCATGATCGGTATCGTCGTTCAGAAGATTGGTGACGACGATACGCGGTTCGTGCAGCACGACGTAGCCAAGGCCGATGCCATCGTTGAAGCTCGATCCGTCGATCGTCACCGGCCGCGAAAGGTCAAGTTCCAGCCCTGGCCGTGTAAGCTTCTTCAATTCCCCGGTCGCCACCATTTCGGCCAGCACCATTGCCGTCGTCTCCATCGCCTCGACCTCATCGTCGCGATAGGTGCGGCTCGCCTTGTTCTGCACGACGAGAACGCCGAGCGAGCGGCCGGTGCGCAGGATGGGCACGCCGAGGAAGGAATGATAGATTTCTTCGCCGGTCTCCGGCAGATAGGTGAAGGCCGGATGGGCTTGCGCGTCGGAAAGATTGAGCGGCCGGGCCGACGCTGCAATGGTGCCGACAAGGCCCTGCCCCATCTGCAGTTGCGCCAGATGCACGGCGCCCTTGTTCAGACCTTCGGTTGCATAGAGTTCGAGCACGCCATCGGAACGCAGCACATAGACCGAACACACTTCCGCGACCATGTTCTGCGCAATCTGGCGAACAATCTGGTCAAGGCGTTCCTGCGGCTCAAGCGGTTCCGCCATCAACTCGCGTAGCCGCTTGAGAAGGACGCGTGGACCCGCAGAGAGGTCTCTCATCACACAACGTCTCCTGAATAAAAGTCAACAACTGCAGGCGGTAATTTGTTCCCGCTTATATAAGCGAAAACACCGTCACCGCCGCCTGCTTTAACTCTTATCCAGACCGTAGACGGAATGCAAAGTGCGAACGGCCAATTCGGCATAAGCACCATCGATCAGGATCGAAATCTTGATTTCCGAGGTAGTGATTGCCTTGATGTTGATACCTTTTTCGGCAAGTGCGCGGAAAGCGGACGCGGCCACGCCCGCATGGCTGCGCATGCCGATACCGATGACCGAGACTTTCACCAGGCCTGATTCGTTCTGGATGACGTCGAAGCCGATCTGGGCCTTGGCTTCGCTGAGAACCTTCAGCGCCTTATCGACGTCGGTCGATGGCACCGTAAACGTCATGTCGGTCTTGGAGCCGTCTTCGGAAATGTTCTGGACGATCATATCGACATTGATATGGGCTTCGGCCAGAGGCCCGAAGATCGCTGCCGAGACGCCAGGCCGGTCAGCCACGCGCCGGAGCGAAATCTGCGCTTCATCCTTGGCATAGGCGATGCCGGTGACGACTTCCTGTTCCAAAATCTCATCCTCATCACAAATCAGCGTGCCGGGCGGGTTCAGAAAATCGCCCATGCCCGGCGCGTCGGGGTCTACGAAACTGGAACGCACGAAGGTGCGAACCTTGAATACCATGGCAAGCTCGACCGAACGCACCTGCAGGACCTTGGCGCCAAGCGACGCCATTTCCAGCATTTCCTCGAACGCGATCTTCTTCAGGCGCTTGGCCTTCGGCTCGATGCGCGGGTCGGTGGTGTAGACGCCGTCGACATCGGTGTAGATGTCGCAACGGTCAGCCTTGACCGCAGCTGCGATCGCAACCGCCGATGTGTCAGAGCCGCCGCGGCCGAGCGTCGCGATCCGGTTGTCCGGTCCAAGACCCTGAAAGCCGGCGATGACGGCCACCTGGCCCTCGCCAAAGCGGCGGATCAGTTCGGAACCATCAATTTCAAGAATACGCGCCGCGCCATGGGCGTTGTCGGTCCGGATCGGGATCTGCCAGCCCTGCCAGGAGCGGGCGTTGATACCGATGTTCTGCAGCGCCAGCGCCAAAAGGCCCGAGGTCACCTGTTCGCCGGATGCAACGACGGAATCGTATTCACGCGCATCGTGCATGGGCGACGCATCGCGCGTCCAGGCAACCAGTTCGTTGGTCTTGCCGGACATGGCGGAAACGACGACCGCAACCTCGTGGCCGGCATCGACCTCGCGTTTCACATGGCGGACCACATTCCTGATGCGATCCATATCCGCGACGGACGTGCCGCCGAATTTCATCACGATGCGTGCCATGTGCCTCTACCGGTCGAAAATGCTGCGCGGAAAACCCGCGCCCGTCTAGTCTGAAGTCGCCGGTCTCTTAGCGAAATTGCGGCCCGCGTGCAATGGCTGCGCCACCGCATTTGCGACACCCGGTCCTGAAGTTTGGCCCACCATCGGCGTCAGCAATGGGGCTCCCGATCTCAACATCGGGCTTGCCTCATTAAACCAATCGGTCTAGATAAGACCTATCGTCTCAAAAGGAGCTTGCAATGACCGCCTTGCTACCCCCTTTCACGCAGGAAACCGCCGTCGCCAAAGTACGCATGGCGGAAGACGGCTGGAACAGCCGCGATCCCGTCCGCGTCTCGAACGTCTATACCGGGGATTGCCACTGGCGGAACCGCGCCGAATTTCCCGTCGGGCGCCCGCAGATCGTCGAATTCCTGACGCGGAAATGGCAACGCGAGCTGAACTACCGCCTGATCAAGGAAATCTGGGCGTTCGAAGGAAACCGGATAGCCGTCCGCTTTGCCTATGAGTGGCATGATGACAGTGGCCAGTGGTATCGCAGCTACGGCAACGAAAACTGGGAATTTGCCCCCGACGGCCTGATGCAGCGCCGCTTCGCCTCGATCAATGATCTGCCTATTGCCGAAAGCGACCGTAAGTTCCATTGGCCGCTCGGCCGCCGTCCGGACGATCATCCCGGCCTCTCCGATCTCGACCTCTGATCAGGCCATGCGTACTGTTTTCGAAAAGTCCGATGCCATAGCGCTGGTCGCCGAGGTCTTTCGGGAATGCGGCTATGAAGGTGCATCGATGAGCACGATCACCAAGCGGACCCGGCTGTCCAAGGGCAGCCTCTATCACTTCTTCCCGGGCGGCAAGGAACAGATGGCGGCGGAAGTTCTGGCCCATGTCGATGCGTGGTTTGCGCGGGAAATCTTCGTCCCGCTCGAAACCGCCGAGCCGCGTGCGGCGATCGCGCGGATGTGGACTGCGGTGGACGACTATTTCCGCTCCGGCAAGCGCATCTGCCTCATCGGCGCCTTCGCGCTCGACGAAACCCGTGACCGGTTCGCAGCCCCTATCCGAACCTATTTCAAGCGCTGGACGACTGCACTTGAAGCCGCATTGATATGCGACGGCACCCCGGCTGAACGCGCCAAACAGCTGTCAGAAGATGCCGTTTCCGGCATTCAAGGCGCGCTGGTCCTGTCACGCGCCGGGGCCGATGAAACCGTCTTCGAACGTTCGCTTGCCGGCCTGCGCAACAGGCTTGAATCTCGCACGGGTTGAAACGCCGCTACCCTTAAAAAACCTGCCGCAAGATCACATAGAGCACAAACGCGATACCGATCGAGGCGGGCAGCGTCAGCACCCAGGCCATCAGCATGTTGCGCACCGTCGCCCATTGCAGCCCGGAGCCGTTGGCCGCCATCGTGCCCGCCACGCCGGATGAGAGGACATGGGTGGTCGAGACCGGCAGGCCGAAATGGTCGGCGGCCCCGATGGTGACCATGGCGACGACTTCGGCCGCGGCCCCCTGCCCGTAGGTCAAGTGTGTCTTGCCGATTTTTTCGCCAACGGTCACGACGATGCGTTTCCAGCCGATCATCGTGCCGAGGCCGAGCGCCAGGGCCACCGCCACCTTGACCCAGATCGGGATGAACTTCGTCGCGTTATCGACAGCCGTGTGGTAGCTCGTCACGGCGGCAAAATCAGCCTCTTCCATTGGCAGAAGCTTCTTCTTGTCGATCAGTTTCAGCGCCTCGCCGATCAGGTAGATATCGTTGCGAACGTTACCGACCAGCTCATTCGGCACGGCTTCCAGCGTCGGGAAAGCAGCCACTTCGGCGCTGGTCTTGTGGATATATTGCTGCAGCGCCGGTGTCGTCTGGTCGGTCCAGCTCTTGGTACGAACGGCCTCTTCGACCGCCGCTTTCGGGTCGGTCACCGTGACGCCCGGCTTCACATATTTTCCCAGCGCCGTTTCAACCTGCGCCGATGCCGATTTATAGGCTTCGAGATAGTTCACATCCGGCGTCCGGTTCAGCGCAAAGGCTGTCGGCACCAGCCCGATCAGGATCAGCATGATCAATCCCATGCCCTTCTGGCCGTCATTGGAGCCATGGGCAAAGCTGACCCCGGTGCAGGTGAAGATCAAAAGAGCGCGGATCCACAATGGCGGCGGCGCATTGGTCTTTGGCTCCTGATAGAGCGCCTGATTGCGCACCAGAAGCTTCATCGCCAGCAGCAGAAGGGCCGCACAACCAAAACCGATCAGCGGTGAAAGCAGCAGCGAAAGCCCGATATTGGAGGCCTGCGACCAGTCGACCCCGCTCGTTGCCGTTCCGGCCGGTGCCAGAAACTGGTTGGCGAGGCCGACACCGATAATCGAGCCGATCAGCGTATGCGAGCTGGATGATGGCAGACCGAGATACCAGGTTCCGAGGTTCCAGAGGATCGCTGCAGTCAAAAGCGCAAACACCATGGCGAGACCGGAGCCGGACCCGACCTGCAGGATCAATTCGACCGGCAGCAGCGCCAGAATACCGAAGGCAACGGCACCGCTTGAGGTCAGCACGCCCAGAAAATTGAAGAAACCCGACCAGATCACCGCGAATTCCGCTGGCATCGATCGTGTATAGATGACGGTCGCCACCGCGTTGGCGGTATCATGGAAACCGTTGACGAATTCGAAGCCGAGCGCGATCAGCAGAGCCAGGCCAAGCAGGATCCACGGAACAGCCACCGCGCTTGTCAGGTCCTGGCCAAGCGCATAGCCGACATAGCCGAGCCCGCCGAGAATGATGACGACAAAGGCCGGAATAAACCACTTTGCCGAACCGCCTGTGCCTTCCAGCGGGTGGCGAACATGGTCGCGGCCAGCCTGTCCTGAACTAAGATCAACCATTTGGCTCGTCCCCTCGCATAGCTTCACGCTTTTGTTAGGACTTGCGCATGAACCTTTCATGACGCATCGCAGCGTAGAGATCCGCGCATGCCGCCCGGCAGCGTTGTTTTTCCTCGCAAGTTCGGATTTTGCCCCCACATAGCTGGTCCATGACAACGACTGTCATAGACCTGTCATGAAGACCTGCTCCTGTGCCGTCAACCAACGGGGATTTGACCAATGATCGACCAACTCGACCGCATCAAAGCGGAAATCGCTGACAGCTTTGACGAAGAGCTGGAAATGCAGATGGAGGAAGACCGGCTTGACGAGATGGTCGCTGAGGGCATGTCTGGCCCGGCCGAGCCATCGCTGGAGCGCAAGATCTATTTCCGCGAATTGTTCCGCCTGCAACACGAACTCGTGCGCCTGCAGGATTGGGTGCAGTACAAGAAGCTCAAGGTCGTGGTGCTGTTCGAAGGCCGCGACAGTGCTGGCAAGGGCGGCGCCATCAAGCGTGTTACGCAGCGGCTCAATCCGCGCGTCTGCCGCGTCGTTGCCCTGCCCGCGCCGACCGAGCGCGAGAAGAACCAGTGGTATTTTCAGCGCTACGTGCCGCATCTGCCGACCGCAGGCGAAATGGTGCTGTTCGACCGCTCCTGGTACAACCGCGCCGGTGTCGAGCGCGTCATGGGCTTCTGCTCGCCCGAAGAACTCGACGAATTCTTCCGCACTGTTCCGGAATTCGAACGCATGCTGGTGCGCTCCGGCATTATCCTGATCAAGTACTGGTTCTCGATCACCAACGAGGAACAGGAATTCCGCTTCCAGATGCGCATTCACGATCCACTGAAACAGTGGAAACTGTCGCCGATGGACATGGAAAGCCGCATCCACTGGGAAGACTATACCAAGGCCAAGGAAGAGATGCTCGCCAAGACCCATATCACCGAAGCCCCGTGGTGGGTCGTCCAGGCCGTCGACAAGAAGAAGGCGCGGCTCAACTGCATCGCCCACCTGCTCGCCCAGATCCCGTATGAGGACGTGCCAAAACCCGAACTCGTCCTGCCCGAACGGGTCCGCCACGACGACTACACGCGCCACCCGGTTTCGCCGGAATTGTATGTGCCGGAAGTGTATTGATTGGCATTCTGAGATCCGGCGCTAAGCGCCGGATCTCCCCACTGTCATGCCAGCGGCAGGAAAATATCCGTCACCGCATCCTTTTCCGCCACATCGGGGAAAAAGCGGAGGCGCTGGCAATAGAGCGGAAAGTCGCGCAACGCCTCGCCGCTTAGCGGCAGCCAATGCGCGTAAAGATGCGACAGCGCAGCACCTAGCCCATCGTCCGAGCCTGTATGGCGCAGCACCGCACATCGGCCGGCCGGGATAATGCCAGCCATGATGCCGATGTCCGGATCGGCGATAGTCCTGTCCGTCGCCACACAGAGATCGAGGCGAAAGTCCGCTGGCGCGACTTCCTTTGGATCATTGTGGAAAATATTGTAGGTATCGTTCAGCCGCGGCGGCAGGCCGTTGCTTTTTCGCCATTCGATGAACCGGCGGATGGTTCTCCCGACCAATGCGGGATCGCCGCGATGCGGCAGGATGGCAATTCTGGTTTCCTTGACGTCGACGATCTCGATGGCGGCAAATGTCTGCTGCATGACCCTGTTCCTTGCTATGAGGGTGGACTGGTGTGCGTCATGCAAGGCATCCCAATGCGGCTCCTTCCGAAAGGCGCTCGGCGTCTGACCGGTCCTCTGCTTGAAAGCACGGGCAAAAGCCTCTGGCCCTTCATATCCGCTGGACAGCGCAATCTGCAGGATCGGCATCTCCTTTCGGAAAGCCAGCCTGTACGATGCCCGTTTCAGCCGCAGCGTCTGGATGTAGGGGTAGACGCCGATGCCGAGCAGCTCGGAAAATTGCCGGTGGAAATGAAATCTGGAAAAAGCCGCGACACCGCATAGGATTTCCACGCTCAAATCATCGTCGAGATGCGCGTCGATGTGACGAAGAACACGCTGAAACCTGTTGCGGTAGTTCTGTGCGGCGGCAGTGTCCAAGCTCTTCTCCTTCATGACACGGACAGCCTATCCACTGGCGTCACAGACGGCCTGACGGAAGTTGCTGAAATCAACGCCGGATCACGCAGCCGACCCGCCGTTTCTCGCCACCACCGCCAGATACGCCGCCTGCAGTTCCGCAAACACCGACCGCTCCGGCGCTGGCTGATCGAGATGCAAACTCCGCAACTCCTCCATGAACGCCGTCCACATCGCAGGTCCGCCCTCTTCGAGCAGTTCGGCGCGGATGGACAATTCTTCGGATACTGCCGTATGCCGCCTGCCCCAGGCGCCCATCTGCGCGAGAAGCGGCACCAGCTGGATCGACGGTTCGGTCAGGCTATAGATGCCCTTCTGCTTGTGGCTCGGATCGTCTCGGCGGGACAAAAGTCCGTTTTCGGTCAGCCGCTTCAGCCGGTCGGCCAGGATATTCGAGGCGATCCCCTCTTCCGACTGCGTCAAAAGCTCGCGAAAATGCCGTCGGTTGCCGAACATCAGATCTCGAATGACGATCAGGCTCCAGCGATCGCCGAGCATTTCCAGTGTAAGATTGATCGGGCATCCCGATCGCTGCACAATATCCAAGACACGCCCCCGTCTAAACCACTTGCAATATAGGATTAGTCGCTCTACAGAACAACCAGTTGCAGATTGAAATCAGTTTTGGAGGATATGATGACACCGCAGCTCTTTGCCCACCCGTTCTCGTCCTATTGCCAGAAGGTGCTTGTGGCAATCTATGAGAACGGCACAGCGTTCGATTACCGCATGCTGAGCCCGGAGGAGGAAAGCACCGTCGAGGAATGGCAATCGATCTGGCCGATCAAGCGCTTTCCGGTGCTGAAGGACGGCGAAAACGCGGTGATGGAGGCAACCATCATCATCGAATATCTGATGCTCAATTATCCCGGCAGCGTCCGCTTGATCCCCAGCGATCCGCAGGCGGCACTCCGCACCCGGATGATGGACCGCTTCTTTGACAATTACGTCATGACGCCGATGCAGAACGTGGTGTTCAACCAGATCCGCCCGGAGGCCGACCGCGACCCCTACGGCGTCACCGAGGCGAAAGCGATGCTCGACGACGCCTATGGCTGGCTCGACGGCGTGGTGGGGAAAACCGAATGGGCGGCCGGCGACCAGTTCAGCCTTGCCGATTGCGCCGCCTGCCCGTCGCTGTTCTATGCAGACTGGGTGCACCCGATCGCCGAAACCTTCCCGAATGTCCGCGCCTACCGCGCCCGCCTTCTCGCCCGCCCGTCCTTCGCCCGCGCTGTCGATGAAGGCCGCCCCTACCGCTCGTTCTTTCCGCTCGGGGCACCGGACCGGGATTGAGGAAACTGCTTTTCTCTTCTCCCCGCTGAGGAGAAGAGCAAGATGCTGCCTTGGTCAGCCCACGGCGTTAGGCAGCATCCCCGTCATCGCTAAACCGCAGCATCACCTCGAACCCGTCCTGGCGTCCCGTCGCCGGGGACATGACCTCAAAACCGGCATTCATCTGCTGCAGCAATCGCTCGGCGATCGACAGGCCAAGGCCAGAGCCCGGTGAAAGGCTATTACCACGCCCGAAACGTTTGCGGACTGCCGCCAGTTCGTCCGGCGAAAGAGCCGCCGCACCATTGACGATGCGGACCACTCCGCCCTTCTCCAGGCGGATATCCACCGGCTCGTCCCGGTCGCCATGCAAAAGCGCATTCTCGATCAGGTTGCGCAACACGATCGCAAAGGCGTCTTCGCTGTAGTGTCCTGTCAACGCCGCCCCCGGTTGACGGTGGAGACGCAAACGCTTCGAACCCGGATCGCTCCGCTCGAAATCGGTCACCACCAGTTCCAGCACGCGCGCCAGATCGACGGTGACCGTACCCGCGCCGATACCGGCCTCGGCCCGCGCCAGCTGCAGCAGTTTCTCGGTGGTGTGGCCAAGATTAGCGAGCGATGTCTCGATCTGCTGGGCGCGCCGCTTGCTTGGCCCTTTGAGCTCGGCAATCAGCATCTGCGTCTGTGCCAGCGCACCGGCGATCGGCGTTCGGAGTTCATGCGCACTGTTGGCGGTAAATTCCCGCTCCGCATCGAAGGCCGCCTGCAGCCGGCTCAGCAGACGGTTGACGGAGCTGGCGATCGGCCGAAGTTCGCGTGGCAGCATGCTGGACGGCACCGGCACCAGGTTGCCGCCGTCCTTTTTCTCGATTGCCTCGCGCAGATCATCGACCGGGGCAAGCGCCCGGCGCACGATCAGCCATATCAACAGGACGCTGACCGGGATCAGCACCAGCACTGGCAGGAACAGTGCTAAACTGCCTTCCGTCACGGCTTCGGTGCGGTTGTCCATGGCATCAGCAACCTGCACGAAGGTCATGTTGTCGGCGGCGCTCGCCGTATAAAAATGGTAGGTATCGTCTTCAAAGAAACCGCGTTTCAGCGGCACATCAAACGGCTCCATCGGCGCATCATGCGAGCGAATGAGGATTTTTCCGCTCGCATCGCGAACCTGATAGACCAGATATTCCTCTCCCAGATCCTCGGCCTCGCTTTGAAAATGCCGTGGCGATGGAGGCCCCTCGCGTCGCTGCAAGTCATCCAGCACCAGAGGCAACAGCCGCTCGGCCGTTTCCTGCAGCGAACCGTTGAAGAATTCGTCGAACTCGTCCTTCATCACAGCGACGCCAAGGCCGGCAGCGATCAGCCAGAAAGCCACGGTCACGCCGGTGAGCCACAGGATCAAGCGGCCGGTCATGCTGCGCGTGCGCGTTTTCTGCTGCGTCACGCCGGTGTCCCGATCTTGTAGCCAACGCCGCGCACGGTCACGACATGGTCCCGCCCGAGTTTCTTGCGCAACCGGCTGACATAGACCTCCACTGTATTGCTCTCGATCTCGGAACCGAAGGCATAGAGTGCCTCCTCGATCTGCGCCTTGGAAATGATCGCCCCCGGCCGCGACAGCAGCGTGTCGAGAACAGCCCATTCGCGCCCGGAAAGACCGACTTCCGCCTCGCCGGCAAACACCCGCCGGTCGACAGGCGAGATCTTCAGGTCGCCAAAGCGGATCACCGGCGAAATATTGCCGCCATAGCGGCGGATGACGGCAAGCATGCGCGCGCTGAGTTCGCCGAGATCGAACGGCTTGACGAGATAGTCGTCAGCACCGCTGTTCAAGCCTTCGATCCGGTCGGAAATCTGGTCATGGGCGGTCAGGATGATCACCGGCGTCGCATTGCTGCTTACCCGCAACTCTTTCAGAAGAGAGATGCCACTGCCATCCGGCAGGCGAAGATCAAGCAGGATCAGACCATAGGAGACGGTCCGCAGCGACATCCGCGCATCGTCGAGCGTCTTCATCCAATCGACGGCATGATCGGCAGCCGCGATATGATCGCGAACGGCCTCCCCCAGTATCTCATTGTCCTCGACAAGTAGAACACGCAAGCCGCTGGTCCCCTCGGTCAGCTCCACCGGCATTCTTATTCCCTCTTTGGACTGCGCCGTCAAACGGCTTTGATGCAACGGCGACAAGCCCACTCCCTTGGGGAGCAGGCCACACTATAAAAGCGTATTGCCGATCGCTTACGACCCAGCGCTTGTCCGGCATGCAGCCACGGCGTCGAGCGACGGCTCGTAAACCTTGGTCGAGACGTTCATCAGGCCAAGCACCGTGTGGAACAGGTTGTCGTGCGACCGTGGTTCTCTGGCCGTTGCCTGAAGGCAGGCCTGGTCGATCCCGCCCTTGGTTTCCTTGCCGGTCCACAGCACAAACGGAATATGGGTCTGCTGCGACGGTGCGATGAAATAGGGCGCGCCATGCAGGTAAAGCCCACGCTCGCCGAGCGATTCGCCATGGTCGGACATGTAGACCATCGATCCGGCCATTTTGTCCTCGCGGGCCTTCAGCATGTCGATGACCGTCGAGACAATGTAATCCGTATAAAGGATCGAATTGTCATAGGCGTTGACGATCTCCTCGCGCGAGCATTTGCCAAGCTCTGCCGTCCGGCAATCCGGCGTGAAACGGCGGAATTTCTCCGGATAGCGCAGATAATAGGCCGGCCCGTGGCTGCCGAGCTGATGAATGACCAGCACGCTGTCGCCCTTGACGCCATCAAGCCAGGTGCCAAGCCGGTCGAGGTGCACATCATCCAGGCATTCGTTGCTCTTGCAAAACCGTGGATCGTTGATGTCGGAAAACGACGTATAGGCGATGCGGTCGGCAACGCCCTTGCTGCCCGTATTGTTCTCCCACCATTCTGCCTTGATGCCGGCGCGGGTGAGCACATCGAGAAGATTTTCGGTCTCAAGCCCCTTGCGGTGCGTGTAGCTGGAACGAGTATAGACGGAAAACATGCAAGGCAGAGACACCGCCGTCGCCGTGCCGCAGCTTGAGGTGTCGGTGAAATATTGAATATCCTGCCGGGCAAGCAGCGGGTTGGTGTCGCGGGCATAGCCGCCGAGCGAAAAATTCTCCGCCCGCGCGGTTTCCCCGGCAACGATGATGGTGACGCGCGGCTTTCCGGACAGCATCGGCGCCATCACCCGCGCATCGGTGCCGAGCGGCTGAAGGACAACGTTCTTGTCTGCGCCGGCCGCCACGACATAACGCACCGCACTGAAGATCGGTGCGACGGGGTTGACCGTGGCGGCGAGGTCGCGGTGCTGCCGGATCGCTGCCGCAAACGTCCGCACATTGGCAATGCTGACAGACGTAAAAACAGCAAGAAGGCACAGGATCAGCACAAGATTGTATTTGAATTTCTGAAAGAGCGGCCGGTGCTTGATCCGCACCAGCATGATGAGCAGCGAAGGCACGATCCCAAACAGCAGCATATGGATAAGGAAGCCGGTGGTCAGCAGATGGCCAGCTTCAGAGCCGGTTGTCTCCGCCGCATTGCGGATCATGTCGACGTCGATGATGGTGCCGAAAGTATCCATGAACCGCGAGCTGGCGGCGGCGATCATGATCAAAAGGATGAAAAAGGGTTTCGTCAGATACTTTACCGACGCCGTGACGCAAACGGCCGAGAACAGCGCAAAAAGTCCGACGGCGAGCAAAAACAGCGCAGTGCTCGGAGCCCCGAGATACTCCATGGCCTTTGACCAGAATGTCCGGTTGGTGACGAAGACGAGATAAAGCGCCACGATCAGGCTCAGCGTCACGCTGCCGATGACCGGCCGCAGCACACGCGGCGTGGCGATTGGTAGGCTTTCCACCGACAAAGAATTCTCCCGCAGAACATCAGATTGATGGATCCGGCCGCAACACGTCCCGCCGCTGTCCAGACCGCCAGCCACGATCCGTTTGCCGGGCGCAGTGCCGCAGCCGTCTCCATCGCGGGACATCTGGTCCGGTTTTCTGACAAGAACCTGAACGTGCAGCAGAATATGACAGTTCCCTGAGACTGCGCAAGCAATGCACGAGCGCGCCACGTCCCTCACGTTCAGGCTGCTGTCAGCATTGGCAGCCACATTTTCAATCGACACTGGAGATTGCTGTTTGAAAGCGCGTCGAATTCCTCTTGGATTGCTCTACATTGCCACCCTTATTCTGGTCATCGTTCTGATCCCGCTGATCCAGTTTTCCGTGTCTCAATCCTCTTCCCTGGCGCACCGGCTGTCCTCGGCAACGACGCTTCGTCTGGACAAAATGAACCTCTAGGGCGTCCGCCCCCCGTGCCGACGACTGTATCTCGTGCAGGAAACGGGTGGCGGCACCTGGCCCAGGCTGCGATTGAACCTCCCGCAACCAGGAGGAATTTCAATCATGTCCACACTATCCCACAAGGTCGCCATCATCACCGGCGCCAGTTCCGGCATCGGCCGGGCAACGGCAAAACTGTTCGCCCGCGAAGGTGCAAGCCTCGTCCTGTCGGGCCGCCGCCGGACAGCTCTCGATGAACTCGTTGCGGAGATCGAGGCGGAAGGTGGCAAGGCCGTCGCCATCGACGGCGACGTCCGCGACGAAGCCCATGCCCGCGCGCTGGTCGACACTGCAACGCAGACATTCGGCGGCCTCGACATCGCCTTCAACAATGCCGGCACCACCGGCGAGATGGCCCCCATTGCCGATCTGTCTACTGCCGGCTGGCAGGAAGCCATCGACACCAACCTGACAAGCGCTTTCTTTGGCGCCAAGTATCAGGTGCCTGCCATGGCGGCGCGTGGCGCGGGTTCCTTGATCTTCACCTCCAGCTTCGTCGGACACACCGCAGGCATGCCGAACACCAGCGCCTACGCTGCGGCAAAGGCCGGACTGATCGGCCTCACCCAAAGCCTTGCCGCGGAACTGGGAGCGAAGGGCATCCGCGTCAACGCGATCCTGCCCGGCGGCACCGACACACCGATGAGCTTCACCAACGCGCCCGGCACCGGGCCGGAAGTTCTTGCCTTCGTCGAAGGACTGCATGCCCTGAAGCGCATGGCAAAACCGGAGGAAATTGCCCGTTCCGTGCTCTACCTCGCCTCGGATGCGTCAAGCTTCACAACCGGCACGGCCATGCTTGTCGACGGCGGCGTTTCGATCAACCGGACGTAAAAAATCATCCCCGCAAATCCCCGCCCCTCAAAACCGTGACACAATCATGTCGTCCTGCCATCGGATACACCGGAAAGCGTTGCCGGCGAGGTGGGGCCGGTGCCTTCGGTTTGCGTTTGAAACGCAGGCGCGGCCGTCGGGGCCTGCAGAGAATGGTTTCCCTCCCGTCTGTAAAATGGCGGGGCGTGCCTGTGAGGCACACATGAGGACCGGCGACTGGCGTGTCGAAGGACAGGTCTTTTGCAGCGAAACGGCGAACAGCCGTGGACGCCGCCCCGTATCAAAAGGGTGCCGCCATCCCCGCAGAGAAATCGAAGTTGCAGGTAAAAACCACCGAGACGGGGCACATCGCGTGTCATTTACTACCAAACACTTCGGCACACGATGTGCCCCGGCCGATCCTGCCGGCGCCCTGGCGCAAAAAGATCACCGCAACGGCATGCCACGGGCGAAACACGCCGCGTGAATACGAACCCCTGTCTTGTCCGACCCCATAACCAAAGGAGCTTGCGATGCCGAAACAGGATTTTTCCGAATATGAAAAACGCGTGTCCGCCGATCACGAACGCCAATGCCGGACCACCTTGACCATTTACAGCGCATGGCGCGTTTGCCCGATCCGCAAATGCCGCCGCGACAAGACCTGCAGCGGGGAAATGCGCGTCTCTGCACATCAGGATCGCAAAATCCGCGCCCAGCGCGAAATCGGCCTGTCCGGCAACGCCTGCGCCAAGCTGCCGCGCTGCATGGCAACAGCCAGCGCTTTAGCTTTCGAGACATTTGCAGAGTGCCTGGATGATCTTCAAAGAGACTTGATCGCCCATCCCCACGAAGATCTGCCGAAATTCGACCGCTGCCTGAAAGGCCGCCAACCGCGGCGCGACACTGCCAACCCTTGACATTCATGGCCGATCGTCCGACTTCACAAGGGTATAGTCCAAGGAGTTCCGACCATGAGTGAACAGGCCCGCAGCACCATCGACCAGACCGAAGTCGACCGGTTTTCCGCCATGGCCGCCGAGTGGTGGGACCCGAAAGGCAAGTTCCGGCCGCTGCACAAGTTCAATCCGGTCCGCCTCACCTATATCCGCGATCGCGTTGCCGATAATTTCGGCCGTGAGGCCAAGGCGCTGCAGCCGCTGAAGGGCCTGCGCATCCTCGATATCGGCTGCGGCGGCGGCCTGCTGTCCGAGCCGATGGCCCGCATGGGTGCCGATGTTGTCGGCGCCGACGCCTCGGAAAAGAACATCATGATCGCCAAGACCCATGCGGCAGGCAGCGGCGTCGCGGTCGATTACCGCGCTGTCACGGCCGAGTCGCTCGCCGAATCCGGCGAGACCTTCGATGTGGTGCTCAACATGGAAGTGGTCGAGCATGTCGCCGATGTCGAATTCTTCATGAGCACCTGCGCCTCGATGGTTCGCCCCGGCGGCATGATGTTCGTTGCCACCATCAACCGCACGGTCAAAGCCGCCGCCCTTGCCATCTTCGCTGCCGAAAACGTCTTGCGCTGGCTGCCGCGCGGCACCCACCAGTATGAAAAGCTGGTGCGTCCGGAAGAACTGGAAAAGCCGATCACGGCAAACGGAATGGACGTGACCGATCGCACCGGCGTCTTCTTCAATCCACTGTCGAACCAGTGGAACCTGTCGAAGGACATGGACGTCAACTACATGATCGTCGCCAAACGCCCGGCGTAAACGGCAACGTCCCTTTCCCTCCCGCGACCGGATTTGCGGGAGAGACCGTTTGCTGCGTCAACGATTGTCAGACGCCACTATGCCGCGCCATCCATTCGTCCCTGAGCAGCGCATAGATAAACTCGTCGCCCCAGATACCGTTGAACTGATCGTTCTGGATCAGATGGGCCTCGCGCCGCATCCCCAGCCGTTCGACGACCCCCACCGATCCGGCATTGGCGGCATCGAGCCGGGCGAAGGCGCGGTGGAAATTCAGCCTCGAAAACGCGAACTCCAAAACGGCACTCATCGCTTCGGTGGCATAGCCCTTGCCCGCAAAGGCCGGATTGAAAATATAGCCGACCTCCACCTGCCGCGCGATGGCGCTCGCCAGCTTCAGCACAACTTCGCCCGCCACGGCACCGTCCTCACGCCGCTCGACCGCAAACACGGCGGTATCGCCATCCTTGCGAAGCCGCGGCACGCTCGCCTTCTGGAATTTCTCAGCAGCCTCAGCCTCGTCGAGCGGATCGGCATAGAGGTAACGATAGACCTCCGGCTGGCTGTGATAGGCAAGAAAAGCTGCAAAATCACCGGGCACGAACCGCCGGATCTCAAGGCGTTCGGTCGAAAGGCGAAGGTCGGAAAAGTCCATCAGTCTCGAAACTCCATTCTCGGCAAAGCCAGCAGATGGGTATCAAGCCGTTGAATTAAAAGAGCACGTCAACCTTCCTGCGATCCGGAAGAACCAGACGCCCGCCGAGCCTGCCTCACAAAGCCCGCACAGCATCATCCCCGCCATCCGTCACCATGCTAGACTGCAATGGATCGGCCCGGATGGAGGAAATCATGTCCGGGATCGTTCCGTTCTTTGACAAAGGGATTTCTCGCAGCCATTCGAACACCTAAACTCAATCCCACCGCTATGAGTCTCAGAACGCCTACGAAAAAAGGGTTTTTATATCTCGTCGAGCGTCGATAACACGCACAATCTCGACCACCTTCACTGGTCCCTCGTCGCTATCGGGTATCGTTTCGTAGAGGATTACAAAAGGCGCCTCCACAAGCATCCGGGCGGCTGGACTGATCTCGGGATGCCGCATACCGAGACGCGGCTGGTCGCCCAGGAGGCTGGCTTTGTGCTGAAACCGCTCATAAAAACGCTCGGCAGCCTGTGGCTGCTCCCGGCCAATTTCCACATAGATGCGGCGGATATCCGCCTGCGCCAGAGGTGACCAGACCAAATCAACCGGCATGTTTCTGTGCGGCAAAAAGTTCTTGGCGGGCTTCCTCGCGCAGCCTGTCAAAATCTACGGCAGTGGGCTTGCCGCTGGCCTTGCCCTCGTTCCACAACTCGCTCAGCCTGCTTGTGGTGGCTTGACGGACTTCCCATTTGGCGGACCAGTCACGCACGGCTTCGCGGACAATTTCACTGGTCGTGGCGTAGGCACCGGTTCCCACGGCATCGCGAAGCATCGATGCCTGCTGCCTTGTCAGCGCAACGCTGATTTTCTCTACGTTGGACATCAAAAGCCTCCAAGCTTGATCGGTAGGAAATATTACTACCATCTGTCAGCGTTTGCCAAGGAAAACCGGCGGCATCATCCCCGCCGTTCGCCCTCGTGCTAGACGTTCAACACTTGCGGACCCCAGCTGCGCGGCCCGGGCCCGCCACGATAGCCGGAGCGCCAAACAAAACCGCTTGCCCGCGATGCGGCCTCGAAATTTGGCCGGCTCGCGCAAGACGAAGCCTTCGACACGGGGATCACCCTCTGACCCGACATGCAGGCCGAAATTATAGATGGCCAGACGATACTGCGCGGTCGTCATGTCAGTTCACATCGTCAGGCAGAACGGGCAGAGCGGCAATCTCGATGCCTTCCTCCAGCAGGGCCTTGGCCTCGTCCACCGTCGCTTGGCCGATCAATCCGCGTTGCTCCGCCTCGCCATAATGGATTTTTCTGGCTTCCTCGGGAAACTTTGTCCCGACATCCTCGGCATTTTCGCGAATCGAGGTGACCAGTTCGCGGATCTTGGCGACCGCTTCCTTGCGGGCCTGATCCATCATCAGCACCTTGGTCTCGTCCTTCTTGCGGGCTGTCGAAACCGAGGGCGCCATCAGCTCCTTGCCGACTTTAGCCGAACCGCAGACGGGACAGGACACCAGCCCAAGCTCCGCCTGACGGTCAAAGTCGGTACTTGAGGAAAACCATCCCTCAAACGAATGGCCATTGTCACAGGCAAGCGTGTATTTGATCAAGCGGCCACGTCCCCGGAGGTGCTCGATGGCACCTCCTCAAGTTGGAAGGCCCGGCCGTTCTTCAGGTTTGGAATTTTCGAGCGCGCAGCCGCGACAGCGCTCACATCGATATCGGCAAGAACGATACCCTCACCAGTACCGCCAGCCGAAGCCAGAACCCGTCCCCAGGGATCGACGATCATCGAATGGCCAAACGTCTCGCGGCCATCCTCATGAACGCCGGCCTGTGCAGCAGCGATCACGAACATGCCGTTTTCGATTGCCCGGGCGCGCAACAGGATTTCCCAATGCGCCTCGCCGGTCTGGCGGGTAAAGGCTGCCGGCACCGACATGATCTGCGCCCCTGCAGCCGCCTGCGCCCGGAAAAGCTCGGGAAACCGAACGTCGTAACAGATGGCACAGCCGAGCTTGCCGAACGGCAGGCTCACCAGCCGCGCGGTGCCGCCCGGTGTGTAGGCTGAGCTTTCGCGCCAGCTTTCGCCATTGTCGAGATCGACGTCGAACATGTGGATCTTGTCGTAATGGGTGATCTTTTTGCCATCGGGGCCGAAGAGAAAACCGCGATTGGCCATCTTGCCATCGGCAAGGCCGATCGCGGTCGATCCGACATGAAGGTGGATGCCGAGTTCGCCGGCGAGTTTGGACGCCGCAGCAACGATGAGATCACTGCTCTCGTCGCGCAACGCCGCCTTCATCGCGGCACGGTCCCGCTGCAGCGCACCGGTCATTTCCGGCGTCTGCACGTAAACAGCACCCTGCGCGGCGGCCTCACGGACCAGCCGCACCATGGTGTCGGCATTCCGGGCCGGATCAACACCGGAACACATCTGGATCGCTGCCGCCTTGAACGTCATGGAAGCGTCTCCTTACGCGGCGAGCATCGCGTCCAACTTGCCGGCGCGTTCCAGCGCGTGCAGGTCGTCGCAGCCACCGATATGGGCATTGTTGATGAAGATCTGCGGGAAGGTCGTACCACCGTTCGACCGCTCGATCATCTTCTGGCGAACATCCGGAGCATAGGTCGCGTCATGCTCCTCGAACGTCACGCCCTTGGTTTCCAGAAGTTTCTTCGCTGCGGAACAATAACCGCAGAACTGACGGGTATAAATAACGACCGAAGCCATGAGTTGATCTGCTCCTTCGCCGGCCCTGCGCCAGCATTACATACCGTGTCATATAAGACCGGACACGGCTCTTGCAAAGGTCAAAACGGTCACATCGGCGGCACCCGCCTTCTTCAGCGCCCGGCTGGCTGCCGATACAGTCGCGCCCGTCGTATAGACGTCATCGACCAGAACGATCCGCTTGCCGAACAGCGCCGCCTTCCCGGCCTCCGTCACAGAAAAGGCACCGCGGACGTTGTCATGACGCTGGCTTGCCCCCAGCCCCACCTGCTGGGCGGTGCGCCGGTTGCGGATCAACGCGGTCGCCAGAAAGGGCTTTTCCGAGATACGGGCAATCGCCCGGGCAAGCTCGGCGGACTGGTTGAATTTGCGGCTCCAGAGCCGGAACGCATGCAGCGGAACGGGGACGATCGCATCACAAGCCAGGACATTGCCGTCGCTGGCCCGGATCATCCATTCCGCCATCATCACAGCCAGATCGGTGCGGTCGCGGTATTTCAGGCCATGGACAAGCGACTTGGCAATGCCGTCATGGATGGCAACAGAGCGCAGCCGCTCGAACGCAGGCGGATTGGCAATTGCATCGGCCGACAGGATGCCAGCCCCGAGATCATGCGAAAACGGCAACCCGAGTACCTCGCAATACGGCCGCTCAATCAGCCGCAGCGTCGCCCAGCAGGCGGGACAGACGCCGCGATGTTGCCCCACCATGCGGCCACAGCCGCTGCAGACCGGCGGATAGACCGCATCGACTGCCGCCGCCCACAGACCGCGCAGGCCTCCACGCAGACCGCTTGCAAGCCGCCACCCAGGATTTTCCGCCCCTTCGTCCCCCATGAGGTTGACTTTACGGCGAGCCGGGTTTCATTGCGATCAGATTTTTGGACGATCGGGGAAGCAAGGCCATGGATATCGTTTTCGACCAGAGGCTCGTCGAAGCCCGCCGCAAGCGCGCCTTTCGCGACGGCGATCCGAAGGCGCAATTCCTGCTGGAGATTGCAGCACAGGAGCTGTCCGAGCGCCTGAGCGTGGTTGAACGCCATTTCGACAAGGCCGTGGAACTGCATGGCTATACCGGCCTGACGGCCCGCTACATCGCCAATACCGGCAAGGTGACGGAAATCGAAAGGGTCGAGACTGATGCGGCCTTTGCCGCAACGGATGAAAAAATCACCGCCGCATCGCTCGAGGCGGTACCGCTCGCACCGGAATCTGTAAACCTGGTCGTCTCGCCGCTGTCGCTGCACCTGACCAACGACACGCCCGGCGTATTCATCCAGGTGCGCCGTGCGCTCAAGCCCGACGGGTTGTTCCTCGCCGCCATTCCCGGGTCCGGCACCTTGCAGGAGTTGCGCGAGGTCCTTCTTGCGGCCGAAAGCGAAATGACCGGCGGCGCCAGCCCGCGCGTCATCCCCTTCGCCGATGTCCGCGATATCGGTGCGCTGTTGCAACGCGCTGGTTTCAGCCTGCCGGTCGCCGATACCGAAAGCTATACGGTGCGTTACGCGTCGCTGTTCTCATTACTGAAAGACCTGCGGTCGATGGGAATGACCAATCCGCTCGCAGCCCGCAGCCGCAAGCCGTTGACCTGGAAGTTCTTCGTGCGCGCCGCTGAAATCTATGCCGAACGTTTTGCCGATCCGGATGGCCGCATCCGGGCAACGTTCTCAATCATCTATATTTCCGGATGGGCGCCGCACGAAAGCCAGCAGAAACCACTGAAACCTGGTTCGGCAAAGCAACGGCTATCAGATGCGCTGAGCACGCGCGAACTGCCACTGAAAGGTGAACAATAGGAATGTCTGCTGACCTAGATAGGCTTGGCAAGGAAGGTGTTGGTGATCGTCTGAAAGACCGCCAGCAGGGAATCCGAGAACGCCCCTAGCCCGGCAATCATCCCGATCGAAATCAAGCTGGCCAGCAGTCCATATTCGATTGCCGTGGCCGCGGATTTGTCGTTCAACAATCGGATCAATGTCGTCATGGGCTCCCCCAGCCTGTCCTGTGCATGCCCGACAGGTGAGATCACCCGAAAAGCAGGAAAATGCGCGCCGTCGTTATCGGTCGATCCCGACCTGGCTGGTAACGGACAGAAACGCCGGATATTCCCGGCTTCAAGGACGTCAGCAGCCGCTTTTGCTTCCATTACCATCGATAATGCAGACGGCACCCGGCATTTCCTGCAGCACGCTGCGGCGCACCGTGTAACGCTTGGTGGGCGGGTTGCTCGGGATAGAGCCGGTCCTGATATTGTCGTAGTCTATCGGCGCGTCAGCCAACACCTTGTTGTCCGTCTTCGACGTCAACATCGGCGTCAGGATGAGGGTCAGCGCGATGACGGCTGTACCGAACAGCAGCGACAGATTGAGCGCACCGGTGCGGCGGCTCTGGGTTGTCACCAGATCCTTGTCCTGAACCGTTCTCCAAAAATCGTCGTCGACCATCGTCTGCCTCTTCGAATACGTGCGTTTTCCTGAAGACGGCTACCTCACCGCTTCACCATGTCGACGCCTATAAAAACCGGCATCGGTTACGGGAAACATCCCCAAACCATTAGACACCGGTACTTACTCGAAGCTGATTTTGCGGGAGGGTGATAAATGTTCGATTAATAAAATAGAAATTTGCGAGATTAGATCAGAGCAAATCCATTAAGTAGGGGATAAGTGGCTCGTCGGCGGGCGGCATCGGATAGTCGCGCAGGGCCTTCGGGCGAACCCATTTCACCGCCTGGCCTTCCCGGCCATAAGCAACGCCCTCGTAGCGCCGGCAGACGTAAAGCGGCATCAGCAGGTGGAAATCGTCGTAGGTGTGGCTGGCAAATGTCAGCGGCGCCAGGCAAGCAACCTTGGTGCGAACCCCCAGTTCCTCGTCCAGTTCGCGGATCAGCGTTTCCTCCGGCGTCTCACCGGGCTCGACCTTGCCTCCGGGAAACTCCCAGAGCCCCGCCAGGGATTTGCCCTCAGGCCGCTGAGCAAGCAGGATCCGGCCATCGCTATCGACCAGCGCGCAGGCCGCAACCAGGAGAATTTTTCGGCCGGTTACTTCCATCGTCAAACTCCTTCGCGCCGGTAAGCATACCGGTAGACATCCCTGAAGCCGAACTTGCGATAGAGCTTGATGGCGGCCTCATTGTCACTCTCGACAGAAAGCCAGGCAGTACGAGCACCTCGCAGACGGGCCCAACGCAACGAGGCGTTGACGATGGCGCTGCCCACGCCCTGCCGCCGCACGCTCTCAGCAACGGCAACCTGCAGAATTCCGGCAAGATCGTTGTCATGCACAGCAAGCGATACCGCGATCGGTCCCTCGTCCTGCGCCTCGAAAAGAAACAGTCCGCATTCCGGCTTGATCGCGTTGATGACTTCGGTGAGACCCGCCTTGTCCTGGCTGCTTTCACCACAGATCTGCAGCCGGGCATCGACGAAACGGCCAACATCGCGCAACGGCAAATGCTCGATCGATTCCGTCGTATCGTTCGGGGGAATATCCGCCATCATGACAATGGTTTCGGAAAAGACCGGCCAGCGATGCTCATTCATGTAAGAAATCAGCAGCGGTGGGGTTAGCGGTGTCTGGCGGACGGTCAGCGGACGGCCATAGTCGGAAAAACGCTTGGCAGCCTTCTGAAGCCGGATTTCGATATCGCGACCGTCGGACGGGTCGAGCGGATTGACCGAATTCAACCGTTTGGAGTCATGTCCCGCCGTCAGGCGGATCAGCCAGCTGCCGTCATACTGCACCGAAGCTGCGGGCCAGGCGCGAAAACCGACGGCTTCCAGGCGGCGCACATTCGGCAGATCGGTTTTCGAAATCGCATCCTGCACTGTCATCAGCTCCGGTAGTCGCCGTTAATCTCGACATATTCCTTCGTCAGATCGCAGGTATAGACAGTCGCCTTGCCGGAGCCGAGACCGATCTCGACGCGGATGGTTATGTCTTCTTCTTTCATCACGGCTGTTGCTGCGGCCTCCGAATAGGTCGGATCGCGTTCGCCATCAACGGCGACGCGCACATCGCCGAACCAGATCGCCAACCGGTCGCGGTCGGCCAGTTCGCCGGACTTGCCGACAGCCATGACCACGCGGCCCCAATTGGCATCCTCGCCGGCAACGGCCGTTTTCACCAGCGGCGAATTGGCGATCGACAGGCCAATGCGCTTGGCAGCCTGATCACTTTCGGCACCTTCAACGGTGACGGCAACCATTTTACGAGCACCTTCACCATCGCGAACCACCTGCAGTGCCAGATCACGCAGGAGGTCGTTCAGCGCCGCACGGAAGCCATCCAGCGCCGGATCGGCCGGGCTGACAATCTTCGCCTGTCCGTCCTTGCCGGCCGCACCTGTGGCAAACAGCATCAGTGTGTCGGAGGTCGAGGTATCGCTATCGACGGTGACGGAATTGAAGGTTGGGCCTGTGCCTTCAGACAGTAAAACCTGCAGCGCTTCGGGCGCAATATTCGCGTCGGTAACGACAAAGGACAGCATCGTCGCCATGTCGGGTGCGATCATGCCAGCGCCCTTGGCGATGCCGTTGATAGTAACCGCGACTCCGCCAATTTCGGCGCTGCGGGTGGCAACCTTCGGATAGGTATCGGTGGTCATGATCGCCTTGGCGGCCTCGAACCAGAAATCGCCGGTCGCCTGCACGGTCATGTCGCTGAGAACGCCCGCAAATTTCGTCGCATCCAAGGGTTCGCCGATGACGCCGGTGGACGCAAGAAACACTTCACCGGTCGAACATCCGACCGCTTCAGAAGCCGACTGCGCCGTAAGCTCGGTCGCAGCCTTGCCCTTCTTGCCGGTGAAGGCATTGGCATTGCCGGAATTGACCACCACGGCACGAGCGATGCCGCCAGACAGGTTCTGACGGCAGAAATCGACGGGAGCCGAAGGGCATTTTGATTTTGTGAAAACACCGGCAACGGCCGCCGGCTCATCGAAAACCATCAACAGCACATCGGTACGGTTCTTGTACTTGATGCCTGCAGCGGCTGTCGCCATGCGGACGCCGCGTACCGGCGGCATGTCGGCGAAGGATTTCGGGGCAAGCGGGGAAACGGAACCGGACATGATCAACCCTGTTTAACGGTGATGGCCCGGCCTGGCGGGCCCACAAACGAAATCCCGAAGGGCCTGACGCCTCCGGGACCTGTGTCGTTCAATTGATATCAGAAAGGCGTGACCGGCCAAAGACGGGCGGTCACGGCCGATCTCATCAGTTGGCGGTTGCGGCTTCCGCCTTGTTGGCCTCGTCGTACGCCTTCTTCAGGGCCGGGTCGGTGATATCAACGCCGGCTTCCTTCTTGGCGGCAGCCAGAAGCTCGATATACTTGTCGCGCATGACGAGCTGCTTGACCTGCGGCTCGACCTGCTCAAACGGCGGCGGTGGCTGCATGCGCTTGTCTTCGAGCAGGATGACATGGAAACCGAACTGCGTCTTGACCGGCACTTCCGTGTACTTGCCCTTTTCAAGCTTGAAGGCAGCTTCCGAGAATTCAGGAACCATGCGGTCCTTGGTGAAATAGCCGAGATCACCGCCATCAGCCTTGTTCGGGTCGGTCGACTTTTCCTTGGCGATGGTCGCGAAGTCCTTGCCGGCGTCCAGATCCTTGATGACGGCCTTGGCTTCTTCCTCGGTCTTCACCAGAATATGACGGGCCTTGGCTTCTTCCTGCGCAGGAATCTTGGCAACTTCCACGTCGTAACGCGCCTTTACCTCTTCCGTCTTGACGGCATCGACAACGTGCTTCTTGAAGAAGGCGTTGTGCAATTCCCGGTCGGTCAGATAGGCGAGACGCTTCTTGAAATCTGCGTCGTTCTGCAGGCCTTCCTTGTCGGCATCCTTGGCCAGAAGCTTGACGTCGATCAGGCCGGAAAGCGCAGCTGCGCGCTTCTGGTCTTCCGGCAGCTGTGCGAGCTGCGGGTCAAGACCGGTGAGCGCATAATCGAGTTCCGACTGGTGAATCTCGGAACCGCCAACCTTGGCAATCACGGGATCCGCAGCGTCCTGCGCTGCTGCCGGGCCTTGTGCGGCCATGACAGCGATCAGGGCAACTGCCGCAAGCATTTTGTATTTCAACATCCTCATACCTTCCACGCTGGTATCCGGAACCGCGGTCACGGCCGGCCTCAAACGCTCCACATCATCAGATTGTGGCCGTTCTGTAGCCTCCTACCAAGCTTCGATGACAAGAACCCATGGAAATAAGGCGTCCTGTTACTAATCCTTGGTATTCGCGAACCTTAACTCCCGTTGACATAATTCGACCCCCCTCTTATCTGTCACGCAACCTCGCGTCCAGAACAGTTCCGGGCGTTTCATAGTATTTCGCGGAAATTGCCCGCGTTGGCGACATAGAAGAAAGGACCATTCTTATGGTCAGTCTCGGCGGCATCGCCCGCAAAATCTTCGGTTCATCGAACGACCGCCGTGTGCGTGGCTACAAAGCCAAGGTCGACGCCGTCAACGCCCTGGAAGCTGAAACCAAAGCGCTTTCTGACGAGGCACTGGCCGCCAAGACCGTCGAGTTCCGCCAGCAGTTCGCCGACGGCAAGACGCTTGATGATCTGCTGGTGCCTGCGTTCGCCGTTGCCCGCGAAGCCGCACGCCGCGCACTTGGCCTGCGACCTTTTGACGTCCAGCTGATCGGCGGCATCATCCTGCACGAAAAATCGATCGCTGAAATGAAGACCGGTGAAGGCAAGACGCTGGTGGCGACGCTGCCGGTCTACCTGAACGCTATTGCCAGCAAGGGCGTGCATGTCGTCACCGTCAACGACTACCTGGCGACGCGCGACTCCGCGACGATGAACAAGATCTACGCGTTCCTCGGGTTGACGACGGGCGTTATCGTCCACGGCCTGACCGATGATCAGCGCCGCGCCGCCTATGCCTGCGACGTCACCTATGCGACCAACAATGAACTCGGCTTCGACTATCTGCGCGACAACATGAAGTACGAGCGCAACCAGATGGTCCAGCGCGGCCACTTCTTCGCCATCGTCGATGAAGTCGACTCGATCCTCGTCGATGAAGCCCGCACGCCGCTGATCATCTCCGGTCCGCTCGACGACCGCTCCGATCTCTACAATACGATCGACAAGTTCATCCCGATGCTGTCGCCGGAAGACTACGAGATCGACGAGAAGCAGCGCTCCGCCAACTTCTCCGAGGATGGCACCGAGAAGCTGGAAAACCTGCTGCGCGAAGCCAATCTTCTGAAGGGCGAAACGCTTTACGACGTCGAGAACGTCGCGATCGTCCACCACGTCAACAACGCCTTGAAAGCGCACAAGCTTTTCCAGAAGGACAAGGACTATATCGTCCGCAACGACGAGATCGTCATCATCGACGAATTCACCGGCCGCATGATGCCGGGCCGCCGTTATTCGGAAGGCCAGCATCAGGCGCTTGAAGCCAAGGAAAAGGTCACCATCCAGCCGGAAAACCAGACGCTGGCCTCGGTCACGTTCCAGAACTATTTCCGTATGTACAGCAAGCTCGGCGGCATGACCGGTACAGCTTCGACGGAAGCCGAAGAATTCGGCAACATCTATGGCCTTGAAGTCGTCGAAGTGCCGACCAATCTGCCGATCAAGCGTATCGACGAAGACGATGAAGTCTATCGGTCGGTGGAAGAAAAATACAAGGCGATCATCGCCGAGATCAAGGAATCGCAGGATCGCAACCAGCCGGTTCTGGTCGGCACCACCTCGATCGAAAAATCCGAGCTTCTGGCAGAAATGCTGAAGAAGGCCGGCTTCACCAATTTCCAGGTTCTGAACGCCCGTTATCACGAGCAGGAAGCCTATATCGTTTCGCAGGCGGGCGTTCCGGGTGCAGTGACCATCGCCACCAACATGGCCGGCCGCGGCACCGACATCCAGCTCGGCGGCAACCTTGAAATGCGCGTCGAGCGCGAACTCGGCGAGATGGAACACGGCCCCGAACGCGACGAAAAGGAAGCCGCGATCAAGGTCGAGGTGCAGCGTCTGAAGGACGTCGCTCTCGCCGCTGGCGGTCTTTACGTTCTGGCGACTGAACGTCACGAAAGCCGCCGTATCGACAACCAGCTGCGTGGCCGCTCCGGCCGTCAGGGCGACCCTGGCCGCTCGAAATTCTTCCTGTCACTGCAGGACGACCTGATGCGCATCTTCGGTTCCGACCGGATGGATTCGATGTTGCAGAAGCTTGGCCTCAAGGAGGGCGAAGCGATCGTCCATCCCTGGATCAACAAGGCCCTGGAACGCGCCCAGAAGAAGGTCGAAGCCCGCAACTTCGACACCCGTAAAAACCTTCTGAAATACGACGACGTTCTCAACGATCAGCGCAAGGTGATCTTCGAACAGCGCATCGAAATGATGGATGCGACCGACATTTCCGAGACGGTCGCCGACATGCGCCACGAAGTCATCGAGGACATCGTCGCCAAGCGCATTCCGGAAAAGGCCTATGCCGAACAGTGGGATGCCGTTGGGCTCAAGACCGACGTGCAGAACTCGCTCAACCTTGATCTGCCGATCGTCGAATGGGCAGCAGAGGAAGGCATCGACGAAAACGATATTCGCGAACGCATCACTGCAGAGACCGAGAAGGCTGCAGCAGACCGCGCCGAACGCTTCGGCCCGGATATCATGCTCTACGTCGAGCGCTCGGTGGTTCTGCAGACGCTCGACCATCTCTGGCGCGAACATATCGTCAACCTCGATCACCTGCGCTCCGTCATCGGCTTCCGCGGCTACGCCCAGCGCGACCCGCTGCAGGAATACAAGTCGGAAGCGTTCGAGCTGTTCCAGGCGCTGCTGGCGAACCTGCGCCAAGCCGTGACGGCACAACTGATGCGCGTCGAACTCGTTCGTGAGGCAGCAGAAGCGCCGCAGCCGGTACCGCCGGAAATGGTCGGCCATCACATCGATCCCGACACCGGCGTCGATGACTTCGCCGACAGCGTCAACCTGAACTTCGTCGACCCGGAAAACCGCAATCCGCAGGATCCGTCGAGCTGGGGCAAGGTTTCCCGCAACGAGGCCTGCCCTTGCGGCTCGGGCAAGAAGTACAAGCACTGCCACGGTACTTTTGAAGCGTAAGCGTCGAAAACTTGATTTTGTAGGCGATATCGCTTATTTCTAGAGTGGCAGACGGGATTGCCGTCCCGTCTGCCTTGGACTTACTTAGCGAAATTGATCCGGACAGCTATTGACCAGCCTGTCCGGGTTTTCCGCATCATAAGCGTGATGCTAAATGGCTTTTGCCACATAGAACACCTCCAGATTCGACAGCAAGGCCGTTGCCTCAGCCGGGGAGCCCGTCTTCCCGGTATCACAAGCTGGTTTTGCGCGCGCTGCTTCTGTCACCGAATACAACCAAAAATTGCAGATGAATATCCAATGTTAGCCGCATAATGCTTGGCGAAACTGGAGACCGATGTATCCCGGCTGCACCCTTTGTTAACGCTGTTCTGTCAAGACTGACGGCCTGTTTTGCGTAGTTTTGGGTACTTCAGTGTTCATGGCAGCCTGTCAAACCGCTGGTCGAATTTTGCCGCCCGCAGTAAGGGACCGGCTGTCGCTGCTGCTCGCCAAGCTTATCCCCTTGCTCACCAGCAGCGATCCCAAGCATATGGCGCAGCGCATGGCGCTCGTTGCCTTTGCCATCCGCGTGGTCAGCGCCGCCATCGCCTTCGTGTCGCAGATCATCCTTGCCCGCGTCATGGGCGAGTTCGAATACGGTATCTTCGTCTTCGTCTGGGTGCTGGTGGTCCTGTTCGGCAACCTGTCATGTCTCGGCTTTCATACCACGATCATTCGCTTTTTACCGCAATATCGGGCCAGAGAGGCGCTCGCGGAAATCCGCGGGCTGACGGCGACCGTGCGCGTTTTCGCCATGCTTTCGGCAACCGGGCTTGCTGCAACCGGGATCGCCGGTCTCTGGCTGTTCGGCGACCACATTGAAAGCTATTATCTCCTGCCGCTCTATCTCGGCGCGTTCTCGCTGCCGATGATCGCACTCGGCGACGTCATGGAAGGAACCTCGCGCGCCCATAGCTGGGCCGTTTCAGCGATGAGCCCGACCTACATCGTCCGGCCGCTGTTGATCCTGCTGCTGATGATGCTGGCGGTCGCAGTCGGTGAGCCGCATACGGCCCGCACTGCGATGATTGCCGCGATGGCTGCTACCTACCTGACCAGCGTCAGCCAGTTCTTCATCCTGACGTGGAGGCTACGCCGGCGCTATGCCAAAGGACCGAGCCGCATCGAATTCGGCACCTGGTTGCGCGTCGCACTCCCGATCTTCCTGATCGAAGGCTTCGGGTTCATGCTGACCAATTCCGACGTTGTCATCGTTGGGCTCTATCTCGATCCGGCCAGCGTCGCGATCTATTTCGCCGCGGCCAAGACGATGGCGCTGGTGCATTTCGTGATGTTCTCGGTCAAGGCGGCGGCATCCCCCCGCTTTTCCGCCGCCATGGCCAATCCGGACCGCCAGCAACTCGCCATCATCGCGGTGGAGAGCGCCAAATGGGCTTTCTGGCCCTCGCTCATCGTCGGCCTGATGGTGCTTGCCGCCGGCTCGTTCCTTCTGTCGCTGTTCGGCCCGGCCTTCGTGTCCGGCTATCCGCTGATGGTGATCCTGTTTGCCGGGATCATGGCAAAGGCCTTGATCGGCCCGGCCGAGGCCTTTCTCACCATGGCCGGCCAGCAGAAACTCTGTGTCGCGCTCTATGCGGTGGCACTCGTCTGCAATCTGGCACTGAATGTCACGTTGATCCCGATGTTCGGGCTGACCGGCGCAGCGATCGCCACCGCCGGCGCCATGTTCCTCGAGGCAATCCTCCTTCACGTCGCTGTCCGTCGTACCTTCGGCATTGTTCTCTTCGCCTTCGCCGACCCGCATGCCCGAACCATCAAAGCAGAGGCACCTCGCTCATGACCGGCAATCCGCACTTTCCAGACGACGCCAACAGCCGGTCGGCACGCATCCTCGGCGGCCTCGCTCAGCCGGTGCCCGATCAGCCCGTTGCCGACAACAGCATCGCCATCGGCCGCCCCGGCCGCCAGCTTTGCTTCTATCCGGCACGCCAGGGCTATGAACTGCAGACGGAACTGGATTTTCTCTCCAACCGGGCGATGGAGCCGAACGTCTTCTTCACCGGCCGTTTCCTCGCACCGGCCATGCCGCGTCTCGAAGACCGCATCATCCGCCTGGCGCTGATCCGCGATACCGACGCCCGCCGCAGCCGCATCCGTTTCCTGATGCCGTTTTCGATCGAAAAGCCGGGGTTTTCGATCGGCGCTCCGATCATCCGTGCCTGGTCCAACCCGTTCGGACCGCTCGGCGTGCCCCTGCTCGACGCAGAAGATGCGGCAGAAACGATCGACAATTTCTATGAGGCGCTGACGAGCCCGGCCGCAAACCTGCCCGGCGTTCTGGTGCTTCCGGATATTCGTCTCAAGGGCAAGTTCGCACAGCTCGCCCGCGCCGTCGCCATAGGCCGCAACCTGCCGCTGACGGTCACCGATACCTTTAACCGGCCAATGCTGGAGAGCCTGCAGGACGGCGAGACCTACCTGCGCCACGCTATCAGCGCCGGGCATCTGCGCGAACTGCGCCGGCAATGGAAACTGCTGGAGCGGGTGGGACGTGTTTCCTACAACGTCGCCCGCCAGCCGGCCGACATCCGCGTTCGCATGGAGGAATTTCTGGCGCTGGAAGCGAGCGGCTGGAAAGGCCGGGCCTCCTCGGCCATGGTGCTCGACCGCTACCGCGCCGCCTTCGCGCGCGAGGCGATCACTAACCTTGCCGAAGCCGACAGCGTGCGCATCCATACGCTCGACCTTGACGGCACGGCGATTGCATCGATGATCGTCTTCATGATGGCGGGCGAGGCGTATACCTGGAAAACGGCTTATGACGAGCAATATGCCAAATATTCGCCGGGAAAATTGCTGGTGGCCGAATTGACGGAATGGCATCTCGACGACGCCAACATCATGCGCTCCGACAGCTGCGCTGTTCCCGATCATCCGGTCATGAGCCGCTTCTGGGAGGAACGCGAGGAAATGGGGACACTGGTGATCGGCCTCAGGCAGAACCGCGACCGCGACGTACGGCAGGTGGCAGCCCAGCTCCACCTCTATCGCAACACCCGCAACATGGCGCGGCTGCTGCGCGAAAAGATTCGCTCGCTGGCACCGCGCGTCCTGCGATAGGCACGGGTTGCGTCCCGCCAAAGCGGATCAGCCTTCTGCGACGGCCCTGTCGCGCAGGATGCGGCGGATGACCTTGCCCGAGGTGGTGAGCGGCAGGCTGTCGAGAAACTCGATCTCGCGCGGATATTCGTGCATCGACAACCGTGTCTTGACCCAATCGCGAATATCCGCAGCAAGTTCAGGACTTGCCGCATTGCCCGGTCTCAGGACCACATAGGCCTTGACGATCTCGGTTCGCACCGGGTCTGGCTTGCCGATGGCCGCCGCAAGCTGCACGGCCGGATGGCCCGCCAGACAGTCCTCGATCTCGCCGGGGCCGATCCGGTAGCCGGACGAGGTGATGACATCGTCATCGCGGCCGAAGAAGGTGACATAGCCCTCCTCATCCTGAACGCCTTGGTCACCCGTTGTCATCCAGTCGCCGATGAACTTTGCCGCTGTCGCTGCGTCATTGTTCCAGTAACCGAGAAACATCACCGGATCGGGCCGGCGCACGGCGACCTGGCCGACAGTGCCGACCGGAAGCGCCCTGCCCTCGCCATCAATGATTGCGACGTCATGACCGGGCGCCGCCTTGCCCATCGAGCCAGGTTTCAGCACGCCAAGATTGGCAGCCGACGACAAGACGATGTTGCACTCGGTCTGGCCGTAAAATTCGTTGACCGGAACCCCGAAAGCCGCACTTGCCTGCTCCCAGGTTTCGCGGCCGAGCGATTCTCCGGCCGAGCCGATGGTGCGCAGGTTGAGCTTGTAGAGCGAGCGCGGATTGTCGACCGATTTCATCAATCGCAACGCGGTTGGCGGGATGAAAGCGTTGCGCACGTCCATCTCCTCAAGGATCCGGAAAGCCATATGCGGATCGAATTTCTGGCCAGGCGAGGACACCACGGGAACGCCGAGCAGCAGTGACGGCAAAAGCGCATTCAGCAGCCCGCCAGCCCAGGCCCAGTCGGCGGGCGTCCACATCCGGTCGCCCGGCTGCGGCAGGAAGGCGTGGTGGAACTGGAAGCCGGGGATATGGCCGAGCAGAACGCGGTGCCCGTGCAGCGCTCCCTTCGGCGGCCCTGTCGTCCCCGACGTGTAGATCATCATCGCCGGATCATCGGGCCTCGTATCGGCAGCAGTAAAATTCGGAGCGGGCGTTTGTGCAAGGGCTGCAAAAGCCATCGTATCCGGCCCGTCGCCATCCACCAGGACAACGGTTTTCAGCTCCGGCAGCTGGTGGCGGATGGCTGCAATTTTCTCATGACCGAAACGGTTGGTGATAATGGCGGCGGCTCCGGCATCCCGCAGCCGGTACTCAAGCGCCTCGACACCAAACAACAATGCCAACGGCAGGGCGATGGCACCAAGCTTGTAGATCGCAGCATGGGCAATGGCCGTCTCGAAACTCTGCGGCAGAAGGATCGCCACGCGGTCTCCTCGCCTGACACCCTGTTGGAGGAGTCCTTGGGCAATTGCGGAGGATTGCGCCGAAAAAGCCCCATAGGTCAGCGACAGGTGCCCACCATCCGGGCTGAAATGCTGCAGACACACCCGGTCGGGCTCGCGCGCCGCCCAGTCGTCGCTGACGGCTATGCCGATATTGAACTTTTCCGGAATCAGCCAACGGAAGTCCCGCCGGAGATTGTCATAGGTGTCGCTGATCGGAAGCATGTGCCCGCCGCAAGAAATTTCGCTGCAGCGCACCTAACACTTCCGGATCATGAAATTCAACTAAAGCCCGCGCCGGTCCTGAAACCGCTGCGTGCTGTCGCCGCCTCAGGACACAAAGACGACCTCGCGGCTATTGCGATCATTCAAAGCGTCCAGCAATTCGTCCTGCGTTGTGTATCCGGCAAAGAACAGGTCGATGACGGCACCGGCAGCACTCACACCCTCCTGGCTGCGCAGGCGAACACCCCGCTCCGCGCACCACGAAAACAGCGCGCCGGACAACGCATCAACATCATCGAAAATGGCGCAGGACGTAGCAGACTGGGACATGCTCGACTCCGTGGTTACAGGCAAGGTGTGCCGATGGGGGATTGATGTGCTCCAGACTGGGCATCGCCGGGAAATTTTGCAATCGCGATGCCCCGGGGCAGTTAACCGTCTTTTCGATCTGTTCTGATTTGGCGCATATCAACGACGTTATCCACGATAAGCACGCCGGATAGTTGTGTTTCGATTAAGCAAGTTGCGTGCCACGCGCAAATCATCAGCGATGTTCAACGGAGACGATTCGGATACTTGAAATTCTGACTGGAAATCGAAGTGGTGCCCCGTGCCGATCTAGCATATTCGGGCGAAATCAAATACTTAGTGTACCCGCACCACCCACTTTTGACCCATTGATTTCTTTATTGAATTTCAAGCGCTCCCCGCACCTTTTCAGGACCGATTAAGCCTTAGAGCCCGTCGTCCCGAACGCCGGGTAGGCGCGCAAAGCCATGTATTGCGGGGAAGCCGTACACCTTGCGGACGCGCTATGTTCCGCCACTGTTCTTTCAAGCTGTGCGGAAACTGTGCGGCGCTCAGGTTTGTCAGAGAGGGCACTATGCTGCATCAGTCCTACAGATCCTTTTCCGAGGCGGCCACCAGCTACGTCGAAAATGGCGGCGACAACCGGTATCTTCCGAGGATCATCGACCATTTCCAAGATCGCGCGCTAGCCTCTATCCATCCGTTCGACATCTATCAAATGGCCGAATCACTTTATCCGCATGCGATCAACTCGACACGCAATCGCCAAGCCTTGACGCCGGCAAGGGCGGTCATGATCCATGGCTACGAGAGGGGATGGTGCAGCTACATCCGGCTGCGGCGGTTTCGGCAAGATCCGCCGAAGCGCAAGAGCCCGGCCGCGCCGGTCTGGCTTCACGCATTTATCCGCCAATGCGAACGCGACCGGCTGCATCACGTCGCGGCGATCGTGCTCTTTATGTCGCAGACCGGCGCGAGGGTGAGTGAGGCGGTCAGGCTGTTATGGGGGCAGGTTGATCTCGAAAGCCGAACGGCCTTGCTCCTCAAGACAAAAACCAGCATCAATTCCCGACGATATCTCACGGACGAACTGGTCACGCGGCTGCGCAGGCTGAGGGGCGATGCAGCAGCCGACGATCACGTCTTCCGCTACACTTGCCGTCATTCCGTCAATGAGAGGATCAAGGCCGTCTGCACCAGGGCGGAGATCAGTTACAAATCGAGCCATGCCTGCGGCCGTCATTCGTTCGCGACCAACGCCATGGACAATGGGATAGATATCAAATCAACGATGCAGGCGGGCGACTGGCGAAGCATCGAGGTTTTCCTTGGCACATACGTGCACCCGAGGCAGAACGCCGGAAGAATGGTCGCCGACCGATTTAACGCCTATCACTATGACGCCGACCTTTGAAGAAGACCGGCTTGACACCTGCAGGAGAAAATTTGGCTATGACCCCAACAATCCAAATGAACGTGGCCGGAGAGCTCTGCTCTTTGGCCGACTGCCCTCCCGGACCTTTCCTGTTCAATGGTATGATCGGCTTCAAAACTGAATATGGCGCTATGTCGGGAAAGGACATTGGTGGAGGAAAGGTCGAATGGGAAGTTACCGGGGGACCTGACGTCTATGTCATGGATAGCGGCGAGACTTTTTGGGGTGGCACCTCCTCCAAAGAAGCAAGAGCCGCATTGCATGTACTCCCATTGAAAATATCTATGGAGGTGGACGGCGACGAGGTGAACGATCTTTGCTTGGTGCCAGGCGCCATCGATCAATACATTCCCCGAGGAATGTTCGATCAACTTTACCCAGGGCAGACACCTGAAGCCACAATGCCAGCAGAGCCTCGGTGAAACTGGTGCCCCGTGCCGGACTGCGGAAAGTGAACCTTTCCAGCAACTCGGCAGCTTTCTGGACACAACAAGATCGTCAGCAATCATTATGCTTTTCGAAAATGTGTCCAGCCGATACCTTTGGCAGATGACCGACTACCAGCCCAAATACCAATGGAACCGCACCCAGCTGGACGAGAATGACCCACCACGGGATACCGACTGGTGCGGGATGGATGAGGCAGCGTATATCGGCCGCATCAGAAAAGAGATGCACGGCCCGACTAAGGGAAAATGGCACTGGGCTGGATCTTGGCCCCGGACGCACAAGGGCACCCCTCCATCGCCAAACGCGGGCTACGCTGACAGTGCTCGGCTTGCCACACAGAAGGTCGAGGAATACTGGGAGCTAAGTGTGCGGGTCATGGAACCGCGCATCCCTAAAGGCACGCAATCGTGATGGCGGCCAAACTATTAAAAAAGCCCCCCTTGCTGGTTAGGGCAAGGAGGCTCGACAGATACTCAGGTCCGCAGCAAAGACTGTATCTGATTCTCATCCGTCACCAAATTGGAATGACGATCATCGACCTCTCCGGATCATCTCTTTTTTCAGGTCATCCACCTCTTCGCAAAGTCGTTCGACGGCGCGGCACAATGCTTCCATGCCTCTCTCGAAAGACTTCCGTCCATTGATGTTCTCCATCGTCTGAGCCTCGATCGCTGCCGTCGCGAGCCTCAGTGCAGTCGGATCGACAATTACAGCCGCAACCTGCGCGCTACCGCTATCCTTCTCACGCGAAATGGTCTGCCCCTGAAACAACCCGAGATATCGAACACCAAAGATCAGGGCGAGGACAGCGCCAAACGTGACCAGGGCGGCCGGAGGAAGTTCAGCCAGCTTTTCCATTCCGCGTCTCTCCCTGATCATGCGCTGCACGATGAATGTTGACGAGCTCGCCAACCGCAAAGAGCGGATAGATGGCGAGCCATGTACTCACGACGCCGGAGGAGGCGTAGCAGTATGTTATGCCCGCCCAGATCAAGCACCCTACCCCTGCCGATACTTGGCGGATCAGTGGGGTCACGTCTTTACGGGCGCCGTTGATGATCAGTCCAAGGAGGCGCAAGACGCCGAGCCCGGTCATAATCCACCCCATGGCGATCTCGTTGATAAAGAGACCACGAAACCCTGCCCATGCCGGCTGGATGAACAGCTCTTCCGGGAGAAGAAGAACATACCCCCATCCGATCGTATGCAGTGCCATGAACCATTCCATCATGCGCGGCCCGAAACGGTGTTTGACGCGAATCCATATACCGGGTCCGGCGTAGCTGTCGGCGATCACTCCCAGCATCCTTTTCGCGCACCGGCTCGATCATTGCCAATGACGCGCTCTGCGCCTGGTCGATCGGCCGTGAGCAGCGCCACCGTGCCGGCTGGTGACAAATTTTTCTTCAGAAACGGGCTGCAGCCTGAGACTGTCGCATTCTGGCACCCTGCCAAGATAACCGACACACAGATCATAGTCAGACAAACGCTGAAGCTTTGCATCATCGCCTTTCCTTTCCAGTTCTTCTCTTTGAGATTGAACAGCCTGCTCGGCAACCTTCCGGTCACCGCCCTCCTCGCGGGCTGCAGGCAACCATATGAGGAAGTTAAGTGCTGCGAACACAAACGCGACCGCAATCGCGCCGGCAGCGGCGCCAATTGCGTAACGTGTCCACCAAAGCCCCAACATCAGCTTTCCACCGCAACGCGGATATCCTTGACAGCCCCGATGATCTGGCGCCGCAGCAGAAGCAGGATGATCATGGCGACGATCGCCACGCCGCCGACAGCAACGACGGTCTGCCAGTCCTGCCCGAACAAACCTGTCAGGGCCGTACCAACTGAACCGAGGATGCCGATCAGCCATCCGGACTGGTTTGTCTTGTTTTTCACCTGCGTATCGACGGCAACCGGCACGACTGCCTTTTCCTCAACAACGGTCTCGATGACCGGCGCCGCCTTCACGTCAGGCCGAGACGCTTCACCTGGAACAAGAGCAATGAGCGCCTGGTGGAGTGCAGCGCGCGTCTTCGGCCCCACATCGTTATCAACCCCGTCCGGCCCGCCAACAGCCTCAAGATGATCCGACTGAAACTGCAGCACGCCGGTGGGCTTGTAACCGAGCAGGACGAGGGCCAAACGACCGTAGCGCGTTACACGGTCCGCGAAGCCGTTCTTCCCGCCGTTGATCTTGCGGGTGACAGTTTCGATGTCGCCCTGATTGGCCCATTTGTTGAGATCCCGCGTGAGCCAATACCAGAGAGGAACGAGTCCTTCCCAAGGGTTGGTATTGACCTTATCGGGATAAGCAACGAAATCTGGCGGGTTATAACCGCGAGCCCGGCACCAGTCGCGGAACTGACGGTAGTTATCCTTCCCGGTCAGTTGCATGCCCGTACGGCCGCGATAGAGGAAACCGTCCCCATCCTTGGCCGGCGTGTTGCCGAGATCGAGGCGGGTATCATACCTCTCCTGCGCCGGCGTCGGACCCCAGATTTCCCGGTCGAACCGGAAGTCACCGCTTTCATGCATGATCTGGGCAAAGAACTGCGCCAAAATGTGCGGCTTGTTCATGCCGAGATCGTCGCCGTAGCGGTCGAGCGCGACCATAACGGAATTCATATTGCTGTCATTGACATGCGAAAGCGCAGCCGTGCGCACCTGCGCGGCAGTGATGGCAAGCATGGTGATGTCCTTTGATATTAGGAATGACCGGGGCCGTTTAAAAACAGCCACCGTAGGAAGTCTCGGCTAAAACGGACCGGTGTACTACACCATCTGATAGACGATCCGAACTCGGTACTCTCCGATTACATTGGCTTCCACCGCCTGATCGGTCAGAGCCCAATCGTCATCATCAGAAACATGGCGGAGCTTAAAAGATGCTGTTGGCAGCGCACTTTCGAAGACGCCGAGAAGGTCGGGGGCTGTGAAAGTTGGAGTAAAGCCGCCGCCCTTACCGTCACAGATAATTGCACCAAAATAATTTTGACTAATACTGCAGACTAGAAACCCACCTGGAGCAAGAACTCTTTTCCATTCTGGGATTGCCGCAGCTATGTGCAAGGCCTCGTCCATGTGGACATGCACAACGAGTGATGCCACCGTCCCGTCATCCCTTGGAACCGGCTCGCTCAAATTCGTTGCTCGAACTTCAATCGCCCTTGCAACGACCGGCCTCGCTTTCGCCGGGGAGTTGATTTCAACCACGATTCCAGAGCGGCAGAAATTGGCGAGAGGGTTTCGTCGGTCCAGATCGTATTGAGCGGTAAGTGGCATATTTAAATCCAGATTGTTGCTTCGTAGCGTGGCCACACTTAACTTAAGGCTGCGTCCGCGACAACTGCACACTCTCTGGTGAAGACATCCGATTGACTTCCTAAGAACTCATCTTCAGGTTGCGCCGAAAGTGGCGGATATCTGGAACCAAAAGATGGAAGGGCTAGGGATCAAACTCTACCGTTGTTCGGTCAGCCGCGCCGCGAGGGGTTTTGAATTTTAGGTGGTCCCTAATGTCGCTAGAGTTATGGAGGTTGCAAAGATCGGAGCAGTGAAATAGAGGGTTATCGACCCAATCCCGGAGATGAAGAAATATGCAAAATTCCTATGCCGCCAAACTCACGTGCAAAGAGGACGAGGCTCAGTCTCTCGTAGAACACATCAATGTCACAAAAGACTGGTTTCATCAGTTCAGCTTCACGAATGGCATAGTCACTCCGGGCCGCGACCCTTCGGCGAAAAAACTGCACCACCTCTGCCTTCCTTCTGATCTTAGCGGCAAAAGTGTAATAGATATCGGCGCTTACGAAGGTTACATGAGCTTTCATTGCGAAGCTCGCGGCGCAGAAAGAGTTGTTGCTTGCGACCGCTTTGTTTGGGACTGGCCAGAGTCCACAGCTCTTCCGAACTTCAACGCTATTCATAAAGCTGTAGGTTCAAAAGTGGAACGTCTTTCGTCTTTCGTAGAAGATTTGCCGTCTGCAACTCAGGAGAAATTCGACATCAGCCTCTTCCTTGGCGTCCTCTACCACACCAAAGATATGATCGGCTATCTGGAAGCCGTTGCAGGCGTCACCAAGGAAGTGATGGTCCTCGAAACATTCGCGGACTGCCTCGATGAAGACGGCGCGAAAGCCGCACTATACGACATTCGTGAGCTGAATAACGATTCCTCTAATTTTTACGGCCCGAATCTGCAGGCGATTGAAGTCATGCTTCATCGGGTTGGGTTTAGGGCGTGGGAATTCGTCAATTTCTGGGATGTGAACACTCGCGAACAGATCGAGGGGAAATCGATGTACCGTCGTGTCAAGAATGGTCGACTGGTCATTCACGCCTATAAGTAGACGTCTTTTACCTCGACAAACACGTCTACTTGAATATCGTTGTCCGGCTCCGCATAAGTGCCGGACAACTCAGCATACACGACGCCGTTTTCCGGCAGATCAACCGATTGGTGATCGGTATGCAACTCGCCAATCACTACATCCTGCCCCTTATCCGAAACACCGAAAATCAGAGACCCACCCATAAGATCGCCCGTGAACGTTCCGGCGCGTTTAGCACCACTGACGCCATCCCGCGACAAAAAAATGTGGCGCTTGTTATAGAAAAACCTGTGTTTCATCCTACACCTCGTATCGCCCGGCCAAGAGAAGCCTTGCGCCGCTAGCTGCAGGATATGCGCCCGCATAATCGAACACCGTCATTGTCGATCCAGCCGCAGAAATGCTTCCGTGCAGCGCTTTGTTCGACAAGCCTGCCTCCCGACCAAAGAAGGCGGTGACAAGCCTTGCCGAGGCCACGGGCATGCCCCCAATTGTTATCTGCCCCGCTCCGGTACCGTTCGTGGTGATAGTCACATCAACATCTACAAATACCGTCCGCCCTACACGCTTATATTTCCCACTCACCGCTCCCACAGTTGTAATTGTTCCGGTGGTCGCAGCGACGGTTGGCGTGAATGATGTCCATGCATCGTTGTCGAGAACCTTTGTGGAGCCGATGAAATAGGCCCCATCTTGGGTGATCCCCCAAGTGCGTGTGCCGCCAGCGTTTAGATGCTGAGTTACAAAATTAGCTGCTTGCGCAGTACCCTTTGTCTGGAATTGCAAGTGAACATTAGCCCCTTGCCCAGTGTTGTTCAGAACCCCTGAAAACGTTGGACCCAAGGTGGCCGTAGCGTCAACAATGTAACCATAGCCGGTTACGCCGTCAGCATTGGTGTAAAATCCGCAGACATAGCTATTTGGTTCAGATCCCTCCGGCCCAACCTGGCATGCGATCAGACTTTGGTAGGTTCCGCCTGCGGCAAGAGTCAGCGTTATGCCTAACGATGCAGAGGTGCCAAATGAACGATTGGGAGGGAATGTCCCTGGTGGACCAAGACTGTAGTTGAAAGTGTTGAGCTCATGTGTCGCAACGCCAGCGGTGTAGAGGTCAGCTCTGCCAAAAAAGCCGAAGACTTGGTTCCCGGCACTATCAAGACGCCCATATCCAACGACACCAATAGGAAATGACCAGTCACCAGGCGCGTTATTTTGATGAACGGAGCCTGATACGCCGTTTGCGTTTGTCCCGTCGCCAGGTATGCCGTCGCACTGCGCCTCAAAGACGGCAGGACCAAAGTTTGGAAACTTGGTCGGGTCAGCCGAGTGGTTCGCTTTCACCATCAAATCAGTCAATGTGACCGTTTGAATAGTGCCGTATTGTGTAGTCCGACCGAATCCAGACAATGTAATGGCGTTTGCATCGGCCTTAGCTCCCTGCAAAGCCGTGGCAAAAGCACCAACATTGATTCCTGCAACAACGGCTTCCACCTGAGCCAACAGCGCGGCGGAGGTTTGGTCACTCAAAAGGCGAAACGTCGAGCCAGAAACCATGCCGAGAACGACCATGCCCGCGACGAAACCGCCAATCGCAGGGTTGTTGCCGCTGTTGGTTTTGACGTTATAAACGGGCCCGGTGCCATTAAATTGAACCGTAACGGAAACCGAGGTATTCGCCTCAAACACGTTCATCCACACTAGCGCCGACGCAGACACCGGAATCGAAGTCGTCGCCTGGATCGCATTCGGGGTGCCGGCGCCAACGTCCGACGCGATAATAAAGCTGTACGGAAGGTCTGCAACACGCGTCCAACTTCCCGTTCCGCTAAAACCCTGCTTCTGGTAAATGCCGTTATTGGCTACCGTTGCGTCGCCAATCACCCAAGCCGAAGACTTGGCGCCATGGAGAAGATCGGCGTCCATCTGCGCCTTGCTCGTGTAGATGAGCCCGCCGTTTGTGGTGAAGGCAGTGATAAGCGCTTCATAATGCTTAAGGAGCCGGCGAATGGCTGCCTTATTTGGATCGTTTTTGCCAGAGGCTGGCACACCATCGGTTACGTAATCGCGATAGACGTTTTCTGCGGTATCGGCCATGCCAATTCCCCATGCTGAAGCACTTCGGCTTGCGGCCAAACGCTCGTTTCAATGATTTCGAATGAATGTCAGCTGACAACAGCAGACCCGGCGGCGACCGCCGAAGCCGGAACGCCGGACCCGTTGATAGCCTGGATGAAACCGTATTTCGTGCCAGCAGTCAGTCCACTGATCGTGCGGGCATCGAGCGCTGCGGGCGACCCATATTCCGTTCCAACCAGCGAGGCCGTCCCGAAAGTATTGACGGTGTTAATATAAAGCCGTGCGCCGAAATAGTTTGCACTGTTAGGTGAGGCCCATGCGAAACTCACCTGCCCGACACCACCCGTCAGACCAGCTCCGGTGACGACGCCAGGCGCGACGGTATCGGCCGTTGCCGTCCGGACCTCGTAATCCGTCCAAGCGGAATCAGTGCCGCCCCCCCAAGCCCGCAGGCGAAAGCGATAAGCAACGCCATCTTCAAGATAACCGGACTGGACTTCGTCATCCCCGGGCTCTGAATTGATTGAGCGCGGCGGCTCGCTTTCATCCGTGGGCTGCCAAGAGAATTCGTATGTCAGCGTACTATCGACGTGATCCCAAGAAGCCAGCGCAAAGGCCGCCTTGGTCCCACCCCCGACGAGCTTTGACTGAATTTCGACATCGAAGCCAATGGGCGCAGGAACCCCACCGTTTTCCACAAGGATGACATCGTTCCCAGGTTCCCCCTCTTCGGTGGGCGCGTCGAACCCGTAGAGATCTGCCGGAACGATGATGCCGGCAAAGTCGATCGTCAGGTTTCGCAGCGACAGCTTGGGTGTCTCGGTGATCTCGACAATAACGCTGTCCAGCTTCGGAGGAATATTGACGCGCACAAAGCGCCGATACGGCACGTTCTCAGCCGGTTCGTAGTGAGCTTTGATGGAAACGCGGGGAGCGTTGGCCCGAATGAAAGCGATCTTCTGCAAGCGCTGAACATGGTTATGTGATTGCACCGCGTTATTATCGATCGTCTTGGTGCGCTCGGTATTGTCGCCATCGGCATAGGGATCACCATAGATCGCTGCGTCGGCAAGATTGTAGTCAAGATCGAGCCGGACGTAGCGACCGAGGACGGCCAGCACATTCGAGGTATCACGGGTGTTTCCGTCCAGTTGAAAACTGATGACGTCATTAAGCGTGAGGGTAATATCCGGCTCGACGAACTCCCCGGCATGACACCCAACCAGCCCGTCCGGCCGCTCGTAGATCACCAGCTCGGCCGCCTGGTCCATGATCCGGCCAACCTCGGTCGGGTCATTGCCGGCCCTAAACCAGAACCCGCCATAGTATCGGGCCTCGCTGCCCCCGTCCCGGTTGATCACGGTCTGGTCGCAGACGTCAGCCGCGTGTGCGAAATCCGGCAAGTACATATCGCTTAGGGCAAGCTTTCCACCAACAGGGTGGGTCAGATGCCACAACCGCATACGAGCAAGGTTGCGGCTGAACGTAGTCAACCCATTGCGAGGGTCATATAGCTTTGCCCCGGCGATCACCGCAGACCATTGCGGCATCTGGTTCGGGTAGATCCGCATATAGCCTTTCTGGTCCGTGCCCAGGCACTTCATCATCACCGACGCGAGCCCATCGCCGCGATGATCGCTGGACCAAATTTCAGGAAAGGTCGCTATAATGTTCGCATAGGCAGTTTCGGAGGGCAGGCCTGTCCGCTCGAGAATCGTGACCACTTCATAGCCAGGAGCATTAAAATGCGCCGGCGCCGTCACAACACCGGTCAAGCTTAGTGTTACCTTCTCGTCGTGCAGGTAGTGCTGGATAAACGCGGAAATCTCATGCGCCGCAGGAACGATGACGTGGTACGCGCTTCCGTCTTTTTCTTCGAGAAAGACATAATCGCCTCCTTTCTTGGACCAGCCGAGTGCATAGGCAAGCGACGGAACGTTCTGCTTCAGATTGAACGTGCCATCATCCGCCTTTGGCACCGCTGGTTGATCGGTGCTCAGCGCCATCTGAGCATAAGCCAGCCCGCCGATCGCCAATGCATAAGTGCCCAGGTAGAGCGCGTTGGCGGCGAATGTCGTGGTAGCTAGCGATGATATAATCAACGCGAGGGTTTCGAGACCCGGCATCAGATGCTCCAGATAGCGAGTGGCGTGGCGATCATGCGATGAACCCCACGGATGAAGCGGACATTCCAGCCCTCCCCGTCATGGATGGCGCCGAACTGTCGGTGAATATTGGATGCACTGCCAATGACGCCGATGCTGCCGCACAATGGGCGTTGCAGGCGCTTGGCATTGATGGACAAAGCACAACGCTCGACGACCGCCGTCACGCTGCCGGCTGTCTCTATGATGCCGCGAAAACCCGCCTCATCCCCATAGACGCCTCGCAGATGCTGGGCAGGATCACGATGTCCGAGCCAGATTGCCCAGGCTGCCAGAAACAGACAGCAATCCACCTTTCCGGGCTCCCATGGCTTCTCACCATAAGAGGCTGAGAACGATTCCCATTGTTCGTGCATCACCAGCGCGGCCAGCGGATGGCTTTGTTGAGATAGATAATAATCCGCTCGGCGAACCTGTCAGGCGGAGCAGAGGGGTTTAGGACAGCCGACCGCGCCTTCTGGTTTGTGTCAGAGAGAACGCCACCGTTCGATTGCTTGCGCAGCGTGAAGCGGTTTGTCACTTCGACGGTGATGATCGAGCGGATCTCTGTATCCGATGCAGCATCACCAAAGATAAGATTATCAATCTTGCCGGTAAACTTGATGGTCGGCGCGCCAATCGGCTGCTCGTACTGATCGCATTTCTGGATCATCAACCGGAAGCGAGAGCCCTTAATCGTCCCGGCCTGATAGTCGAGCCAGATCCCGTCAGAGGTTGGCCCATCGATACCGGAGATCACCAGCGAGAGCGTGAAGGCTTCGGCATTGATGGCCAGTTCGATCTGGTCAAGCGCATCTTCCGTCAGAACGCATGAGCGATAGATCTGCCCATCGCTGTCGACGAAGGGACCACCGGAGCCGTCATACCAGCGCAGCGTGTCGGACGGCAGGTCCACCTGACAAAGAACGCGAAGCGATTTCAGGGCCATTATGGTTCAGCCCCAATCGCAAGAAGGTTCCAGTATTGCGTGTCCTGAACGAACGCGACACCGATCCGCTCATTGCCATCGATGTTGAAACCATTGTCCATGCCGCGATCGTCGTCCAGATTGCACAGACACGTCGGTAGATCGAACTCAAGATCAGCGCCGTCTGGAATAGGAGCCACGATGCTCGGGCTAATACGCATAGTCCAGACATCACCATCCACCTCGATGACTTGGCCTGTGCGATAGAGCGCATGCTCGTAACTGAAAAATACTCCGGAGAGATCCTCGCCAGCATCGATAATCCGCAGCGTGATCGTCGTTGCGCCAATCGCAACGGCGCCTTCGGTCACGATGGAGATTGAAGATTGCTCATACAAACTGCCGTCTGAAAAACTTGTGTCGTCGTCATGCGGCACTGCTGGCGCGGCCTCGTAGCTGACCCCATCACCGCTCACATTTGGCGCGGTCCGGTAGGTCCAGACCGGAACCGCGATCCGTCCGGCCGAGCCGCCAAGGATATCCTTGATGGCCTCCCATGTGCGCAGCTGCGCGCGGTTGTGGAGCAGAATACCGGCATAATCGACGTTCCAGAAACCGACATCCGTGCGAACCGATGGCTTCACCCCGCCAAGCGAGCGACCACCGGTGCGCGTAAACGGCACGAGATTGGGACGGCACTCCGCCGGGATAAGCAGATCGTGCGGCCAGACCAGAATATCCGTCATCACGAGTTCCTGTAGTCGCCGCCGGCTTTGGCGGTCTGGTGATGTGCGACTGTTGGCATGACCCGCTGGGTCGATTGCTGGACCGCAGCCCCGACTATCTTCGGCGAAGCCTGGTCAATCCGGGTATCGACGTATTGCGTGACATTGCCGTTGTTGGGGTCAATACCAACCCAAATCCTTTGCGCCTCGCCGCCGTTGGATATCGTCTGTCCCGGCTTGGAGATATCGACGCGCTCGTTTGGTGACTTTCGGAAGGCGACCACCTGGCTGTCGATGCCACCGGTCCCGCCCGGCATGATCGTGCCGCCACTGGCGAAACCGAGCAGGCCGCCAAGAAGGCCGGAGAAAAAGCCGCCGAAACCACCGCCGCCGCCGCTACCGCCGCCAAATCCGGCGGATAGTTGTTGGAGCGCGATATCTGCCAGCTTGCCAACCACGTCGGATAGAACACTGGACCATTCCTTGGTGCCGTCGATCAGACCTGCAATCGACGATCCGAGACCAGAGAAAACACTGCTCGCCGAATTCCCCGCTTCCTGAAAGGAGTTAGAAACTGCCCCAGCTGTGGATGTCGCGGTGGCAACAACCGTTCCCTTCATGCCTTCCATCCCGTTTCCGAGACCCTGCATGATATTGGTGCCGACCTCATGCATGACGCGAGATGGCGAATGGATGTCGAAGAACCCGGTAAAGCTGTCTTTAATGCTTGAGGCAATCCCGGTGACGTTTGCCTTCAGGCTTTCCCACTTCGCCTGGATACCCTGCCAGAGCCCGTCGATAATCTGACCGCCGACTGCAATCATTTGTGCCGGCACTGCCATAAAAATAGCAACGATCGCCTCTGCGAACTGGCCGATCCTGGCAGTGACCTCATTGAATTTCGCGACCAACGAGTCCAGCAGCCCGGCGCCCGCCTGAAGAAATGCCTGGTTAAGCAGAACAAATATCTCGGCCGCCCGCTTGATCTCTGGCCAGAATGCAATGACAGCGGCCGTAACCGCCGCAAATCCAGCGACAGCCGCGGCGATGGGAACGCCGATCGCCGCGATCGCTGTAACCAGGGTGCCGACGACAAGAACAACAGGACCGATGATCGCAACCAGACCGGCGACGATCGTGCCCCATTTAAGGATTTCTGGGTTGGTTGCAGCAAGCGCGGTCACCCACTCGGCAATCTTTGTCACGAGCGAGGTGATGGTTTCGAGGAGGCCGCTGTCGGCAATCGCCAGCTTCAATTCGTCGAAGGCGCCAGAGAGTTTCTCCAACTCACCGTTGAAACCTTTCATTCGCGCAGCCGCCTGCTCGTCGGCAATGCCCTTCTTATTGATGGCTTCCACCATCGCATCGATACCCGCTGCACCTTCATTGCCAAGCGCAACGGCAGTGCGCAGCGCGTCGGTCCCGAAGATAGTGTTGAGAGCGTCGTTCTTCGCCTCATCGCTGAGACCTGCCAGTCCGTCTTTTAATTCCTGCGCGATGGCAGGCATGGATTTCATCTTGCCGGCGGCGTCGAAAAACTCCAATCCAAGCTTTTCCATTGCAGCAGCTGCGCCATCCGACGCCGGAACCAACCGAAGAAGGAACGTCTTGAACGACGTGCCGGCATCCGATCCGGAATTAAATACGTCCGAAGTCGCCGCAATTGATGCGTTGAAATCCGTCAGCGTGACGCCCAGCGATCCGGCGACGCCGCCCGCTTGCCCGATGGCCTGTGCGTATTCTTCAAATCCGAACTGCGACTGCAGCGTCACGCCCGTGATCTGGTCCACGATCGGACCGAGGTCTTTGGCCTCCTTACCAAACTGTGCCATGATGTTGGTCGCCACATCGGCGGATTTCGACAGGTCGCCACCGGTCGCTTCCGAAAGCTTGATAGCAGCCTCTGCAGCCCCACCAAGGATCTGCCCCGCATTCAGACCGTTCTTGGCCAGCATCTCCAGCATGTCGGCAGCTTCCGACGCCGACTTGGTGGTGGTGCGACCAAGATCCCGCGCCAGCGTTTCCAGTGCTTCGAACTCGGTACCGGTCGATCCGGTCGCCGCACCGACCCGGTTCATCGCCGCCTCGAAATCGCCAGCCGTCTTGACCGTCAAGGCACCAAAGCCGAGGATCGGCGCTGTGAGATACGCCGACATGCTTTGGCCGACGCCCTGCATGGTCTTTCCCATGCCCTTGAGGCTTTTCGAGAGATTGGCCATCTCTTTGTCGAAGATTCCGGTATCAATACCGAGAACAACCCGAAGGCTGCCAATAACGGCAGAAGCCATAACCTACCCCTTCGTGTCTTTTTTGAATGATCCGGCCCATGCCGAAAACGCCGCGAACTGACTTTTCCAGTCATGCTCTTTCTTCACTGCGGTGGGTGAACGCCGCAGCATCTCTTTCAGCCTTGGTAGTTTCTTGGAACGGTGAAGAGCTTCGATGTGCCAGGCGAGCGACATCTGGTCGTTCTGCCCCCGGATGATCCGGTTACGGGCGCCTTCAAGGATGATGCCGATTTCGCGATAGGTGAGCCGCCAGAATTGCGACGGCTCTTGCCCCGCTTCGACCCAGGCCTTGAGTAAGTCGAGAGGTTTCAGGCCCTCGCCTTCGGAGGGTTTGCCTTGGCCTTCGCACCCTTCGGAGCATCTGGAAACGCCAGCTTGAATGCTTCGCGGACGGCCTCCATCGAAGACTGAAAGCCTGCATCCCCAATGATCAGACCAGCATCCTTGATCGACACATCGTCGTGGTGATCCTGGAGACCAGCCCAGACCAGCGCCCTGACGAACTTCATCCGGAGTTTGTCCGGCGTCTGCATAGTCGTGACAATGGATGCGATCGGCAGTTCGAGTTCATCTTCCAGCTCGCAAAGGCTATTGACGGAATAGGACAGCATGTAGTCCAGATTGCCAGCCTTGAGGGCAACCTGACCACGGTTTTGGTTTGCCAATGTGGTCTCTCCTTACGCAGCCGCGACAACAGCAGTGCCGGCGCTTTCGGCTGTCGTGCTGAAGCTGCTGTTGGTCGCCGTCACTACAACGGTAATGACATCGCCGACATTACCAACGAGCGGCACGAAGCTTTCACCGGTTGCACCGGCAATGACGACGCCGTCCGCTTCCCACTGATAGGTGATCGTGGTTGCACCAGCCCAGTCGCCAGCGGTAGCCGTCAGCGGAACACCGACCTTCGGCACGCCGGTGATGGCTGGAAGGATCAGATTTCGTGGCGCGGTCGGGTCGGTCATGTAGGGATCGCCGGAGACCTTCAAGGTGAGCGTCGCCGTCATCTTGTCATCGAGAGGGATTGCCGTTTCGTAGCCCTGCCGCGAACCGTTGAAAATGATCTGGACGCCGTTGGCAAAGGTCTGGCGAATGACCAGGAGCTTGCCCCGGATCGAGCGCAGGAACTTGTCCGTCACCGAACCTGGCACATAGTTCATTTCATAGGCCGCTTCGCCGGAATCAGTGAGGCCGGGAATGTATTCGCGGCGGCGGTTCGGCGACTGCATGTGGGTCGCGTCTACCTGGTCGTCGCTGTCGGCCGGCGGCGTCGCGTCGTACACCTCTTTGATATAGGTGAAATCGGTCGGGGTACTGGCAAGCGCGATTTCGAGAACATGGCCGTAGCCAATGGAGGTGCCTGTTTCAGACATTGTGGTCTCCTACGATGAATGGTGGATCATGAAGTCAAGCGACACGCGGAACAGGTTGGTCACCTCGCCTGCGTCCGCAGCGGGAAGGTCTCTTTCGCCATCGAGAAAGATGGTCTGGATCTGGCCGGTCCTGCGCCCCGAAAGCGCTGATGTCACAGCTCGTGAAACTTTTTTGGCGCCCGTGTAGGTCGGGCTATAGGCATCGGCCTGGACCCGGCTTGGCCGGTATCCGGACGATCCCTGCATGGTGTAATCAGGATTGGCGCTGATCACCTGCAGCACAATATACGGTGCAGGCGCACCCTGAGGTGCACGGCCCAAATGGATGCGCGTCGAGACAAGCGCAGTCAGTCCCGCCGATTTCAGCAGGATGGCAACAAGAGCTTCTTCCACTTACCTGCGCCTCGCAGCTTTCTTCGCCAAACGGGCGGCGGCTTTTTCGATCTCGACCCACGTCATGTTTGCGATCGTGTCGAGGACTTCGGCCTGATGCTGATCCCATGCCGGCCGAAGAAATGGCTGCGCCTGGTGGCCGGGGCCGGTTCCGAATTCCTGCAGATGCGCGGCCGGATCTGGACCAGGACCTATAAACATTTCGACAGGCGATTCTTTCGTATGAAGCTTGCTCTGCCGGCTGGAGAGTTTTGGGCTGACATCAATGCTCTCAGCCAGATAGCCATGCTCTTTCGGAACCAGTGCACGTGCAGTCTTTGCGACGGGCTCCCCGGCCTGTTTCATCGTTCGTCGCAGGACAGCCTTAGCATTCGCCTTCGGCAGCTCCTGCAACGCTCGCTCCAGATCAGCCAAGCCTTCGACCTTCACCGTGAAACCACCGCGCGCCATCAGTCTGCTCTCGCAATTGCATCGATTTCTGTGACAACGCGACGCCCGATTTCCCGAGGTGGAGCAACTATCTCATAGGTCCGCCCCTCGTAGACCAGTCTGTCCATTACCGTGACATCAGAGCGGTGGCGGATATGAAACGTCATAACCGCTGTTCCTGCCTGCTGTTCCGCAGCAAAGCGCTCACTACCCCTATTCGGCCTTTGCTGCGCCCAAACGGTAGCAACGTCAGCCCAAACCTCGACGACCTCGTTGAATTCGTTGGCAACGGTCCCGGTCATCCGCCGTATCGTGACCCTCCGATCAAGCTTTCCCGCGCGCATCAGGTGCCTCGACGGTGATTGATCAACAGTGCATCGACGGCGACGCTCTGAGGCAATTCAGCAACGATCGAACGCCCGACGATGGCAGTCTGCTCGCGGTTTTCAAACCAGGCGCCGATCAAAAGCATCATGGCATGCACGACACTCGCCGGCACTTCGCTGCTACCGACCACAGCAGTCACTTTGATCCGAGAACCGGGCAAAATGGCCGGCCAGACGTTCCCCGATTTCAGGGCGATCGACGCATCGAGGCCATCTGCCCTTAGTTCATAGATGGTATCGTCTACGACTTGTGCCGAACCCGCCGTGTCCGAGTAATCAATTGCGGTGATAGATGTCACCGGGACAACTTCGAGCCGGGCGAAGTCACAAAATCCGTCGCAATAGGTTTCGATTGTTCGCGGCGCAAAATACTGCCCGCATACGTTCTCGACGTGATCCCGAGCGGCCGTGATTAGCCGTCCGATCAGCGTATCTTCGTCAGCCCCTTCGACGCGCACCTGCGCCTTGGCCTGCGCCAAAGTGATTGGTTCGGCAGTGACAGCCGTGGTCGTTTTTGGGGAATACCACATGGTCAGCGCTGTTCCGGAGCCCGAGCCTTGACGGCGGTTTCCTGCCCGGCAGGCTCAACGCCAAGAGCCGAAACGACAGAAGACTTGAAGGCCGACAGCTGGTCGATCTGCATCAACAAATCAGCTTCTCGAGCCTTCAGTGCCTCGTTGGCGGCGAGCAAGCCCGCGTTCTCGTCAAGGATTTGCATCCGCTCTGCATCCCACTCTTTCGAGGTTTCAGGCTTTTTCACCGGCTCATCCGGCGCCTTCTCTGCGATGCCGAGTTTGATGAACCGTCCGGCTTCCTTGTTCGAAAACCGGTCTGTGATATCCCCCGAGGACAGGGAAAAATCCTGACCGGCCATACTTTCAAGCATCTTGATTTTCATGGCTGTCTCCATTGGTTTGAGAAGCGGGCGGCATTGATGCCGCCCACCGGTTCAAGCCAATGCTCTTACGAAGCAGCGGTGATAAGATGCTTGACAGCAGCGGTATCGCCCAGCTCACCGTCGAAGCGGATCAAACCGGCGATGCCGAGGTCAGGCCAAAAACGTTCGCGCAACACGCCGATAACCGGTGCGCCGACCTTGCGAACGAAGTATTTCGACAGGTCACCGAAGATCATGATCTTCTTGGCTGCGGCGAGTGCGTCCATGTCGTCATTGATGCTGTAGGGGTAACCAAGCAGTGTGCCCGGCTGATTGGTCTTGATATCGCCCATGGCCCAGAGATAGTTGCCCTGACCATCCTTGAGCTTGCGGATGGCGGCAAGTGTGGTGTCAGCGAACATGAAACGTGCCTTCGGAGAGCGGCGATAAGCCGAATTCACAGAATGCAGCAGGTCGATGATCTCGTCGCCGGTAATAGCCGCAGTCGCCGCAGCGGTTTTGCCCAGACTGGAAGCAGTCACAACGCCGTTCGGATCGCCGGCGCCGTCGCCGGTCGTCAGTTCCTTGTTGGCAATGCGAGCGAGACGCTCGCCCAGGAGCGCACCGAGCAGTGCTTCCATATTAAAGATCGAATCCTGCGCCAATTCCATCGAGAAGCGCACGAACTCGGTATCGTAAACGTAGGCGTCGAGGCTTTTCTGGCCGAAGGTGGCGTCGGAACCGCCGTCATCGGTCAGTGGCGTATTTTCGGTATGCTTCACGGCAGGCACACCGGTATCGTCAACGGTCGGCAACTTGATCGGATTGCCACTCGCGGTGTTCAGTACGGTGCAGATGTCTTCATCATACATCGGCCCCCATGCTTTCATCGTTTTCACGATTTCATTTGCGAGTTCGGTCGGAACGGTGAAACCGCCGGCCGTGGTCGTGCCAACAGACTGGGCGCGGAATTCCGCCTTGGCAGCAGTGCCAGCGCGCAGGATCGCCCGTTCTTCAGGCTCCAGCTCCGATGGATCGGCGCCGTGCGACAGGAACTTGTGAAAGACTTCACGATAGCCAAGCTTGCCGTCGCCATCATCTTCACCAGGGGTTTGGGTGTCGCGGCCGGTCGGACGCTGGCGAGCGCGCTGTTCTTCCTGGCGCTGTTCGAGCTTCGCAAGATTTTCTTCACGCTCGATCAACTTGTCGATGCGGTCATGTTCGGCCATCGCCGCGTCGTGCTGGGTTTCCAGTTCCTTGGCACGTGTTTCGTCGGTCACACCGGTAATCTGGTCCAGACGTTCGCGAGCTTCGGTGACGAGTGTCGCCTGCTTCTCGCGCAGTTCCTTGATCCGATTTGCCATCGGTCATTCCTTTCCATGGTTTGAAGGGAATTGGGCTTAGGCGCGAGGCCTACGCTTTACTCCGGACACGAAGGTCCAGGTTCGTCTTCAGCCGCAGCCGGGTGGCCGCCGCATTGAAATTCTGTTGGCGCTTTTCCTTGCGAACCTCGTCGAGAGATCGCAGCGCAATGCTGGTGCCGTCGTAGGCGGGCTCCGAAACGATCGATACTTCCCGCAGTTCAATCTCAAGAACGGTGCGTTTGGGCGGATCGATCGTTTCATCCCACTCTTGGTGGAGAACGAGGAATCCGAAAGACATGCCGGTTATGTCACCGCGATCGATCAAGGTGCGCACGTCGCGGCCGTCAGACGTGTCCGGCAGGTCAATCTCGACGGCCAGACCTTTTTCATCTTCCTTGAGCCGCAAGGTTCCCGCCGAAACACGGCCGAGAATACGGCCGGTGTCATGCGCGAAGTAGGCCCGCACATCGGCAGTCAGCAGCGTCTTGGCAAAAGCGCCGCGCGCAATGACTTCGGTAAACCAGCCGCCAATATTTGCCTCGTCACCGAAGATAGCCGCATATCCACTGACGGTGGTCTTGCCACCATCCGCCCGTGTCTCGACGGGTTTGACCAGAGACCGCTTTTCAGCCTCAAGCTTCGCTGTCATTGCCGTCTCCGTTTTCGTTGCCTTTGTCGTTTTCTTTGCCAGTCGGCGGCGCCTGTAGAAGCGGCTGCGAACCTAGCGGCACTGTGGCCCCCTGGATGTACAGAGTGTCTCCGTTCGGCATCGCAGGCAGATTCTCAAGATTGCGCGCCTCGTTTGGCGTCCGGAGGGCGCTATTCACCGCACGGGACAGTGCATCCATTCGCGTTTTGAAGTCACCGCGCATCAGAGCATCGAGATTGTGTTCGGCATAACGGCCATTGCTGCGAGGGCCGAAGACCTTGAGATTGAGTTCTTCCTCAAGCGCCTTCGCCCATTGAGAGATCACATGCTTTACAAGGTGCAAGTCCTGCTGCTCGACGTTCGCCTTAACGCCGTGGGTGTAATCCTGCAGGAATACCGGCGGCAGACTGTAGATGCGGCCTGCCTCCTCGATCTGGAAGCGACGTGCCTCCGTCATCTGCCCCTTCTGTGGGTCGAACCCGACCGCCTCAAGTTTGTAACCTGGCGGTATCGGGAAGATCGCTTCGTCGTTGCTCTTCGCCGAATCAATGGAACGCCGGATATCGGACTGTGCCCGTTTGATTGCATCCGCGCCCGCAGGCAGTGGGCCACTGAGAGCCAGTGGTGGGACACCGCCCCCGGCAAAAAATCCACCCGCATAATCGCCCATTGCGAGCGCAAGGCTGATGGCTTTGGAGCCAAGCATTATGGGGCTGTAAACCGAAATCTGATCCTTCTTGAGAAGGAATGGAACGTCGATCACATCCGAAGCCGGGTATTCTGACTTGCCGTCAAAGACATAGATCCGGCGACCGTTCACCCTTTTGACGACAGTCGTCGATGGGTCCATCGGCCATATGGCAGCCGTTGTCGCGCCGTTGCGCTCGATCCATGAAACGCCACGACCGCCGGTAAACACCTGCTGCCAGAAGTATTTCCGCCATCCGAAGCTAGTCCACTCGGGGTTAGGCGCCTCGTTCAAGAGTTTCTGGATGCCGCCCTTGATGCGTTCCGATCCGTCACCCTTTGGCTTGAAAGCGTGAAGTGGAAGGTTCGCCAGACTGCCCGACAGAAAAGAAACAGCCGCTGCAATCGCTGGCACCCGCAAAGCGCTGTCGATCGTTACAGAAGGCAGGTTTCCCGACTGTACGCCGAAGAACTGCATGAAGTTCTCTGCGCTCACGGGCACCGTGGGGTTCTCGATGGAGCCGGAACGCTTCTCGCCGCCCAGCTGATAACCGAAGATTTTCATGCCGCCGCCAAACTGAATGTTGGATCGTCCCAGGGAGATGTCGGGACCACTTCTTCACCGGCAATGGCAAGGCCAATGCCCATCACCGCCGCCACCATGCCGTCGATCTTATCGAGCGAGTTCTGTTTGTCCGGCACGTAGTTGAGGTTCACGTCGAACCGTACCGAGCAGTGCCCGGCCATCCACGCTAGAACGGGATGGCCGCCGTGCTCTACCTTGCCGGCGAAAACCAGCCGCTCGAATTCCTTTGTCGGCCCTGCGAGGGTTTGGTGACCTTGCCGCATTTCAACCTGCAGCTCAGCGTCCATGCCGTCATGCTGTAGGTCACCGGCCAACTTGCGCGCATTCCACGGATCAAAGCCGAAGGCCTGCACCTCGAAGTTGGCGCAAGCATCTTTGATCATCGATTGTACGAAAGTCTGGTCGACCGCATCGCCCGGGGTGGTCAGCAGTGCTGCATCATCAACCCACTTGCGCCAGTTTACGCGCCGATCCTGTTCTGCGCGTTCGTCGAGCGTGTCTTCCGGCACCCAGAAAACGGGTATCAACACCCACTTTTCGTGCACGTCGTCAGGCGGAAGGACAACCACCAATGCTGTCAGGTCTCGCGTGGATGACACGTCACAGGCCAGAAAGGCTTTCCGGCCCTTGTGTTCGTCCCACAACCGTTTCCACGATGTGGCGTCAGCCGTGCAAGCCTGCCATTTAGCCCGTGGTATCCATCCCGAAAGCTGATCGACCCACCGATTAAGGTGGTAGCATTGGAAGATGGCTTCCTGCGCTGGCCGTCCCTTGGCTTTCTTGTACTCGGTACGCAGGTAATCGAGTGTTGGTGTCAGACCGAGGCTGGGGTTTGCCTTCCGCCATATTGCCTCGTCGGTCCAGTCGTCGTCCTCGCCAATGCCGAAGAAGATGACCAGCGTCGTTGGATCGTCGAGATCGCCGCGCATGATCGCCATCGACTCTTCGAACCACTCGAAGCCTGTCCGGTTCTGCTTGCGTCCGGCAGTCGATGCGTAAAGCTCGACCGGCTGCAGCCTGGCGCCCGTGCCTTGCCGCAAGGTGTCGGCGAGATCGCGGGTTTTCCATTCGTGGATCTCGTCGCCGACGATAACAGTGGGTGACCGGCCGTGTTTCCCGTCTGGTGCCCCCGTTAGAAGCTGGCAAAGCGAGGTGGTTTCACGAAGGAAGATGCTCTTGTCGTGCAGGGAAATGCGCTCATTGCCCTGCGCATCCTCCATCAGGCCATCAGCCTCACGGATGATGTCCTGCATTTTGCCGAAAGGGACGCGGCCCTGATCCTCGTTGCGCCCGAACACATAGGCCTCGGCGCCGTTTACCTTCTCCAGTACGAAGAACAGCACCGCGACCGCCGCTAGAAATTCGGACTTCCCGTTCTTACGGGGAATCCACAAATCAAGGCGGCGGAAAACCCGAACGTGCTCGACGCTTGGCCGATGGGTCGCGGGGTCAATGACCTCGATCGGCTTTTTCCAGCCGACCATCAGACGGACGCCGATTTCCTGCCACTTCACCAGGCGAAACGGAACACCCTTGAACCGATCGTTGGTGAGCCGGAAGATTTCCGGCCAACGCTCGACGACTTTGTCAGCCTTGGCGTAGTCGAACCAAGCATCCTCAACCGCTGCGGCCCTGTTCCATCCCGACACGGCCCACTCGTAGGAGGGATCGTCCGCAACAGCAGCAAGCCAGTCCGGATAGGGCAAGGCCAGCGGATAAGGGGCTGACATTCTCGCCTCAGTTCGGCCGCATGGCGGGCGGCTGGCTGTCTGTAGCGTTCATCAGGTCCATCGGATCGGCAGAACGGGCGCGTGATGGCTGCGAAGCCGGATGCGCACCGCCAAGCGGTAACTTGCCTTGTCCAGCGTTGAAGGATTCGACGCGCACCAAGTCCTGATCGCGTACCGGTGTGAAGCCGAATTCAGCATCGAGCAGGCGCAGTGCCGTCTCCGCCTTGGCCATGAACTCGATATTCGGATGCGTGCGAATGACGGTCTCGCCGTCGCCCTTCTTCACCTTGATGGATGCGCCACCTTTCGGCAGATCGCGGCGCAGCTGCTCCGCCGCCGACACATAGAACTGTGACCAGATGCAATAGCGGGTCAGCGTGCGGCGATAACCAGGGCGGCGACGGCCAGCAGCTCGCAGCACTTCGGCCTGTTCTTGCCAGACCTTGATAGCCTCTTTCCAATAGGCCGGAGCCCGAGCGAATACGTCCGGAACCGGATACGGATCTGCGACGGTGGCCGGTTGTGCTTCCGCTGCCGCTGCCGCGCTCTCGATTTCGCTTTCGACCTTGCTCTGCCGGCGACCGGGAAAACCCTTTGCCGCCTGAAGCAGCGGGTCATCCTTCCGCCGTCCCATGGTTTTCCTGTCCAGAAAAAAAGTTATCGGCGAAAATAGCGCGCCCCGTTTTGACGTGTGAGGCCGCCGGTCAGGAAGCTGCAGCGCTGGATTTCCAGACCACCCCCCTGGGGCACCTTCAGGCGCCCGTTTTTCCGCTTTCGGTTGCGACCCGGACAGCTGTTTTGCTGTTCAGCCAAAGCTCACTTAGGGGCACTCGACCGGAAGCATAGAGCCGTTCAAGCTGTTGCTTCACGCTGTCATGATGCCACTTGCAGCATGGCTGCCACATGGTGGTATCCCAGAACTTTTCAGGATCGCCATGGTGAGGATCAACGTGATCAACCACCGTTGCCGCTATTGACCTACCCATGGCCAGACAACCGATGCACAATGGGTTGCGGGCAACAAAGGTATCACGAGCCTTGGACCAACGATGGTTGTATCCGCGATCGGCAGCATTGCCGCGCCATCGATCGGCCTCGCGTTTCTGTTCCTGCCGTGTCGGCGCACCAACGGGGCGAAACTGTTTTGCGCGCTTCATACTCTAAGAACGCGAAAGGCGACCTCTCGGCCGCCTCAGTCATTCAATCATAGCTCTCGCTTCAGGCTTGAATCGGTCTCTCAATCTGAGGCCTTCAAGAGGGGTCCGACCGGTATGTGCCTGAGGGTTTCCCTCTTTGTCTTCAGCTTCCCGAAGAGATCCACAACGCTTGCGTTGAAGGCGTACCACGAACATCGGATCGTCCGTTGGGAGGATTTGTACTCACAGTTTATCGACATGCGCAAGAGGCATCTCGATCTCCGTCTCCCTCCCGTATAGACGAATGGCGACCGTGCATCGAGCCTTGCGGGCTTTGGTCACCTGAAGCACGCGAGCGTCAAATCCCTCGAATGGACCACACTTGATCTTCACCCGATCACCTGCCGTGATGGACCTATCGGCAGGCAGCCTGTCGAGCGATCCGTCCTCAATCATCGCATTGAAGCGCTGAACGAATTTTCCGGGTACTCGCCATGGATATCGGGCGCCACCAACGATACTAACAACATCGATGACATTGCGTAAGCCCATCATCGCCTCCACCGAATACATGCATCGGACCAGGACATAACCGCGGAAGAATGGTCGGTTTTGATCCTCAATTATCCGGCCATTCTTCACAAAAGCGAATTTTTCAGAGGGTACAGAGGCTTCAATTCCACAGTCACGAAGGCGACTTTCCACACGATATTCGCAACCTGATTTCACCTGAAGGCAAAACCAAGGAGCATCCAGTCCCTCATCGCCACCGATTCGCAGTCGCGCGCAGGCAAGGTGATCAATCAGAATCACCTTCTCCTGCCCGCCGCGATTAGAGCCGAATAGGCTGAGATCCCCGCTGAGACGGACGCCCGTGAACTTTCCCTTATGCTGCATGTTCATCGCCTCGCACTCCCCTTGCTGACCGCTCGAAAGCGTTGAGTGCCGCCGCCACGGCTTCGTCGATATCATCCGGCGATCCATCAGGAATTGCCGGAAACTGCACGTACTCAAGCTTGCCGGGATTGGGGAGAAACGGCCATTGCCGCGCCTCGTGCAACCGTCGCCAAGCCTCGTAGACACTCCCGCCGACCTTGATGCCGGTGAAGCCATCGGCGATCGCTGCCACGTCTGGTGGCACCAGAGATCCCTTCGGTGGGAAATTCGAAGCTCGCGCGTGCAGCTCATTGACAGCCGGCCACCCATGCTGCGCAATCCGGTCTCGCTGCTGGGCCTCTGCATCCAGCCTACCGTCCTCGATCATCTTGCGAACAAACGGCGGAAAGGCTGGGAGGTTCGCCATTGGCTTCAGCAGTTCCACCAGCCTCAGTGCGCACCAGGGACGGCTGAAGGGCTTGGATGGCACAGGCCCGTCTTCAGCGCGCTTGGGTGCTGCAAGCTTCGTCCAGCGCCGCTCCCGTAGGTACTTCGCTGCCGAGCAAAGATACTTGCGACCGGTCGTCAGCGCCTGCTCCTGGTAGTCCGCAGATCTGTCGAAGGCATCGGTACGATCAGACGTAGGCAGAGAAAACCATTCCTTGCGAGCATCGATCTCGCTGTCGGAGATGCTGGTTTTCCAACCAAAGAAGAACTTTCGGAAAGCACGTTCGATCGCAGCAGGGCTTTCGGCCTGTTCGGCCGTCTGCCCCTCTTCGCCTTCCCTCACACCTTCACGCGCATCTCTCTCAGATAATGGTTCTACTAATGGTTCTATTACGGTTCGGGTGACACCGTGACACCCGTCTCTGTCGTCGGTGTCACCCGTCTCCGTCTCGTTTGTCACCCCTCTCGCAGTACCAACGGGTGACACGCTGTCACCCGTTGGGGTAGCCACATAGGAGAACAAGGTGGCCAGGTCGAAGTCGTAGCGGGTTGTTTGTCCCGGACGCCCGCTGGCCTCCTTCACGACCATCAGGATGCCGTCCTCAACGAAGTCGCGAAGGATGCGCTGGATGGTCCGCTCAGACAGCTCAGTCTCCGCAGCAAGGCGCGCGACACCCGGATAGATGCCCCGGCCCTCGTCATCTGCGAAGTCGGCAAGGCGCACAGCCAGAAGCTTCCTGTTGCATCCACCGAGGTTCATACGGAACACCCGGCTCATAATCATGATGCTCACGCCGCCACCGCCTCTCGCACCGCAAGGTGCTCGCAGTTTGCGGCTACCAACGCCCTTGCGACCGGAGGGCAAACGGAATTTCCGACGCATGACACCTGGACGGACTTCGAGAATTCGACCCAAGTCGGGCCGCCATTGTGGCCGATGGCGGGCTCTTTCCACGCTCCGTCGATCTTATAGTCGGCCGGAAAGCCCTGCGCCTTGTAAAGCTCGCGCGGCGTCAGCATCCGCATGCCGATATCAACGATGACGAAGGTCAGACCGCAGATCACGACCGTGACGAACTCCCGGTCATCCCAGAAGCCATGCGACCGCATGAAGGCGGCCACCTGTCGCGCCCGCTCGGCTTGATCCTCGGTAAATGGAGGCGCAGCAATCTCCGCCTGAACGTGGCCGAAGCGGTCCTTCGTCGTCACGGTGTGGTGCGGCTCGTCGAGCCGAGCGCCATCTCCCGTGCCGTAGTATTTTTGCAGGTAAGGCGTCACCAGCTGCGACTTGCCGGCGCCATCGGCCATCACCGTCGCTGACGGCTGGTCTATGGCGTGGCCGGTCGAGGTGCCGAACTGCCGAGCGACGAAGGCCGAGATGACGCCTTGCTGGCTCCCGGACTGTGTCACAGTCGAAAGCGGCTCTGCCATGGAGCGCCCCGGGTTTACCCCTCCTTCGCGGCGGCTATCGTTATTGTGCTGTGCTACGTAGGCGACAGCAACGCACCCGTCAGCCTTGGCCGTGATCGTCGCCATCGGTTCGTCGCCGCCACGCGGACGGCTCTGCCCTGCCCTGCCGCCACAGCCAACCAGCGTCGGCACTATCACCGAGTTCTGATCTTTCTTGCTGGCAGTGATGGTATGATGGGGCTCGCCTACGCTGCGAACTGACCCACCATGCTGCGCTGCCGTCAGAACCGGCGCGATCATACCAAGCGGTGCACATCCACCAGGGCGCTTGATGTAGCTGTTGGCCGTGATCGTCGGAGCAGGATCACGCAGATCCGATCCAGTAGCCCCCGAATTGAACCGTGTGATCGACGGCGAAATCACTGCCTTTTCGCCGCGGTTCGCGCCGGTGATCGTATTGAACGGTTCGGCCAGATCCTCCAGCCTTGCACCATGCGTCAGATTGACGATGAAAGGCCGTTCGGCATCCAGCACGTACCGTTTCATCCCGCGCGCCACGCGGGCCATGGTTGCGTCGGCAAGCGGCCGAACGGCCCGCAGCCCGTGCTTCTGCATGATATCCGGCGCGGTATCGAAAATGGACGGGCAAGGCAGCGACCAGTCGATGCATTCCGCTGCCGTGCGCCATGGCAGTTTGCGTCCGGCAATCACATCGCGGTCGTCGGGCCGTCCGTGCGTGGCCTGCGGCCATGTGATTTTCACGCCGTCGAAACGGATGATGACGAACAGCCGCTTGCGGATCGTCGGCGCGCCATAGTCGCAGCCGCGCAATTCCCGCTTCTGGATCTTGCCACCGAGGGTGCGCAGGCGACGGCACCACTTCTGGAATGTCTCGCCCTTGCGCTCCGGATCGGGCATTAGACCGCGCTCTGTTTCGATCAACGGCCCGTATGTCTGGAATTCCTCGACGTTCTCCATCATCACCACGTCGATCTTGCCGCCGCTGGACTGGATACGCTCGACCCAATGCGGAATGACCCAAGCGAGATCACGGATATTGCGCTCGACAGGCTTGCCGCCCTTGGCCTTGGAGAAATGTTTGCAATCGGGCGAGAACCACGCCAGCCCGATATGCCGACCGCTGACATAGTCGAGAGGATCGACATGATAGATGTTTTCCGACAGGTGCAGCGTATGGGGATGGTTGGCGGCATGCAGCGCCAACGCAGCCGCATTGTGGTTGATGGCGATATCGGGAGAGCGTCCCAGCGCCATTTCGATGCCAGTCGAAGCGCCGCCGCCGCCAGCAAAGCTATCGACGATCAGAGGCGGCGTGCGGCTGAAACCGGCGACTCGCTGGGCCGCATGAAGTTCGGAAGTGCTCATGTCTCCGAAAAGCTCAGTTCTAAACATCTACGCCCCCTGTCCCGCGCCACCGCGCGCAATGATCGCCAGACCGATGCGGGCGTATTCCCGCTCGAAGCGAATGAGTTGTGGAATTGTCCCGCTCGTGTCGCGGATGGCCGACGACGCCGCGACCTCGGCATTCAGTGCCGTGACGCCGTCTTGAAACCGGCATGCGACGAGGAGGTCGTGGATAGCCAGATGATCCCGCGACAGAACATGCTCTGGCACCCGCAAGAGCCACCGCGATCGCATCGCATTGTCTGGGGCATTGGCAAGTTGTTCGATGATCGGAAGCATGGCCGTCATTCCGCCGCCTCCGCCACAGGCGAACTCTCGAATCCCCATGCCGTCCAACCGGGGCGCGGACTGCGGCAGAACATTTCCAGCCGTGGCATGGCGGGATAAAGCCGCTCGATTGTCTCAGCGTAAAAGTCAGGCTTTCGGCTGTGCGGTCCTTTGCGCTCGCGGTGCACGGTCTCGGGCTGGCTTCCCGGCAGGGGCGCTGCCACATCGCCGCGACGGCCAATCAACAGCAGCTCGTGCCGATCGCGGCCCCAATAGCCTGTGCCGGCTACTTCCTTGTCCCAAATCCAATGGTGAACATAGGCGAAGCCCCACGCTTGCATGACGCGCAGCGCATCCGGCAACATCGGATTGGTGGCCCACAGAAACAGGACTGAACCGGCCTTCGCCGGCGCTCCGATCTTGTCGAATAGCTCGCAGATGTCGTCGGTAGGCATGGTCGGGTAGTGATTTTCGGGGCTCTTGTCGCGACCGGTAATCTCGGAATGCACGCCGAACTGCCAAGGTGGATCGGCGTAGATAACCGGAAACTTTTGTGCGACCTGACCGGCCGTCGCATGTCCGTTATCCGTGACATGCGCCATATGAGCGAGGCGAACTGTATGGCGGATTTCCGACTGCTTCCGCCTGATCTCCTTGACACGGGCCGCCAGCTGCTTGTCTTCCATGCGCAGGATCTCGGTCTGCGCCTCGCGCTCCAGAAGGCTGATGGCCTCCCCGGCATGCAGCGACACGCGACCGTCGCGAATTGCTTCGGAAAGTTCCTTCACCCCCTGAGTATCGACCCGCTTGGCCTTGATCACCTGGCGTTCGGAAACCGAGAGATGTTTTGCCACCTCGTGGGTCGGCAAATTTGCTGACCCTGCCGTATGCTGGTTGATGCCGCGTTTCCAGATCGCCAGCTTTGCTGCAACCATGGCTCGCTGGCTGTCGGAGAGGTGCCGCCGGTGCAGGTTTAGGGAGAGCACGAAGCCGAGAGCGTCAGTACCTTCGTATTCCTTCGTCCAGGCATCGATACCCAGGACATGACAAGCCGCCTCGCGGTTCCGACCGTCGAGGATCTGCCCGTCAAGCAGCCACACAGGCTCCTGTTGCCCGACCGTAGCAATATCTTCAGCGAGCTGCCGCAGATCGTCTGGAGACAACATCGGAAAAAGACCGGCCAGCGGATGATGCGACAGGCGAGCAGGAACAGCCGTTGGCATGGATGCCGGTCCACCAACACACAAGTCTGCAAAATCCTGCCTCGCCTTGTCGGTCGGAAACCATAAATGGCCGTCCTTGGTGTCCCGAGAAAGATAGCGCTTACTGTTGAGCGCTCGCGCCGCGACGTGTTCATTCGGCTGGTCGGACCTGACCTGTCCATTTTCGAGCGCACTATGCATCACGCTGGCCTGCGTCGGCCCGAGCTTCGGAACGGCTACCACCATGGCTGCGGCCTCCGCTCGAATGCGGCAATCTCGGCGAGGATCCGGGCATCACGCACGCCACGCTCCAGGCGACCGGCAACGATGCACGGGTCATACGCAAAGTCCGCGCTGGCGATTGCTGCGCGGACTGCTGGTGGAAGGCCGTCAAAAATCGGAAGGGAAACTGCCGGTGGCGCAGGCTCAAGGATGTTGCATCGGGCCATCATTCGTCATCCATCCGGTGGAGGATGTCTTCGGCGGCGCGGATCAACTCCCGCAATTCTTTGCGCAACTGTTTCCGCTCAAGCGCATCAATCTTGCCGTCTTCGAAAGCAGTGATAAGCGCCCTTGAAACATCCATTGCCTCGGAAAGGATCACATGCGCGTCGCGCTCGCTGATCCGTGTTCCGGAGCGCAGCGCATCCTGCAGCGGCACCAGCTGATAGCCCAACTGCCGCGCCGCCTCTTTGATGATGATCGGAGATCCGGCCCGCCGGTCAGCCTCGACGGCAATATCAACCGGGATGAGGCTTTCGCGGAACTCGTCGCTGTTGGAGGCGTATTTCGAAAGGGTCGAAACGCCAACGCGCGTCATCGAGGCAAAGGACGTAACGCCCTTTCCGAGGATGAAGCAGGCTTCGGTGGCCCCTTTCAGGGACAGGATGTCTTCATCCATAATTGTGCGAATTTCGGGCATGCAAAAACACCTCGATGAATCAAGGAAACAAAATGATGAATGGATTCGATGAAGCCGGGTCTATCCCGGCTTAAGGATGCGTCATCAGATCAAGGGGGACCACATGAACATGGCACACAAACTGAAAGACTGGCCCCAGCAGGGAGGATTTGCCGGGGCCAGTCGGCAAGGCACGCGGTCGGAGGCGGGACCACGTCTTCTCTGCCTTGCGGGTGAAACGGGGAATGCATCATTCCGCGCTCTCGATATGGAAAAGATCCGGCCGAAGCATCGGCAGTGGAATGCCCGTCACCCGGCTCACATCCACCATGCGCTCGGCCGGAACCCGCTCCCACTGCGCGACAGCGCCGCGCGTGATGCCGATCTCCCTCGCCAGCTTAGCCAGAGACATGCGGCCTTTCACGGCTTCCATTCCCGATAGCTGTTGCAACGCAGAAAACTCCCAGTAGATAAGGTTCACGGCAGATGTACAGTTTAACTAACGAAGCGTCAAGCGAGACTATCGGAGATTTTGTACAGTTTGGCGACTATGGTCCCGCCATGGAACTCAACCAGCGAATATACAAGGCCCGCAAGGACGCGGGGATGACGCAAGATCAGCTGGCCGCAGCCGTCAAAAAGACGCGCGGCGCGGTGGCTCAGTGGGAGTCTGGCGAAATCCATCCCCGACCAAAGACGCTGGACGCCATCGCCAGAGCGACCGGCAAGCCGATTGCTTGGCTGCAGAACGGTGGAGAGGAGACGGTCGCCACTGCCGCGTCACCAGGACTGAAGGTTGTTGGAGAAGTGGCGGCCGGAACGTGGCTGGAGGCGTCGCTGACGTTCGAAACGTTCTACGAGCCAGTCGCTCCCGATCCAGAGTACCCGGCACAGGGCCAAAGGCTTTATAAGATCTCAGGCAACAGCATCAACCGTATCGCCGCAAACGGTGAATTTCTGCACGCTATTGAATTGCACCAGGGAGGGCTCACTCCCGAACACGGCGACCTGGTCATCGTCCGCCGGCTCCAGCACGGACTGGCGGAGTACACTGCAAAGACCCTCGTTTCCGAGGATGGTCACTGGCTGCTTCGTCCGGAAAGCGACGACCCTGATTGGCAAAATGATATCCACATCGACGGCGACGACGATACCGAAATCACGATCACAGATATCGTCATCGCCAAGTGGTCTCCGATCGCACGCCGTCGCAAGGTGCCGAAGAAAGACGCCTAGGACGGCGTGCCATCAGAAGCGGCAGCGCTTTGTTCAAGATAGGCAAGCGCGGCAGCCACCATTGGCCCTACTATCGCATGATCGTCCTCGTCGTAGGCAACTTTGGCCAAGCGCAACGCAGCGACTGCACTTTCCATCGATCCTGCTGGACGCGACCAGCCTATGATGATCCGCCGCGGAGGCCGATAAGATGTCTCTGCATAGGCCCTAGCTGCATCCTCCCCCAAGGGCGCATTAGTGTTGAAGTCCTCAAAACCCAAACGAAGCTCTTTTATCGCGTGCGATAACGGGTCCGGCTCTCCTTGCGACCTGTCGAAACGGCCATCGTGCGGATTTCCGGTCAATGTACTTTGCATGACTTCGTTCATTTCCTTGAAAATTTCCTCCCCAATCTTCCATTAAGCTTTCTTATGGTAGCTAGCGACCGAGCCGGTGCAATAGGCCTCCGGTGCGGCATTCTGGTGGCATATCAGACAGATTCGTTTTGTGTCATTTGTGCCGCATGCCGAGAGACGACCTCCATTTCAGACTGCGGATACCAGACGGCCTGAAAAAAAAGGTCGAATTGGCGGCAGCTGAGAACCATCGCTCAATCACGGCTGAAATTCTTGTCCGTTTGGAAACAACGTTTTCAACCCCTTCGCCGGATTTGCGCCCACTGATCACGACCGTGGTCCACGAGGTCATTGCCGCGATGGGTGAAACGAATCGCAAAGACTCCTAGATCGCACGAGTTGCCACAGGGCTTCCATTGGCACTTCTCGCATGTCGTTCGGTAACGCTCGACGCCAGCGATAATCTTCAAAACATGATCTCCCAATCGTAACGCACGGCCTGTTTCGGGACACGAATCAGGCCGTTTCCGCCGTTCACGCCCGCTCGGCCTCATCGCGGCTTTTCGCTTGCGTGTAGTTTAGCTAACATTTTTGTTTAGTCCAGCTTGCGCAATGTACAGTTCTTCTGTACGTTTTGGATGAACGGTTTCGTTTCAGCTTCGGAACCGTCCATTCAAACCCCGAACGAGCGGAGCCTCCATTATGAACAAGTTCGACAATGCCACGCCCCAAGAAATAGTCGAGGCTTTGGCGGAAGGTATGATCCGTCGGGGCGACGGCTGCACCGCCGCACTGCTGAAGCTGGACGGATTTAACGACGACCACCTCCGGCTTTACGGTGATCGCGCCCGAGAACGCGCTATGGCGCTGACCGAGCGCTATACCCGCCGGGCGATGCCTGCCCGCCGCGCGGCCTAATCCCGATGGATACGCGCTCCCCGATCCCCATGCGCCCGCCGCTGAAAAAGCGTGATCGGGGCGCCCGCACTCCTGCGGCTATGGAAGTCCAAGCCATCGTCGATGCTGGCTTGATCCGCGCGTATCGCGGTGGCTCCGTTTTCGGAACCGTCATCGCGACCGTCATCTACGTCTGCCTTGAACTTGGGAGGGCATTCCTGTGACCCAACCCATCACCGGCTATCACAAGGCGCGGCTTGCCGCCTGCCCTGGCCGCTTCTTCCTCGCCTGCGTCATCCTCGTCATGTCGATGACGCTCTTTCTCGCTCTTGCCCTCGGTGCTGTCGGTCTCCACCGGCAGGCCGCGTGGCACTACTCGGAGGCGCGCGTCTGATGATCCAGAACCTTACCGTATTCGAAGCCGCAGCCCTTGCTGACTGCCGCCGCGATGGCGTCAAGGGATACCAGGCGGGCACTTTCGCCGAAATCACCGGGCGACATGGCGTCGAGCTTGACCGCCTATGCGACCTCTGGGACGCCGAGCGCAAGCTCATGGCGTCACGGAGCAATGTTATCCAGTTGCGGGAGACGGCCCGCTGATGCCTGAGATCATCAAATTCCCGGCTACCTTTCGCGTCCATTTCAACGACCCGGCAATCGAGCCCTTCGATATAGACGCCTGCACCGCCACCGAGGTGCGCGACCGTATGAAAGCGCTACGCCCAGGCCAGACGATTAACAAGATAAAGATCGTTCGGGAGAAAATCTGATGGCTGATGTGCTCGTCGAGACCGGCGACCTTACCGGCGTTCAGACCCAGCTTGCCCGCGCGATTGCATCTCTGATTGAGGGCTTTGAATTCGCGGACGCCCTCCCCGCCATGATCGCCATTCTTGCCGGCTGCATCATCAAAGGTGCCGACAGTACGAGCGAGGCAGCAACGCTTGCGGAGGCGCTCGGTGAAGTTTTGGTCACGATGGTTGAGTCGGAGCCGCTGAAATGACCGAGCCCGCTGTCAGCGCCAACCAGAAACGCATGGACGCGATCCGTAGCCGCGCGGCATTGGCCGCAAGCGACTGGGGCATCATGGCTGGCGAACGTGGATTGACCTTGACGGCAGCAGGCGATGAGGGAACCGAAACCGTTTCCGTCATCCTCGACGACGCTAGCATCTTCAACCGTGAGTTCGCGATCGCCGCACCAGAGGATCTTCTCTGGCTGCTCGACCAGTATACCAACCTTGCCGAACACTATCGGCGCATCGTCGGTCAGCAGGAGCGCAACCGGCCCAGGCCGAAGAAATACGCGGCCGAATGCGGGATGAAATGCAACGAGAGGGATTTCCTCGACTTCCTGTTTACCTGCCACGGCGTCGACGTTTCCGACAAAGAACGTGTCGTCAGCCGCATTCGCACCATGCTGCGGATCACCTCAAGAGCCGAACTGGACACCGACGACGCAGCTGCAGGCCGCTGGCGCCAGCTGGTCGCCGACTTTGAAAACTGGAGAAAGAGCCGATGACCGAGATGGCACATCAACCAATGGAGAAGGTCGTGAATTTTGTAACCGTCGAGGCCAAGGTTTTGTCAAAGGCCATGAAGATCGCCACGGCAATTGTGGAGCCGCGCAATACCATCCCGATTCTCAGCGCCGTTCGGCTGAACTACGATCGGAAGGGGCTCGTCATCGAGGCGACCGATCTCGACATGACAGCTCGGATAGAGGTCGACGAGATTGATGGAGACGGCACGTGGTCCATCTGCCTCATAGCCAGAGATCTTGCTGCCATTGCTGCCGCCGCTGGCACCGCGCCGTTACGGATCGAGACAATCTCAGATCCGGATGCAAAACCGACTGCCGTGCTTTCGGCTGGCGAGGCAACCTACAACGTTCAGGCCTATAGCCCGAGCGACTTTCCGGAGATCGACGGGCAGCGCATGCAACGCGTCGAGAAGTTTACGAACGGGCAGCTGGCCGCGATGTTCAAGAAGGTGGCTTTCTGCATTTCAACCGAGGAGACGCGCTATTACTTGAACGGGATTAACTGGGCAGCCAAGCCAGACGGCAAGCGCTTTGCCGCCACAGATGGCCATCGCCTCGCCCTGTGCCGCTATTCGGCGAACGAGAACGAAGCGACGTTTTCCTACATCATCCCCCGCAAGACCGTCAGCATCGTGAGCCAGTTCATGGACGGAGCCGACATCGAGATTTTCTCTGTCGGCAAGGGCAACACGATCGTCGACACGCTGCTTGAGCTTAAGGGACCAGGCGTCGCATTGCGAACGAAGCTGATAGACGGCACCTATCCTGACATCGACCGAGTAATTCCGAACAAGGAAAATCACCGGCTCAACGTTCGCCGCGACGAGATGCTCACTGCAATCCGCCAAGCAACCGCCATCGGCGCATGGCGAGGAGCAGCCATAAGATTGCGCGGCATCAGCGGACGCATGCGGGTCGAAACCAAAAATCCTGATTTTGGCACAGCGGACGTATGCACTTCGGCCGCATGGCCGGAAGGCGCACCTGAGTGCGGGGTCAACAGCCGTTACCTCACCGAGATGGTCAGAAATTGCCAGGGCGACATCAGGTTCGGCATGGCCGACGCCGGCGCCCCCCTGACATTGTCCGACGACGACAAGGACATGACGCGCCTTCTCATGCCGATGCGGGTTTAGGAGCAGCGCCATGAAAGAGATTGAACACCACGGCTCGGTCGCAATGACCGACACCCCACCACCCCAAGATCATTTGGTGGGGATGCAAGTCACCGCCCGCATGGTGGACGCCTGCATTGAAGCCAACACCAGGGCCAAACTGTTCGGAGGCGAACCCCGTGAATGGGTTCGGGTCGGGATTCAAGCCGCCCTCGCCGTAGCATCGGAGGACGGACAATGAACCTTTCCCAACTCCTCGCGACCTATGGCGACGACAAGGTGGTGTTCCAAGCGCTCGATACCTGCATGGAAACTATGAATATGACCAAGGGCCATACCAAAATTACCTTTGGAACTGAGCAGCCAATTAACTTGGATGGAACAGTTAAAATGGGCCTTGTCGTCTGGCTCGACCGTGGCCGGGTCGCTGAGATCGTCGCAGTAACCACAAAAGGCGAAAAATCATGAGAAAACTAAACTTAATGCCTGAAGACCCTACGCCTGCGATGATCAAAGCGGCTCTCCGTATTGACTGGAACCATGAGAGTGAATTGGCAACGTTGCACGAGATTTGGCACGCTATGTACTGCGCCCACCTGCAAGACGACTGCATTACAGACGAGTTCAAGCCACATGATTTGCGGAAGGTCGAGCCGCCAGCGCCCGCACCGAATGTGGTGCCGCCAGAATTGTGCGGCCTGACATTTGCGGTCCAGCATAACCCGAACTGCCCGAGCCGCTGGCTTGTGCGGCTGCCGGGCAAGTCTGGTGTCATCGACATGAAGCCGTATCGGGATCAAATTGGCATCGTTCCGCATCAAACCGGCGACGTTCTCGGCTTCGGCAGGACGCTGGATGAAGCAGCTCGAGCCGCCCTCGCAGCTTCGGAGGGCTCGACCGATGCAGTTTAACGACATGGACGGCAACCCCGTCACGGCTGGCGACACGATCGTCTTTTGCTACGGCATTCCGCCAGTTCGTGTGGAAGCCAAGCTTGCTGAAGCTAACGGCGAGATTTGGGCGATGACACCCGGCCACAAGCCAGACCGCTGCAAGCTCAAAGAGCTGCGGAAGCACGTCGGCGAATTTCACAAGCTGCAACCGGCAAGAAAGCAACTGGCAGATCCTTCAGACAAATGGGATCGCCGTGCCGCCTTAGCTGAAAAGGAGGGCTCAACCGATGCGTGAGTTGAAACTCTGGTTCTTCCGAGATCTTACCGATGATCAGCGCTTGAAGCTGTTTAGCCTGTTCGGCTTGCCTGTTGGTGAAATCGGCAATGTCCACGGTCGACAGACAGTCGCCCTTGACCACATCGCAAGCAAGCTCGTGAAGCTTGTCCAGGATGAGACGCCATCGCCCCCGCAGAGGGCAGTGAGGGTGTATCCGCAGGATCTAACGGCCGATATCCGCGACATCCTTTCCATGATGATGTGGAACACCGGCCCGATTGCACACGCCCTTCGGGACGGTGGCCAGGACATCAAGCGGAAGGCCGAGGAAGAGCAGGCCGAAGTCATGCACTGGTTGATCGGCCTCGCCCTGGAGCATGGCAGCGAATGGCGCGCCAAAGCATCAGACCGCATCCGGGAAATACAGGCTTTCGTCAAAGCCGCAGCGTCGGAGGGCTCCGATGTCTGACACTTTCATCCAAGAGAAGCTGAAAGACCCGAAGTGGGCTCCGTTCTGCCTCGTTTGCCCGACCATGGGCCGCATGACCAAAACAGACTTTGGTTTCCGTTGCGATGGTATCGGCGACATGTTCGCCCGCCGTGGCTGCGGCAATACGATCGGTTTCGACTTGAAGCATCATGACGCCCCGGCCATGGAGGGCGACCGATGAGCATGGATTACGTTCGCAGCACCTATGGCGTGCCTGCTAAGCGCGGCGGCCGCGTCGAGTATTCCGGAGACAAGACTGGCCTTCGACTAGGTACCATCATCGGTACCTATAGCGCTCGCCTGAAAATCCGACTTGACGGCGACCAAGACGCCGGGTGCTACCACCCCACGTGGGAGCTTCGCTATCTGGACGCTCCCGTGATCGCCGAAAGCTTCCTTATCTGCGACTTGCGCGAAGACTGGATGAGGCGGCCATACATCACCTTTTGGCGGCCGAACAACGCCAACTATGCTTACCCGCTCACATGGTCCGGTGACTATCCCAGGGCGACTGTGGATGAGAAAGCGAACTATTACACCGAGCGCCGTGGCCGCATCCTTTTGCGGTTTGCTGTCCCTCGCGATGTAGCGGAGGCAATTTCCGAGGCGCCAGAGCCCGGCCGCATAGACGGCGATGCAGGCCCGGTTGTCCGCAACTCCGGCGTCAATCGTCGGATCCTTCGCAAGGCGGCCTACGTTCCCGCCACCTTCAAAGATTGGAGTGCCGCATCGTGACCGACAAGCTATTGCCATGCCCGTTCTGCGGCGGAACCCCGAAGCTCCGCTGCCATCGCAGCGGCGAGGACTCCGAGGAATGCTACGTCGAGTGCCCAACTTGCGAGGTCCGCACCACTTATTATGAGGACGCCTACGCACCCACCGCCGATGCTACAGGGGCTTGGAACAGTCGAGCAGCCATATCTCCGCCCGCGCAGAAAAGGGAAGCCTAATGGGACAGCCAATCCATTTCGAAGGCTGCAACCTTGTCATGCGCGCTCCAGATGGGGCGGAGAACGTACAAGACATGCACGTTTTCCAAACACGCCACTCATGCGTTTCGTGCTGGACCGTCTCTGCAGAGGAGCTCGCCGAGATAAACCGAACGGGTCGCATCTTCCTTTCAGTACTTATGAGCGGTCAGCAGCCTCCGGTCTATGTTGGATCGGAGAAGACCTGTCGTGAGGTGATGATTGATTTCGGCCCCATCTGGCCGATGGCCCGAAACCATGAGTAAGGGAGCAACCGTTCGTCGCCGGGAAGCGACATACCGCAAGGGCTACCTTGCCGGCGCCAGTACTCTGCACGAAGCGATGAGGGTTACTGAGCAAGTTGCCGATGTCCTCAAAGAGGATGGCGGCGGCTGGATGTCATGCACAGGCTGCCACGAGACCGTCGATAGGCAGGAAACCGGGCGCTATCCGTGGAGCAATATTTTCGACTGCATCACAGGCTATGGATGCCGGGAATGCGGCGGCATCGGCGTACGTTGGCATGAGCCGATCACGGATGCTGATGTGAGGGCTATGTTGTCTTGCGACGAGGTCGCCTCATGAGTAGCCGCCGCGACCGCATCCGAGCGAAGATCATGGCGCGGGTCGAGATCGACCCCGTTACCGGCTGCTATAATTGGACAGGGCCGACTTCTGGCAACGAGGGTCGCGGCGCAGACTACCCACGTATGTCGCTCGATGGGCAGACTGTCGCCGTGCACAAGGCCATGTGGACTAACGAGCACGGTTTCATTCCCGGAAAGAAAGAATTGGATCACGTCTGCCGCAACCGCCGTTGCGTCCGGCCAGATAACGAAAATCACGTCCAGATGGTGACCCGAAAACGCAACGCGATGCGACGCGAAGAGGCGCGGCGGGCGAGGATGAGCTGTGAGGAGATCCTGTCGTGACCGTTCCAGCTTTCATCAAAAAGGCCGACCTCTCTCGCATGGCTGAAGTTGCCAGCGCGCAAAACGTCTGCGTTGAAGTCGAGATTAACGGCAGCAAGATCCGGGTTTTCCCGGCTCCGGAGGCTACTGCCGACACAAAAACCCTTGCGCCAAGAACCCGGATTAAGCTTTGATGCTAGATATGCCGCGCAAATTGCCCCTGAACGTCACCAAAGAGAAGAACCGCCACGGAACATGGGTGTTCTACTACCGTGTCGACAAAGGTCCGAGGACCCGTCTGCATGGCGAGCCTGATAGTGACCAGTTCAAGGCAGAATACAAAGCGGCAGTATCAGGAGCTCCTATTGAGAAGCGCCGGCAGACGGGTCCGGTTCAGTCGCTGCGCTGGCTCGTCGATCGTTACATGGAGTCTGCAGGTTGGAAAAATCTCAGCGTTGCAACACGCAAGCAGCGCAGCAACTTGTTCAAAAAGGCCATTGAGAATTCCGGGGATGCCGACTTCCGTGACATCACACAGGCGGATATGCGGGGCGCCGTTGACGATCGGGCCGACACGCCGGCGCAAGCTAACTGCCTCCTGAAGGCGATGCGCGGCCTATTTGAGTGGGCTTTGAAAAACAATCACGTCGATATCGACCCAACAGTAGGCGTCGAAACCATCAGCTACAAGTCGGACGGCTTCGCGGCATGGACGGTCGCGGACATCCGTTTGTTCTGCGCTAAGTGGAAGATTGGAACGAAGCCGAGGTTGGCGCTGGAGCTTCTCATGTGCTCCGGCCTCAGGAGATCGGATGTCGTTCACGCCGGCCGCCAACACATGAGCGGCAACCTATTCTCGATGCGGACGGCGAAAACCGGAACCGAAATCACCGTCGAGTTCACCGATCGCCTGATCAAGGTTATCAACGCCACGGAAACAGGCGACTTGCACTTCCTAATAAGCTCCCACGGAAAACCGTTCACGGTCGAGAGCTTTGGCAATTGGTTTAGGGATTGCTGCCGGGAAGCTGACATCGAAAAAAGCGCCCACGGCATCCGAAAGTTTGCAGCAACGATGGCTGCGAATGGCGGAGCGTCATCGCATGAGATCATGGCGCAGTTCGGATGGGCATCGGTGCGCCAGGCTGAAGTCTACACAAAGAAGGCCGATCGCAAGCGACTCGGCGTGAGCGGTTCGCGCGTCGCCGCAGAACAAACAGAGAAGGAACTTTCCCCGCACCTGATTTCCAGTGCGGGTAAAATTGGAAATAACAAAGCAAAATCAAAGGCGAAATAGCGCGGTGGTGCCCCGTGCCGGAATCGAACCAGCACTCCTCTCGGAACCTGATTTTGAGTCAGGCGCGTCTACCAATTCCGCCAACGGGGCACGGATACCTTTCGGGGTAGCAAAAAGCGTTTACACGAACCGTTTCGGAACGGTCAACCGGGATTTTGCAGATCGGCGGGCTGGAATCACAAAACTGTGCAATTCGCATCCGCAGCAAATCATTTACAGCATGGCCAATCCTGCCTAAAAGGCGGGAACTGAAACTGGAAATCCTTGATGCTTCGACGCCTTTACGACTGGACAATGTCGCTCGCCGCCCGGAAATCCGCCGAAGCGTGGCTCGCAGTCATCGCTTTCGTCGAGAGTTCCGTCTTCCTGGTTCCTGCCGACGTTCTGTTTCTGCCGATGGCGCTTGCCCGGCCGGAGCGTGCCTACCGTTATGCGCTGGTGGCGACGATCGCTTCCGTGCTCGGCGGCATTGCCGGCTGGTACATCGGCCACTATGCGTTCGAGGCACTGGCCAAGCCGATCCTGCATTTCTACGGCAAGCTTGAAGCCTTCGAGGCGATGAAGGCATCGGTCGGCTACGAGACACTCGTGCTTCTGCTCGTCACCTCTGGCTTGGCGCATTTGCCGCCGATCAAGGTCGTGACCATTTTGTCCGGCGCCGCCAACATCAATCTCGGACTGTTCATTGTCTCGGCGATCGTTGCCCGCGGTGCCCGCTTCTTCCTTTTGGCCTGGCTTTTGCAGCGCTACGGCGAAGAAATCCGCGATTTCATCGAAAAGCGCCTCGGTCTGTTGGCCGCCGCTGCCGCCGGCCTGCTGATCGCCATGTTCGCCGCCTACCGTTTCCTTGCCTGATATCCCGATGGAGCCCTCCGTGAGTGCAAGCCTGACCCAGCCATCCCGCGGCCTTCTGCCGTCCGTCCTCGCCACACTCGGCATGACAGGCACCGTTGGCGGCGCGCTCGCCTTCGAACATATCGGTGGCTATATTCCCTGCGCGCTCTGCCTGATGCAGCGCACCCCGTATTATTGGGGCATTCCGATCGGCGTCGTCGCGATCGCCGCTTCGGTTTTGAAGCTTCCCGCCTGGACGACGCGCGCACTGCTTGTCGTCATCGGTATCCTGATGCTGGTCGGTGCTGGTATCGGCGTCTATCACGCCGGCGTCGAATGGCATTTCTGGGAGGGGCCTGCGACCTGCGCAACATCGGCAGCAGGCGTTTCGGGCAATGTCGGCGATCTGCTTGGCGATCTCGACAGCAAGCATGGCCCATCCTGCGGGGATGCCGCTCTTCGGGTGCTCGGACTTTCCTTTGCTGGATGGAACGTCATCGCCAGCCTGATTCTGGCGGCAATTGCGCTTCGTGGCGCTGCCAAGGCGTAAACGGCTAGCCGAGAAGCGCACGGTTTTTCAAGCAGCATATCCTACCGTCCGTCATCCTCGCCCTTGTGGCGGGGATCCAGCTGCGCCATGTCCATGGCGCAAAAAGCCGCTCACACGACAGACGTCGCGTGGCTGGATTCCTGTGGCAGGCACAGGAATGACGGAGGATTTTGAGGCCAATTGCCTTGTTGGCAATCTCTAAAAATGGCCAAAGCCCTCAAGGCTGCAGTTCGACATCCCAGTAGAGATAGTCCATCCAGCTGTCATGCAGATGGTTTGGCGGGAACAAGCGGCCGTTGTTGTGGAGGTCCTGCACCGTCGGGTGGAACGGCTTCTGGTGCGGGAACATGGCTGCCTGCTTTGGCAGCTTGCCGCCTTTGCGCAGATTGCAGGGCGAGCAGGCGGCAACGACATTTTCCCAGGTGGTCTGGCCGCCGCAGCAGCGCGGGATCACATGGTCGAAGGTCAGATCATCCGGCGATCCGCAATACTGGCATTCGAACCGGTCACGCAGGAACACGTTGAACCGGGTAAACGCCGGATGGCGGGACGGCTGCACATAGCTTTTCAGGCAGACGACACTGGGCAGGCGCATGGAAAAGCTGGGGGAAGAGACCTGATGATCGTATTCGGCCAGGATATGCACACGGTCTAGGAAAACGGCCTTGATCGCGTCCTGCCAGGACCACAGCGACAAGGGGTAATAACTCAGCGGCCTATAGTCAGCGTTCAGCACGAGCGCCGGGAGGCCGTGTGGTGAGACTGCAATCGTCAAGCCAGTATACTCCTGCTCGATTCGGCACCTGCACCTTCTATATTAGGCCCGTTACGTCAGGATTGTGAAGCCAAAAGGAAAAAGGAAACAAAAGATTCGCTTTTTGCCTTATGGAGTGGCTGGCGTGCCATCCCGGCGCATTTCAGTGGCATAATAGGCCCAGAACAAACGCGCTGCGACACTGCGCCATGGCGCCCAGAGTTCGGTCAGCGAATCAAGCTCGCGCACCGAGGGGCGCATCTCCAGCATCAGCGCATGGCCGACCGCATTTTGCAGCGCCACATCACCCACCGGGAACACATCGGGATGACCGGCGCAAAACAGCAGATAGACCTCCGCCGTCCAGCGGCCGACGCCCTTGATGGCAGTCATTTCGCGGATCGCGGCACTACCCTCGACCGAACAGATCGCCTCCAGATCGAGTTCGCCGTCGAGCACGGCGCGGGCCACCCGCCGCAGCGTGTCGGCCTTGGCGTGGGACAGGCCAACCAGCCGGCAATCCGCGTCGGACATGGCCGTGACGCTGACGGCATCGATAGCGCCGAGTGCGGTTTCCATTCGGGTCCAGATGGCCGCCGCACTGGCTTTGGACACCATCTGCGAGACAATGATGTTGGCGATGCCCCGATAACCCGGGTCGGCACGGCGCAGCGGCACAGGCCCAGCTTTCGACACGACATGCTCCAGCCGCGCATCGAGCATCACCAGCCCGTTCAGGCCGGCATGGATATCCTCATGCGTGCGGATGATCCGCATCCCAAATCTCCTCCGGCGCCGTCGCCGCGCGGTCCTGTATATCGGCAAAACCCATGGCTGGAAGCCCGCTTCCATGCCAAGAAGAAACTATGAACAAAACTGTGTCAAAACAACCGGTGTTCCGGTTCGCACCGAGCCCGAACGGCCAGCTCCACCTTGGGCATGCGCTATCGGCTATCCTCAATCATGACATGGCAAAAGCAGAGCGCGGCCGCTTCCTGCTGCGGATCGAGGATATCGACATCGCTCGCTCCACGCCGGACTTCGAAGCCGGAATTGTCGAGGATCTCGAATGGTTGGGGCTCGACTGGGAAAAACCGGCGCGGCGGCAATCGGAGCATCTCGATCTCTACCGCCAGGCGCTCGGCAAACTGATCGACAGGGACCTGGTCTATCCGGCCTTCCTGACGCGGGGTGCGATCAAGACGGCAGTCGGCGAATTCGAGGCGAAGGGCAAAACCTGGCCGCGAGACCCGGACGGTGCACCGCTCTACCCCGGCGAGGAACGCAAGCTGTCGGCCGACGCCCGGCAGCGCGCGCTGGCCAGCGGTAAGCCACACGCTTGGCGGTTGGATATGACCAAGGCGCTGGCGCATGCGACAGAGCCGCTGACATGGCAGGAGAGCGGTAGCGGCCCGGACGGCGAAACCGGTGTGACCGCAGCAAACCCGGCGGCTTGGGGCGATGTCGTGCTGTCACGCTCGGATGCGCCATCGAGCTATCATCTGGCGGTGACGCTGGATGATGCGCTGCAGGGCGTCAGCCATGTGGTCAGGGGGCACGATCTCTTCCACGCGACATCGGTGCACCGGCTGCTGCAAAGCCTGCTCGACCTTCCCCAGCCGGCCTATCATCACCACCGGCTGATCCTTGGTCCGGATGGCCGCAAACTTTCGAAGAGCAATCGCGACACCGGCATCGCCGCGTTCCGCCAAGCCGGAAAGACACCGGACGATATCAGGACGATGATTCTATAGGACGTTTTCCCTGGGGACCTCTGTTTCCCCGGCCGCGTCCTCCATCTTAATCTCATCCTGCCTGCGTCCCATGATGTGGCGGATCACCATGCGCTTGACCTTGTATTTCATGATCGCCGCATTGATTTCCGCGCCGAGAATGAAGATGACCCCGACAATGTAGAGAAAGACGAGCGCGATCATGATCGAGGCGAGGCCAGCATAGGTCGAGACGTAGGTGGCGAAAGCGGCGATGTAGGAGGCAAAGACATAGGCGCCGATGGACCAGGCAATGAGCGTCAGGATGATGCCCGGCAGAACGTCCATGATTTTGCGGCGCCCATCCGGGAGCCAGAGGTGACTGACGATCAGGCCCGTGGTCAGCATGACGAACACGCCGACGAGGCTCCAGCTGTCGATCATGGTCAACAGGCCGTTGAACCACGGCAGATAGGTGCCGGCATAGCGGATGGCCAGCGGCACGGCGACGAGCAGCAGGCTGACGATAGCAAGGACCAGCACGCCGGCCAGAACGAAGGCAAGACTTGCTACCCGGGTCTTGTACCAGGGCCGGCTTTCGGCAACCCGGTAGGCGCGGTTGAGCGAGACGCGCAGCGCTTCGACGCCATTGGAGGCGAAATAGGCGGCGGCCAGAACCGACAGCGTCAACAGCCCGCCACGCGGAATGGTCAAAACCCGCACCACTTCATCGGAAATCGGCTTGGCGATCGATTCGGGCCAGGTATCGAAGATGAAATGCACCGCCGTCGTCGCAAACTGGTCAGCGCCCAGAAAGCTGCCCAGTGCCGTACCGAAGATCAGGAAAGGAAAGATCGCCAAGAGAGTGGAGAGCGCCACATGGCTCGCCATGGCCCAGCCATCGTCTTCACTGAAATGCCAGACGGCATCGAAGACGACCTTCCAGGCTATGCGAATGAAGGCCGGCATTCTCTCTCCAACTGTCTCATCATGCTGCTGCGATTGTAACCCGTTCATGAATATGGGAAACCGGGTGACAATTTCTACAGGAAACCACCCATAATGACCGACCGTCCCTCGATAATCGTTACCGGCTGCTCCTCCGGCATTGGCGCATGGTGCGCCCGCGCGCTCAAACAAGACGGCTGGCGGGTGTTTGCCACCGTCCGGCGGGCGGAGGATCTTACCCCTCTGGAAAAGGACGGTATCGAAGCCTTTGTGATGGATTACACCAAGCCAGACACCATATCCAAGCTTGTCGATGACGTGTTCGCCCTGACCGGCGGCAGGCTGGATGCGTTGTTTAACAATGGTGCCTATGGCCAGGCGGGCGCAGTCGAGGATCTTCCGGTGGAAGCGCTGCGCCTGCAACTCGAAACCAACGTGATCGGTTGGCACGATCTCACCCGCCGGATCATCCCGGCAATGCGGGCGCAGGGCCACGGACGGATCGTCCAGTGCTCATCCATTCTCGGTATCGTGCCGTTCAAATGGCGTGGCGCCTACAATGCCTCGAAGTTCGCTCTTGAAGGCCTGACGCTGACCATGCGCATGGAGCTCGAAGGCAGCGGCATTGAGGTCAGCCTGATCGAACCAGGACCAATCACGTCGCGCTTCACCGCCAATGCGCTGATCAATATCGAGCGGTTCATCGACCTCAAGGGCTCGGTGCATGCCGTGGAATACGAGAAGCAGCTGAAGCGGCTAAAAGGCGAGAGCGGACCTGCAAAAGGCAAACTTGAGCCCGATGCGGTGTATACTGTGCTGAAACGCGCATTGACCGCGAAGAGGCCGAAGCCGCATTACATCGTGACGCAGCCGGCCAAGCAGGGTGCGCTTTTGAAGAAACTGCTTCCGGCCGGGTTGTTTTATCGTGTTATCGGCCGCCTCGGCTGAGCTGAAAGGCAAGGGTTAAGTCACATGCATAGTTTTCTCACCGGTTTGACATTGCTCGTCATGGGCCTTGTCGCCATCGTTCTCATCCGCGGCCTCTTGCACATGGCAAAGGGCGGCGATGGCAATACATCCAACAAGCTGATGCAGGCCCGCGTGTTCCTGCAGGCGGTGGCGATCCTCCTGATCATGCTGACGCTGTGGATCACCGGCGGTGGCCGCTGATCGATGGTCAAACTCAACAAGATCTATACGAAAACCGGCGATGACGGCACAACGGGCCTGGCCACCGGCCCGCGCCGCCTGAAAAGCGACCTGCGCGTCGATGCCTATGGCACGATTGACGAAACCAACTCCTTCATCGGGCTGGCACGCCAGCATACGGTGGACATCGCCACGCTCGATGCCATGCTGATGCGCATCCAGAACGACCTGTTCGACCTTGGCGCCGACCTGTCGACACCGGATACCGGCGAGACGCTGGCCTATGAGCCGTTGCGGATCATCGCCGCTCAGGTGTCGCGGCTCGAGGCCGAGATCGACGAGTTGAACGCTGATCTCGATCCGCTGCGCTCGTTCGTTCTGCCCGGTGGTAGCGGTGCTGCAGCCACGTTGCACATCGCCAGAACCGTGTCCCGCCGGGCAGAACGGCTGATGGTGGACCTTGCCCGGATGGACGGCGAAATCGTCAGCAAGGACGCACTCGCCTATGTCAACCGTCTCTCGGATTTTCTCTTCGTCGCAGCCCGCTGGACCAACGACAAGGGCAAGTCGGATGTGCTTTGGGTTCCCGGCAAAAACAGATAAGCTAAAAACAAATAAGCTTGGCGTTCAACGCCGCCTTGAGGGACCGACGCGCCTATGTTCATACCGCTGCACGACGCGAATTCTCTGAAGCATATCAAGGTCCAATATGTCACGATCAGCCTGATCGTCATCAATACCCTCGTCTGGCTGATCACCGGGCCGCTGCTGGCGCCGGAAGAACTCACCAATGCCGCGACCATGGGCCTGGGCTACATTCCCGCCATCGCGTTTGACTACGCGCATCTGGCACCGAACCTCGTGCTCGTTCCCGAAGACGCCACCTACCTCACCTATTCCTTCCTGCACGGCGATTTCTGGCATCTGGCTGGCAATATGCTGTTCCTCTGGGTGTTCGGCGACAACGTGGAGGATGCGCTCGGGCATTTCCGCTTCCTGCTTTTCTATTTTCTATGTGCCGCCGCCGGAGCGCTGACGCACGGGCTGATCAACACGGAATCGCAGGCGCCACTGATCGGTGCGTCGGGCGCCATTTCCGGTGTTGTCGCCGCCTATTTCCTCCTGCATCCGAAGGTCCGCGTCTGGGTGCTGGTGCTGTTCCGTATCCCGCTGCCCCTGCCCGCTTTCATTCCCCTCGCCTTCTGGATCGGCCAGCAATTCTTCATGCTGCTCATCGACCCCGACGGCGGCGTTTCCTGGGGTGCGCATGTCGGCGGCATCATTGCCGGACTGATCCTGGTTGTCGTTTTGCGACGCCGGGATGTACCGCTGTTCGACCGGACGATCGTCACGCCACGCGCGGTGCGACATGTTGAAGCAACGGCTGCAACGCCGCCGGCGCCTGCAAGCGAACCCATCAAGAAGCCCACCCCCTGGGGCAGACCGACCTGACACCTGTTGTCGCAGTTCGGAGTTGCCGAAACATATCCATTGAAAACAGCATCTTGGCGGTAACGTGGTGGGGTCTGGACTTCAAAGGCACGAGAAAGACGGTTATCGCATTCTAATTTCATATTGACGCGCACGTAAACGTCAGTATTTTTCCCGTGGCAATCTTGCGAGGAGCTTAGGAGCAAAGATTGTAATTGGAGAAAAAACGCGTATCGATGTCGCCAACCGACAATCAGGCCGCTGCGTTAAAGCGCATTTTCTCGCAAACGTTTCGTAAGGAAGGACATCATGAAAGTTCTGGTCACCGTCAAGCGTGTCGTCGATTACAACGTGAAGATCCGGGTGAAGCCGGATGGTACGGGTGTCGAGCTTGCCAATGTGAAGATGTCGATGAACCCGTTCGACGAGATTTCGGTCGAGGAGGCGTTGCGGCTGAAGGAGGCCGGCAAGGTCGAGGAAGTGATCGTCGTTTCCGTCGGACCGGCCAAGGCCGAAGAGACGTTGCGCACGGCGCTGGCCATGGGCGCCGACCGGGCGATCCTGGTCGAGACCGACGATGCTGTCGAACCGCTGGCGGTTGCCAAGATCATCAAGGGTGTGGCGGAAGCCGAACAGCCCGGGCTGATCATCGTCGGCAAGCAGGCCATCGATGACGATTCAAACCAGACCGGCCAGATGCTGTCGGCGCTGCTCGGCTGGTCACAGGGCACATTTGCCTCGAAGATCGTACTCGGTTCGGACAAGGCGTCAGTGACCCGCGAAGTCGATGGCGGCCTGCAGACGATCGAGATCAAGCTGCCAGCCGTTGTGACCACCGACCTGCGCCTCAACGAGCCGCGTTACGCGTCACTGCCCAATATCATGAAGGCAAAGAAGAAGCCGCTGGACAAGAAGACCCCGGCTGACTTTGGCGTCGATACTGCGCCGCGTTTGAAGGTGCTGAAGACCGAGGAGCCCTCGGGCCGCAAGGCCGGCATCAAGGTCAAGAGCGTCGCCGAACTCGTCGACAAGCTGAAAAACGAAGCTGGCGTGCTTTAAAGGTCCAGGAAAAGGGAGACTAACACCATGGCCATTCTTCTTCTGGCTGACCACGACAACGCAACGCTGTCCGACCAGACCGCCAAGGCACTGACGGCCGCCCAGAAAATCGGCGGCGACGTGCATGTGCTGGTCGCAGGCAAGGGCGCTAAAGCCGCTGCCGACGCGGCTGCAAAGCTGTCCGGCGTTTCCAAGGTGCTGCTTGCCGAAAGCGACGACCTTGCCAACAATCTGGCTGAGCCTTTGGCGGCACTGATCGTTTCGCTCGCAGGCAGCTACGACACCATCCTGTCGGCCGCCACCTCGACCGGCAAGAACGTTTTGCCGCGCGTTGCAGCGCTGCTGGACATTGCCCAGATTTCGGAAATCACCGAAGTCGTGTCGTCCGACACGTTCAAGCGGCCGATCTATGCCGGCAATGCCATCCAGACGGTTCAATCGGGTGAAGCCAAAAAGGTGATCACCGTGCGCACAGCCTCGTTCGCCTCGGCATCCGAAGGCGGTTCGGCATCGGTCGAGACCATACCGGCTGCAGCCAATCCGGGTCTCTCGACCTTCGTCAAGGACGCGCTGTCCTCGTCGGATCGTCCGGAACTGACCTCGGCCAAGATCATCATCTCCGGCGGCCGGGCGCTCGGCTCGTCTGAAAAGTTCCAGGAGGTCATCCTGCCGGTGGCCGACAAACTCGGTGCCGCCGTCGGCGCATCGCGCGCTGCGGTCGACGCAGGCTACGCTCCGAACGACTGGCAGGTCGGCCAGACCGGCAAGGTGGTCGCACCGCAGCTCTACATCGCGGTCGGCATCTCCGGTGCCATCCAGCATCTGGCCGGCATGAAGGACAGCAAAGTCATCGTCGCCATCAACAAGGACGAGGAAGCCCCAATCTTCCAGGTCGCAGACTACGGCCTCGTCGGCGATCTGTTCGCCATCCTGCCGGAGCTTGAAAAAGCGCTGTAAGCCTTTTGAAAATACAACCCACGGCCGCGCAACTCTGCGCGGCCGTTTTTCGTTTTAGAAGCAACGTCTTTCCTGAACCCACAATGGCTTCCACCTCGAATAAAGGCTGGAAAATTGGCCGCGATGCCTTTATCACTGGCATCAGGATACCTCGCCCCTAAGGGCGTTTTGCTTTTGCACGAACGGAAGCGCGATCGCCCTTTCGTATGAATGATGGAAATCGGTTCGATGATCAAGAATGTCGGAATAGTTGGCGCTGGACAAATGGGCTGCGGCATTGCCCAGGTATCGGCTTCGGCCGGCTACAAGGTGCATATCTACGACATTTCCGCTGATCGCGTTGAAGCAGGCCTTGCAACCATCAACGGCAACATGGCGCGCCAGGTGTCTTCCGGCAAGCTGACGGACGAAGAGCGCAAGAAGGCGCTGTCGCTGATCAAGGGCTCCGCCGACGTCAACGACCTGTCGCCGATGGACCTAGTGATCGAGGCTGCCACCGAAGACGAAAGCGTCAAGCGCAAGATCTACGGCCAGATCTGTCCCGTTCTGAAGGCCGATGCCATTCTCGCAACCAATACCTCTTCCCTGTCGATCACGCGGCTTGCATCCGCGACCGACCGGCCGGAACGTTTCATGGGCATTCACTTCATGAACCCGGTTCCGGTGATGAAGCTGGTCGAACTGGTGCGCGGCATTGCCACCGAAGAAGGCACGTTTGCGACCGCCAAGCAATTCGTCGCCACACTCGACAAAACCATCACCGTTGCCGAAGACTTCCCGGCCTTCATCGTCAACCGCATCCTCCTGCCGATGATCAACGAGGCGATCTACACGCTCTATGAAGGCGTCGGCAGCGTCGATGCCATCGACACCGCCATGAAACTCGGCGCCAACCACCCGATGGGGCCGCTGCAGCTCGCAGACTTCATCGGGCTCGACACCTGCCTTTCGATCATGCAGGTGCTGCATGATGGGCTCGCAGATTCGAAATACCGCCCCTGCCCGCTGCTGGTCAAATATGTCGAGGCCGGCTGGCTTGGCCGCAAATCGGGACGCGGCTTCTACGACTATCGCGGCGAAGTTCCCGTTCCGACGCGCTGAACCGGTGATCATCTCCTAAATCAGCGGTAGAACATTCAAGCGATTTTAACCTGTTTCCGCCACGGTCAAGCCTCAGCAAAAGGCCGGGCCATGACAGTTCAGCGCAGACTACGCTTCGCAGCTTTCATGCTGTGTTTTACCGGCCTGTTCTTCGGCGCGCTTTACTACGTTCATTCGGCTTTCATCACCTCCTGGAACGAGACACAGTTGCGTCAGCTCGCCATCGACACGGTGACGCGCACCGAACTGGCGATCGATTCCGCCACCATGAAAATGAGCGACGTTATCGTCAACCGCAGCACATCCTGCGCCACCCTCGCCCCGATGGCGATGACCAGAGCACTCTACGGCACCAGCATCATGAAGAACATGCGGCTGGAGACGAAGGACGGTGCCTGCTGGAGCTACGACGAAAAGAACGAGGCGCTCGAACAGGCGATCGCAAACGCAAAGCACAATGAGACCAACAGCCCCGGCTACTCGCTCTTCTCCCTCGGCTTTCCGGGCTGGAGGGGCCTGGGTGTGCGCTGGCAGTACGGACAGGACGAAAACCTTGTCGAAGTGCTAGCAACCGGTGGCCTGTTGTTTGCCATTCTACCCGACCATCTGCGCGACAGCGCGCTGATGCAACTAACCCTTTCAGACGGCTCGTCCTTCGCCAGCTATCACCCCGAGCGGAAATGGGTGGCGGAAGACAACAACCTCGTCAACTTCGAAGAAAACTCCACGCGCTACCCCATCAAGTTCAGTTTGCAGGTGGATGCGGCCACTCTGGCTACATGGAACCATGCGTTGTCACCGCAACTGATCGCGATTGCCGCTGCGCTTGGCCTTGGCTTCGGTTTCCTTGCTGCCCGCGGCATGATGCGCAACACGTCCATTCTCGACGAACTCGACAGCGCTTTGACGAGCGGCCAGATCCAGCCCTATTTCCAGCCGATTTTCGACCTGGAGGACCGCAAACTTCTCGGCTTCGAAATGCTGGCCCGCTGGATCAAGCCGGATGGAACGATGATCCCGCCGCTGGCCTTTATTCCCCTTGCTGAAAGCAGCGGACGGATCGAGCGTCTGACAATTGAGCTGCTTCGACAGGCTGGAGCCCAGCTCGGCAGTCTGCTCCAGGTACAGACCCAGCTCAAGCTGACCTTCAACGTCACTCCCGATCAATATCTGGCGGATGATTTCGTCGACAGTCTGATTTCCAACACCACCCGTTTCAATCTCCCCCACCGCGCCCTCGTCGTTGAGGTCACGGAACGGCAGGCAATTGCCGACAAAAGCCGCGCCGCCATGGTCACCGGCAAACTGAACGATGCCGGCCTGCGCGTCGCCATCGACGACGCCGGAACCGGCCATAACGGACTATCGGCCATACACGCGCTGGGCGCCAACTACCTGAAGATCGACAAGTTCTTCATCGATGGCGTGACGCTCGATCGCAAATCGTCGGAACTGGTGGAAATGCTGGCCGGGCTGGCAACGAAATTCGGCATGATCGTCGTTGCCGAGGGTATCGAAACCGAAGAGCAGATCACCGCGTTGCTGCAGCTGGGCATCCGCGAAGGACAGGGTTTTGTCTATTCCCGCCCCGTTCCCGCCGCAGCGATTCTGGCGATGGCGACCAACGGATCAACCACACCGAAGAGAAAGAGCCCGTCCCGTTTTCTGCTGAGCGCATGAGATCCGTATCACGACGGCAAACGAACGATCATTTCGATCTCCAGCTGCAGGCCCGGCGCAGCCAAAGCGGCAACCCCGATGCCTGTGAGGCTCGGCTTCGCACCATCAAACAGGGCGTGGATATGCGGCCACAACACATCCAGTCGCTCCGGGGTCATATCGACCATATAGGCCCGCACCATGACGAGATCTTGCGCAGACGCGCCGATGGCGTCGAGAGCTGCCCTGGCATTCTTGACGACGAGCACAGCTTGTTCCGCCAGGCTTTCGGGTGCTGGCTCACCATTTGGCCGCCACGCGACCTGTCCCGAAATGAAAGCGAGTCTCCCCGGCTCGGCGATGGTGATCTGTGAATAGCCGATTGCGCCTGCGTCCGGCAGCGATGCCGGGTTCATACGCGTCAATGATTGTGCCATGTCTGTTTTTCCTTCCGCTGATAACATGGGCTTTCCTATAGCCGGTCAATTGGCGAACGGGCGTCCACACAGAAGCGAACGGCCGCAGCGCAGCGATGGTCACGGGCCGGAACTTTCGATCGATTACAGCAATCGAACGCCCTATATAGCCTGCCGGGCGCTACCCTAAATGTCTGCCCGAGTTGCCGGAGTTGCCCATGCTGCGTTCCAATCTGAACGATATTCTCGTCTTCATGGCCGTCGTTGATACCGGAAGCTTTATCGCCGGAGGAAAGACCATGGGCCTCTCCAGGTCGGCGGCAGGAAAGGCCATCATCCGCCTGGAAGACCGGCTTGGCGCACGCCTGCTCAATCGCACGACACGAACGCTTAGCGTCACCGATGAGGGCCGGGTGTTCTACGAACACGGGCTGCAAGTTCTCGCCTCCGTGGACGAAGCCGAGGCGAGCGTGGCAGGGCAGAGCGGTACGCCACGCGGTATCCTGCGGCTCACCCTCCCCGATGCCTTTGGACGGCTCGTGGTTCTTCCCCTGCTGAAGACCTATCTGGCCACCTGGCCGGACATTCAGGCCGAAGTGAGTTTTACCGATCGCGTTGCCGATATCGTTGATGAAGGATTCGATCTGGCGGTGCGAATCGGCGTGACGACGCCGGATACGCGGCTTGTTTCCCGGGTGGTCGCCACCCACAGAGCGCTGCTTTGCGCCGCGCCATCCTACCTTGATGAGCGTGGTAAACCGGGCGATATCGATGCGCTGTCAACACACGACTGCCTGATCTTCAGCAGCGGAAACCAGAGGCAAAGCTGGCGTTTTCGCGCTGATGGCGGCTCGTGGATCAAGGCGCAGGGCCGCAGCCGGTTGCGGCTGGATAGCGGAGAGGCAATCCGGGATGCCGCGATTGCCGGACTTGGCATCGCGTTTCTTCCAGACTTTCTTGTCGCAAACGACCTCAAAGCGGGCCGCCTGCAACAGGTTCTGCCCGGTCGCGCGGAAGAAGAGGTCAAGATCGTAGCGATCTATCCCAACCGACGCCTGCTGGAGCCCCGTGTCCGGCGCTTCATCGACTTGATGGTCGATGAGCTTGGAACACGAAACTCCAATGCAGTTGCCTCGAAATCCATCCGCAAGACACAACTGTAACACGTCAATCCACTGGCGCCTCGCTAATCCATTACTCCCTCGTCCCGAAGCGCGCGCTGGACTGCGGGCCGCGCCTCGACGTCGGCGATATAGGCGAGCAGCCTTTCAGGAACCGGCATTTCGATCATCCGTGCCCAACGCAGCGTCACATAGAGCAGGGCGTCGGCCACACTGAATCGGGATCCGAGCAGATAACGGTCGCTCATTTGTCCGGCAATCAGGACGAACCGCTCCTCGACCATGCTCCGAAGCATCGCCACCGCTTCGTCGCCGGGCAGGAAGAAGGAGAAGGCAAAGGGCTTTTGCACCTCGACTGACAGGAACGCCAGCATCTCGATCAGACGATGCCGCTCCATCCCGATTGCACCTTCATGGCCCGCCGTATGCTGATCGATCCAATCGAGGATCGCCACGGTTTCTGTCAGCGGCACGCCGTCTTCGATTTCGACCAGCGGGACGTAACCCTTCGGATTGATGGCAAGATAGTCGCCAGTGCGATCAATCGTGCGCGTCACGATATCGACCTCGAACAGCTCCGGTTCGAACCCGGCTTCCACAAGCGCAATATGCGCAGCAAGCGCGCTGGTGCCCGCTGAATAGTAGAGTTTCATCTTAGTAACCTTTCTTTGCGGCTGAGCCGTGCTTCAAGCGGCCCGCAGGTCGCGAGCGAGATAAGCGGCCAAGCCGTCGAGCATGGCGGCCCAGCCCTCCTTGTGGCCCTCCGGGCTGTCACCGTCGAAATAGAAGCCGGTCTCGGTCAGCCTGAAATCCGTTCCGCTAACCGTCTCAACGAGTTCCAGCAGGACAGTACCGGTAAACAGCAGGCCGTTTTCGTGCGAAACCGTGCTCGAGTAGACGATGAACTGATCGGCGCGAATGGCGTGATAGTGGACCGAGTTGATGTAGGGCTCGGCGCCAATAGGGCCAAATGTCAGGACATCGGTGTGGCCGACACGAAAGTCGAAAGCCCGGTAGACCATGTCCCACCCATTGCCCGGTGCGCTCCAGTCGAGAAGCGCCTCGCGGTCCGACCAGGCGGCAAAGACCTCCGATGGGGCAGCGGCAAGGCTGCGTTCAAGAACGATAGTGGCGTGATCGATGTTTGGCATTTTCATGTGCTTGTTCCCTGATGTGTGTTGAATACCGGGCAACCCTAGCCGCTTGCCACCAAGCGTTTGAGTGGCAGGATAGACAAAACCGGGGCATACGTGCCAAATTGCGATCATGTTTCCAAAACAGTTCACACCGCCACCGCTGCGCGTCAGCATTCTGGTTCTTCCGGAAACAGCACCGATGGCCGTCTACGGTCTCTACGAAGTGCTTGGATCGGTTGGAAAAATTTGGCCGCAGCTCACCGGCGAGGTCGAAAAGGTGAGGGAAATTGCCCCCCGTATCGTCGCAAAAGCGGCCGAACCTTTCACATCCGTCATCGGTGTTCCGATCACACCGCAGGCGGCAATCGGCGACGACGACGACGCCGATGTCGTCATTGTCTGCGATATCGAATTGCCGCTGCGTGGCGATCCCGAAGGCCGGTGGACGGAAGAGATTGCATGGGTGCGGGCGGCACTGGATAGGGGCGCACTCGTCTGTTCGACCTGCAGCGGCTCGGTGCTGCTTGCCGAGGCGGGCCTGCTCGACGGATGCGACGCAGCTTCCCACTGGAGTGCCGCCGAACTGTTTCGCGACCGCTACACAAGCGTCCGCTTCCGGCCCGACCGCATTCTCTGCGACAGTGGCCACGAGGGCCGGTTGCTGACCGCCGGTGGTGCATCGTCGTGGCAGGACCTGTCGCTCTATCTGATCGGACGGTATTGCGGATCGGCAGAGGCGATGCGCGCCTCAAAGATCTTTCTGATCGGCGATCGCAGCGGCGGACAATTGCCTTTTGCCGCGATGACGCGGCCGCGCCAGCACGACGATGCCGTCATCGCGGAAAGCCAGACCTGGATTGCCGACCACTACCCGGAGACAAATCCGGTGACGAAAATGGTGGCGCAATCGGGCTTGGCGGAACGCACCTTCAAGCGGCGTTTTACCAAGTCGACCGGCTATACCCCGGTCGACTATGTGCAGGCGATCCGCATCGAGGAGGCCAAGCAGATGCTGGAAAGCACCCGCGACAGCATAGACGGCATTGCCGCCGAAGTCGGGTATGAAGACCCGACTTTCTTTCGCCGCCTGTTCAAGCGCATCACAAGCCTCAGCCCGGCGCAATACCGGCAGCGGTTCCAGCCCGCCGCCATCCGGCCTGGAGCCTAAATCTACACGCCGCCGGTCGCAGCCTTCACCAGTGCCCTGGCATCCTCGCTATCCCAGGCGGCCGGACCGTTCATCGACGAGATCAGGCACCCCTTGTCGTCCATCAGCAGGGTGACGGGCAGACCGAAGGCAAGGCCTTCCTTCTTCAGCTGATTGAAGACACCCATCGACGCATCGCGATAAAAACCGAGATCGTGCACACCGGTTTCATTGAGGAAGGCCGTCGGCTTGGCATCGTCGCCGATATCGATATTGACGGCGACCACCTCGAACTTGTCGCTACCCGCCGCTTTCTGCAACGCGTTGAGAGCCGGCATTTCCTCACGGCAGGGTCCGCACCAGGTTGCCCAGAGGTTGAGCAGAACGGTCTTGCCGCCGAAATCAGCCAGCGTCAAATCCTTGCCGTCCTTGCCCTTGAAGGTCAGCCCCGACAACGGACGCGGCTCGCTGACCGGCGCCATGGCGGCGACCTGACCTTTAAGGAACGGCGTGATCGCTGCAACCTTGTCTTTTGCCGCCTCGCAGGTCTTTGCATCGGCGGTTTCCACCGCCACACCATTGCCAGACCCGCTTTCCCTGACGTATACCGCTGCCGCACCGGCGATCAGCCCACCGAGGGCAGCGATCATCACCAGTCTGGCGGGGGGAAAGCGTTTCTTCTTGTCGTTCACTTCATTTTCCAAAACAGGTCATTCTCCAGGGCGGGCATCTTCATGGGCGACGGCACTTCTGAAACCAAAAGCTCCAACCAAATGTGGGGCGGTCGCTTTGCTCAAGGACCGTCGGCGATCATGGAGGAGATAAATGCCTCGATCGGCTTCGACAAGAAGCTTTTCGCTCAGGACATCCGCGGCTCAATAGCGCATGCGACCATGCTGTCGCATCAAGGCATCATTTCGGCAGACGATAAAGACAAGATCGTTCACGGTCTCGACACGATCCTGTCAGAGATCGAAAGCGGCCAGTTCGAATTCTCCCGCCGCCTCGAAGACATCCACATGAACATCGAGGCGCGTCTCAGCGACTTGATCGGTCCGGCCGCCGGACGCCTGCACACTGCCCGCTCGCGCAACGACCAGGTGGCGCTCGATTTCCGCCTCTGGGTAAAGGAAGAGCTGCAGAAGTGCGAGGGCATGCTGACGAGCCTGATCGCCGCCTTCCTCGACCGCGCCGAAGAGCATGCCGAAACGGTGATGCCCGGCTTCACCCATCTGCAGACCGCCCAGCCCGTCACTTTCGGCCATCACTGCATGGCCTATGTCGAAATGTTCGGCCGTGACCGCCAGCGCGTGCGCCATGCCATCGAGCACATGGACGAAAGCCCGATCGGTGCTGCTGCCCTTGCCGGCACCGGCTTTCCGATCGACCGCCACATGACCGCCAAGGCACTCGGCTTCCGCGAGCCGACCCGCAACTCGATCGACACGGTATCGGACCGCGACTTCGCGCTGGAATTCCTGTCGATCGCCTCGATCTGCGCCGTGCACCTGTCGCGGCTGGCCGAAGAGATCGTCATCTGGTCGACACCACAATTCGGCTTCGTGCGCCTGTCGGATGCCTTTTCCACCGGCTCTTCGATCATGCCGCAGAAGAAGAACCCGGATGCCGCCGAACTGGTGCGCGCCAAGACCGGCCGTATCAACGGTTCGCTGATTGCGCTTCTCACCGTGATGAAGGGCCTGCCGCTCGCCTATTCCAAGGACATGCAGGAAGACAAGGAACAGGTGTTCGATTCGGCCGAGAGCCTGGAACTGGCGATTGCCGCGATGACCGGCATGGTCCGCGACATGACCATTCGCGTTGACCGGATGAAGGCTGCGGCCGGTTCCGGCTATTCCACCGCCACCGACCTTGCAGACTGGCTGGTGCGCGAGGCGGGCCTTCCCTTCCGCGACGCCCACCATGTCACCGGTCGCGCCGTGGCGTTGGCCGAGCAGAAGGCTTGCGAATTGGCTGAACTGTCGTTGGCAGATCTGCAGGCGATCCATCCGGATATCACCGACAAGGTTTTTGGCGTGCTGACCGTCGAGGCTTCGGTTGCCAGCCGTACATCCTTCGGCGGCACCGCACCGAGCGAAGTGCGCAAGCAGATTGCCTGGTGGCGAACCCGCAACTGAGGGTAAGATTCAGGGTGCACAATGTCCTGAAAAGCCGATATGAGTTTTGACGAATTTGCGAAGAAGGGCTGATTGCCCGGACCGGGAACCATAGATGCTGTCACGAAACACCACCATTTTGATTGCAGCCCTTGCCATAACCGGCCTGACGCTGTCCGGCTGCGGCCGTAAGGGCGACCTCGATCGTCCGGGTTCATCCGCGCCGATCAACACCAAGGCGGCGGCGGGCAGCGCCGAACAGAAGGATGAAGCGCCAGGCAAGCGTTTCTTCCTCGATCCCCTCCTGTAACAGAGCACACCAGTGAACCATTTCGAATATCGTGACGGCATTCTCTTTGCGGAAGACGTCTCCGTCATCGACATCGCCAAGGCGGTGGGCACACCGTTCTACTGCTATTCCACCGCAACGCTGGAACGGCACTACTCGGTCTTCTCCAAAGCCTTCGCCGATGTCGACGCCATGGTCTGCTACGCGATGAAGGCGAATTCGAACCAGGCCGTTTTGAAGACGCTCGGACGTCTGGGCGCCGGTGTCGACGTGGTATCGGGTGGCGAACTGCGCCGGGCGCTTGCGGCCGGCATTCCGGCCAACCGCATCATGTTTTCCGGTGTAGGCAAGACAGCCGCCGAAATGGACCTGGCGCTCGACGCCGGCATCTACTGCTTCAACGTCGAATCCGAACCCGAACTGGAAGTGCTGAACGCCCGCGCCGTACGTGAAGGCAAGAAGGCGCATGTGTCCTTCCGCATCAATCCGGATGTCGACGCCAAGACCCATGCGAAGATTTCGACCGGCAAGAAGGAAAACAAGTTCGGCATCGCCTATGAGCGCGCCCGCGCTGTTTATGCCCATGCTGCAACCCTGCCCGGCATTCAGGTGACCGGCATCGACATGCATATCGGCAGCCAGATCACCGATCTGCAACCCTTTGCCGACGCCTTCAAGCTGTTGCGTGAGCTGGTCGATGCGCTGCGCGCCGACGGCCACAACATCGATCACGTCGATGTCGGCGGCGGTCTGGGCGTGCCCTACAAGACGGACAATACCCCCCCGCCCTTGCCCGACGCCTATGCTGAAATCGTCAAAGACCAGCTGCGCGAACTCGGCTGCAAGATCATCATGGAGCCCGGCCGGCTGATCGTCGGCAATGCCGGCATCATGGTCACGGAAGTCATCTACGTGAAGGACGGCGGCTCCAAGACCTTCGTCATCGTCGATGGCGCCATGAATGATCTGATCCGCCCGACGCTTTACGAGGCCTATCACGAGATCCAGCCGGTGCGCATATCGGCCGCCAACGCCCCGCGCATCAAGGCCGATATCGTCGGCCCGGTTTGCGAGACCGGTGATTATCTGGCACTCGACCGCGAAATGGCCATGCCGAAGCCGGGTGACCTGATCTCGGTCGGAACGGCGGGTGCCTATGGCGCGGTTCAGGCTGGCACCTACAACAGCCGCCTGCTCGTGCCTGAAGTGCTTGTGAACGGCGGTCGCTTCCATGTGATTCGTCCGCGCACGACCTATGAGGACCTGATCGGCCTTGATTCGGTTCCTGACTGGCTCGATTGACCAGAGGCGGGAAGCTTCCGATCTGCCACTGTTGATAGCGCCGCTGCGAGCCGCGAAATCGATCACGATTGCGTTGTCGCCCTCGTCTTCGCCACAAAGAGTGTTATCCTTCACGGGCACGTTTCAATCGTTGAAAGGGAACGGATGACGGAAATCCGGCGGGATAGTTCGACGGCGGCGGCAGGCTTTATGAAAAGTCTCGCGGTCAAGCGGACGCTTGCGCGCCTGGTTCTCGTCGCTGAGCAAGCAGCCCCACGCGCCTTGCCGTTGTTGGCCGTCGTGCTGCTGTTTCTCTCCGCCACCTGGTTCGGCTTTTTCCGCGTTGCCCCCGGCTGGTTGCATGTGACGGCGCTTTTTGCCTTCGCAGCCGCTTTCATCATCTTCCTGATCCCGCTGTTTCGCCTACGCGTCCCCGGCATTGCCGAAGCGGACCGGATGCTGGAGGAGCGCAACGACCTGCCGCATCAGGCAATCCGCGTGCAGGACGATCAGCCGGCCACCAGCGGTGCCTTCGGCCAGGCGCTGTGGCACGAGCATCAGACGCGCATGGCGCGAATGATTGGCGCGCTGGAAGCAGGCCTTCCCAAACCCGACATTGCCCGCACCGACAGCTACGGTCTGCGCGCCGTTCCGGTGCTTTTGGCCTGCGTTGCCTTTGCTTATTCCTACTCCAACAAGGCCGGGCTCATTTCCGATGCGTTTCACCCGCCGCAGCAGATCGCTGCGACGCCGGATATCCGCATCGATGCCTGGGTGACGCCACCGGCCTATACCGGCCGCGCACCAGTCTTTCTGACTGGCCGGCAGGGCACGGAGCAGGTTGCCGACAGCGCCGAACCTCTGCGTATCCCGCAATTCAGCGAACTGACCGTGCGCATCACCAGCGGCGGTGAAGACACACCGGTGACTTACCTGGAAAACGGCGCGGCCCAGCCGCTGGTTATCGCGGCACAAGCTGCAAAGCCCGGCAAGGATAGCAAGGCTCCAGTCGAAGCAGCACCTGCCGATCCGGCAAAGCCCGGCAGCGACACCCATATGATGAAAATCACCAAGGACGGTTCGCTCTCCGTCGGCGGTGAACAATGGGCCTTCACGGTGATCCCGGACAGCGTTCCGGATATTGCCTTCGACGGCATTCCGCGGCCAACGGTGGCCGGTGCCCTGGAAATCGGTTTCGCGGCCAAGGACGACTATGGCATTCAGGAAGCCTGGGCCGAGATCGTCCCTCTGGACAAGCCCGCAGCTGACGCCCGGCCGCTCTATCCCTTGCCCGAGTATCGCCTTGACCTGCCAAAGCGCAATGCGCGCGAGGCAAAGGGGCTGACCAGCCGCAATCTCAGCGAACATCCACTGTCTGGAAAGCGCGTCCGCGTCACGCTGGTTGCAAAGGATGCGGCCGGACAGGAAGGCCGAAGCGTGCCGCAGGACATGATCCTGCCCGCCCGGCCATTCTTTGAACCGCTTGCAGGCGCGGTTGCCGAGCAGCGGCAGGTGCTTGCGCTCAATGCCAACGACCTGCCGCGCGCCATCGAACTCAATGACGCATTGTCGGTGCGTCCGGATGAAAATATTCCCAACCTGACACATTTCCTGCTGCTGCAGTCCGCGCGCACCCGCATGGCGCTGGCACGCAATGACGACATGCTGCGCGATGCGGCAGGCTATCTTTGGGATATCGCGCTCGGCATCGAAGGTGGCGACATGGCGCTGGCTGACAAGCGGCTGCGCGACGCCCAGCAGAAGCTGTCGGACGCTCTGGAGAAAGGCGCATCGGACGAAGAAATCACCAAGCTGATGCAGGAACTGCGCGATGCCATGAAGGACTACATGGAGGCGCTGGCCAAGCAGGCGGCCAAGAACCCGCAGGTGGCGGCCAATCCGAACCAGAACAACGTGCTGCGTCAGCAGGATCTGGAAAAGATGATGAACCAGATCGAGAACCTCGCCAAATCCGGTGCCAAGGACCAGGCGCGCCAGATGCTGTCGGAAATGCAGCGCATGATGAACAATCTCCAGGCCGGCCGGCCGCAGCAACAGCAGCAGGGCCAGGAGAACAGCGAGATGCGCAAGCAGATGGACAAGCTCGGCCAGCTGATGCAGGAGCAGCAGCGGTTGATGGACGAGACCTTCAAATACGATCAGGCCCTGCGCGACCGCATGCAGCGTGGCGATCCGCTGGAGGGGGAAGATCAGGAACTGTTCGGTCAGGACATGCCGCAGCAGCCCGGGCAGCAGCAGAACGAAGAGGCGCAGCAGCCCGGCCCGCTCGACAATATGACGGCGGAAGAGCTGGAGCAGGCGCTGAAGAACATGCAGGCCCAACAGGACCAGCTCGGCAAGCAGCTTGGCGAATTGCAGAAGGGCCTTGAAGGCATGGGCATCAAGCCAGGCAAGGGCTTTGGCGAGGCCGGCCGCGAGATGAAGGGAGCTTCAGGCGCCCTTGGCAAGGGACAGGGCGAACAGGCCGTCGGCAGCCAGGGCCGCGCGCTGCAGGCGCTGCGCGACGGCGCGCAGGACATGATGCAGCAGATGCAAAGCCAGGGACAAGGTCCCGGCCAAGGACAGGGCGTGCCGCAATACGGCCAGAATGGCCGCGACCCGCTCGGCCGCCGCCAGCAGAATACCGGCCCGGACTTCGGCGATCAGGTCAAAGTGCCGGATGAGATCGACACCCAACGCGCCCGCGAAATCCTCGACGAGATCCGCCGCCGCCTCGGCACGAATTCATCGCCGGAAACGGAGCGTCAGTATCTGGAAAGGCTGCTGGATATTCGGTGAAGCAGGAGGGAAATCGATGTTGCAGAGTCACACCTTGGCACGTGCGGTCGGCATTGGCCTGACAAGTGCCTGTCTTCTTTTCGTCAAGCCTCTGACCGCCGCCGATCAGGAGCGGTGGCCCGGCAGCAAAGTTGGAGAGCCCACTCCGAAAGCCGAGGGCATGCCGCCCGAACTGGCGAAACGCCTGGCGAATTTCGACGACCTCGATTTCCACGTCTACACTGGCCAGCAGTGGGAAGACCTCCACAAGAGCCACGCCAAGGATATCGTCGTGCACTACCCGGACGGCCACACCACCAAAGGTATTCCCGACCACATCAAGGAATTGGAGTTCTTGTGGACCTTTGCTCCCGATAACCGGATTACCGAACATCCGGTCAGATTTGGCACCGCCGACGCCGAATGGACTGCCGTGATGGGATCTCTGGACGGCACCTTTACCAAGCCCATGGCTCTTGCGAATGGAACGGTTATTCCCCCGACACATAAAACCTACCATTTACCTATGGCAACCTTGGGGCACTGGAACAAGGAAGGCACGATGGATGAAGAATATCTGTTTTGGGATAACGCCGCTTTCATGACGCAAATCGGGGTTGGTAAATAGGCGCGCTGTAATTTTTGGGTCAGCCTACTCGCTGGCCCCGCCCCTCATGGCGCTAAGACGCGCGCGACAGAAAGAGGCCTAAGGCATCGAGCATGGCCGTCAAACCTTCGGAATGGCTTGAAACTGCGACGAGCGGGCCGCTCAGGCCGCCAGCGCGACCGCGACCGCCTTACGAATATCCGGCAGGGTAAACGGCTTGGAGACGACATCAATGACCTTGCCGGTCAGATTGTCGGCGCGTTCGCGCTGTTCGGCATAGCCGGTCATCAACAGAATTTTCAGTGCCGGAAAGGCTGCCGATGCCTGATGGGCAAGTTCGATGCCGTCCATGACAGGCATGCGGATATCCGACAGCAACAGATCGAAATTTGCGTCATGAAGGCAGGCCAGCCCCTCGGCACCATCCGCCGCTTCGACGGTCTCATGACCATCCAGCTGCAAGGCACGGGCAACGAAACGGCGCAGGCCGTCCTCATCTTCGGTAATCAGGATCTTCGCCATCATGGCCTCCGTTTCGGCAACACCTCCGCCGGAAACCGCCCACCATTGATGGTGCCAGATCCCGACTGCAGCACAGCCGCTGCGGGATCAACACCACCAGAGTTTTCTTTGTTTTCCGTAAACGCGGATGACCAGATCAGGCGCTATCCACAGCCGGATGATTATTCGGCGTCGCCAGTGACGATGCCGACGAAAGGCAGTTCGCGGAAGGCGTAGGCCACGTCCATGCCGTAACCGACGACAAAATAGTCGGGGCATTCAAAGCCGACATAATTCGCTTCGAGATCGGTCTGGCGCTTGACCTTCTTGTCGAGGAGAACGGCGATGGTCACCGACTTGGCACCGCGCTCCAGCATCAGCTCCTTGGCAAAACGCAGGGTACGGCCTGATTCGAGGATATCGTCGATCAGGAGAACATCGCGTCCATGCACATCGCTATCGATGTCCTTGATGATCTTGACGCCCTGCGACACGGTGCCTGTGCCGTAGCTGGACAGCGTGATGAACTCGACTTCCGGGGCAAGGCCGACGGTGTGCATGGCACGGATCAGGTCGGCGGCGAAGATGAACGAGCCTTTGAGCACGGCAATGACCAGCAGATCGCTGAGCGGCCCCTTGGCAATTTGTTCCGCCATTTCAACGTTTCGCGCCGCAATCACTTCGGCGGTATAGAGCGGATCGATATTTTTTCCACGGACGACAGGCATAAGGATAGTCTCCAGAACAATAGTGGAGACTGCGTTTTATGCCTCCGGAAGCTAGCCGCTTAGCACAGTCAGGGCGCCGAATCACCCGGCTGACCAAAGGAAACCGCGACACCGGGCAGTTTTCCACCTGTGTGTAGGAGGCGTGTCGAGAAAGAACGGCTCTCGCCGGGGGCGAGAACGGCTGGGCTCTGCTCGATCCGGGTGGCTGTCCGGCGGTGGCCGTTGGCAATCACATCGACCTGGATAGCCGGAACCATCTTCGGTGCATCGGAGTGATTTTCAACCGCGCCATAGACCGACAGGATTTTCATGCCATTGGCGTCGTTGAGCGACGTGGTGACATCGCTGATCGACAATGCCGGTACGGAGGTAACAGCAGGCTGGTACTGTGGCAGGCTGGCGAACAGCAGGAAGACCGGAGCGCACAGGCACGTGACGAGGACGGCAAACGCCTTGGGGGATGCAGTCTGCAGCAGGCGCTCGAAATGGCTCACCGCCCATCCGAACGCCGATGCAACGCGGTGCGGGCTCTGCGCCGACTGAGGTACACGATTGTCGTTGAAAACCGGATAGACGTTGCGCCGGCCATGCGATGCGACAGTCTCGAATTCGGCATCGACGATATCGGTGCGAAACGGCTTGCCTCGTGCGGACGTGGCTCGCCCGCGACGTTCGGGCGGCAGGAAATCCATCCGGCCGGTGGTGCCGTTGGAGCGGAAAGCGTTCATCGTCTCTCCTTCGCAGCCCTCTCGGCCACGCCAGAATGCCCTGAGCATCAGGCAAGCCAGATTCGGGCATTGAAACAAACCTTTCCCAGACGTAAACCTAAATGGTTAATGCTTCGAAAATGACGCTGCCGCAGCGGTCTGTTTTCAGGCAAAATTAACCACTGTTTAACCATGTTGGCGCTGTAACAGCGATTGCTGCGCTATATGCTGCAACAAGGGCCATGAGCCTGCCGCGAATACGTGGCATGCTGGATCGAAGAGAAGCTGGACACTGACCCGTTGATTCATTTTGAAAATGTCGGATTGCGCTATGGAATGGGCCCGGAAATCCTCCGCGACCTGACCTTCGACATTCCCAAAAAATCGTTCCAGTTCCTGACCGGCCCTTCCGGCGCCGGCAAGACCACGCTGTTGCGGCTGCTGTTTTTATCGCTGCAACCGACACGCGGCCTGATTCGCATGTTCGACCGCAACATCTCGACAATTCCGCGCGAAGAATTCCCGATGCTGCGCCGTCGCGTCGGTATCGTCTTTCAGGATTTCCGGTTGCTCGATCATCTGACGACCTATGAGAATGTCGCTTTGCCCCTGCGCGTGCGCGGCAAGGACGAATCGTCCTATCGATCCGACGTTCTCGAGCTGCTTGGCTGGGTCGGGCTTGGCGAGCGCATCAACGTTTTACCGCCGGTTCTCTCGGGCGGTGAAAAGCAGCGCGCGGCAATCGCCCGCGCCCTGATTGACCGGCCGGAGATCCTGCTGGCAGACGAGCCGACGGGTAATGTCGATCCGCCGATGGCACGGCGGCTGCTCAATCTGTTCCTCGAGCTTAACAGGCTCGGCACCGCCGTCGTCATCGCGACGCACGACCTTTCGCTGATGGATCAGGTCGAGGCGCGCAGGATGATCCTGTCGCAGGGACGGCTCGATATCTATGAGTGAAGCCCCCGCCAGCAACCGAGCCGGTCCGGCTGCGCCGCAAGAGCGCAAGGCGCCCATGCGCGTGCGACCAACGGCGCCCATCGTTCCGCCAGGGAACGTCTCCGGCAATGCGCTGGTGCTGGTCATTGCCATCATGGCCTTCCTCGCCTGCCTGACGCTCGGAGCTGTCAGCATGGTACGCTCAACGGCGCAAAGCTGGGAGAGCCAGATTTCCCGCGAGATCACCATCCAGATCAAGCCGGACGAAAAGCTCGACATGGAAAAGGCACTGGCCGACGCCCGTGATCTTGCCCTGACCTTTAACGGCACGACGAATGGCACCATCGTCGACAAGGCAGCCACCGCCCGGCTGCTGGAGCCGTGGCTGGGGGCTGGCCTTGATCTCGACGATCTGCCGGTGCCGCGCCTCGTGATCATCACCATCGACGAACAGAACCCACCCGATTTCGCCGCCATGCGAACAATGCTGACGGAAACCATTCCGCAGGCCTATCTCGACGATCACCGCACCTGGGTCGACCGGCTGGTCGCCATGGCCCATACGACGGCACTGATCGGTACCGGCGTGTTGGTGCTGGTGTTTTCCGCCATGGTGCTGACCGTGGTCTTTGCCACGCGCGGAACGCTTTCCGGCAATCGCCACATTGTCGAGGTGCTGCATTTCGTCGGCGCCGAAGCAGGCTTCGTTGCTTCAGAATTCCAGAAGCACTTTTTGAAGATCAGCCTGAAAGGTGCCGGCGCCGGCGGCCTTCTGGCCGCGGCCTGCTTCGCAGTCGCAAGTTTCTGGCAATCGCGATCGCTGGCCACGCCGCAAAGCGACCAGACGAATGCCATGTTCGGCAGCTTCTCCATCGGCTATACCGGCTATCTCGGCATTGCCGCGATCATGATCGTCATCGCGCTTTTGACGACACTGACGGCCCGTTTCACCGTGATGCGCACCATTTACGAGATCGACCTCATCCGGTCCGATCCGGCACGCATCGACGGCAATCAGACCTGACCAGCATGACCGCCATGTTTTGCACCCATTCCTCGCCGCAATCTGCTTCTATTGGAGAATCACGGCTGGCGGAGCACCCAAGACAGCAATGAGCGACAGCGGCGAAACACGGCAGAAGGGAACGTTGGTGCGACGGCATGTGAGCCTGCGCCGCCGGATTGTTCGCCTGACATTTTACGTGCTTCTGCTGATCGCCGGAGTTGCCGCCGCCGGTTTCCTCTATTTCGCCGATTCCGTTGCCTCTCTTCAGCCACCGGACAATCCCAAGGCAGACGCCATCGTGGTTCTGACTGGCGGCTTCCAGCGGATCGACCAGGCCGTGGATCTGTTGAAAAACGGAGCCGGAAGGCGGCTATTGATCTCGGGCGTCCACCCCTCGACCACCGGCACCCAGATCCGCCGCAACACTCAGAGCTCTGCTGACCTGTTCAAATGCTGCGTCGATATCGGTCATGATGCGATCGATACGATCGGCAATGCCAACGAGACCGCCAACTGGATCCGTGACAACGGCTATCGCAGCATTCTGGTCGTCACCAACAATTACCATATGCCGCGCAGCCTGCTCGAGTTGCGCCGGGCCAATCCGGAAATCGAGTTCATTGCCTATCCCGTCGTCAATTCCGATTTGAAGAGCACCAACTGGCTGGCAAATCCGATAGTGCTGAAGACGATCCTTCTGGAATATCTCAAGCTGACGATCGCATCTGCGCGCGATGCGCTCGGCGCTCATCCGGCAAGCGGATTGCGAACCGAAACGAAGGATGCCAGCCGCAGCCCATAGACATCGTGCTTGATCGCGCCAACCCAGCTGTTTTCCTTGCTGGAATATTGGTGTAGGCAGCGGGCTAACCTTTTGCTGCGAAAGCCTGCCGATGATTATCCTGCGCTCCTTCCTGTTCAACATCGTGTTCTACATCAACATAGTCCTTCAGATGGTGGTGATGACGCCGTTCTATTTCCTGGCGCCGCGCAAGACCTCCTGGTTCGTTCCGAAGAACTGGGCACGCAGCAATCACTGGCTGTTCAGGGTTATGGTCGGCACGACGTTCGAAATCGAAGGGCTGGAGAATATCCCCGAGGGCGGCTACATCTTTGCACCCAAGCACCAGTCGTTCTGGGACGTCTACGCGCTGCTCCCGTGGCTGTCGGACCCGTTCTTCATCCTCAAGCGCGAACTGGTCTGGATCCCGCTGTTCGGCTGGTATGTGCAGAAGCAGCGTATGGTCCCGGTCAATCGCGGTGCGCGCGGCAAGGTGATGGCGGCGGTGATGCAGCGCGCCAAGGACGAACTGGCGACCGGCCGCCAGCTGATCATCTATCCCGAAGGCACCCGCCGCCCACCGGGCGCACCGCCCGAATACAAGTACGGCATTGCAAGGCTCTATCGTGATCTCAACATGCCGGTAATCCCTGTCGTCATGCATCCGGGCCTGTTCTGGCCGCGCCGCAAGTTCCTGCGCTATCCGGGCCATTTCAAGGTGCAAATCCTGCCGCCGATCCAGGCCGGGCTCGATCCGGACGTCTTCCTGAAGACGCTGGTCGATGTCATGGAAACCGCCAGCGATGCACTGCTGATAGAGACGGTGAAGAACAACCCGCATGTACCGCTGCCGCCAACAGCTGTGCAGCGTCTGAAAGAGCTCAAGGAACTTGGCACTCAGGGCTAGAGCTTCGCCCTCTCGACGATGGCGGCCACCTCTTCCAGCCAGTGATCGCGAATGCCCATCTCCTTCAGATGGGCGAGCGTGTTGACCACATAGTCGGTATTAGGCCCCGACTTTCCGTGGGACACGGCGACAGTGGCGGCGGCATCCTCGGCGCTCAGCGCACCTGCATATTGCGCGTGGGCGCGGTCAATCGTGTAGGTGAGAGCCGCAACCCGGCGGCCATCGGCAAGCAGGATCGGCATTGTGCGCTCGAGATAGACATGGGTGACCAGTTCGCGCTCGCGCAGGTAACCGACAACGTCGTCCTTATCCCTCAATGACACCTTGAAGGCCATGCCGCGGCAGGACCCGCCATGGTCGAGACCAAGCACAAGGCCGGGACGTTCCGGCGTTCCCCGGTGCACGAAGGAACGGACGCAAAGCGCGCGCCGGTAGCCGAAAGCCCGTGCCGCCATCTTGTCCTCGAAGGCAAAGCCGGGGTTCCACATCAGCGAACCGTAGCCAAACACCCAAAAATCGTCCATATCCACTGCCATTCATATCCATGCCATCCCGCCGCCACAAAACGGGGTCAGGAGCGATGGACAGATCACACTTGTGCTTTCCTAACGCATCTGTCCGGCAATCGGAATCGATTTCCTGCACGATCCTGGACGAGCGCAACAGTGGACAGCCAGACAGCAGACCGAAATTCTCGTGTCGCAGCACGGGAGCGAACGCCAGAGCCCGGAGCAGACTATGACCGCAGCAGATATCGCCGTCCCTTCGGCCGGCAGCCGGAAAATCAGATGGCTGGCGATCGGCATCGTGCTGTTCCTGATCACCTATTCCGGCGCATGGTTTCTGGCAGCCAACCAGATCGAGACGCGGCTGTCGGCTTTCCTGACAGAGAAGAAGGCGAGCGGCTCATCGGCCGAATGCGACGACATGAGCGTGCGCGGCTTTCCCTTCCGCATCGGCCTGTTCTGTGACAGCGTACGCCTCGATGACATGACCCGTGGGGCATCGGCATCGTTTGGTGCATTACGCTCGGCAGCCCAAGTCTACCGACCGGGGCATGCCATCATAGAACTCGACGGCCCGGCCGAAATCCGCTTCTCGCCCGGCATGACCGTCTCTGCAGACTGGCAATTGATGCATGCGAGCGTGCAGGCATCACTGTCGGGCCTCAATCGCACCTCTCTGACGTACGATCAGCTGGCCGGCACGGCCATGCTGCCGGCCTTCGAGGACGATGCAGCACCGGGTGACACCCATAAGGTCATGTTCAATGCCGGACACGGCGAGGCACATTTTCGCCAGAACGGCCCCGATCTCGACGCCGCCCTCAGTGTCGACACATTCGATCTGAAACTGGACAACGGCTTGAGCCTGTTGCCGCCTGTCAACGCCAGCACTGACATGACCTTCGTCGATCGTGCCACCTTGATGGAGCGAGGCGGATGGAAGCCCGGCGCTCTTCGCGGCAGCAAGGGCGAAATGCGCAACCTGACGCTCGATCTCGGCAACGGCATGGTGACATCCGCATCCGGCCCGTTCAGCGTCAACGACCAAGGGCTGATCTCGGGAGAATTCAGCGTCACGATGAAGAATATCGAAGGCTGGCGTCAAAACCTCGTCAAGGTGTTCGACGACGAGGACGGCACCGTCATGGTCAACAACATCGCCAACATGCTGACGGCCTTGGCCGACGGCAAAAACGAAGCGACCGTCAAGCTCAATGTTCGCGACGGAATCGCGTTTCTGGCGTTCTTCCCGATTGGAGAACTGCCGCAGCTTTAAGGGCTGACGCCTGCGCGGGCATACCTTACCCCTCAATCTCACCGACGGTAGAGGCCCCTCATCCGCCCTGTCGGGCACCTTCTCCCCGTCGTGACGGGGAGAAGGAATACGCGGCAAACTCCTTAGTTCCCCCTCCCCGGCTGTGAGAGGGCTAGAGTGAGGGGCTAAGCGTGACGACGTTTCTGCTATTTCTGATCCATCGCATGCCGCCCGAAGTCGGCCATGTCCGTATCCTGGCCGGCCTGGACGATCGAACGGCGAATAGTGCGGGTGCGGGTGAAGAGGTCGAACAGCTTGTCGCCGTCGCCCCAGCGGATCGCCCGCTGCAGATAGGCGAGATCCTCGGAAAATCGCGACAGCATTTCAAGGATCGCATCCTTGTTGTGCAGGCAGACGTCGCGCCACATGGTCGGGTCGGAGGCGGCAAGGCGCGTGAAATCGCGGAAACCGGAAGCGGAATATTTGATCACCTCCGATTCGGTCACCGCTTCCAGATCGTCGGCTGTACCGACGATGTTGTAGGCGATGATGTGCGGCAGATGCGAGACAATCGCCAGAACCTTGTCGTGGTGTTCCGGGTCCATGTCATCGACCATCGAGCCTAGCGTCTCCCAGAAGGTACGCAGCTTGGCCTTGGCCGTCTCGTCGGTATCCGGCAGCGGCGTCAGGATGCACCACCGGCCCTTGAACAGCCCGATAAAGCCCGCATCCGGGCCGGAATACTCGGTACCGGCAATCGGGTGACCCGGAATGAAATGCACGCCTTGCGGCATATGCGGCGCCATCTGAGCGATGACCGAGCCCTTGGTCGAGCCGACATCCGTGACAATCGCGCCGGGTTTCAGGTTCGCGGCGATCTCGGCGGCGACAGTGCCGGAGGCGCCGACAGGCACCGAGACGATCACCAGATCAGCATCCTTGACCGCATCGGCAGCCGATGTGGTGTAGCGGTCGCCGAGACCAAGCTCCTGCGCCCGCTTCAACGTCGCTTCGCTGCGTGTCGAGACCACGACGGAACCGGCAAGGCCCTTGTCCTTGATTTCGCGTGCGATCGACGAGCCGATCAGGCCGATGCCGATCAGCGCAATGGTTTCGAACTGCTTTGCCATCACGCCCGGCCCATAAACTCGGTGAGAGCCGCAATCACGCCCTCATTGGCTTCCGCCGAACCGATGGTCATGCGCAGCGCATTGGGCAGACCATAGCCACGCACTGCCCGCAGAATGAACCCACGGCTGGTGAGAAACTCGTCGGCTTCTGGCGCGCGCTTGCCGTCAACATCCGGGAAATGGATCAGCACGAAATTGGTAACCGACGGCGTCAGCCGCAGACCGAGCGACGAGAACGCATCGGTAAGCTTTCCGAGCCACAGCGAATTGTGCTCGAGGGCAGTCGCCATGAAAGCCTGGTCGCGGATGGCAGCAGAACCAGCGGCAATGGCCGGGGCGTTCATGTTGAACGGTCCGCGCACCCGGTTCAGAGCATCGATGATGGCAAGCGGCGCGTACATCCAGCCGACGCGCAGAGCCGCAAGCCCATGGATCTTCGAGAAGGTGCGGGTCATCACGACGTTCTGGTTGGACGATACCAGTTCGAGACCGGCCTCATAATCGTTGCGGCGGACGTATTCCGCATAGGCAGCGTCGAGAACGAGGATAACATTCTTCGGCAGACCGGCCTGCAGGCGTCGCACTTCGTCGACCGGGACATAGGTACCTGTCGGATTGCCTGGGTTTGCAAGGAACACCATCTTGGTGTTCGGCGTCACCGCGGCAAGGATGGCATCGACCGTGACATGGCAGTCGTTTTCCGGCACCGTGACCGGCGTAGCACCCGCGCCCATGATCTGGATCTTATAGACGAGGAAGCCATGCTCTGTGATGATGGCCTCATCGCCTGGGGCGAGATAGACGTGGCAAAGCAGGCCGAGCAGTTCGTCGGAGCCGTTGCCGCACATCAGATTTGCAGTGTTCAGACCGTAGACGGAGGCGATGGCTTCACGCAGTTCGATCGCCTGGCCATCCGGATAGATTTCGAGCTTCGCCGCTGCCTTTTGGAAGGCCTCGATCGCCTTCGGGCTCGGTCCCAACGGGGTCTCGTTCGAGGACAGCTTATAGACCTTGGCCACACCCGGCGCATGCTCCTTGCCCGGCACGTAAGCGGCAATATCGAGGATACCGGGGCGTGGTGTGGGGCTCTGGATGTCTGTGCTCATGGGATCAGCTTTCGGCGACAGGGAAATGACGCTCAGCCAATACCGGTGCAGCGGGTTTTTGTCGAGTGTGGCGCGGCGTCACAAATCGATTCGATGCGCTGGCCGCAACGGCCTTTCCCGCGTCGTCGGCACACCCTGCGGCGCCAGCACGGGCACGAAGACGCGGCGCGAGGCGCGGGCGGCCACCGGCAAGCCCTGATAGAGCCGTTTTTGCGCCTCGACGATGATCACGCCTGAAAACACCGGCCAGAGCGACCGGCCAATGCGCTCGAAGGCCTGGCGCATCTTCAGAATCACTTTGAGTTTGGAGGGTGGAAAGAACAGGGCATCGGCGGAAGCACCGGGGGTGAAATTGGTTTCGCGCAACAGTGCTGTCAGCTGTCCGCGCGAATAGGGACGGCCGGACCCGAAGGGGGTGTGCTCCATGCGCGCCCAAACGCCGCGGCGATTCGGCACGACGATTACCAGACGGCCGCCGGGTGCGAGAATCCGCCAGAGTTCCTTCATCGTCTCACGCGGGTTTTCCGCAAATTCGAGCGAATGCACCATCAACACCCGGTCGATCGACGAATCGGGCAAAGGCAATTCCTCGTCGAAGATCAGCGCCGTCGAGGAAAGTTCGGCGACCGGCCAGTTCACCGCCCCTTGGCCCGCCGGCATGAAGGCAAAGGTACGTTCGGTATCGGCGCGAAAGCGTTCGAGGTAGGGAACGGCATAGCCGAGCCCGACCAGCCGTTCTTCCGGCAACCTGGCCCAGACCGACGATAGCGCCATGCCGATCGATTGTTCGGCAAAGCGTCCGAGGCGGGAATGATAGAACTGGCGAAGGTCGACGATATCTGCGTGCATGCCCTCATGTTAGACTGGTACGGGTGGACTTCAAGACGGCGCTCGCTACATTCGATAACGACCCGCCCTCCGCAGGAATCCTTTCATGGCCAAACTCGACATCGAACTCTTCCCGTGCCGCACCGATAATTTCGGCGTGCTGATCCACGATCCGGAAAGCGGCGCAACCGCCTCGATCGATGCACCGGAGGAAGCGGCCATCCTGGCGGCGCTGAAACGCCGTGGCTGGACGCTGACGCATATTCTGACGACCCACCATCACCCTGACCATGTAGACGCCAATCTGGCGCTGAAGACGCGCTATGAGGCGACGATCATCGGCCCGGAAAACGAGGCCTCGAAAATTCCCGGCATCGACATGACCATCGGCGACGGCGGCGATTTCGAGTTTGCCGGTCACAAGGTGCATGTCTTTGAGACGCCAGGGCATACGGCCGGGCATATCTGTTTCTACTTGCCCGACGACAAGCTGCTGTTTTCTGCCGACACGCTGTTTGCGCTCGGTTGCGGGCGGCTGTTTGAGGGCACACCGGCGCAGATGTGGACCTCGCTGCAGAAACTGATGGCGCTGCCGGACGATACGGCCGTTTACTTCGGCCACGAATACACGCTGTCCAATGCGCGTTTCGCGGTGACGGTCGATCCGGACAACGCAGCCTTGAAAGCCCGTGCCGCCGAAATCGAGGCCCTGCGCGCCAAGGGCGTCTTTACCGCACCGACGACGCTGGGACTGGAAAAGACCACCAATCCCTTCCTGCGGCCGCACGACGCCGGAATACGGGCACATTTGGGACTGCAGAGCGCCTCGGATGCCGAAGTCTTTGCTGAAATCCGCAAGCGCAAGGACAATTTCTGATGGATGTTCAACTGCCCCTGTCGGCCCAGGCGATCATCGAGACCTTGAAAATGCAGCGCCATCCGGAAGGCGGCTGGTATATCCAGACGTTCAAGGATACGGCGGGCGGCCCGCGCGGCCATTCCACCGCCATCTATTATCTGCTGGAGCGTGGCGAAAACTCCCACTGGCACCGTGTGCGCGATGCGGTCGAGGTCTGGCACTTCTACGCAGGCGCACCGCTGACGCTGAGCATTGCCGAGGACGGCAGACCGGCGACGACCGTCACGCTCGGTTCCAACATCCTGATCGGCGAACTGCCGCAGGCCATTGTACCCGCCAACGGATGGCAGTCGGCAACCTCGCTCGGTGCCTGGACACTGGTCGGCTGCACCGTTTCGCCGGGCTTTGATTTTTCCGCCTTTGAGATGGCCCCGGCAGACTGGCAGCCACCGGAAGCGTAAACTTTATTCGGCAGGCTGCGCTGCGGTCGAGCGCTCACGGAAGATGATATCCTTGGCCGCCAGAACCGCACCGCCCGTGACGAACAGGCAGGCAAGCGCGATACGCCACGACGGTTCAGCAAAGCCGAAAGCGATCAGCACCAGCGTCGACAGAACCGGTGCCGCATAGCTGGCGACGCCGAGGATCTGGATATTGCCGTTCTTGACGCCGTAATCCCAGGCGTAGAACGCTGCCCCCACCGGCAAGAGGCCGAGACCCGCGACAGCGATCCACTGCGTGGCCGTTTCCGGCCAAACCGTCGTTTCAAGGCCGAGATGGCAGAGGAACGACAGAGCCGCCGTCGCCAGGCAGAAGCCGGTGACCACGTCCGTCGAGACGGCCTCGAATCGCCGCGTCAACAGCGAATAACCGGACCAGGTGAACGCGCAGGCCAAAGCCGCGCTGTAGCCCATGACGTAGGCATCATCGAACTGCACGCCGTTGCGCGCAACGATCAGGATCGTGCCGGCCAGGCCACAGATAGCCCCAGCGACATGATACCAGCGCAGCCGTTCACCCGGCAAAAGGGCTGAACCGACCACGATCAGCAATGGCCAGAGATAGGCGATCAGCCCGGCCTCGACCGCAGGGGCGTTCCGAAGTGCCGTAAAATACAAGAAATGATAGCCGAACAGTCCGGCAATGCCGACGATCCAGACTTTTGCGGGTTGCCGCAACAGCTTGAGCCGCTCCGGCTTGAGCGCAAGCACGACTAGGCCGGGAATGCTGCCGATGGAAAAGCAGATGGCGGAAAGCTGGAAGGGCGGCATGGTACCGGATGCTGCCGTGAACAAAGCCAGCAGCGACCACATCAGGACCGCAGAAAAGCCGATCAGCGTTGCCTTGACTTTCATGCGTATGCCCCCCGGCCTCAATGCAAATGTCAGCTTCCGAACCGCGTTGCCCAGATGGTGACCGGGCCATAGCTTGTCGGGATGCGGACATAGACCGGAGCATATACATTCACGGCGTCGGCCTTGGCAAACCAGATTTCCATGGTTTCCAGCTTGCGCAGGTAGTCGACGTCATCGCGCCCCTTGCGATAGCCGGACTTCGGCACGAACTTGATGCCACAAACGATTACATCGCCCTGAAAACCCTCTGTCTTGAAGGGGCGCGTACCCTTCGCGGAAAGTTTCAGGTCCATGCGCGATTCGCCGTCGAAGACCGGTACGCTTTTCGGGCAGACACGCGTATCACCCGGAAAAATCAGGCCCGACAGCGGATCGACGACATTGCGCATATCCGCTTGGGTAACCGGCACCCAGTTCTTCGGGATCTTGCGCGGCGGTTGCATGGAGGCCGAAACGACATCGCCGTCGCGGAACTGGACATCGATCGCCCGGCGCTTCTTGCCGGTCTGATAGCGGACTTGATATTCCGAGGCGCTCAACTTGTCGCGGCCGATAACGCCGGATACCGAGGTCTCGCCCGAGGTCTGGGCGAAGATATCGACAAGCCCCGCAGAATTCATCGTGCCGGAAATGGTGTAGCGCTTGTCGTTCAACGCGGTGTGGAACGATGCCTTTGCAATCGGCAGGCCGGCAAGCGAGATGCTGTAGTCCGTATTGTGCGTCACATCGACGGCATACGCCGTGCCTGTGGAAAACGTTGCCGTGGCAAACGCCAGAACCGCCGAGACACCGATGCGCAAGTTCATTCCAGATGCCCTTCCATTTTCGCTTACGCGACACGTCCGTTCCTGTAACCCTAGGCGATACGGCGGGTTTGCGGCATTTCTGCGCCGCGAAACCCGCTTTTGCCGCAAGCCTTTAACCCATGGACCAATAAAGTGGAATTGGCCGCCGCAAAGATGTATAGGGCGTGAAGAATCCAAACCGAACGATATCTCCGGCTTGAAAGACCCCGCGTTTCTCAAGAGTTTTTCCCGGAAAACGAAGGTTTGGCTTGACGCCACGGCTCTCGCTGACTATAGAACCGCAACTTTCCAATCATGGCCAACGGAATGCGGCCTGGGCTTATGGCCCGCCAACGCATGGACCGAAGGCGAAAAGAAAAATAGGTGCATCATGTCCCGTACTTGCGAATTGACCGGTAAGGGTGTCCAGTCCGGCAACAATGTGAGCCACGCAAACAACAAGACCAAGCGCAAGTTCCTTCCGAACCTGTGCCAGGTTACGTTGATTTCCGACGTGCTCGGTCAGCGTTACCGTCTGCGTGTTTCGGCCGCGGCCCTTCGTTCGGTTGAACACCGCGGTGGTCTCGACGCATTCCTGATCAAGGCTAGCGAAGTCGAGCTGTCGATGCGCGCGCGCCTGCTGCGTCGCCAGATCGTCAAGAAGACGGCTGAAGCCGTCGCTATCGCCGCTTAATTCAGCGGACTTGGCTCTACAGATTAAAAGGCTTGCCAGGGCAACTGGCGAGCCTTTTTCTCGTGTAAGATTGACACTCAACCGTTCGCGAGTTGCCGGGCACAAAGCTCGGTGAATTGCGGATTCAGATGACTCCAACTGGTGGCATACCCCAGGATAAAAAAATGCTGACAAACCGCACGTTCCTCACCTATGTCACGCTGATGACCCTCGTGGTCGTGGCCTCCAATTTCCTGGTCCAATACCCCCTGCCCGGCTCGATCGCTGGCATGCAGCTGGGTGATCTCCTGACCTGGGGCGCCTTCAGCTATCCGATCGCCTTCCTCGTAACCGATCTCACCAACCGTCAGTTCGGACCACGCACCGCCCGCAAGGTGGTAATGGCAGGCTTTGCCGTCGCCATCGTCCTGTCGGTGCTGGTCGCTACGCCACGCATCGCAATTGCCTCGGGTTCGGCCTTCCTGTTCGGTCAGCTTCTGGATATCTCGGTGTTCAACAAGTTGCGGACACAGAGCTGGTGGCGCGCGCCGCTGCTCGGCTCCTTGTTCGGCTCCTTCCTCGATACAGCGATCTTCTTTTCCTTCGCCTTCGCAGCCTTCTTCGTCTTCTTCGGCCCGAACGATCCGTTCGCGCTCGAAAATGCTCCGATCCTCGGCATGATGACGGCAGAAGCGCCGCGCTGGATCTCCTGGGCGCTCGGTGACCTCAGCGTCAAGATCATCGTCGGATTGGTGATGCTGCTGCCGTACGGCGCGCTGATGAGCGTGATCAAGCCGATGCCGGGAGCAAAGGCAAATGCCTGATTCGAGAACGGTCTAAAAGAATCAAACTCGCATCACCTCGTGATGCGAGTTTTTTCTTGGGCGCGATTCTATTCGATCAGCCGGAATTCCAGCATCAGGTTTCGCTCAAGGATAGAGTGATTGTCGTCGGAAACGATAATGAGGCGGATGTCGCCACCGGGCTCAACGACAACATCCAGACCTTCCATATTATCGATCTGGTAGCCCATGTCGGCGTTGAGCAAAATCTCACCGTCGACCACCGCGCCCGGCTTGATATCGTCGCCCTTGATACGGCGGATCTGCATGCCAATGCCTTCGGCAAAGCTGAAGCGCCGCTCTAGAATCAAAAAATCGCCATTGGGCAGAAACGCGCCGTCCGTCACCGCGAACGGACCTTTCCGGACAACCCCGAAAATGCCCTTGCGCGGACCATCAAGGACGGCGGCCAGAAGGTTTCCGTTCTTGTCGAAGCTCAGCTCTGAGACGACAGTAACACTGCCTGCAAGCGGGCTGTCCTTTGGTGAAACGGCGATGGTTTCAAGCCCACGATTGCCGCGCAGCGCAGTGAACGGGATCAGAAGCGGCATGGTCGCCACTGGCCCGGACTGGGCAAAGCCTGGATCCGGATAGACATCGACGCGGTGGAGCCCCTCATAGCTGGCGAGAACCTCACCGTCGCGCAGCGCCACGCCCTCACAGTCCATACGCTCCTTGACCTGCTCCGAGCGGCCGTTGGCATCGATCATCGAGGTGACCGTCAGATTGCTCGTGCCTGCCAGCCGGCCCTTCTGGTCGCGCTCTATTGCACCTTCGACCCAGTGGCCGGTGTCCATGATCGCGAGGAAAGATTTCCGATCCGGCCGAAAGCGGATCGACGAGATCGCACCGAGCAGCGCATTCGACGACGACATCTCGATGCCGCCTAGGAACTCCAGCTTGCCGAACAGCTTCTGGTCCGAGCCGATCTTGAAGTTTTCGATCTGCCGGCTCTTCACCGGAACGACTTCCGAAGGCGCCAGCGGGGCAGCAACCGACGGCACGACGGCCAGGAGCAGTGAAAAGGCGGCGGCCTGGATTAATGTCGCTTTCAAAAGACGTCCTTCCGGCATGCCGGCAGGGAACGCAAAACGGCTCCCGAAAAATCATCACGCAATATGGCAGGCAGGACCGGGACAACATGCCGTGCCCCGGTCAGACAACATTATGAGTTAGCCGCGCCGCCGCGCCGGAGCAGCCCGGCGGCGGGAACTCGCGTCGTCGAACAGTGACGCCAGCTGCTCGGTCATCGCGCCAGCCAGTTCATCGGCATCGACGATGGTCACGGCCTTGCGATAGTAGCGCGTCACATCGTGACCAATACCGATCGCCAGCAGTTCGACCGGCGAGCGCGTTTCGATCTGATCGATGACCGCACGCAGGTGGCGTTCGAGATAGTTGCCTGGATTGACCGACAAGGTGGAATCATCGACTGGCGCACCATCCGAAATCATCATCAGGATACGGCGCTGCTCGGAGCGGCCGAGCAACCGGTTATGCGCCCAGATCAGCGCCTCACCGTCGATGTTTTCCTTGAGCAAGCCTTCGCGCATCATCAGGCCGAGATTGCGCCGTGCGCGGCGCCACGGGGCGTCTGCGGACTTGTAGATGATGTGGCGCAGATCGTTGAGGCGGCCCGGCGTCTGTGGCTTGCCGCTGGCCAGCCATTTTTCACGCGACTGTCCGCCCTTCCAAGCCTTGGTGGTGAAACCGAGGATCTCGACCTTGACGCCGCAGCGCTCAAGCGTGCGAGCGAGAATATCGGCGCAGGTTGCAGCGACCGTGATCGGCCGGCCGCGCATCGAGCCGGAATTGTCGATCAGAAGCGTGACGACCGTATCGCGGAAATTGGTATCCTTTTCCCGCTTGAAGGAGAGTGGCTGCATCGGGTCGATGATCATGCGCGTTAGCCGCGCCGAATCGAGATAGCCCTCTTCCAGGTCGAATTCCCAGGAACGGTTCTGCTGCGCCATCAGGCGGCGCTGCAAGCGGTTTGCCAACCGGCCGACGGCGCCCTGCAAGTGTGCCAGCTGCTTGTCGAGGAAGGCCCGCAGACGGTCGAGCTCGGCTTCGTCGCAAAGCTCTTCGGCTGTGGTGGTTTCGTCGAACTCTTCGGTGAAGACGCCGTAGTCGACCTTCTCGTTGAAATCGTCGAAGGGATGGCTTGGCCGCTTGACCTCGCCGGGCGTTTCGCTGTCGTCCTCGCCATCATCCGACATCTCCTCTTCAGAGATTTCGGCGCCGTCCATTTCGCCTTCGTCCATCTGCTCGTCGGCAGATTCGTTTTCGTCGGCGGGGGCAGCGTCGGAACCGGCATCCTCGTCGGAGCTGTTTTCGTCCTGCTCCTGGCTGCGCGGCTGGTCTTCGTCGGTCTGGCTTTCCTGATCGTCGGGCTCGACATCGTCATCGCCGTATTTCTCGGCCATCTCCATCGAGGTCAGCATGTTGCGTATGACACGCGCGAACGCCTGCTGGTCATTGACCGCTGCAGACAATTCTTTCATGTCGCCGGCAGCTTTTTCTTCGATGAAATCGCGCCAAAGGTCCAGCACCTGGCCTGCGGAGGCCGGCGGCTTCTGGCCGGTCAGCTTTTCGCGCACGATCAGGGCAACCGCCTCTTCGATCGGAGCATCGGCCTGGCGGTCGATATTGCTGAAATTGGCGCGGGCGTATTTTTCATCCAGCATCGATGTGAGGTTGCTGGCGACACCGCTCATGCGCAGCGAACCGATCGCCTCGACGCGAGCCTGCTCGACAGCATCGAAAATGCCGCGCGCATCAGCGCCCTGCGGCGCCATCGTCGCGTGGATGCGGGCACTGTGGCAGGCCTTGCGCAAAGCCATCGAATCGCCGAGCCCGCGGGTGACCGCGAGCTCCTGGCGCGTCGGCCGCTTGGAGATTTCCGGTAGCCGCATACGCTCGCCGGAAAGTCCCGGACGCTCGTTGGCAAACACGACTTCGATTTCCGAATCTCCGGCAATCGAACGGATGCAACCGGTCAGTGCGCGGCGGAATGGCTCCACATCCACGACACCGGCCGGTCTTGCTTTCGAATTATCGCCCCGGCCTGCCATGGATCAGGCCGTGGCTTCGAGCACGATATTGGCAGCACTTTCTTTCAGCTCGACGCCGAAGGCGCGCTGATAGTGTTCCGCCACCAGTGCCCGCTCAAGCTCGTCACACTTGTTGAGGAAGGTGACGCGGAAAGCGAAGGCAATATCGCCGAAGATATGGGCGTTTTCAGCCCAGGTGATGACCGTACGCGGGCTCATGACGGTCGAGAGATCGCCGTTGATGAAGGCTGCACGGGTGAGATCGGCAACACGGACCATCTTCGAGACGGTGTCGCGGCCACGATCCTTGGTGAAGCCCTTGACCTTGGCGGCAACGATATCGACTTCGTTGTCGTGCGGCAGGTAGTTCAGCGTGGTGACGATCGACCAGCGGTCCATCTGCGCCTGATTGATCTGCTGCGTGCCGTGGTAGAGGCCGGTCGTATCGCCAAGCCCGACGGTGTTGGCCGTCGAAAACAGGCGGAAAGCCGGGTGCGGGCGAATGACGCGGCTCTGGTCGAGCAACGTCAGGCGGCCGGAGGATTCCAGCACACGCTGGATGACGAACATCACGTCCGGGCGGCCGGCGTCGTATTCGTCGAAGACCAGCGCGACATTGTGCTGGTAGGCCCAAGGCAGGATGCCGTCCTTGAATTCGGTGACCTGCATGCCGTCCTTGACGACGATGGCATCCTTGCCGACGAGATCGATGCGGCTGACATGGCTGTCGAGGTTGACACGCACGCAAGGCCAGTTGAGGCGGGCCGCGACCTGCTCGATATGGGTCGATTTACCCGTACCGTGATAACCGGACACCATGACGCGGCGATTATGGGCAAAGCCGGCGAGGATGGCGAGTGTCGTCTCGCGGTCGAAGAGATAGTCGGGATCGAAATCCGGCACATAGGCATCGGCCTTCGAATAGGCCGGCACGCGCAGATCGGTATCGATACGGAAAACGTCACGGACGGAAACTGTCGTATCGGGGAGGTTGGAAATATCGAGGTCTACCTTGCTCATCATGTCTCCAGCACGGTAAAGCCCCTTGACTCGAATGGCGGGGGCGTTCCCGTCTATGCCTTTATAAAAGTGTGACCGTAATAAAACGGGTTCCTAGCAGAAGCCAGCCTGTTTTAACAATTGATATGCCTGGATCACGGCGCGAAAACGCTCTTCCGATCCCCTGTCTCCGCCATTTGCATCGGGGTGATGCTTTTTTACAAGCCCTTTGTACGCCGTCTTCACATCTGCCGCAGTCGCATTGGCATGCAGACCGAGCGTTTCGAAGGCCTTGGCCTCCAATGTCTTCAATTTGCGATGCCGTGGTTCCTGCCGGTTAGCGCGGGCACGCGCCTGATCGACGAAGCCGAAAGGATCGCGCATGCGAGCCTGAGCGCCGGCCGACCCGGAGCGTTGCTGCGACTGCTGCGGCGCATTCTTGGCATTCTTGTTCACCCCCACCGTCCATGTCGGACGATGGCCGGTGATGGCTTCCTTCTGGTAGCGGGCGATCTCGTTATCGGACAGGCCAGAAAAGTAGTTGTAGCCCTTGTTGTATTCCTTGACGTGCTCGAAGCAGAACATGAAAAATTCATTTTCGGCGTTGCGGCCCACAGGCGCGCGGTGAACAGCATTCTCCTCGCACCCGTCCCACTGGCACTTGGGTGCCATCGGCTCGGGTTTCTGGGTCACCCTACGGCGCGTCCGGATCCCGTCAAAGTATTTTGAATCAAGTTTCATGGCGCTAATTATGGTGCGTGGCGGACGCCACAACAAGAATTGACAAATGGGAATGTTGCAGGCTTTGTGAGGCTATTTTGCACCGCGCAAAACGCAATCCCGCACGGGTCGTTCGTTTGATATCGATGCTTACGGAAAAGCCAGAAAAACGGGGCCAAAACATGTCACTTCAAAGCCGCATCGAAACAAAACTTAACGCCGCCTTTTCGCCGGAACGGCTGATCGTTGTCAACGAAAGCCATCTGCATGCTGGCCACCATCCGGACATCGACGGCACCGGCGAAACGCATATGCGGGTGCGGATCGTCTCCAGCGCATTCACCGGCATGACCCGTATTGCACGTCACCGCGCCATCAACGACGTGCTCAAGGAAGAGATCGATGCCGGGCTGCATGCGCTGGCACTTGAACCGGCTGTTCCCGGAGAAACAACGCGCTGGTAAAATATAGATAGGTTAAATTCCAGCAACAGCCTTGGCTCGCATGGTTTAGCTCTTGCGAATTGACGCGGTTACAGCCTGCACGTACAATTGCAGGTGGGGACTGAGAATATACGGGCCGCTGCGTCCGTCCAATATTATGACATATAGAAAATTTCATTATAGGCGGAGCCGGTTCAAGGTTGTCCGGGAAGCCTCTATTTTGGGGTGAAGATGATGCTCAGGAGGTTTGGGCTTGTCGCGGCGTTCTTCGCCGCATTTCTATCATTCAGCGAAGTATCGGCCGCAACGCCATCCGCTAAAAAAGTGGCGCTTGTCATGGGCAACAGTGCCTACAAGCACGCCGTCGAACTGCCGAACCCGAAAAACGACGCCAAACTGATGGCGGAAACATTCCGCACAGCAGGCTTCACCGTTATCGAGGGCGAGGACCTCGACAAGACGGCGATGAGCGCATTGGTCGATCAGTTCACCGAGCTCGCCTACGACGCCGACATTGCCGTCGTCTACTATGCCGGCCACGGCCTGCAGGTCGATGGGCGCAACTATCTCGTGCCAATCGACGCGCAGCTGGAAAAGGCCGCGCAGTTGCAGACGCGCACGGTGCCTGCCGAAAAATTCCTGGCCGCCCTGCCGCCGGATCCGGCCGTCAGCATCATCATTCTGGATGCCTGCCGTGATAATCTACTGGCCCGATCGCTGGCAAAGGCGCTGCCGGCCAGCCGTTCAGCCTCGATGGGCGTGGGTCTGGCACCGGTGCAAGCCAACAACCAGACGGCCGGTGCGGGCGGATTACTGATCGCCTATGCGACCGATCCCGGTGCCGTTGCTTATGACGGCAAAGGCATCAACAGCCCTTATACGACAGCACTTGCACGGCATCTGACGACACCCGGCCTCGAAATCCAGAGCGCCCTGACACGCGTCCGCGCCGATGTCTCGGAAGCGACCGGTGGCGCCCAGCACCCCTGGCACAATGCTTCGTTGTCTCGCGAAGTCTTCATTGGCGGAGAGCCTGCGGACGAACCTGCTGCAACGACGCCGCAAGAGGCTAAACCAGCGACTGCGGCGACCACCAGTGCCAACGACGTCAACTGGACGGTCGAACAGAAGCTTTGGGAAGAGGCCTCCAAACGCAACACCGCCGCGCATTACGAGCTTTACCTTCAGCAATATCCAAGCGGCAATTTCGCCACCCTTGCCAAGCTCAATCTCGACCAGCTGAAAGCGACGGCGACCGATGAAGTCGCCTCCGTTTCTCCAGCCGGCGAAGCAACGGCCTCCGCTTCCCAGGTCCGTACCGCAGTCGCCATGCCGGACGACGTCAAGCTCAGCGTCGGAACACCGGAAACGGAAACCGCCCTGAACCTCGACAAGGAAGGCAGGATCGATCTGCAGCTGCGGCTCGGCGCGCTGGGTCACGTCACCGGCGGTGCGGATGGTGCGCTTGGTGCCAAGTCACGGACAGCAATCGGCGCGTGGCAGCAGCAGAACGGCATGGTGGAAACAACCTATCTGACGCAGCAGCAACATATGTTCCTGGTGGTTCAGACCGACCCGATGATGCCGCAAATACGTGCCCAGTATGAGGCCCAGAAAGCTGCCATCGCTGTTCGCAAGACTCAGAACCCAGCCCGTCAGAAGGTGGCTGGACAGCGCGTCAAGCGACAACACAACGACGAAGCAACCCTGGAAGGCCCGGTCGAACGCAGCGGCAACAGCAGCGGAATGGACCCGGCAGGGGCGGCTTTCGCAGGCGGTCTGCTTGGTGGCACTCTCGGCGGCATTATCGGCAGCCGCTGAGACTGAGCCGTTTTAAGCTTGGTACGTCATTCAATGCCTTCGCTTTTCATCGGAAGCGGAGGCATTGTTGCATCGTCGGCAGGCCGTATCCGGAGCCGTGTGATCCGGTTCTTCACCCGCTTCATCACCGTGAAGCGTTTGCCGTAGAAAGTGAACGCCTGCCGCTCCTCGGGAATAGTCTTTGACTCATGGATGACGAGGCCGGCCACGGTCGTCGCCTCTTCATCCGGCAAGTTCCAGTCGAGTGCACGATTGAGATCGCGGATCGGCACGCTGCCATCGACCACGATCGAGCCGTCGGCTTCTTGGCGCACACCCTGGATTTCGATATCGTGCTCGTCGGAGATATCGCCGACGATTTCCTCAAGAATATCCTCCAACGTCACCAGCCCCTGAACCTCGCCATATTCATCGACGACGATGGCGAAATGCACCTTGCGCCGCAGGAAGGCGTTGAGCTGCTCTTTCAGATTGGTGGTTTCCGGCACGAACCACGGTTTTTGCGCAATCCGGACGATATCCAGATTTTCCGGCTCTACATCTGGTTCGGCCAGCGCCCGCAACAGGTCCTTGGCATGCACGACACCGATGATGTTATCAGTCGATCCGCGCCAGACCGGCATGCGGGTGTAAGGGCTTTCGAGCACGGTGCGAACCGCCACTTCCGGCGCATCGTCGGCATTGATACCGCGCATCGAGGTGCGGTGGATCATGATATCGGAGATTTCGAGTTCACCCAGATCGAGAACGCCGCCGAGCCGGTCGCGGTCTGCCTTGATGACGGACCCTTCGCGGTGGAGAAAATCGACGGCACCACGCAACTCTTCATGCGCGGTCAGCATCGGCATTTCCGACGACAGATTGATACCGAACACACCAAGGATGCGCCGCACGATCCAGTTCACCAGGCTGGAAACCGGGCCAACCACGAGGACAACGATATTGACAGTCCGCGCGACCGTCAGCGCAAACCGGTCCGGTGATGCGATCGCCCAGCTCTTCGGCAGCACTTCGGCAAAGATAACCAGAATGACGGTCATGGCGAGCGTCGCATAGGCAACGCCGGACGCACCGAAGAAATGCAGAAAGAGACTGGTGGCGATCGACGATGACAGGATGTTGGCCAGATTGTTACCGATCAGCAACGCCCCGATCAGCCGGTCACGGCGCTCGATCAAGCGGTTGACCATACCGGCCCGCTCATCGCCATTGGCCTCGAGCGTATGCATGCGGGATCGTGATGCCGCGGTGAGCGCGGTTTCCGAGCCCGAGAAGAACGCCGACAGCACGATCATCACAAGAATGATCAGGATGCCCGGACCGTAGTCCGTCACGAAAAGCGTGAATGTCTCGTTGCTCATCCCGGGTGCTTTTCCTTCAGAAAGGCGCTGACTTCCGATCCCGGAACATCGTCTGCAACAAACGACTGGCCGATACCCCGCGTCAGGATGAAGGTGAGTTTGCCACCGCTGACCTTCTTGTCCTGCGCAATCGCATCCATCAGCTTTTCCACAGGCGGCAGGGTGCCGGGGATCTCATCCATGCGGGTCGGCAGGCCGACCGTCCTCAGATGCGCTTCGACCCGTTTCGCGTCGTCAGGACTTGCGAGATTCATCCGCGCCGAAAACTGATGCGCCAGCACCATGCCGATCGCAACACCTTCGCCGTGGACCAGACGTGTCCCATCGTACTGTGTCGCCGCTTCCAGCGCATGTCCGAACGTGTGACCCAGATTGAGCAGGGCTCGCCGGCCATTCTCGCGCTCATCGGCTGCGACCACATCGGCCTTGGCCTGACAGCTGATGGCAATCGCCTCGATACGGGCGTCGCCACCGGCAAACACAGCCTGCCAGTTGTTCTCCAGCCAGGCGAAGAATTCCGGCTTGTCGATCAGACCGTATTTGGCAACTTCAGCATAACCGGCCTTGAATTCGCGCGGGCTCAGCGTATCCAGCACATCGGTATCGGCCAACACCAGATCCGGCTGGTGGAAAACGCCGATCAGGTTCTTGCCATGCGGCGAATTGATACCGGTCTTGCCGCCGACGGATGAATCCACCTGAGCCAAAAGCGATGTCGGGATCTGGATGAACCGCGATCCGCGCCGGGCAATGCCGGCGGCAAAACCGGTGAGATCGCCGATGACACCGCCGCCGAGCGCGATGACCGCATCGTTACGCTCGATCCGGGCGCCGAGGATCGCCTCGCAGACCGGGATCAGGTGTTCGAAGCTCTTGGTCTTTTCACCCGCCGGCAGAACCAGCGAGACGGCCGTAATGCCATTCGCTTTCAGGCTTTCCATCAGCGGCTCGAGATAGAGCGGCGCGACATGCTCGTCGGTGATGACGGCCATGCGGCGGCCCTTCAACCGCCCGGCGATCTCGCCGGCTGCGGTGGCGATCAGGCCGGGGCCGATGAGGATATCGTAGGAACGCTCGCCCAGATTGACACGGACGGTTTTACGGGCGGTGGATAGGCTGGCAGCGGTCATGGCTTCACTTCTTCGGGAGAGTGGCGAGAGCGGCGAGAACCTCTTCCACCATCACCTCTTTCTTGACATCTCGGGACAGTACCGTCAGGTCCGCCTGCGCATAGATCGGATAACGGGCGTGCATGAGATTTTCGAGCGTCTGTTTCGGGTTTTCGGTTTTCAGCAGCGGCCGGGTATCGCGCTTGTTGACGCGCTCCCACAGCACATCGAGTTCGGCATTCAGCCAGACGGAAACGCCATGGCGCTTGATATGCTTGCGGGTGCGCTCATTGATATAGGCGCCACCACCGGTGGAGACGATGCGCGGGCCGGTGTTCAGCAGCCGCTTGATGACCCGGGCCTCCAGCGCACGAAACTCGTCCTCGCCATAGGCTGCGAACAGTTCGCTGATGGTCATGCGCGAGACGCGCTCGATCTCATGATCGGAATCGACAAAGGGAACCCCGAGCGCCGACGCCGTCATTCGGCCAATCGCCGATTTTCCTGCCCCCATCAGACCGACGAAGACGAGGTTTCGTCGCCCGAGCGCGGCCTTCGCCCGCTCGATCAGCGCTTCGGAAACCGGTTCAATCACGTCGTTCATGCAGTTTTAATTTCCCCGTTCCGTTCCGGTATCGACAAAACAGCCGGAAGCGTCAAGACTTCACGACATACAACGCAACGCGAATCCGGCGCGATACAGCGGTTCTTGCACTTGCAAACAGGCATGGTCATATAGACCCCTGACCCTAGGAGTTGAAAATGCCCACCCTGTTCCGGTTCCTGTTCATCTGCGCCCTGATCGCCGGCGTGATCTATGGGACGATGGTGGCGCTGGTGACCTTCGTCAATCCTGTGGAGCGCGACGTGACCATCCGCATCCCCTCCGAACGGATCAACAAACCGCAATGATCGATCTCTCCGCCGCCCATATGGAATCCTTCCTGGAGATGATGAGCGCCGAGCGGGGTGCTGCCAACAACACGCTCATTTCCTATGAGCGCGATCTGGAGGACGCCTACTCTTTCCTCAAACAGCGCGGCGTCAAACCGACGGATGCCGCCTCGGAGGATCTGCGCGCCTATCTCTCGCATCTGGCACAGCAGGGCTTCAAGGCCTCGTCGCAGGCGCGGCGGCTGTCGGCATTGCGGCAATTCTACAAGTTTCTCTATGCCGAAGGTTTGCGCACCGACGACCCGACCGGCGTTCTCGACGCGCCGAAAAAAGGCCGCTCGCTACCGAAGGTGTTGAGCGTCGACGATGTTTCCAAGCTCATCGGCCAAGCGGAACAGGAAGCCGCACAGGGCGGCAACGATCCCGTTGCACGGCTGCGCATGCATGCGCTGATCGAACTGCTCTATGCCACCGGTATGCGGGTGAGCGAGCTTGTGTCGTTACCGGCATCGGTGCTGGCGCAGAACGGCCGCTTTCTCGTCGTCCGCGGCAAGGGCAACAAGGAACGCATGGTCCCACTGTCGCATTCGGCGATCCGCGCCATGCAGGCCTACGGCACCGCGATGGCACGAGACAATGCCGCGCAGAAAACGCCACCACCGGAAAGTCCGTGGCTTTTCCCCTCTTCAGGCAAGGCTGGCTACCTGCCGCGCCAGGTTTTCGCCCGCGACCTCAAGGATCTTGCCGCCCGCGCCGGCATCCGGGTTGCGGCGATCTCACCGCATGTGCTGCGCCATGCCTTTGCCAGCCATCTTCTGGCGAATGGCGCGGACCTTCGCGCCGTACAGGAACTTCTCGGACATTCGGACATTTCAACGACACAAATCTATACCCATGTACTGGAAGAACGGCTGCATCAGCTGGTTCAAAACCATCACCCTCTTGCCAAACAGGCGAAAAAACAGGATTAGGAGCGCCAGAACCCTTGGCCGGGACGACGGGATCGTCATGTCCGAAGCCACTGACGCAATATGATCGGAAACGCATCACATGCACAATTATCTCGATTTCGAAAAACCAATCTCCGATCTCGAAGGCAAGATTCACGAGCTGAAGAAGATTGCCAGCGAGGACGAGAGCATCGACACGGCCGACGAGGTCGAGCGTCTGGAAGTGCGCGCCCGCGAGGCGATGGCCGAAATCTATTCCAAGCTGAACCCCTGGCAGAAGACGCAGGTCGCGCGCCATCCGCAGCGCCCGCACTTTCAGGAATATGCCGCAAACCTCTTCACCGAATTCACGCCGCTGGCCGGCGACCGCAAGTTTGCCAATGACGAAGCCATTCAGGCCGGTCTGGCGCGCTTTCGCGGCACGCCTGTCGCCGTCATCGGCCAGGAAAAGGGCAACGACACCAAGTCGCGCATCAAGCACAATTTTGGCAGCGCCCGTCCGGAAGGCTACCGCAAGGCGATCCGCGTCATGGAAATGGCTGACCGGTTTGGCCTGCCGTTGATCACCCTGATCGATACCGCCGGCGCCTATCCCGGCATTGGCGCCGAAGAACGCGGCCAGGCGGAAGCCATCGCCCGTTCGACGGAAATGTGCCTCAACATGCGCGTTCCGATCGTCTCTGTCGTCATCGGCGAAGGCGGTTCCGGCGGCGCCATTGCCATTGCCACCGGCAGCCGCGTCTATATGCTTGAACACTCGATCTACAGCGTGATCTCGCCGGAAGGTGCGGCCTCCATTCTCTGGCGCGACAGTACCCGCGCCAAGGAAGCGGCAACCAACATGAAGATCACTGCCGAGGACCTGAAGTCGCTGGGTATTATCGACGGCATCATCACCGAGCCGGTCGGCGGCGCGCATCGCGATCCGAACGCCGTAATCGAGAAGACCGGTACCGTCATCGCCGACGCGCTCAAGGAACTTTCGGGCCGTACCGGCGACGAATTGCGCTCCGACCGCCGCCAGAAATACCTGTCGATCGGCCGTCAGCTCTGATCACATTTGCTGGCTTCTGAAGGGGTCACGCGGAAAATGGAGCGCACGGTCCAACCTTGGCCATATTCGTGCGCTCTGGAACGCTTGGGGCAAGGCGGTTTTGTAAGGTTAATATTTTGTGAAGTATAAGGGCATATTGATTCCCTGTGGACCGCCTGCACGGGAACGCCACGTTCGACAGTTTTCTTGATGGACCTTTGCCGATGCGTTTGACACATCTTGTTGCCACCGCTGCCATCGTTGCCCTGCTTGCGGGCTGCACCGCCAATGAGGTGGTGGATACCGTCGATGTCGACCTGAAAAAGGTCTCCAGCAAGGTCAATTATCAGCTATCCGGCAAGATCGTCCAGAAAATGCAGGCGATGAGCATGGCGAAGGATTCGCCGATCATGCTGCGTATCTTCAAGGAAGAAGGCATTCTCGAGGTCTGGAAGGCAAACTCTTCCAACCGCTTCGAGATGTTGCGCCAGTACAAGATCTGCGCCTGGTCGGGCAAGCTTGGCCCCAAGGTCAAGGAAGGCGACCGTCAGGCGCCGGAAGGGTTCTACCCGATTTCGCCGGGCCAGATGAACCCGAACTCCAGCTATTATCTCGCCATCAACACCGGCTTCCCCAACCGCTTCGATCAGGCCAACGGCCGTTTCGGCACCAATCTGATGATCCACGGCGCCTGCTCGTCGTCCGGCTGCTATTCGATGACCGACGAGCAGATGCAGGAAATCTTCTCGCTGTCGCGCGATGCCTACAAGGGCGGTCAGCAGGCAATCCAGTTGCAGGCCCTGCCCTTCCGCATGACAGCCGAGAACATGGCGCGCCATCGCAACAGCCCGAACATCGACTTCTGGAACATGCTGAAGCCCGGCTACGACCAGTTCGAGATCACCAAGCGGCCGCCGGAAATCAACATCTGCGAGAAGAAATATGTCTTCAACCAGCAGACCGATGGCAAATTCAGCCCGACGGGCCAATGCCCGGCCATGTCGACGCCGAATGTGATGCAGCTCGCGCTGGATTCCTACAATCGCAAATATAACGAAGATTACGCCAAGGCGACGAAGAAGCTCGACGGCATGGTCTGGTATGAGCCGAGTGAAGCGGAGCGCAAGGCGATCGTCGCCAAGCAGCGCGTCGGCAAGGAACTGGCCTATGCGCCAACAGGCACCTCGCTCGACGCCGGCAAGCTGATGAAGGTTGCCGACCTCGAAAAACAGGAAGCCCGCCGCACTGAGCTGGAAGACGCCAAAAAAGCGATCGAGATTCAGAAGGCGGAACTCGATAAATCCACCCGTAACGGCAAGAACGTACCGGTACCTGCAGAAAATCCTCTGCCCAAGCCGGTCCAACAGGCTGCCGTCGAGCAGCCAGGTGCCGTACGCAAAGGCTTCTGGAGTAGCCTGTTCTCCAAGGGCGGCGCCGATGCGCAGCCGCTGGAGCCCGCAGCCGTAGCCTCTGTCGATACGGCGCAGCAGCAGCCTGCCGATCAAAAGCGAGCGGTGCAGCAACCGGCAACCATAGCGACCACCCAGCCAGTCGCGTCCGCGACGGCAAAAAAGCCGGCTGATGCGGCAGCGCAGGCAGCAGCAGCCACCGAGGCAGCACCCGTGGTCGAGCAGGTCGTTGCCGAACAGCAGCCGAAGAAGCGGCCGTTCTGGAAAATCTGGGGCAATTGATGCCCGATGGCCTGACCTATGACCTCAAGGGGCTGAAATGCCCCTTGCCGGTCTTGAGAACCCGCAAGCGCATGCTCTCCCTTGCCCCCGGCACGTTGATCACGGTCGAAACGACCGACCCGCTCGCCATCATCGACATCCCACATTTCTGCAATGAAGACGGTCACAGCCTGGAGCAATCCGAGACGCTGGCTGGCGGACATCGTTTCGTCATCCGCAAGAAGGCCTAGGGCACAGAGCCCGTCGCTGATGCCATTTCGGACTTTCGCCACCCCCTCTATTCGGCTCGCCGATCCTCGTCTAAAAAATCTGAAAAAAATCAGGGGCGATGTCGATCGGGCCAAGGCTCGTTCGTCGTATGATCAGGAAAGTCATTCAGGCTTCCATCAATCAGAGGAGAAGACAATGCGTGTGATGGTTATCGTAAAGGCGACGGAAGATAGCGAAGCCGGCATCATGCCGACGACCGAGCTTCTGGAAGCCATGGGAAAATACAACGAAGAACTGGTCAATGCCGGTGTCATGATGGCCGGTGAAGGGCTGCACCCGTCGGTCAAAGGCAAGCGGATCGCTTTCGACGGTCCGGGCCGCGCCGTTATCGACGGCCCTTTTGCCGAAACCCGCGAGCTGATCGCTGGCTTCTGGCTCTGGGAGGTCAAGGACATGGCCGAAGCCGTCGAATGGGCAAAGCGCTGCCCGAACCCGATGGCTGGACCAAGCGAGCTCGAAATCCGCCAGGTGTTCGAGGCGGCCGATTTCGGCGAGGCGTTTACGCCGGAACTGGCCGAGCAGGAAGAACGGCTGCGCGAAAAAGCAGCCAAGCGCTGATATCAGTCGATCAGCGTCAAGCCGCCACCGCGGCTTGACGCAACCGCTGCCACTCGCTTAATCCGGAAGCATGGCGGCAAACGACATACATCAAGCAATTGAAACAGTTTTTCGGATCGAACAGGCCCGGCTCATCGGCGGCCTGGCGCGGATGGTGCGCGATGTCGGACTGGCCGAAGAGCTGGCGCAGGATGCCCTGGTGACCGCCATGACCGAATGGCCGAAGACCGGTGTGCCAAAAAATCCGGGAGCCTGGCTGATGGCCGCCGCCAAGCGCCGCGCCATCGATGGCTTCCGCCGAAAGAAGATGCTCGTCCGCAAACATGCCGAAATCGGCCGTGATCTCGAAGACGAGCGCGATACCAGCGTTGAGGATGTCGAGAGAGCGCTGGACGACGATCTCGGCGACGAACTGCTGGGTCTGCTTTTCGCCGCCTGCCATCCTGTCTTGTCTGCCGAGGCGCGTGCGGCGCTCACCCTTCGGCTGATCGGTGGGCTGACCACCGACGAAATCGCCCGTGCCTTTCTCTCCAATGAAGCGGCCATCGCCCAGCGCATCGTCCGGGCCAAGAAGACGATTGGCAATGCCGGGCTGACCTTTGCCGTACCGCGCGGACCAGAACGCAAGGAGCGCATCGCCTCGGTGCTGGAGGTGATCTACCTGATCTTCAACGAAGGCTATGCGGCGACCTCTGGCGAAGACCTGATCCGCCCTGCCCTGTGCGCTGAAGCCCAACGCCTTGGGCGCATCCTTGCTGGCTTGTTGCCGGATGAGCCGGAAGTGCTGGGCCTGCTGTCGCTGATGGAGATTCAGGCCTCCCGCCTGAACGCCCGTGTTGCCCCGGACGGTTCCCCGATCCTTTTGACGGAACAGAACCGTGCCCATTGGGACCAATTGCTGATCCGCCGCGGACTGGCGGCCCTGCAGCGCGCCGAAACGCTCGGCGGCGCCAACGGTCCCTATGCCCTGCAGGCGGCGCTGGCAGCCTGTCACGCACGCGCCCGCAAGGCGGAAGATACCGATTGGCAGAAGATCGCAGGCCTTTACGATACGCTGCGCGGTGTGATGCCGTCGCCGGTGGTCGATCTCAATCGGGCGGTGGCCCACAGCATGGCTTTCGGACCGGAAACCGGTCTCGCACGCCTCGACGAAATCGATCCGGCAGCGGGCTTGCACACCTATGTTCCACTACCCGCCGCAAGGGGAGATTTTCTGTTCCGTGCCGGGCGGCTGGCGGAAGCCAGAGTCGAATTCGAGCGTGCGGCCGACCTCACCCGCAATACCCGCGAAAAAGCGTTCTTCCTTGCCCGGGCTGCCGCTTGTGGCTGATCGGCTCGCACGGTCTAATCCGCCGGGCCATCGTCCGCCAACAGATTGTGATCGGCCCATTCACCTTTCGGAATCTCGCTGCCAACAGCGAAAGCAAACGATACGACCTTCTTCAAATCCGGCGTGACCTCGCAGATGAAACCGATATTGTACCAGCGGCGCTTGCTGCGAAACGCCCCGCCATCAGCCTTGAGTTTTTGCCCGGAAAGCTCGGTATCGGCCATCGCATAGGCCACCAGAAAATCCGGCTTCAGCGCCGCCTTCCGGATATGAACCTGCTCCATCGCCTCAATGTTGCAGAGCTGAACGATGCGCTCTGAAGGTGCGAGCTGCCCTAGGGCCTTGCGCGCCTTGGCGCTACGCGGATCGGCCAGCACCTTCGCCGACTGGAGATGCGTCGCCTTGACCATGACGCTTGGCTCCGGGCGGCGGCGGTCGGTCGGCAGTGCGGCAAAATCCGGCACTGGACTTGCGGTTGCTGGCTCCGGCAACGCTTCGCTCAAGGGCGCTGCGCGGGTATCAGTAATCGCCAGACGGCTTGCGGCTTCAAACTGCTGCTGCGTCAGCACATCGACAGTGACGCTGTCTTCTGATGACGATCCCTGCCGCCGCGGCGTCACGGCCAGAAGCAGGGCAAGACCGATCACCATATGGAAACCGCACGAGGCACTGAAGCTCCAGCCGCCGGGACGGCTCGGGGTATAGGCTGGCGCCCGCATGTTGCCGATGACTTCACCCGCCTCGAGTAACATGCCAGCCCCTTGCCCGGTGCGTTACATCCGCAAACCGGGAACCGCCAATGGATTGTCTTCCAGCGCCTGCCTGTCTGGCCGGTCGATGCGCGGCTTACCGGTAAAGGCATCAAAAAGATCGCGCACAAACGCTTCCGGCAGGTCCTTGGTGATCAGAACCATGCGGGTGCGCCGGTCTGACGGATCGGGCCACGCGGCCATGCGCTGAGGCATATGGAATACGGTCTGCACGCCATGCAGGATCAACGGCCGATCCGGATTGTCGGACATCGAGACGATCGCCTTCATCCGTAGCAGCTTTTCGCCATGAGCGGAGCGCAAGAGATCAACGAACATTTCCAGCGCCATCGGATCGATCGGCCGGTCGTGGACAAGGCTGAAAGAGCGGATATCGGCACCATGCCGGTTTTCGTCATGATGGTGGTGATCATGGTGATGGTGGTCATGACCACAGTTCTCGTGGCCGCAATGCTCATGGTCATGGTGATGATCGTGATCCGACGCCGCCTCGTCCTGCAGCCAGCGGCCGACATCGGCGATCTTGGTGGCCGGATCGTAGAGTCCGCAATGAAAGAGCTCTGCCTTGCCCGCCTCCGGCAGGTCGCCATCGATCATCGGTGCGCGCGGATTGAGCGCCCTGAGCCGTGCCTTCAGCGAAATCACCGTGTCCGGGGTCGCAAGCGACATCTTGCTGATCACCAGCCGGTCCGCCATTGCGACCTGCTTGACCGCCTCTTCGTGATGATCAAGCGTCGAAAGACCGTTTGCCGCATCGACCACAGTGACGACGCCATCGAGCCGGTAATTCTGGGCGATGATGGGATTGCCCATCACCGACTGCAGCACCGGTGCCGGATCGGCAAGGCCGGTCGTCTCGATGACCACCCGCTTCAACGGCTTGATCTTGCCGGTCTGCATCCGGTCCATGAGATCGGCCAGCGTATCGACCAGCTCGCCGCGCACCGTGCAGCAGAGGCAGCCGTCCGACAGTTCTATGATCCCGTCGCTCGATGCCTCGACCAGCAGGTGATCCAGCGAGACATCACCGAACTCGTTGATGATCACGGCGGTATCGGTGAGATCAGGATCCTTCAGAAGCCTGTTGAGAAGGGATGTCTTTCCAGCACCGAGAAAGCCGGTGAGGATCGACACCGGTACGGCGGTCGAAACAAGACTCATGAATTATCCGATCAGTAGGCGGAAGCTTAGAAAACGGGGCGAGGAACCGGGATCGGCACATTGGCGGCATCGCCCTGCGCGGCCTCCGTCTGCCCCTTGCCATTGACATCGGCCACCTTCTCGGTGCCCGGGATAAGCCCGGCGGCGACAAGATTCAGCGGGCGATTGATCTCGTGGATATAAGGCGACAGCAGTTTCTGCCGTCCGCCTTCATCACGATTTTCCGACCGGACCTTTGCTGCCTTCGGATTGCAGATGTCCTTGCTGACATCGATGACCGTGTCGCGGGTCTCGCCGTAGGGTGCGATCTGGCCAAGGCCCGGCTTACCCGCATTGCTTGACGTCAGGCCGAGCTGCAGCAAGCGTGCAGATTCATCCGCCCGTCCACCAAGGCTGTCTGCGCCGAGCACGACGGACACGACGGCGCGTCCGTTGCGGGTTGCCGAGGAGACCTGATTGAACCCGGAGGCGCAGATGAATCCGGTCTTCATACCGTCGGCACCGTCGAAACGGCCGATCAGCATGTTGAAATTCGGATAATTCTTCTTGCCGGTGGTGAAACCTTCATAGGCAAAATAGGCCGCATATTGCGGGAATTCGCGCTTGATCGTGATTGCCAGAACGGCAAGATCGCGGGCCGTCGTGTACTGGCCGGGCGCGGGCAGACCGTTCGGATTGACGAAATGCGACGACGTCATGCCGATCCGCACAGCTTCGGAATTCATCTGGTTGACGAACGCGGGCTCGGAGCCGGCAACCGTCTCGCCGATTGCAACGGCAATATCGTTGGCCGACTTGATCAGCATCATCTTCAGGGCGCTGTCGAGCGTCACCGCCTGGCCGGGCTTGTAGAACATCTTGCTCGGCGGTTCGCCGGCAGCGTTCTTCGACATCACGACTGGCGTTTCCAACGTCAGCTGGCCGGATTTCAGCGCGCGAAAGGTCGTGTAGGCCGTCATCAACTTGGTCAGCGAGGCCGGATACCACTTTTGGTAAATTTCCCGCTGCTCATAGACCTTCAGCGAACTGACATCGACAACCAGCTGCGGATTGGCCGCGCTCGGCAGGGCCGCCGAAAGCAGCGACGCGCAAGCGCCGGTCAGGACTGCGAGTAGCTTCAACGCGCCGCTCTTGCGAATTCCAGTTGTCACCACGTCAAACCTCGAAATTTCGGGAATTGCCTCGTATCGTCCCGCTATTTAACCTATATGGCGAGGTGATGGCAAAGACCATTCTTTTGCGCCGATGCCAAATATCCCGTATCCCATGCCCGCAATGGACCCACAGGAAGCCAAAATGCCTATTTTGAACCGCGCAGCAGAGCTCCAGACCGAAGTCACGGAATGGCGTCGCCACCTCCACACGAAGCCGGAACTGCTGTTTGCCGTCGAAAATACGGCGGCTTTCGTCGAAAATAAATTGAAAGAGTTCGGCGTTGACGAAATCGTGACAGGTCTCGGCCGCACCGGTGTCGTCGGCCTGATCAGGGGTAATCTTGGTGAAGGCCGCACCATCGGCATGCGCGCCGACATGGACGCGCTGCCGATGACAGAGACCAGTGGCAAGCCGTGGGCCTCGACCACGGCGGGCAAGATGCACGCCTGCGGCCATGACGGCCACACCGCCATGCTTCTGGGCGCTGCAAAATATCTCGCCGAGATACGCAATTTCAAAGGCGCGGTCGCGGTGATCTTCCAGCCGGCCGAAGAAGGTGGCGCGGGCGGCCATGAGATGGTCAAGGACGGCATGATGGAGCGGTTTGCCATTGAGGAAGTCTATGGCATGCACAATATGCCGGGCATGCCGGTTGGTCAGTTCGGCAGCCGTGTCGGGCCGATCATGGCCTCGACCGACGAATTCAACATCACCATCGATGGCCGCGGCGGCCACGCGGCCCAGCCGCACAAGACGATCGACCCGATCGTGATCGGCTCGCAGATCGTCAGTGCCTTGCAGACGATCGCCTCGCGCACCGCCGATCCGCTGGCGTCTGTCGTCGTCTCGGTCACCAAATTCAATGCAGGCTTTGCCCACAATATCATTCCGGAGCAGGCCATTCTTGCCGGCACCGTACGCACGCTGATGCCGGAAATGCGCGACATTGCCGAAGAGCGCATCAAGCAGATCTCCGAAAATCTGGGCGCCGCCTATGGCGCCAAGATCCGGGTTTCCTACGGCCGCAACTATCCGGTCACGGTCAACCACCGTCAGGAAACCGCCTATGCGCTTTCGGCGGCAGCAAACATCGCCGGAGAAACCCAGGTATCAGGTGACCTCGATCCAATGATGGGCGGCGAAGATTTCTCCTATATGCTGCTCGCCCGTCCGGGCGCATTCATCTTCATCGGCAATGGCGATACGGCCGGCCTGCACAACCCGGGCTACGACTTCAACGACGAGGCGATCCCGCACGGCATCTCCTACTGGGTTAAACTCGCCGAAATGCGGCTGGCAGCCTGAAACTGCCCCCGAATGGAGGATCGGACTCATGCCGATGCACGAGATAGACAAGATCGACCGGCGGATTCTCAATATCCTCCAGGCGGACGGCCGGATCACCAATCTGGAACTGGCCGACCGCATCGGGCTTTCCCCCACCGCCACCAGCGAGCGGCTACGCCGCTTGCTGAAGGAAGGTTATGTCTCGGGCTTCGGTGCGCGTCTGGATCCGCATAAGCTCGGCTTCGGGCTTCTCGTTTTCATCGAGGTGATGCTCGACAAGACGACACCCGAAGTGTTCGACAAGTTTGCCACCGCAGTCAAACAGGCGCCGTCAGTGCTCGAATGCCATATGGTCGCTGGCGGCTTCGATTATCTCGTCAAGACCCGCTTCGAGGACATGAACGCCTACCGCAATTTCCTCGGCCAGGTGCTCTGGACCCTGCCCGGCGTCAAGGAAACGCGGACCTACGCAGTGATGGAAGAGATCAAGAACGACGGGCCGCTTCCGTTGGGCTGAGCTGCGTCTGCGTCCACCCCGAACAACCGGCCCATAACGGATACTCACAACCCCATCAGGGCCGACCAGACTGCGCTGGCACGCGGCGTAAGCCTGCCGCAGTTATCCAAGCAATCTTGATGGTGCCTCGCCCCTCAATCTCAAGTTGCTGCCTTTCCAAAACTCCATATTGTGCGCACGTACGACGATCAGAGATGTGATTCTCGCTTCAACCTGAATGATAGCGGGCGCACGGTTGCGTCGTGCGATGGAGCGTTTTCTTTAACGTCAGTGGAAGTCGATCATGGCCTTAGCGCATCTGAAACACTGGAACATATCGTTTGGCGAGGGCCAGCCTCTAGCCGTTATCGCAGGCCTCAATGTCCTGGAAAATCTGGAATTAGCGCTGGATGTGGGGCGGCACCTGAAGGCCGTCACGGCCGATCTCGGCTTGCCTTTCGTGTTCAAAGCGAGCTTTGACAAGGCCAACCGCTCCTCAAATGCCAGCTATCGCGGTCCCGGGTTGCAGGATGGCCTCGCCATGCTTGCGGAACTCAAACGAACCTTGAATGTGCCGATCGCTACCGACATTCACCAGATCGATCAGGCAGAGGCGGTTGCCGCCGTTGCGGATCTGGTTCAGATTCCTGCATTCCTTTGCCGCCAGACGGACCTGATTGTTGCTGCTGCCATTGCCACAAGCCGTGCCGGTGGCCTGCTGCACGTCAAGAAAGCCCAGTTTCTCGCCCCTTGGGACTGCAAGAACATCATCGCCAAAGCGCGGGCGGTTGCACCCGATCTCCAGATCATCTTGTGTGAACGCGGCAGTTCCTTTGGCTATAACAATCTGATCGTGGACATGCTCGGCATTGCCGAAATGCAGCGCCTCGGCGTTCCGGTTACCATTGATGCGACCCATTCCGTGCAATTGCCGGGTGCAGATCCCCGCACCAACGGTTCTTCGACGGGCGGACGCCGCGAGGGTGTCCCCATCATCGCCAAGGCAGCTGTGGCGGCCGGTGCGGATGGCGTGTTCCTGGAGTTTCATCCAGACCCCGACCGCGCGCTTTGCGACGGGCCAAGCTGCCTTCCCCTCGACACGGCGGCAAGCCTGCTTTCGACCCTGTACGCGGTACATCAGGCGGTGCGAGGTGAACACAGAAGCTGACGCGAACAGTGGTTAAAGGCCAAAGTACCGTTCGCCCACATCACCACAATTTTGGTGCTTTTCAAACGGCACCGATTGCGCATAGGCTCACGTGCAGCTCGGTCATCGAGCCATTTTTTTGAGGGGTCCCATGAAGAAGATTGTTTTCGCCGCCGTACTTTTGCTCGCGGCCGCATCCACTGCGAATGCGCAAACCGTAAACGCCGGCAAATACACTGTCCAAGGCACCAATCTCGATGGGTCAAGCTATTCCGGCACGGCTGAGATAACGCTCGCCAGCGAAACCACCTGCGTCATCGAATGGAACACCGCCGGGGTCAAATCGACCGGCGTCTGCATGCTCAACGGCGATGCCTTTGCAGCAGGCTACGTCTTGGAAGATGAAATGGGACTGGTCGTCTACAAGGTCAACGGCAATGGCACGCTTGATGGCAAATGGACGATCACCGGCAAGGACGGTTCCGGCACGGAAGTGCTGACCGAAGTAAAATAACCCCTCTGACGGGGCGGACGCGATAAAAAGGCCGGCAAGGTGAACTTGCCGGCCTTTTCGTTTCCATGAATTACAGCGTTGCCATATCAATGACGAAGCGGTAGCGCACGTCGCTCTTGATGACACGTTCATAGGCTTCGTTGACCTGATCCATGCGGATCAGTTCGATTTCCGAGACAATGTTGTGCTCACCGCAGAAATCCAGCATTTCCTGGGTTTCCTTGATCGAACCGATCATCGAACCGGCAAGATTGCGACGGGCCGGAATGAGCGAGAAGGCATGCACAGGCACCGGTTTCTCCGGAACACCGAGCAGGACGAGCGTCCCGTCCACCTTCAAGAGCCCGAGATAGGCGTTCCAGTCGATCTCAGCCGAGACAGTGCACAGGATGAGGTCGAACGTGCTGGCCAGCTTGGTGAATGTTTCAGCGTCGGCGGTCGCATAATAATGGTCGGCGCCCAGCTTCAGGCCATCTTCCTTTTTCGACAGCGACTGGCTGAGGACGGTGACGTCAGCACCCATCGCATGGGCAAGCTTGACGCCCATATGGCCAAGACCGCCCATGCCGACGATTGCGACCTTCTTGCCGGGACCGGCGCCCCAGTTGCGCAGCGGCGAATAGAGCGTGATACCGGCGCATAGCAGCGGTGCTGTTGCCTCGAACGGCAGGTTCTCCGGAATGGAGAGGACGTAGCCTTCCTTGACGACAATAGAATCGGAATAGCCACCCTGGGTCGGCGTCTTGCCGTCCGCTTCGACGCTGTTATAGGTGCCGACAAGGCCGGGCATGTACTGTTCCAGATCGACATCGCGGCTGGCGCAGGCGGTGCAGCTATCGACGAAGCAGCCGACGCCGGCCCGGTCGCCGACCTTGAATTTCGTGACCTTCGCGCCGACCGCCGTAACAATGCCAGCGATTTCGTGGCCGGGAACCATTGGGAATACCGAGTTGCCCCACTCATTGCGGGCCTGATGGATATCCGAATGGCAGATACCGGAATATTTGATGCTGATGACGACGTCGTCCTCGCGGGGCTCGCGCCGTTCGAATGTGAAGGGCTGCAGCGGCTTCGACGCATCCGTCGCAGCATATCCTCTTGCCAGGGCCATGGGTCACTCCTTTATTTGATGAAGCGGGGATTGTGATGGAAGCACAGATCGCCTCTCCCCGAAAGCATACTGGCAGATCACGCCTGCAGAACGTTAGAGCAATCCTGCAAGATTATTGTACGATCCTGCAAAACGTGCCGCCAAGGTTTTGCATATTACCACAGAACGACTAAATTCCGGTTTGCGAGAAGAAATCTAAATAGCTGGAAAGACTTTCGATTATGACAGCTTCACGAACCCCGCGCAGTCAGGAACTGATTGATCTCATTGCCCGTTTCGCCAAGGAGGATGGCGATCATCAAACGGCCATTCCAGGTGTAAGCGTTCATCGGCGCTCAGGAACCGGCACGAAATCCTGCGGTTCCTACAAGCCGAGCCTGGCATTGATTGCACAAGGTGCAAAACAGGTAGTGCTCGGCGACGACGTCTACCGCTATGGCGGCGCCGATTATCTGCTGACCTCGATCGACCTGCCGGTCACCACGCAGATCGTCGAGGCTTCGGAGGAAAAACCCTATCTGAGCGTGACATTCGGGATCGATACCACACGCATTGCCGGATTGCTGGATCAGGCCGGCGCGCAAACCGGCACGCCGGCGCCTGCGACACGAGGCATGTCGGTAAGCTCGGTCACCCCGGACCTGGAAGATGCAGCCATCCGCTTGCTTCGGCTTCTGGACCGGCCGGACGACATTCCGGCTCTGCTCCCGCTGATCGAGCAGGAGATCATCTACAGGCTTTTGACCGGCCCACAGAGCGCGCGGCTGCGCCAGATGGCGGTCACTGAAAGCCAGTCACACCAGATCAGCCGTGCCTGCGTCTGGCTGAAGGAACATTACGCCCTGCCGCTGAAAATCGAGGATCTGGCCAGCCGCGTCAGCATGAGCGTCTCCTCGCTGCATCATCATTTCAAGGCGATCACCGCCATGAGCCCGATGCAGTACCAGAAGCAGCTACGGCTGCAGGAGGCACGGCGGCTGATGCTGGAGGATATGCTGGATGCAGGCTCCGCCGGTCATCAGGTCGGCTACGAGAGCCAGTCGCAGTTCAGCCGCGAATACGCCCGCCAGTTCGGCGAGCCGCCGCTACGCGACGTCGGCCGCGTCCGCCGCAGCCTGATGGACCGGTTGACTGGCGGCATGGAAATAATGAGCGAGGGATAACCACCCTTCGTGATGCGTTCGCCGCCCAACGGAAGGCTTCTGAAAAGCCGATTGCTAATATTCCGGCCGGCTTCGTGGTAAGCTGGTGGTGAGGAGAATCACCATGATGCCAATCACCGTGCGCCTGAGCTCATGGCGGGAGGGACAGCTTCTGCGGGAACCGGTGCTTCTGACGGCAATGGGATTGCGAGAAACTTTGCTTGTGGCCCTCGGCCATGACGAAGCCAGGGTTAATTTCGTCTGCCGCCAGGTGGAGGAAACAGGCGCCTACGAACTCTTCGACCTCAACGAATCCTCTACGAAGATCGAGAAGATCCTGCAATCCTAGGATCTCGTTGCGGGCTCTTGCGCTCGCCCTTCCGCATGGGCAGGCCGCTTGCTCCTACCTCACCTCATCCTAGCGTCTGATTGAAAAAGATACCGTGTGTGAGAGTGTGCCGTAGCAGTACCCGTTTAGATCAAAGAGACAAAGGCTGAGCCGACTGCGGTTGCGAGATAATATGAGGCAACGCAAGCGACTGCGAACAGCGCCATTGCAGCGATGACCATCAACCCATCCCGCTCCGCCAGCGAGACCGCGATCAAGGCAACCGCCAGTGCTGGAAGTGTGTTGCCGAATGGTATTGGCAGAGCAATCAGAATAGCGAGCAGCAAGATGGGGATGGCAAGCACGATGCGTGCCTTGCGCCCTGTCAGCACGGCAAGCCGTCCAGGCGACAACCAAGCCTCAAAACGCAAGACCCACGGCCGGGTCGCCGAAATGGTCGCCTCGACAGCCTTCAACGGAAGCACGCGACGCCCGATCCACTCGGGCAACCACAACCTGTTTGCCCCCACCATCATCTGAACAGCAACGAAGGCGAGACAGGTTCCGAAGATAAAGCCGAAAGGGCCTGGCATTGGAATGATTGTTGGCAGGGCCAGAATGAGAAGCGTAAAGGCGACACCGATCCGGCCTTCTCTTCCAAGAACGCGTTTCAATTCCAGCCCGTTGTCATGCCTAGCCCGATCGAGGAGTTCCAGCATGAAGTCGGACCCCTTGATCTTGTCTTCTTCGATCCGGCTCTCGATGCTTTCTGCGTCCAACGGCATCAATCCGTACAGTGACTATCGAGCAACGATTGGCGATGGCACGACTTCAGCAACTCGTTTGCCTCGTCATTGCTGAAGATGACGCCGTGCGCTTTCAGGTCGCCGGTCAATTTGGCGATGATATCGGCATCGCCGGCCATTTCATAATCGCTTTCGTGCGCGTCTCTTGCATAGGCGGACAAATCACCGCCCAAAAGGCCGAGCTTCTGACCAACCCAGTAACCGGCGAGGTGATTGCGTCTCGCGCGGATCTCGTTGATCGGAGAATGCTCGAGTTCGTCACCCACCTCTGTCACGGTGTTGTTTTTCATATCGGCGTTCATTTCTGTGTCACTGTTTCTGTTGCTTGATGTCAGAGGGAGGCCTCAAGAGGCCTCTTTCTGAAGTTCAGCGAGCGCAGCATCGCAGGCGGGATGAACGCCCGAAAGAAACTCTTCCGGCTGGTACCAGCCGACGGTGACGCCGACCACGGAGGTGACGGCCCAGACCGGCTGTTCGCCTGCTTTGGTGATCAGGAGCGGGGCACCTTCGCGCAGGCAAGTCTCGCTTTGCTCGACGATGGCAGGGGACGCATTCGCGCCGATGATTGCTTCACGCAAATCCGCTTTCGCGGGTTCAACGATCATCGAGGCTATTGCGGATGACATGATTTCGAGCAGCATTTTTCTTATCCTTATTGAGTGAATGAAGTGTCAGTCTGTGGGCTACCCTTAATGGGCAGCCGTGTTGTCCTTGCGGGTTTTCATCAAACTCCAGACCACGCCGCTCGCGATAATGGCGAAGGTCATCGACAAGGACAGAGCAGCCGGGAATTTCTCCAGGCCAAGAAGATAGGCCACGAAGACCTTGGAGCCGATGAACACCAACACGATGGCCAGAGCCGGCTTCAGGTATTTGAAACGGTGGATCATCGCATCCAGCGCAAAGTAGAGCGCGCGCAAACCCAGGATAGCAAAGATGTTGGAGGTATAGACAATGAACGGGTCGGTCGTGATCGCGAAGATCGCGGGAACCGAGTCGACGGCAAAGATCACGTCGGCAATTTCGATCAGCACCAGCGCCATGAACAACGGCGTGATGAACAAAACCATCTTTCCGGTCTTTGGATGCGGCTGCTTTACAAAGAACCGCTCACCATGATGCGTGTCCGTGACGTTGAATTTGCGGCGCATGAAGGACACCAGCGGATTGTTGGCAATGTCCGGATCGGACTCTCCAACGAACAGCATCTTCAAGCCGGTAAAGACAAGGAAGGCCGCGAAGATGTAGAGCACCCAGGAGAATTCGGTCACAAGTGTTGCGCCAAGGCCAATCATGATGGCGCGCAACACGATGACGCCGAGAATACCCCAGAACAGCACCCGATGCTGGTAAATGCGCGGTACGGCAAAGAATGAAAAGATCAGGGCGATGACGAAGACGTTATCCAGGGCCAGCGTCTTTTCGACGACAAAGCCGGTGATATAATTCATGCCGGCTTCAGCGCCGAGATACCACCACACCCATGCGCCGAACGACAGGCCAAGAGAGATGTAGAGCGCCGAAAGCTTGAGGCTTTCCTTGACGCCGATTTCCCGGTTTTCCTTATGCAGGACACCGAGGTCAAATGTGAGAATGAGAGCAACCAGCGTGATGAACGCTGCCCACATCCAGAGGGGAGATCCCATCCACTGGACGAGCATAAACGAAAGGTCCAAAGCCTTCTCCTTCGCCGGCATACAATGTCGAGGAAGGTCCGACATCGTAAAGCGCCGGCGGCTTTACCAGAGGGGCCCGGACCACGGGTCTCGCCCTAATTGGAGCTGCGGATCGGGCCGTTCAAGGGCCGCGCAAATTTTATTTCAAGGATCTTCGCTTTTCCGAGCGGTTGCCTTGCAACCTGCTGGCCCAAATGGGCGTCCGAAGCCAAATTGGCCTTTGAGGCAGGAATAGCGCTGTATATCTAACCGGTTACCAAGGATAATGCGGGACCTTGCGGCATGACACAAGCCGCTCGCGCTTACCGTAACGCTCTTCTAGAGCGCTACGTTAAGCGCCTGAATGTCGGCCCGTCCTGGGGTTCCTATGCGATCGCAGGCACCGCGAAATGATCCGGTTCTTGACCGTTGCGGGCGCGCGCAATCATCAGCTCGAACGCCTTTTCCAGATGACGTATGAAGCGCGTGGTATCAAACAGCGGCGCGACCGTACGCTGCGCGGCAACCTTGTCTTTCACTGCACGCAGTTCGTCCGGGTTTTTTGCCAGCGACACGCAGAGTTCGACGTAACGTTCTGGAGTATCCGCAACCAGTTCGCCAACCCCAAGCGCCCGCAGCAAGCTCTCCGTCACCCGGGAGGCAAAATGCGTGCCCTTAAAGGTTGGCACCGGCAGGCCCGCCCATAATTTGTCCGATGTCGTCGTGTGACCATTGTAGGGAAATGTATCCAGCCCGATATCCGCCGCCTGAAGGCGGGCAATGTGATCCGGATAGGCAACCGGATCGGCGAAGATGATCCGGTCACTGGCGATGCCTGCATTTTCCATCCAGCGCACCAGATTATCCTGCGCAAAACGATTCGAGCACATGACCCACAGCACGCTGTCATCCGTTCGCCGCAGAATATCCGCCCAGACCTCCGCCGTCGCCGGCGTTATTTTGCGTTGGGCGTTAAACGAAGCAAAGACGATGCGATCCTCCGGCAGGCCGAGTGCGCCGCGTGGGGTCGCGGGCGGCAGTGGACGGCCGATATTGTCATTGGACTGGTAGCTGTCTGGAAGCAGGCAGAATTTTTCGTGATAAAACGGCCGGCTCGTTTCCGGCGTCACAACGGCGTCGGTGAGGATATAATCGCAATCGATGCCTGTCCCCGATCCGGGAAATCCGAGATAGGCGACCTGGATCGGGGCAGCACCAAGATTGAGCAGCCCGGCGCGGGAACCCTTCGTATGTCCCTTGAGATCAACGAGAATATCGATGCCAGAATTTCGGATCACCGCCGCTGCATCCTGATCCGAGAGGTGTCCAATCCGTTGCAGGTTGGGATAGGTATCGCGTGATCCCTTGTCGATTTTGATCAGGTCATCGTCTGTGTTGCAGAAAAGCGCCACGTCGAAGCGCTCAGGGTCATGCTGGAGCAGCGCGCTCTGAAAAAGACGCATCGTGGCATGCTGATCGCTGAAATCCGCCGAGAGATAACCGATCTTGATCCTGCCGGAAAATCTATGCGGCACCGCCCGCCTTGATGCTCTCGACGCCGGCGTAAAAGCCATTGCGTCATGCACCTTCATCTGTCGCGCATTGATGCCCTCGTCGCCGCACCAGCCGATATGGCGATGCGGAAACTCTGCGGCCAGATAGCGTTCATCGCCGGCTTTCAGCCGGTCCAGAAAGCGCTGGTCATCCATCTGCGCCTCGTCGATGCACAGAAATTCGTGCAGACAACGGCGATAGGTTTCCTCGGCATTGGTATCGAACTCGCCGGTTTTCGCGGCGAGCCGAGCTATGTTCAAAGATGCAAAGGAATCGTCTGCTTCCTGCAGCATATTGGCAGCAAGTGCCCGCAGCATCGCCTGTTTTGGACCGCCCAGCTCCGCCGCCTTGATATAGAACGATGCCGCATCGGCGAATTTCTCCGTCTTTGCATAACATTGGGCAATCAGCAGAAGTTCGTTGAGTACGAAGGATTGCCGGCGGTCCGGCGACAGAATGCTCAATGCCCCGTGATAGTTACCATCATTGTAGTCACCGAGCGCTTTTGAAAAAGATGCCGACATCGACGGTCCAGACGTATCTGTTGATAAACCATCACTAGCGAAACCGGCTGGTGCAAGGCTGGATCGACTGGAAATGCCAGGTAAGCCTCGCGCACCCGACGCGGCCTAAAGCTGGAGACCTCAATCGCTTGGACACGCCTGATGACACAGCTTACCCTCTGCATGCCGAGCAATCGCGATCTCCGGCACTCTGCCTGCGCGATCGAAACGGCGCTGATCTACGCGGAAAAAAGGGATTGCCGGCTTGTCGTTTCCGACAACTCCAGAGATCCCCAAAAACGCGCGCGCTACGAAAACAGCCATCCACGTCTGACCTATGTTGTCCCGGCCGGTGATAACGGCCTGCAGAACATGATATCTGCTTTGTCAAAGGTCGAAACGCCCTTCCTGATGCCGATGGGCGATGACGACGAGATTTATGGCCTAGATGACAAGCAGCCGTTCGAATTTTCCGATCTTCCTGCCGATGTGATCGGCGTTCGTCCGCAAACATTCATCTGGACCAATGAAAAAGGGGTGCAGCAGGTCGATCGTTTTTCGATCATCGCCGATGACGCCGGCAGCCGGATGCTTGAATATAACGGCAAGGCCAACGGCAATAACGCGCTCTACTACAGCGTCTACCGCTCGGATCTCTTCAAAAGCCTGTATTCGCTGTTCTCACAAGCCCATCCGACACGGGGTGGTTATTGCGACTGGGCCTTGAGCTTTGCGCTGTGCGCCGCCGGAAAATTCCTCTCCGATGATTCGACGATCTACCGCTACGACCTCGGTCGCTGGGCGACGAGCAGCACGCTGGAAGCCGCAAAAGCCAACCTCTATCTGCAGGCAGGATTGCCCGAAACAGCAGAGCATTTTTCGGCTCTTCTGCGTTTCATAGATGTCCATGTCTTTCTGATCAGCCTGCCTCTTCCGGAGGCCGAGCGCCGGACTGCGCAGATGACCAATGCCCGGCTGGCGCTCCGGACGTTTATACACGAAGTCGCAAAAACGCCCGATCAATACGATTCCGAAGTGGTCTATCTGGCTGACTTGGTCAGTGCGACCCCGGACCTCGACACAGCTTTCCAAATCTCGCTGCTGATCATCGACCGGCTGCAGGAGGGATTGGCTGAGAAATATGTGCTATTCGTAAGGGCCGCGGGCGGAGTTGCTTGAGGATAGCCGCTACGGCGATTACGATCCCACGCCCCCTATATCAAACGCCATCATTCTCTATCATTATGCATTATTTTCAGACTCTTAATCTGGCACGACACATAAACTAAACATCCGCTACCAGTGTGCTACCAGGTCACTTCCACGACGCCCCCTTCCCGCGCGAGAAAGAGATGGCTCCGCCGTATCGGCATATCTAGCCCAAGTCAGGAAATTCAATCTTCCCAGCATCTTTGTAACGCGGTAGTGATGCCGAACAACCGGGGGGCGAGCTATGGGGTATCTAGGCAAGGATTTTGGCACAACGCCTGGGGATTTGCGGGCGCAACCGCCGGTCGCTATTCCTACGAAAAGCAGGTCGAAAAGCGCGTTCCAAAACATCCGGCGGCATATCACTCGCGATAAGAAGATCCTTGAAATCGGCCCCCTTCTTCGCCCGATGGCGGCAAAGCGCGACCGCTACAATGTTTACATCGTGGACAAACTCGACCGCGATGGCCTCATGCGGCACTACCGACATCTCGGAAGCGATGTCCATCTTATCGAAGAGGTAGATTTCGTCTGGGAAGACGGAACCCTCCTGGACTCGATTCCCAATGAACATCACAGCACCTTCGACGTCGTCTTTTTGAGCCATGTTCTTGAACACGTCCCCGACCCGTTGGGCTTCCTGAAAAGCTGCCATAGTCTGCTCAAACCAGGCGGAGTGATCTCCATCGCTCTGCCCGATAAGCGGTACTGCTTTGACCTGTTCCGACCTCTATCGACCACGGCCGACTGGCTCGAGGCGTCACGAAACCGTGACGCGGTTCATACCCGCAAAACACTTTTTGAGACGTCGATCACCGCCGTGGCGAAGCGCGGGATGATTTCGTGGCCCGATAAAGACGCGATCATTGCAGAGCAGATGACCTTCGTCACCATGTCACTCGGCGAGGCATTCAGGACCTATTACGGCGAGGGCCAAAGCAACGCCTACATTGATTGCCATGCGTGGGTCTTTACACCCGCAAGCTTCGCCCTCATCGCTCACGAATGCTATGCGCTGGGCGTCTGCGGCCTTTCTTTGGAAAGCGTCACAACTACGCAAAACGGAGAATTCTTTGCTCACCTGCAGTTCGCCGAACGGCGGGTTATCGATCATCACGAGCGCCTGCAGTTGATGGCATTGGCAACCCGCGAGCAGGTCGAGGGATACAAACTCATAGAGCCAGCCAGAAGCCGCCCTATGCGGGCGGCAGCCAGGGTGGTGGTCGCGGGTGTACCGAAGATGAAGCGTGCTATGCGCCAAGCTGTATTGGTGGTTTTGTCCAGCATCTTGCTCGAATGCGAGCCATTAGGATGGATCGCATTCTAAGCGGGGCTTGTTTGCGGACGCGTGTATCGATTCACGATAACTAATAAAATGTGGTAGCGGGAGAGGGACTCGAACCCCCGACACGCGGATTATGATTCCGCTGCTCTAACCACCTGAGCTACCCCGCCATCAGACTGAGACTTGGGCGCTTGGCCGCTGTCGTCGCCGTCAGTGGGCGGCTTATAGGGTGCGGTTCATGCCGGTGTCAAGCCGGGCCGTTTCAAAAAACAGGAAGTTTTTCAAGGGACGGTGAACATTGGCGGGGACGACACAGGATGGACCGTCCCCTGCCCTCAATCAGGCAGCAACCACACTCTGCAGCAGGTCCTTGAGCGCAGCTTCGGCAGCGGCCTCCCGTTCGGAGCGCAGGATGAAGCCGCCGCCATAGACACGCGCGTCCTCGCCGATACCGGAATAGAGCGCGCATGCCTGACCGGGGGCAACGCCCGCCTCGCCTTCCAGAAGCTCGACCGAGACGCCATCTGCATCGGCGCGCAGGATCGCAGGCGCCGGCTGACGGGTGGAGCGGACCTTGGCGAAACAGGCAAAGCCATCGGCCGCCACATCGAAAATATCGCCGTCACCCAGCCAGTTGATATCGCGCAGGTAGACGCGGCGCGTTTCCAGCGCTTCCTTCGGGCCGACGATGACGCGGCGCGAGCGGGCGTCGAGATGCACGACATAGAGCGGCTCGCCGGTGGCAACGCCGATGCCACGGCGCTGGCCTATCGTATAATGCAGAATGCCGTCATGGCTGCCGAGCACGCGGCCGTCGAGATGGACGATGTCGCCGCCCAGAGCCGCATTCGGCTTCAGCTTGTTGATGATATCGGCATATTTTCCCTGCGGCACGAAACAGATGTCCTGGCTGTCGGCCTTCTTGGCGACGACGAGACCCATGTCTTCGGCAAGCTGCCGGGTTTCCGCCTTGGTCAGATTGCCGAGCGGAAAACGCAGATAGTCGATCTGCTCCTGCGTGGTCGCAAACAGGAAATAGCTCTGGTCGCGATCGGCATCCGTCGGACGAAACAGCGCGCGGCGGCCCGGAGCGTCGGGCGTCGGGTTCGACCTCGACCGGATATAGTGGCCGGTGGCCAGTGCATCGGCACCGAGTTCCCGGGCGGTGGCCAGCAGATCGGCGAACTTGACGGTCTGGTTGCACGCAACGCAGGGTATCGGCGTTTCGCCAGCCACGTAGCTTTCGGCAAAGGGATTGATCACCGTTTCGCGAAAACGCTGCTCATAGTCGAGAACATAATGCGGAATGCCCAGCACCTCGCAGACGCGGCGGGCATCGTCGATGTCCTGGCCAGCACAGCAGGAACCGGCCCGGTGGACGGCGGCGCCATGATCATAGAGCTGCAGGGTGATACCGAGAACGTCGTAACCTTGCCGTTTCAGGATGCCGGCCACCACGGAACTGTCAACGCCGCCGGACATGGCAACGACGACGCGCGTATCTTCGGGCTTGCGATCAAAATCGAGACTGTTCACGGTATCCAATCCGGTATTCCGGTCCATCGGTGGGTTGTTCGGCATTTTCGCGCGACCATACCCTGTTTCCTGCAAACGGCCAACGCCGCAGCCGACGGTTCCCGGTTCAGACCGGCCATTCCGTAGCCGCTATATAGAAAGTCGCGGGGAATTGAACAAGGGCAAGGGGTTTGCCCGGCTCAGATCAGCTTCATCCGCATGGCGCGCGCGATCGCCTGCATGCGATTGACGGAATCCAGCTTGCGGGTAGCGGTCTTGAAGTAGCTGGAAACCGTATAGGCGGAAATGCCGAGGATGATGGCGATCTCGTCACTGCTCTTGCCAGCAGCAGCCCAACGCAGACATTCGATCTCGCGCGTCGACAGCTTGTCGCGTGCCGAGGCGCCGACTTCAAAGGTGCGCTCAAGCGTTTCGAACAGTTGCAGCAGGGTCAGATACAGATCGGCCGTCTCGGTCCTGTCCGGCTCGCCCCGCGATCCGCAGAGCAGGGCGGCAAATGCTTCCCCGTGGGTGGTGTGCAGCATGACAGCAAATGTATTGCTCATAGCCTGCCCGGCAAACAAGGCATCGACAGTGTCGCGCGCCGCGGTCCCATGCGCGTTGAGCAGGGATTGTGTTGCGCCGAAGATCGGCAGCTTCGTATGGCGCAACCGTTCGACCAGCGCGCTCGCCTGGAAAACCATCGCCGCGTCATATTCCCGTACAAGCTCCGACGGCCAGCTGCTCAAAACGAGACGTTCGGCGAAACGCTGCTGCTCGCCGAACGGAATGCGCGCGATCATGAAGTGGCTAAAGCCGAATTGCGCCGTGCACTGGCGCATCAGGTGGAGCACTTCGTACTCCGTCTGGACTGCGGAACTGTTCATGCCCGAAAGAAAATCAGCATAAGCCTCGCTTCGCAAGGCCAGCTTGTCAGGGTCTCTCATATTTTTAATCACCAACCTGCCGGCCACGGCGCCAGCTCTCCAAAAAATTCTCATTCCGGAATTTTTTCGGCAGCAGCACGATATATCCAACACCGACGAAACCCCGAGAGGCCACTAAGGACACATTCGAAGCGAAAAGACCGGCATTTTGAAATAAAATGGTGCATCGAGAGCATTCCGGAGCAACAAAATGTTGCTCATGCTCAATTACTGGCTGTGACTATCAATAATTTTATGAAAATTGAACCATTATATTTGCATAGCTCCTATGCATACATGGAAATTACACAACGAAGCTTGGAAGCTCCACAATAAAGAGGTGATCGAGAGCAGAATCGCGCTGAGCCGGGCACTGTTTTCGAGATCCGCAATTGGTCGAAGAGCGCGCCGGAAGTCTCTAAAATTATTAGCAAATTGTTACTACCTGCTTAGGCAAATGTTAAATGTGACAGGGTAAGTTGATCCCATATGGTCTTGAGTATGTGTAGAGAGTCCAATGACCGAAATGATACGACCCCGCGTGAAATATGTCATCGGACCCGATGGCAGCCCTTTGACAATTGCTGATCTGCCTCCGGCCAATACGCGCCGTTGGGTGATCCGCAGAAAGGCAGAAGTCGTCGCCGCCGTGCGTGGCGGACTGCTGAGCCTGGAAGAAGCCTGTGAACGTTATACCTTGACCGTCGAAGAATTCCTGTCTTGGCAGTCCTCGATCAGTGACCATGGTCTTGCCGGCCTGCGAACGACCCGCATCCAGCAATATCGCCACTGACGCGATAGACCCAAGCGCGTTTTCCCGGACAGCTGCTTCGAACTAGGCAGCTGTCCGAAACATTTTCAAGCCTCCCCCACCCTTCGTTTCGGCTCTGCCCCGTGCCATATAGGCGGGAGCCAACAAATGACGGGTGGACCATGGATATCAAGCTTGAAGAAAACGGCTCGCATGGCCGCTACAGCACAACAGTCGAAGGGCATACCGGCGAGATGACCTATTCCCGGTCATCGCCGACCCTGATCATCATCGATCATACCGCTGTTCCGGACGCGTTACGCGGCAAGGGCGTCGGCCAGGCGCTCGCAGCCCACGCGATCGACGCGGCCCGAAAGGGCGGCTGGAAAATCATTCCGCTCTGCCCCTTCATGCGTGCTCAGGCGCTGCGCCATCCCGAATGGCAGGATGTGATCCAGGCGTAAGCCGGAGCGTCCTTCAAAAAATTGCCCTAAAAATGCACAAGGCCCTTCTCACGAACTTGAGACAAGTTCGTGAGAAGGGCCTTTGGGCCTTGAGCAAAACCTCAAGCGCGCCTAGGCGCGCATACGAGCACCGCTATCGCGTTCTTCGAGCGCTGCGGCCTTGGCGAATTCCGCCTGAACCTCTTCCAGCGCAAGTTCCGCCGCATCCTGCTGCACCTTCAGTTCCCGGACCGAGACCTGAAGATTGTCTGCCCGCTGTCTCGCAGCCTTGGCAAACGTCGGATAGGCGAAATGGGCGGGATCGGTGATCCCCGATTTCTTTTCTTCGAACGTGATCTGGTTTTCCAATTCCTTGGTCATCCGCTCAAATTCGGACATCATCAGTTGCAACTGGCTCAACTGACGCTGTTTCTCCTTCACCTGAAATTCCTTCAGGCGAACAAGGCTCTCACGTGACTTCATACGCAATACTCCCGTGATGCGAGACCCCGGTTACTGGATTTGACCCGATTAACCGACCTTACGGTGTCGGAAACAAAAAAAATTACAGCGATATTAACAAAATCCTACCGCTGGTAACCTTTCGTTTACGGGCATCGTTAATCATAGGGACGATCATTTAAGGGTCAGTAAATGCCGGGCACAAAATTTAGGGTTCGGCATAGATTGAGTCAGATGAGTCAGATAGCCGATTTCCTTAATGTTGTGCGTTAAGGATGTCATTCTAGATTCACATGCAAAATCAGAGGACTGCAAAAAATATTTAACATTTTCGATACACCTTGCCAGAGTGAATCAGAATTTGTTAACCATTTGCTGGCAGCCTCCAAATCAGGCAACGACTGGATCCGTATCGCGTAAGGGGGCCACAACGACCTTTCGGCGGCGGAAAAGGGGACAATTATGCGGGTTCTACTCATCGAAGACGACAGCGCGACAGCGCAGAGCATCGAACTGATGCTCAAGTCGGAAAGTTTTAACGTTTACACCACCGATCTTGGTGAAGAGGGTGTCGATCTCGGCAAGCTCTATGATTACGACATCATTCTGCTTGATCTTAACCTGCCGGACATGTCCGGTTACGAGGTTCTGAGAACGCTGCGTCTGTCCAAGGTCAAGACACCAATCCTTATCCTTTCCGGCATGGCCGGTATCGAGGACAAGGTTCGTGGTCTCGGCTTCGGCGCTGACGACTACATGACCAAGCCTTTCCACAAGGACGAACTGGTTGCTCGCATCCATGCGATCGTGCGCCGTTCTAAGGGTCATGCACAGTCAGTCATCTCCACCGGCGAACTGATCGTCAACCTGGATGCAAAGACTGTCGAAGTCGGCGGACAGCGTGTTCACCTGACGGGCAAGGAATACCAGATGCTGGAGCTGCTTTCGCTCCGCAAGGGTACGACGCTGACCAAGGAAATGTTCCTCAACCACCTTTATGGCGGCATGGACGAACCGGAACTGAAGATCATCGACGTGTTCATCTGCAAGCTGCGCAAGAAGCTCGCAAATGCCGCTGGCGGCGCCAATTATATCGAAACCGTCTGGGGCCGCGGCTATGTGCTGCGCGAGCCGGAAGGCGAGTTGGCAGAAAGCGCCTGATACCACCGGCCATTCCAGCCGGCGGTGTTTCGCATCCCGCATAATGCAGGGACGCCACGGCTGATCGTGCCGAGAGTTTCGTTAAAGCCCGCCGATGATGGCGGGCTTTTGCGTTTCCGGGCTTTCCGCATGGTGCCCCGTTACCCCTCGTAAAGGGCACATAAAAAAGCCGCTGCCTGGAAAGGCAGCGGCTTTTTCGAGATAATATGGTTTGCTGAAGAATCAGGCGGCGATCGACAAGCTGCCGAAAACGCTGGTCAGGATCTTGCGATCGAACGGCTTCAGCAGGAAATCGTCGGCACCGGCACGCTTGCCGGCCATCATCTTCTTCAGATCCGCCTCAACGACGCAGTAGTAGATGCGCACGGCCTTGCCTTCGGGCAGGTTGCGGATATTGGCAATCAGATCGAGCGCGCCATCCAGACCCGCATCGACGATGATGATGTTGGGCAGCTCCGCTTCGCAACGCACGAGTGCTTCCAGACCGTTGGCGGCCTCGGAAACGAGAAAATTCAGGCCGGAGAGGATGCGTTTCCCGACCTTGCGTACGACGTCCGAATCATCGGCAATCATCAAGCGTTGCATCTCAAGCTCCCTCTCTGCGCGACAGCGGGAATTCGCTCCCTATCAACAACCGTATGCCGCTTTGGCAAAGAATCAGTTACCGCAACATCTAAAAGCGGATTTATCTCAGCTTTCGACTGCAACCATTTTCGCGGAAAACACGATTTCCTCGGATGTCGAGTTGACCTCGATCTCCATACCCGCCTCGTCGGCGAGCAGAACCGTGTAGTAGGGCTGGATCGTATGCGCATCGACGGCTTCTTCGAGCGTGCCCGAGAGAAGCTCGACCAGCTTCGGCGGTACGCGCATCATCCGGCCCTTGCAAATCAGCTTGAACGCCGCGTCATATTCCGGATTTTCCAGGATGATGTCGATCGAGCCACCACGCGGAATGGCGCCATAAGCGATCAGAAACAGGTTGAGCAGCAGCTTGACCCGGTTCTTGGCGATGATAACGCGCGGTCCGGTCCACGTGACTTCCGTCTTCTTTTCGACGGAAGCGAAATCCTTGGCCGCCTTTTCCGCTTCACCGGTATCGATCGAGGCGCCAGCTGAGCCGGACGCGCCAAAGGCCAGTCGTGCAAACTTCAAACGTACCGAGGCATTGAGCGCGCTGGTCCGGATGAGGTCCATGGCATCGGCATCCGCCCCGCCCTCATCGAGCAGTTCGAGGCCGTTGTTAATAGCGCCAACCGGCGAGATGATGTCGTGGCAGACACGGCTGCACAAAAGCGCTGCGAGATCGGGACCGGTCAAGGTCAGGTTCGGGTTCTTTCCCATGGTCGTATCCTCAATAGCCTTCGAGCGGCTCACAAGCGAGATCAGGCGGCCTTCCGCGATCCTCTTGCCCATTGTCTAACCCGCGAACATTGCGCGGGCATAGTCTCAGGGCGAAGATCATAAAGACACCACATTTGGTAAACCGATTGTTAAGATGATCGGTTCAAATTGCTGGCAATCAGCCCGAAACCCGTAACAGTCTGGAACGGGGCAGGCAGCAGCCCGCGAATGACATTGCAGGCGCTCCTGAGTCTACGGAGAAGAACATGCAGCGGATCGTCAATGCCGTGAAATTCCCACTCTTACGCACATTCGTGGCGATGATGGCTGCGTTCAGCCTCATGCCGGCGGCGCTTGCGCAGAGTAATGGCGGCGAACAATACACGATGCAGGAAATCGTCGATGCCGGTCACGGCTTCTTCGGCTCCACCTCTGGTGGACTTGCCAAGGTGGTCGAGAACGCATTTTCCAAATACGGCCTGCCGAACGGCTACATTCTCGGGCAAGAAGGATCCGGCGCATTCGTAGCTGGCCTGACCTATGGCGAAGGCGACCTCTATACCAAGAACGCCGGCCAGCATAACGTGTTCTGGCAGGGGCCGTCCCTCGGCCTCGACTGGGGTGGGCAAGGCAGCCGGACGATGATGCTGGTCTACAACCTGCCAGCCGTCCCCTCGCTCTACAAGCGCTTCGGCGGCGTCTCCGGCTCAGCCTATGTGGTCGCCGGGGTCGGCATGACGGTGCTCACGGACGAAAACATCGTTCTGGTTCCAATCCGAACTGGCCTTGGTGCCCGCCTCGGCATCAATGTCGGTTATCTGAAGCTGACCCAGCAGCCGACCTGGAACCCCTTCTGAAGCAAAACGCCGCCTGATTCTTCCAAAACTCTTTCCAGTCGCTGCCGTGACTGGAAAAATGCGCGTTCGCGGATACTTGAAGTGATATTGTCGTTCGTCTTTAGTACGAATGAAACGAAAACCATGGATTATAGCGTATCGCCGCGTGCTCTGAACTTGAAATGGCCAGCCCGTGATTGAATTCGCACTCCTGTTTGCTCTGGGTTTTCTCACCGCGGCTATGCTCGGCTTGCTGGTGGCGCCCGTCGTGCACCGGCGCATTGTCCGCTTTGCCGAGGAGCGGCTGACAGCAACGATGCCGCTATCGCCGCAGGAAGTTCGGGCGCAAAAGGACGCCGCTCGGGCTGGCTATGCGGCCGAAAATGCCAGAACCAGCCAGACGCTGAAACGCGAGCGCGACAAGAATGTTGCGCTTCTGCTGCAAAACGGTTCGACCCTGAAGGAAACCCAGCGCCTCGCCGGCGAAAACGCCGACCTGCATGCGCAACTTGCCGATATGAATGTCGAAGCGGCGGACCTGCGTTCCGCCGCCCGGCAGCTTGAGCAGAACATCGAGCGGCTAAAGGCGACACTTGCCGATGTCGAGCGCGACAGCGTCAAAAAGGACATCGACATCAAAACCCTGAACAGGCAGGTGGATCACCTGTCCGGCGATATGGACAGCCTGAAAATCGATGTCGCAGCCCATGATGCAGAAGCGGAAAACCTGAAGAGCCGTATTTCAGGCCTGAAGGATGAGCGCGAAATCATGCGCAACGACCTGAAAGCCGAAAGCACCAAGGCGCGGGAACTGGAGGTTCGGCTTGCGCGTGACGAAACCCGCCTGAAGCAGTTCGAAACCAAACTCGCCCGGGAAATGGCCACCAATGCCGACAAGGACAGTTTTCTTGAGCGCCGGGGCAGCGAGATCGAGCGTTTGAAGGCCAAGGTGAGGGACACGGGCACAGACTTGCGCGATGCCTCAAAAGCGCTGCGGGCTGCAGGTTTGACAATGCCCGTCCGCCGGGAAAAGAAACCCGCGGTAACGGATCCGGCAGCGGCCGGACCGGAACAGACTGAAACACAGGATAACGTTATGTCGCCAGTAGCAGCCATCGATCTGACCGTACCGGCCGACTATGCCCGCAATCGGGCCACAGCACTGTCTGACCAATTGACCAACTCGACGTCAACCACGCATGATGATGCCTTGCGCGAGGAAATTGCCGATATCGCGGCAACCATGGTGGCTTTGACTGCGGCCAAGGAAGGCCAGGGATCGCCGATACCCTCGCTTCTCTCAGTGACAGGCAAGCAATCCGCTACCACAGACAAAAGCCTCGCGGCCCGCGCCCGCGACATGCTGCCGCCGGAACAACAATAAGCTCTGGCCTCAGATAAAGCCGTTGATCATCGCCACCTGATGCAGCGCGATGCCTGTGGCGGTGGCGACGTTCAGGCTGTCGAGGCCCGGCCGCTGGCGAATGCTGGCGGTGTGGATCGATGCCATGATGTTTTCGGGCAGCCCCTCGCCTTCTGTCCCGGCAAGAAGCACCGTGCGCGGCGACGGTGGAATATCGTGCAGATCAGTCTTGCCGCGTGGCGATAGTCCCCAGATCGCAAAGCCTTCCGCCTGCAGCCGCCCGACAAGCGCCGTGACCGACCCTTCGCGGGCAAAGGGTACGCTCAGCACCGAGCCGACGGAGACCCGGATCGCCTTGCGGTACATCGGGTCACAGCTGGTCTCATCCATCAGGATGGCATCGACACCGAAGGCCGCAGCGTTGCGGAACATCGAGCCCATATTGTCATGGTTGGAAATACCGCAGGCGGCGAGAACCAGGCTATTTTCGGGAAGGCTGGTGACGAGCGCATCCAGACTGGGCGCAGATTGGCGTTTGCCGAGCGCCAGCACGCCACGGTGCATGTTGAAACCGGCTATGGCATCGAACACCGGAGCACTGGCAACATAGACCGGAATGCCCGCCGGGAAGTCGGCGAGGATGCCGCTGATACCATCGACGCGGTTTTCAAGCAGCAGGATGGCTTCAGCCTCGATGCCACGCCCGGCGCGATGGGCGGCCGCCAGCATCCGCAGTACGACCGTGCCCTCGGCTATGAACCGGCCATGGCGGCCCGTCAGGTCACGCTCCTTGATCGAGACGAAGCCGGCGATGCGTGGATCAGCCGGATCGTCAATGCGAAGCGGGGTCACGGCTGAGCCTTCTCAGTTGGTCTTGACGGAGACATCCGCAACGATGCGGCCGGCAGCGATATCGAAGACGATTGCCTTGCGATCTCCACCGGCAACCGCCCCGTAGAACAGGATCTGGCCGCCCGACAATGCAACATCGGAGACTTCGAACCCGGCAGGCAACGCAGCAATTGCCGTAACCGGCGCCTCACCCGGCACAGTGACAGAGACGCTTTGCGCCACATCAGCCTTGCCCGGACGTGTAACCTTGTAGACAATCGCTGAAAGCACGACCATAAGCATCACCAACATGACACCGGCCGAGACCAGCTGCAGCTTGACCATTTTGCGGCGCACGTTCTCCATCACCGGATCGAGCGGCTTGTCTTCCTGTTCGACTGGTTTCTGATTGGACATGGCTGGCCTTACCTGCGGAAATGGAACGAGAATGAACGACCCCTTTAAACAAGCCTCGGCGATTAGGAAAGTCCTCACGGCAAATGAGGACGCGGCGGGACGCATGGACGCGTATCTGACAGAGGCGCTGGGCGGCGAGTTTTCCCGCAACCGCATCAAGAGCCTGATCGAACAGGGCGAGGTCTCCGTCAACGGCAAGACAGTCAAGGAGGCCAAGAAAAAGGTGCAGCCCGGCGACGTCTTCGAGATCGGCATGCCCGAGGCGGAAGACCCCGAACCTAAGGGCGAGAACATCCCGCTCGACGTGCTCTATGAGGACGATGACCTGATCGTGCTGGTCAAGCCGCCGGGCCTGGTCGTTCATCCCGGTGCCGGCAACTGGACGGGTACGCTGGTCAACGCGCTGATCCATCATTGCGGCGCAAGCCTGTCAGGCATCGGCGGCGTCAAGCGCCCTGGCATCGTCCACCGGCTCGACAAGGACACCAGCGGTGTCATGGTGGTCGCCAAGAACGATATCGCCCATCGCCACCTCTCCGACCAGTTCGCCGACCACGGCCGAACCGGTCCTCTGGAGCGCGCCTATATGGCCATCGTCTGGGGCCGCCCACGCGGGCTGAAGGGCACGATCGACGCGCCGCTCGGGCGAGCCGGAGACAGGATCAAGCGCGCCGTCAAGCAGGAAGGGGCCGATGACGCCCGTGAAGCGATCACCCACTATCAGGTCGTCGAGCGCTATCTCGAAAAGCCGGACTCCACAGCGCTCGCAGCGATGGTCCGATGCAATCTCGAAACCGGCCGCACCCATCAGATCCGTGTCCACATGGCCTATATCGGTCATCCGCTGATCGGCGATCCCGATTACGGCGCCGCCTTCAAGACAAAAGCAAATCTGCTACCGGACGCGGCAAAGGCGGTCGTCAATCGTTTCCCGCGCCAGGCTCTGCATGCGTTCATGCTGGCGTTCGAGCACCCGACCACCGGCAAGACCATGCATTTCGAATCGCCGGTTCCCGACGACATGCAGGAACTGGTCGAAGCATTGCGTGGCTGATACGGCATCTTAGCGATCCGCTCTCAAGGCGAGTGGCGCGCCAAAAGTGCCGAGCGCCTGAGACCGAATTGTCGATCAGGCGCCAGACGGTTTTTGGTGCCAGTGTGCATCCTTTTATGCTCTGGCGCGTTGTCAGCGAGCAGTAACAAGGAGAAGCGCGATGATTGATGCCACACAGATCAAGGAACATGCCGAAATCATCAGTGCCGACGGCCTTCATGTCGGTACCGTCGATCACGTCGAAGGCGACCGCATCAAGATGACCAAGAAGGACAGTGGCTCCGGTCACGAGGGCCACCACCACTTTATCGCTCTTGAACTGGTCGCAAGCGTCGATGACAATCGTGTGCGCCTGAGCGCCAATGGCGACGTCGCCGTGATGTTCGAGGAAGAACAGGACAACTCGCCGATCCATTGATAGGCACGCACCAATCAAACTTACAAAATGTTACAAATGACCGGTTCCGCCCTTGATATTTCGGGGGCGGACACAATTTACAGGCTGTAACCCAACTGGAGCATGCGCTTCTCTGGCTTCACGTCTCTGTGAAACCGGAGTTCTTGAATCATGCTTTCGCCGCACTTATCTATGAGGATGTGGGGTCGGATAGACCCACATGCCCGGCCTGCCAAAAGGAGGCCGGAACGCGAAAGGGGGGTGCATCATGGCCCGCAGTACGTTGCCGTCAATTACCGCCGGAGAAGGCGGTCTTAACCGCTATCTCGATGAAATCCGCAAGTTTCCCATGCTTGAGCCGCAGGAAGAGTACATGCTCGCCAAGCGGTACCAGGAGCATGACGACCGCAAGGCAGCCCATCAGCTCGTGACCAGCCATCTGCGCCTCGTGGCGAAGATTGCCATGGGCTATCGCGGCTACGGCCTGCCGATCGGTGAAGTCGTATCCGAGGGCAATGTCGGCCTGATGCAGGCCGTCAAGAAATTTGACCCGGAGCGCGGCTTCCGTTTGGCCACCTATGCGATGTGGTGGATCAAGGCTTCGATCCAGGAATATATCCTGCGCTCGTGGTCACTGGTGAAAATGGGTACGACCGCCAATCAGAAGCGGCTGTTCTTCAACCTGCGCCGCCTCAAGGGCAAGATTCAAGCACTCGATGAGGGTGACCTGAAGCCCGACCAGGTTGCGCATATCGCTACAACCCTGAAAGTGTCCGAAGCCGAAGTGATTTCGATGAACCAGCGCCTCTCCGGAGACGCTTCGCTGAACGCGCCGATCAAGGCGGGCGAAGGCGAATCCGGTCAGTGGCAGGATTGGCTCGTTGATGATCACGACAATCAGGAACAAATCCTGATCGAACAGGACGAACTGGAAAACCGCCGCAGCCTTCTGTCGAGCGCGATGAACGTGTTGAACGACCGCGAGCGCCGCATCTTCGAGGCCCGCCGCCTGACGGAAGATCCGGTGACGCTCGAGGATCTGTCGACCGAGTTCGACATCAGCCGCGAACGCGTTCGCCAGATCGAGGTCCGCGCCTTCGAAAAGGTCCAGGACGCTGTGCGCAAGGCGGCACAGGATCGCCAGAATGCGCTTCGGGTCGTTGAAGACGCCTGAGACCGGCGATGACTGAACAAACAAAAACCCGGCTGGATCGCTCCAGCCGGGTTTCTTTTTGCGTTTGCAACAGAATTACTGACCAGCCGGGTCAGGCTTTACAGCGAGGCTCCAGGCCTGCATGGCCTTGGTGAAGGCCTCGGTGCCAGCGGCCCCCTTCTCCAGCGTCAACAGCGCGCGGCGGCCGTTGCGATAGGTCAATGGAATGTCCATCCAGCCGCGCGTGCGCAGAAGCTCGGTATTCGTCGCGACTGCCTCGGGGAAGTCGTTCAGCGCGATCATGTGGAAATCTTCGGTGATCTTGGCCGGAACCGCGATCAACGCATCGCCACGATCCTGTTCATTGCGCTTCATCGAAACGCGCTGGACGCTATCGATGCTGCCGCCTTCGAAATTCTCCGGCAACGAGAAGACGAACTCGATCACATGGCTGGCCGGCAGCGACGGATCGGCATTGCGCTTGATCGTCATGAGAGCCGTCAGGCCGCGCTCGGGAACATTGATCTGTGCCTGAACGACCGGTTCCGGCTTGGCATCGCCACCGGGGGATTCTTCCTTGACCGACCAGGCGACATTGCCCTCGATCGCCGTTGGCGCAGACTGGCCTAACCGCTCCTCATAGAGGAACATTTTCTGGGCCCCAGCTGGCACCTGCTGCGTTGCCGGATTTGCTGCTGCCTGCTGGCCGGGAACCGGCTGGGCAGGCTGCCCTTCAGTCGCTGCCTGGGCGGCCGGAGTGGTTGCCGTCGCCTGAGCGGTATCGACCGGCTTGCCGGCCTCCGTCTGCGCAGCCACCGACTTGCCTTCCACGGTCGCATTCGCGCCCGCGGGTGCCGTCGCCGGACCAGGATCGATCTCAGTACCGTCCTGTTGCAGGCGCTGCGTAAACTTGTTGCTGCTTTCGACGGCCGCGACGTCAGTATTTGCCGGCGTCTGCGTCTGGTTGTTCGTTTCCGGCGCAGTCAGGTCCTTTTTGCCCTCTTCAGGCACGGATGCTTCCGGCGTGGTCTGGCCCGGTAGCTTGGCAGCAACGGACGCCACGACGCCGGAGATCCACGAATTCACCGCTGTCTGATTTTGCCAATAGGCATAACCACCGCCGCCCACGATCAGCGCAAGTACTGCGGTAAGCCCGATAACCTTCACATTCAAGCGCGAGCGCTTCGGCTCCACCCGATAGGAAACCGGCCGCGCCGGCACTTCGACGTCCTCACCGACACCAGCTGAAGCCTTGCTTGCCTGTGATGCGGCGGCGGCACCAACGGCTGCAGCCGTGCCGCCATGCGCCAGAAGCTCGTCGATATCACTCCAGCTGTCATTGGCAGCCTTTCGCTGATCAGGATCAGCGGCAGCCGTCTTTTCGACCGGCCAGGACCAATCGGCAATTGCGGGTTCAGACGTTTCGGCTGCTACGGTAGCGGGGGCCTGGGTAAAGGGATCGTTATCGTCCCAAGCCCAGGCTGTCGCAGCTTCGACTGGCGCCTGTTCCTTGGCAGCGATTTCGTCGTTCAACGGTTTTACCGTCTCGACGGGCTCGTAATGCGTCAAGTCGGGGATTTCATCGGTAACAGGTGCTGCTTCCGCAGCCTCTGTCCAGACCGGCTCACTGTGGGCGGTCGCTGGAACCGGATCGTTCCATTCCGGCAGTTCCCACTCAGCGGAAGCTGCGGGCGCGGGTTTCTCTTCGGCTGGCTCGGCAGGCAATTCAACGGCCGGCTCGGCGAACACTTCCGGTTCTGGTGCAGTTTCCGGGACGTGAACCGTTTCCTCAACCGCCGCGACGCGCTGGTCCTGGGGCTCGAAAGCCGCAGGCGCCGGATACTCCGGCTCAGCAACAGGCTCGTGGCGATAGTCTTCCGGCTCTTCCGAATGGACCGGCTCGACCGGGGCACTGTGCTCTACAACAGCCACTGGGGTTTCAGCCTCGACCACTTCAGGTTCTGGCTGAGGAGCGACATAATAGTCCTCCACCGGTGGCTCGACGACCGCAACCGGCACAACGGCCACAACGGGTTCGGGCAGTTCCACCGGCGCTACGACTGGCTGCGGTTCGACTACAGGCTCTGGCCGCTTTTCCTCGGCGGCGTCCGCTTCGGGCTCCTGCACCTCCGCAACTGGTGGCATGCCGGCGCGGTCTTCGACTTCAACCGCTTCAGCGACCGAATCATCGTGCGGTTCGTCTATCGGGGGAAGCGCCTCGGCATGATCGTCCTCGACCTCGTTGATCGCCGCCTCGAGTTTGACCATCTGGCGTTCGATCATCTCGTCCGAGGGACGAGGCTTCATGCTTTCAAGCTGACGGCGGACGGCGCCGCGGGCCTTGTCATAGACCTTGGCCCGCATTTCGGGAACATTGTCCGACAGACCATCGACGGTCCTTCGAATAACTGCAACAAAATCCGCCATCAGAACTTTCTCATACCATCGGCGTGTTTACGCCAAACTCTTCCCTAGTCGTAAACGTGAGACTAGTCCTCAAATGGGTCCGTCACAAGTATGGTGTCGTCACGCTCCGGGCTGGTGGAAAGCAGGGCGACCGGCGCTCCGATCAGCTCTTCAACCTGACGCACATACTTGATCGCCTGGGCCGGAAGTTGTGCCCAGCTGCGAGCGCCCACAGTCGATTCTTTCCAGCCTTCCAGCGTGATGTAGCGCGGCTTCGCCTGGGCCTGCTGTGCCTGACTTGCTGGGAGATGATCGATATCGACACCGTCCAGAGTATAGCCAACGCAGATCTTCAACTCGTCGAGACCGTCGAGCACGTCGAGCTTGGTCAGTGCGATACCGGTGATGCCGTTGGTAGCAACAGACTGGCGCACGAGAGCGGCGTCAAACCAGCCGCAGCGGCGCTTGCGGCCGGTCACGGTGCCGAATTCATGGCCCTTTTCGCCAAGAAACTGGCCGATTTCATCGTGCAGTTCGGTCGGGAACGGGCCTTCGCCAACGCGGGTCGTGTAGGCCTTGGTGATGCCGAGGATATAGCCGAGCGCTCCCGGGCCCATGCCGGAGCCTGCAGCAGCCTGACCAGCAACGGTGTTGGACGAGGTCACGAAAGGATAGGTGCCGTGATCGATATCGAGCAGCGTGCCTTGCGCACCTTCGAACAGGATGCGGGCGCCCTTGCGGCGATGACGATCGAGCAGAAGCCAGACGGTTTCCATGAAGGGCAGAACGCGGGCAGCAATCGAGGACAGCTCAGTCATGATCGCTTCATGGCTCACTTCGGCTTCGCCAAGACCACGGCGCAGCGCATTGTGATGGGTGAGCAGGCGATCGATCTTGGCCGGCAACGTCTCGAGATCGGCGAGATCCATGACGCGGATGGCGCGGCGGCCGACCTTGTCTTCATAGGCCGGGCCGATACCACGGCGCGTCGTGCCGATCTTGGTGCCGCTGTTGGACGCAGCATCCTCGCGGATGCCGTCCAGCTCGCGATGCAGCGACAGGATCAGCGTGGCGTTGTCGGCGATGCGCAGGTTTTCCGGCGTAATGGTGACGCCCTGCTTGTCGAGCTTCTCGATTTCCGAAATCAGCGCATGCGGGTCGATGACCACACCATTGCCGATGACGGCGAGCTTGCCCGGGCGCACGACGCCGGATGGCAGAAGGGAAAGCTTGTAGCTGGTGCCGTCGATGACGAGGGTATGGCCGGCATTGTGCCCGCCCTGAAAGCGCACGACCACGTCGGCCCGCTCTGAGAGCCAGTCGACAATCTTGCCCTTGCCTTCGTCACCCCATTGAGATCCGACCACCACGACATTCGTCATTTCAGTTTTCCTGTTTCCACGCGCCTGTGATTGCGCTGTCTTCAAACCCGCGCATCTATACTGTTTTGTTTTTTGGAAAGCGACCCTGTTTAGGCCGGGATTCCGGGTTTTTGCATGGTAAAGACGGCATTTAGTCCTCAGGCTTAGCGTCCAGACGCTGTTTCACAAGACGGAATTAGCCGTGGATACTGCCGGAACGGCGCGGATCTGCCGAATATTCATGCCGATGGTACACCCATCGCGAGTGCACAGACAAGGGCCGGAAGCCCCTCAAGCACCGCCACACATATGCTGCGAGTCCGCCAGCGTCCAGGTTCCGCCGGTCCTCTTGTTGGTGGTCATGTAAACCCGCCCCCTGTCATCGCCGGCGGGACAATGGTGTGGGATTGAGATGAGGCACATGACGACCTCGTCTTTCGGCCGTGACGCGATCAACGCCTCGTCCCGCTCATAGGACACCTGATATCCGTCATTGGAGAATTCAACACCGGTCCCGGCGTCGAAGTCGTCACCGATGCGGGGATGCACTTCCAGCACTTGGGTGAGGACGCACTGCCCGACCTTTTCGGGTACAGATATCGATATCCCAACATGGCCATTGGCGATGGTTTCGGCGGTGATATCCTTTGGAATATCAACGGTGGCACCACGGTCACTGTAGCCATCAAGCGCACCGAGATAGGTGCTGAGAATACAGGCCCGGTCGGCGCCGCAGGCATGCCTGTCTGCCAGGAAATCCCGCGCCATGCGCGGCACGTTCTCATCTGGCGATGCCGCTTTCGCCTCCAGATAGGCAGGCTGCAGCAGCTTGTCCAATTGAGATAGTTGCGGAACATCGCAGACGATATGCTCATCAACCGCGGACGCTTTGGCACAGTCAAAACCGGCCGCAGACGCGAACATGCTGGAGAGCAACGTGAAGACAAGTGCCACGAGGATTTGCGTCATCAGATCCCTCCCATAGTCCAAACACAACCTGTCATGCTGTCCTTGTGGGGACAAGACCACCCACGGCCAATAATGCGGGCTTGCGTTCTGCTATCCGGATTGATTCAATGCACGGATGAAAGCTGCGTCGGCAAAAGCCGATACGGCAGCCTCCGTTTTTTACCGCCATCGCCATAGCTGCCATGCTTTGCCCTAGGGAACACCGTGCCCGTCAATCTGCAAGCCTATATCATTCTTTGCATCACCACCCTGATCTGGGGTGGGAATTCCGTCGCCGGGAAAATGGCGGTCGGCCATGTCAGCCCGATGATGCTGACCGGCATGCGTTGGGTGATCGCCTGCGCCGTACTGCTCATTTTTGCAGCCCCGCAGGTTCGCCGCGATTTTCCGGTGATCCGCAAAAACTGGTTGATCCTGCTCGGCTATGGTACCGTCGGTTTCACCGCTTTCAATGCTTTCCTCTATTCAGCGCTACAGTTTACCAGCGCCATCAATGCCGTCATCGAACAGGCCGGCATCCCGATGGTGATCTTCGTGATGAACTACGTGCTGTTCCGTACCGCATTTTCCATGGCACAGATTGCCGGCTTTACGTTGACGCTGTTCGGCGTTGCGTTGACGGCGTCGCATGGCGATCTCACCACCCTTCTCTCGCTCGATCTCAACCAGGGCGACGCGCTGATGATGGCGGCGGTCCTCGTCTATGCCGGCTATACGGTGGCATTGCGCTGGAAGCCGGAAATCCATTGGAAAAGCCTGATCGCGATCTCCGCCTTTGGCGCGCTTGTCAGCAGCATTCCGCTGGTCATCTGGGAGTTTTCCACTGGCCGGATGATCTGGCCCGACACGCAAGGCTGGGTCATCGTCGCCTATGCCGGCCTCCTGCCCTCCCTCGTTTCGCAGATTCTCTATGTGCGCGGCGTCGAGCTGATCGGCCCCAACCGGGCCGGCCTGTTCATCAACACCATTCCGATCTTCGGAACATTGCTGTCCATCGCGCTGATCGGCGAGGCGTTGCAAACCTTCCACATCGTCGCATTGGCACTGGTGCTGGGCGGCATTGCTGTCGCCGAAAAGGGGCGCCCGAAGATTTGACACGGGGGTGCGGTCAGAGAGGCCGCTCCATATAGACAGCGCCCTCGCCATAAATGACGAGGCGTTCTTCAAGCGCCTGCACGGACACCGGGCCGAAACCAAACCGGCGCCAGAAAATATCCGCGCCGCCCACAGCAATCAGCGCCATCGTGGTAAAACCCGCATTTCGGGCAAGGTCAGTTACCGCTTCGATCATGGCGCCTGCAGCGCCGCGTCCGCGTATCTCTGGCAGCACCGATAAGTCGTGAACATAGTAGGCGTCGCAGTCCGGGGATATGGAGCCGATCAAGGTATCGAGCGGCGGCGGGGCGGGACGATGAAAGGGGTGGGAAACCAAGTATCCCTTGATATCGCCGTCTTCCTCCACGACGAAAAATCCATCCGAATAGAGCCTCAACCGCTCTGCGAAAGTGGCCTTGGCCTCCTGGAAAGCGGGAAAGACGACCGCCTGAACAGTCAAGACGCCGTCGAGATCGTTCAAACCGGCCTTGCGAAACGTGAAACTGGCCATGGGCATGACTCAAGACCTATAGGCTGCTGACGACAAATGCGGAAATGCACAAGGGACATGCCGCGTTTGACGCGCGGCATGTCCCTTGAATGGCTGACGGCTTGAGACCGTTAGTCGACGTTGAACACCAGCGGCTTGGCGGCCCGGATGGCCGGGTTGGCGCGCAGCTTGTCGAGCACGTCTTCAGATACTGCGCCATCGACGTAGAGCAGTGCGATGGCATCGGCGCCGGCGTTGTGGCGGCCGAGCTGGAAGTTGGCGATGTTGACACCCGCATCACCCAGCGTCATGCCGATGAAACCGATCATGCCGGGAACGTCGGTATTGGTGATGTAGACCATGTGGTTGCCGACATCGGCGTCAAGGTTGATGTCCTTGATCTGGATGAAACGCGGCTTGCCGTCGGAGAATACTGTACCGGCGACCGAACGCGTCTGGTTCGCTGTCGTCACCGTCAACTTGATGTAGCCATCGAATACGCCCGACTTGTCGCGCTTGACCTCGGACAGGATAATGCCCTTTTCCTTGATCATCACAGGCGCCGAAACCATGTTGACGTCGGAAACCTGGCTGCGGATGATGCCAGCCAAGGCAGCGCTGGTCAGCGCCTTGGTGTTCATTCCCGCGGTCGATCCATCGTAGAGGATCTCGATTTCCTTGATCGCGCTTTCCGTCACCTGACCGACGAAGGCACCGAGAACATCGGCAAGCCGGATGAAGGGCTTCAGGAGCGGTGCTTCCTCAGCTGTGATCGACGGCATGTTGATGGCGTTGGAGACGGCACCCTTGACCAGATAATCCGACATCTGCTCGGCCACCTGCAGGGCAACATTCTCCTGCGCTTCCGTGGTGGAGGCGCCCAGATGCGGCGTGCAGACGACGTTCGGCAGGCCGAACAGCGGGCTTTCCGTCGCAGGCTCAACCTCGAACACGTCGAAACCGGCACCGGCGACATGGCCGGACTTGATCGCATCGGCAAGCGCCTGCTCATCGACCAAACCACCACGGGCGCAGTTGATGATGCGGACTCCGGGCTTGGTCTTTGCCAGAGCTTCGCGATTGAGGATGCCACGTGTCTTGTCGGTCATCGGCACGTGCAGGGTGATGAAATCGGCCTGGGCAAGCAACTCGTCCAGCTCGACCTTGGTGACGCCCATTTCTTCAGCCCGTTCCTTCGACAGGAAGGGGTCGTAGGCAAGCACATGCATCCTCAGACCGATAGCACGCGAGCAGACGATGCCGCCTATATTGCCGGCACCGATGACGCCAAGCGTCTTGCCGGTGATTTCGACGCCCATGAATTTCGACTTTTCCCACTTGCCGGCCTGGGTCGACGTATCGGCCTGCGGCAGCTGGCGGGCAACGGCAAACATCAGCGCAATCGCGTGTTCGGCCGTCGTGATCGAATTGCCGAACGGCGTGTTCATGACGATGATACCGCGGCGCGAGGCAGCCGGGATGTCGACATTGTCGACGCCGATGCCGGCGCGGCCGATGACCTTGAGGTTGGTCGCAGCAGCAATCAGCTTTTCGGTTGCCTTGGTGGCGGAGCGGATGGCGAGGCCATCATAGTTGCCGATGATCGCAGCAAGTTTTTCCTTGTCCTTGCCGAGCTGCGGCTGGAAATCGACTTCGACGCCGCGATCACGGAAAATCTGGACGGCAGTTTCCGACAGTTCATCGGATACGAGTACGCGAGGTGCCATGAGAGGCCTCCATTGGTTTCGTCAAAATTGAAAATGTGTGGGAGCGACCGCGCCCTGTTGGCGCGGTCAAAATCCGGTCAGGCAGCAGCCTGAGATAGCGTCGCCTTCTGGGTCGCAAAGGCCCAGTCGAACCAAGGCATCAACGCCTTGAGATCAGAGGTCTCAATCGTCGCACCGGCCCAGATACGGAAACCGGACGGCGCATCACGGTAAGCGCCGATATCGAGAGCAACGCCCTGCTTTTCGAGAAGGGCGACCATGCCCTTGGCAAAGGCATCTTGGCCCGCAGCATCAAGTGCAGAAACGTCCTTGTCTACGATCTTCAGGCAGACCGAGGTGTTGGACTGCGTTGCCGGATCGACGGCAAGATTGGCGATCCAGTCCGTCTTGGCGACGAAGTCATCGATGGCCTGCGCATTGGCATCGGCCCGGGCAATCAGCGCCGTGAGGCCACCGAGCGACTTTGCCCAGTTGAGCGCATCGATGTAATCTTCAACGCAAAGCATCGAGGGCGTGTTGATCGTTTCGCCCTGGAAGATGCCTTCGATGATCTTGCCGCCCTTGGTCATGCGGAAGATTTTTGGCAGCGGCCATGAAGGCTCATAGCTTTCCAGACGTTCGACAGCGCGTGGGCTGAGGATGAGAATACCGTGAGCACCCTCGCCGCCCAGAACCTTCTGCCAGGAGAAGGTGACGACATCGAGCTTGGCGAAATCAAGGTCCTGCGCAAACGCGGCGGATGTCGCATCGCAGATCGTCAGGCCCTTGCGGTCTGCGGGAATGAAATCGGCGTTGGCAACGCGGACGCCCGAGGTGGTGCCGTTCCAGGTGAAGACGACGTCGCGGTCGAAATCGACCTGGCTGAAATCGACAAGCTTGCCGTAATCGGCAACAAACTTGCGGGTGTCAGGAAGCTTCAGCTCCTTGACGAGATCGGAGACCCAGCCGGAGCCGAAGCTTTCCCAGGCAACCATGTCGACGCCACGCGGGCCGAGCAGCGACCAGAGCGCCATCTCGACGGCACCGGTGTCGGAAGCAGGTACGATACCGATGCGGTAGTCCGCCGGCACCTGAAGAATTTCGCGGGTGAGGTCGATCGCCTGCTTCAGCTTGCTCTTGCCAACCTTGGCACGGTGCGAGCGGCCCAGAGCCGCATCGGAGAGCGCATCAAGCGACCAACCGGGGCGCTTGGAGCAGGGACCAGAAGAAAAATGGGTGTTGACCGGACGCAATTCCGGTGTCGCAGGGGTCGTCATCAAAGCTATCCTTCCAGATAGAAAGCCTCTCGTTAGGGAGAGGTGGCCTGCCGCCGTGGATATTGCGGACAGGCCTGGAAGTCAAGATTGATGTGTCGTTTCTGAAAATATTTTTGGCGCAGGGAGCATTGCCGGATGCAGATGCCACTGTGCCTACCAGAGCGACCAGCGCAGACCGGCGCGGATTTCGTGACGGCCGAGACCGTCGTCGAGACCGTCGGTATCGCTGCCGTTGAACATGTCGCCATCGGTGATCTGTGAGTAGCGGTAGCCAACGTCAAGTTTCAGCTGCTCGGTCATGTTGTAGGAAAGGCCGGCCATCAGCGCATAGGTCAGGCGCCAGCTGCTTTCACCGTTAAAGGTCTGATCGACCGGTCCAGCACCGGAGCAACCTGCTAATCCGGGCACGCAACTGGTGCGCAACGCGACGTCGTTCCAGCGAAGCTGTGTCACGCCAAGACCGGCACCGACATAGGGGGTCAAGCCCGCCACCGTCGCCAGATCGACATAGCCATTCGCCATCAGGCCGATCGCCTTGTAGTCGGCATTGAGACCGCCGGCGCACGCGGTTCCCACAGATTCGCCGACGCACGGAATGTTCGCGCTGCCGCTTCCCCGAACGTCCCCTTCGAAATAGTCGCCGGTCAAATCGGCACGGAACATATCGTTGAACTGATAGCCGACGCCGAGTGTTCCGGAAAAGGGCTCGTCAAAATCATTGTCGAAGGACGCAGAGTTGGTGGTGCCGGTACCCGCATCGAACAGGCGCAGCGATGGGTCGCCACCGCGCGTCCATCCGGCATAACCGAGATCGCCGCGGAGGTAGAAGCCCTGGCCGACAGTTTCCATGGGCGAGATACTGACTTCCGGCGCTTCGAGAAGATCTGCCGCCATCGCCTGTCCAGCGGCAAACAGCAGGATCAGTGCAGATGCATTGAGGAGAGTGTGCCGCAACTTCATTGTGCTGTCCTTGGAAAAACGGTGACGGCGACAGTAATTGCTATCGCCCGTGTTTATGAACCTTCATCATCGCATCCTCCGGTTAACCTGAGGTTAAGCATGCTTCTTAACCATGCAGACCCGCAAAACCGAAAAGGCCGCCCGGAAACCGGACGGCCTTTTGAAACGAGAAGCGCGATACGCTTACTTGTAAACGATCGGCTCAGCCGGCGGCACGTAAGCTTCCGCGCAACCGCCGAAGGAGTAACGCAGACCGGCGCGGGCTTCATGGAGATACATGCCCTTGTCAGAACCCGGGCCGCTGTTTGCATTGTAGCCGAACATATCGCCACCAAGTACGTGACGGAAACGGTAGCCGACGTCAGCCTTGAGGTTACAAGTCAGGTCGATCGCCGTACCCGCCATCAGGGCGTAGGTGAAGCGCCACTTGCTGCTGCCTTCGTGTTCGAAGGTCGGATCGCAATTGGCCGGATTTCCGGTTTCGCAGCTTGTGTTTCGCAGCTTGTCCCACTTGACCTGCGTACCGCCGATACCGGCGCCGACGTAAGGGGTGAACGAACCGTAGGTGCCGATGTCAACATAGGCGTTGGCCATCAGGCTCCAGGCTGCAATCGCCGAAACATCGCGCGAGGTGCAGACGGCGGCAACACCGCAGCCGCCGGATGTCGAACCTTCGAAATCCGCATTGCCGAGATAATCGAGCGTGACGTCCGTACGCAGATAGTTGTTGATCTGGTAACCGACACCGACACCGGCCGTCCAGCTGTCATCGAGTTCCGCATCGTCGAAATCGCGAACATAGCGGCCCGGACCTTGATAGAAATTGGCACCACGGAGATTGGTGAAAGCATAGCCAACGTCACCGCGCAGATACCATCCACTGGCCTCAACCAATTGAACCGGCTCTGCAACGGGTTGCTCCATAGGCGGTTCATAAAGATCCGCGGCGAAGGTTGCGGTGCTGCCGAGCATAGCTGCAACAACGCCAATCAAGATAGTTTTCATGGCCACACTCCAATACTTCTTGCTGCCTGGTCGGCCAGAAAACCGGCCTCCAACAAATTGTGTTGACATGGATCATGAATAGGAAAGGTTAAGGTCTGATTAACTACAAAAATTTACCGTAGTTGTTAATGATTTTGCTTCCAGACAAAGCAACGCACACCGCTCCGTAAGCAACAAATAAAAAAGGCCGGAGAAAACCCGGCCTCTTCAAGTCTGGTGGGAGATGCAAATCAGGCGACGTTGCGCACGCCGCCGATTACGCTGATCAGTTCGTCGACGATGCGCTCCACCTGGCCTCTGTCATCGCCCTCCGCCATGACGCGGATCAAGGGCTCGGTGCCCGACGGGCGGATCAGCAAGCGGCCATTTTTGGCTAACTCGGATTCGGCGTCGGCAATGGCCTGGCGCACAGCGGCATTTTCAAGCGGCATACCGGCCGACACCCGGACGTTCTTCAACACCTGCGGCACAGGGTCGAAGCGATGGCAAACTTCGCTGACGGTTTTGCCCTGGCGCTTGACACACGCAAGGATCTGAAGGGCGGCAACAAGGCCGTCGCCGGTGGTGCCGAAGTCCGAAAGAACCAGATGGCCGGATTGCTCGCCACCGACGTTGAAGCCGTGCTGGCGCATATGCTCGACCACGTAGCGGTCGCCAACCTTGGTGCGGTGGAGATCGAGGCCACGGCCGTTGAGATAACGCTCCAGGCCGAGATTGGACATCACTGTCGCGACAATACCATTGCCCTTGAGCACGCCGTCGTCGGCCCAGCTGTTGGCGATAACCGCCATCAACTGATCACCGTCGATAACGGTGCCGTTCTCATCAACGATCAGAACGCGGTCGGCATCGCCATCAAGCGCGATACCGATATCAGCCCGCACCTCATGCACTTTCCGCGACAACGCAGCCGGATGCGTCGAGCCGCATTCAAGGTTGATATTGACGCCGTTCGGCTCGTTTCCGATGGTCACCACGTCGGCACCAAGTTCCCAAAGAGCCAGAGGTGCGACCTTGTAGGCAGCGCCGTTGGCGCAGTCGATGGCGACCCTCAGTCCCTGCAGAGTCACATCGCGCGGCAGCGTGCGCTTGGCATGTTCGATATAACGATAGATGTCGCCTTCAACGCGCTTGGCCCGCCCGATCTCCTGGGATTTGGCGAGCTGTGCCGTCATGTCCTTTTCGAGAAGATCTTCGATCTGAGCTTCGATCTCGTCGGATAGCTTGTAGCCGTCCGGGCCGAACAGCTTGATGCCATTGTCTTCAAACGGATTGTGCGAGGCCGAAATCATCACGCCGACATCGGCGCGCAGCGAGCGCGTCAGCATGGCGACGCCGGGCGTTGGAATAGGCCCAAGCAGAAACACGTCGAGGCCTGCAGCGGTAAAGCCGGCCACCAGCGCATTTTCCAGCATGTAGCCGGACAGCCGGGTGTCCTTGCCGATCACCACCCGGTGGCGATGCGCGCCGTTGCGGAAGATGGTGCCGACGGCAATGCCGACCCGCATGGCCAGATCAGGTGTCATTGGAAAGACATTGGACTGCCCGCGGATACCATCCGTGCCGAAATATTTGCGCTTCATAAAAACTCCAATTTTTTTCAGGGGTACCAGCGGCTCACCAGGAGAGCACGTCCGGCGACATCGCCCTGCATTCCATCTCAAGCCCAATGGGTCACTTCAAGAAGCTGTCGCCGGGGAGCGCCATAAACGACGGCTCTTCCACAGCGCTCCCGCTCTCAGTCATACCTGCGGATAAACCAAAATCCGACATGTCCCTTTGGGCATGCTGCGCTAAGTCATGCCATAAATCTTGCGCAACAACATCCCGTTGTATCATCAGAATTCATTACAGCACGTTACCAAGCTGGAGCCGGCCAAAACCAGTAGACACAAACGAAAACCGCCGCGCATCAGGGCGCGGCGGTTCCATTTCGATTTTTTTACTTCACGCAGACTATTGTGGCTGTGGTTCAAAACCGCCTTCAGCTTCATCGCCCTTGCCGACAGAACCGTCTTTCTTGGTTCCAGCCGACGGAACAGCCGAACCGCGGTGCGGTGTCGAATCGTCGCCAAGGTCACGGGCAGGCTTTTCGCCACGGATCAAGGCCTTGATCTCCTCACCGGTCAGCGTCTCGTATTCGAGCAAGCCTTCGGCGATCGCAACGAACTCGCTGTGCATCTCGGTAATGATCCGCCGAGCTTCCATATAAGCCTCGTCGATCAGGCGGCGAACTTCGTTGTCGATCTTCTGGGCCGTCGCTTCAGACACGTTTTTCGTCTGAGAAACCGAATGCCCGAGGAAAACCTCCTGCTGGTTTTCGCCATAGGAAACCTGTCCGAGCACATCGGAGAAGCCCCACTGCGTGACCATTGCCCGGGCAAGCTTTGTGGCCTGCTCGATGTCGGAAGACGCGCCGGAGGTGATGTTCTCCTTGCCGAATGTGATTTCCTCGGCAACGCGGCCGCCCATCATGATGGCGAGGCGCGAAACCATCCACTTGTAGCTCATCGAATAGCGGTCGCCTTCGGGGAGCTGCATGACCATGCCGAGCGCACGGCCGCGTGGAATGATCGTCGCCTTGTGCAGCGGATCGGCTACAGGAACCTTCAGCGCCATGATGGCATGACCAGCTTCGTGATAGGCAGTCAGCTTCTTTTCGGCTTCGGTCATGGCAGACGAGCGGCGTTCCGCGCCCATCATGATCTTGTCCTTGGCGTCTTCGAATTCCTGCATGGTGACGACGCGCTTGTTGCGGCGCGCAGCCATCAGGGCGGATTCGTTGACCAAGTTCATCAGGTCGGCACCGGAAAAGCCCGGTGTGCCACGTGCGAGAACCTTGAGATCGACATTCGGAGCCAAAGGCACGTTGCGGACGTGCACCTTGAGGATGCGTTCGCGGCCATTGATATCCGGGTTCGGGACGACAACCTGACGGTCGAAGCGGCCCGGACGCAACAGTGCCGGGTCAAGAACGTCGGGACGGTTGGTCGCAGCGATCAGGATGATGCCTTCATTGGCCTCAAACCCGTCCATCTCGACCAGCAACTGATTGAGCGTCTGTTCGCGCTCGTCGTTACCGCCGCCAAGCCCGGCACCGCGATGGCGGCCGACGGCGTCGATTTCGTCGATGAAGATGATGCAGGGCGCATTCTTCTTGGCTTGTTCGAACATGTCGCGAACACGGCTTGCGCCGACACCGACGAACATTTCAACGAAATCCGAACCGGAAATCGTAAAGAACGGTACGTTGGCTTCACCGGCGACTGAGCGGGCAAGAAGAGTCTTACCGGTGCCGGGAGGACCAACAAGCAGCACACCGCGCGGAATACGGCCACCAAGGCGCTGGAATTTCTGCGGGTCGCGCAGGAATTCGACAATTTCCTCGAGGTCCTGCTTGGCTTCATCCACGCCTGCGACGTCGTCAAACGTGACGCGCCCGTGCGCTTCGGTCAAAAGCTTGGCCTTGGACTTGCCGAAACCCATCGCACCACGTGAGCCACCCTGCATCTGGCGCATGAAGAACAGCCAGACACCGAGGATGAGCAGCATCGGCAGCAGCGTTCCGACATAGCTCAGGAAGCCGGACGAACCATCGGTTTCGGGGCGAACCGTCACGGTTACATTCTTGGCTTCCATCCGTTCGGTCAGGGCCGTGTCGATGGCAGGCGCATATGTCTGGAAAGTCGCGCCACTCTCGGCATACGAGCCGATCACCTTGTTGCCGGTGATCACCACTTCCTTGACGCGACTTCCGTCAACGTCCTTCAGGAACTGGGAAAAGGGAACTTCCTTCGAACCAGTGCGCTCGGTCGGCTGTTGGAACATGCTGAACAGCGCGATCAAAAGCAGGGCAATGATTGCCCAAAGTGCAAAATTTCTGAAATTAGGGTTCATCGAACTCCCCGGAACCTCTGTAGCAACCCGCAATGATTTGTGGCTGCATTCTTGCCCCTAACATAGGGTTGCGTGACCGGCTTGCCAAGGCAAACTCAAGACTAACCTGACTTTTCCGTCAAAACATCGTGAACCGGAGGAGTAAGATAGTGGTCACGGCCAAAGAGCGCGGCAATGCTGTTGGCCATCATCAGGTCGAAACACGGCAAAAAGGTGTCGTAAAGGTCAATATGGCTTTGCACGCAAGGCGTTGGCAGCAAAGGAACCGCAGCATCCGAATGAGATGATACCCCCTCCATAGCAAAAAGACCGATGGCCGATTTCACGGCGCGTTTGGCCACCGGTTCGGGTAGGCCTGCGGCAATCAGTCTCGCGCGCAATTCGGCCGTCTCACCGCCTGCGCGAACGGAAATACGGTCCGAACCTGTATTCCTGACCCTAAAGCGGCCATCCCAGAGGCCACGCTCACCCGGCTGGAGTTCGATTTGCGGCAGGTCTCTCGCCTCGCGATAGAGATAGAGCCCCGACTTGCGGCGATCGAAAACCACGCGCCCGGCCGTCATACGGCCGCCCTCTGCATCTCCTAGAAAGGTGGCAAGCCGCGCTGCGGTCTCGCGGCCGGCAAGATGGTGACGTCCACCCACTACGGCAGCGATGGATAAAACCGCACGCGCACTATCAGTGTCAGCCATGTTGGCAAAGAGCGCAGGGTCGACCCGCGCCACAAGTCCGTCGAATCCCTGCGCATGCCGGGCAAGTAGTAGCGCGGTACGCTCGCTCGAACCAATACGGGCTCTCCCTGCCGCCCGGATATCCGCAGACGACGTTCCGTCCCCGTTCAGTTCCTGCCGGACACGCACGCGCTCGAAACGCCGGTTGCTGTTGCTCGGATCGTCGAACCACCCCTCGCCGCGCGCCGCGAGAAATGCACGAATCTCAGCCCGGCACAGATGGAGAAAGGGACGCCAGACCCACGCGCGGCGGTCGACAAGAACCCCGGCGGCCATGCCGGCCAGACCAGGCGCGTCAGGCTCCGACCGGCTTTGCCGCATGGCAATCGTTTCAATCTGGTCGTCGATGGTATGGGCCGTGACGATGCAGATGGCGCCGGTACCCTGCGCCGCATCGGCGAGAAGCCCGTAGCGCGCTGCGCGGGCAGCCGCTTGAATGCCGGATACCGGCTTGTCGCCCTGCCATTGGCGGATGGTATGTGGAATGCCTTTTTCAGCGCAGAAGGCCGCGACCACGCGCGCTTCCTCAGCGGATTCGGGCCGCAGCGCATGATCGACGGTACAGGCGGACAAAGAAAAGGCTGAGAAGCCGCCAAGCGTGATCGCGTCATGCAGCGCCAGAAGCAGACCTTTTGAATCGCTGCCGCCGGAAACGGCGGCAAGGATCATGCCGGGTGTCTTGAATGTGGAGAGAAATTGTTTTGCCGAATCAATGGCGGCATGCGGCGCGGTGCGGTCCGCCTCAGCAGGCAAGGCGGCCCTGTTCGCTGGCAACCTTGGTCTTTACCGCCTGCGAAGCCTTCGGATAGCGCTTATTGACCTCGCGCAGCGTGGCGCAGGCCGTGTCCTTGTTGTCGAGCGCCGCCAGCGACATGCCGAGCTTCAACAGCATCTCCGGCGCCTTCGGCGACTTGCTGTAGGCTTGGTGCGCATTCAGGAACGTCTTGGCGGAATCGTTGAACTTGCCCTGGGAATACTGCGCCTCACCCATCCAGAAGCTGGCATCCGCGGCTTTTTCGCCTTTCGGGAACGCTTCGAGATAGGATCGGAATTCGTTTTCGGCCTTGCTGTAATCACCCGTCAGCACATGGCCATAGGCCGACTGATAGAGATCGCCGGGATTATCAAGCGCTGCCGTCTGCTGTTGGCTGTCCGGCGTCTCATTGATGCCCTGATCCGCACCCGGAAGCGTCGATTCAAGGCTCGATGTATCCTGGTTCGCAGCGACGGGATTGCCGTTTTCGTCAAAGACGATCTGGCCAAGCGTCGATGACGGTGTGCCAGGGCTCGTATTGGTATTGGCACCGGCAACGGTACCCGATCCCAAACCTGCGTTGGGATCGGTTGCCGTTGCCTGATCAGTCGCTGCCGGCGCGGTGCCGGAAGCCAGATCGTTGGTGCGCGGTGTTTCCAGCTGGCTCTTCTTGGTAGAGCCCGACTTGCCACCTTCCAGTTCCTGGAAACGAAACTCGTTGTCCTCCTGGAATTTGCGGATCTGCTCCTGCATCTGCAGAAGCTGGAAACTCATTTCTTCGATACGCCCGTTGAGCGAGCGGATCTGTTCCTCGAGCTGCCCGATGCGTCCAACCTCGTTCGACTGGATCTTCAGCAGCGGCGCCTTGCCCGGCGATTGGGCTTCGCCGTGGATTGCGCGGTTAAACAGCGCGGAAAGCGGCATGGCGGTCACTGTCTGTCCAAACCCCGCAAAGGCAGTCAGGCCGATCAATCCCGCCACGACAAAATGTTTCATGTCATGTGTCCTGTTTATGTATCCACTCTCATCCGAGCCGGTTCAAATCGGTTGACGGATGATTGCCGCACAGTTTTCCAATTGGTCTCAAAAAGCAACGGAGTTCGGTAAAAGTGTGACAAAAAAGAAAAGGCGGCCCGAATGACCGCCTTCTCGAGAGATTATTGAATGTCCGGCAATTACATGCCGGCGCCGCCGAGAACCGTGACAGCGCGACGGTTCTGCGACCAGCAGGAAATGTCGTCGCAGACGGCGACCGGCTTTTCCTTGCCGTAGGAGATCGTGCGGATCTTGGAGGCCGAGATCCCGCGCGAGGAGAGATATTCCTTGGCCGACGCGGCACGGCGTGCGCCAAGTGCCAGGTTGTATTCGCGGGTGCCGCGTTCGTCGGCATGGCCTTCGACCGTGATGGCGTAGTTCGGATACTTGGCCAGCCACTGCGCCTGACGATCAAGCGTTGCCTGGGCGTCTGCGCGGATCGACGTGGAGTCCGTATCGAAGAAGATGCGGTCGCCGACATTGACGGTGAAGTCCTGGGTCGAGCCCGGTGTCGCCGCGTTGGCACCGAGGCCGAGATCGCCAGCGCTGTTCATCGGCTTCTTTGCGCAGGCTGCGAGTGCCAGACTTGCAAAGAGAGCGATCATGATCGGGTTGCGGGCGATGGATTGCATGCGGCCTGCGGCCTGGGCGTGAATGCGGCTCATGGGCCGGTCTCCTTGGATGGTCTGTCTTAATTCAGGGTTGCCAGACTGTAACCGGAAGCGGTTAATCCCATTTCAACGGATATGGTTAGCAGACTGTTAAAATTCGCTTGGAGGCTTGCTAGATCAGTCCTTTGCGGCGAGAAAGCGGCAAATTCGCCATATTCCCCGCCGCACCGTCACAATGCTATTCGAGCAGTGGCGACCATGCCGGGTCGGACGCAAAGCCCTTCGTCTGGACCAGCTGTTCGTTATAGCCGGTCAGATCGATGGAATAGAGCTGCGGTCCGCCAGCACCAGAGTTCTGGCGGAAGAACATCAGGACGCGGCCATTCGGAGCCCAGGTCGGGCCTTCATTGTGGAAGCCGGTCGTCAGGATGCGTTCGCCCGAACCGTCTGGCTTCATCACGCCGATCGAGAACTTGCCGCCCGACTGCTTGGTGAAAGCGATCAGATCTCCGCGTGGTGACCAGACCGGGGTCGAATAGGAGCCGTCGCCGAACGAGATCCGGTTCTGTCCACCACCGCCGGAGCTCATGACATAGAGCTGCTGACGGCCGCCGCGGTCGCTTTCAAAGACGATCTGGCCGCCATCCGGCGAGTAGGATGGCGAGGTATCGATTGCCGCAGTCGATGTGAGGCGCGTCGTGGTGCGCGAACGCAGATCCATCGTGTAGATGTTGGCATTGCCATCCTGCTGCAGGCTCATGATCACCCGCTGGCCATCCGGCGAGAAGCGCGGCGCAAAGGTCATGCCGGGGAAATTACCGACCACTTCCCGCTGTCCGGTTTCGAGCTGCAGCAGATAGACGCGCGGCTCATTGCCCTCGAAGGACATGTAGGTGATTTCCTGCTTGTTCGGCGAGAAACGCGGCGTCAGCACGATATCGTTGGAATTGGTGATACCGCGCGCATTGGCGCCGTCCTGGTCCATGATGGCCAGCTGACGCTTGCGCGCCGTCTTCGGGCCGCTTTCGGCGACATAGACGATGCGGGTATCGAAATAGCCTTTTTCACCGGTGATCTGCTCATAGATCGCATCGGCGATGATATGCGCGACACGGCGCCAGTTTTCCGGCTGGGTGAAGAACTGCTGGCCTGCCATCTGCTGGCCGGCAAAGCTATCCCACAGGCGGAACTCAGCCTTCAGACGGCCATCGCCCTCCTGGGTGACACGGCCGGTGACCAGCGCCTGCGCATTGATGACCTTCCAGTCTTCAAAACGCGGAGCGGCATCCGGATTGGTGATCTTCTCGATGAAGGCAGTTTTGGCGATCGGCGCAAACAGGCCGGAGCGCTTCAGGTCGGCTGCGACGACGTCGGAAATCTTCTGGCCCAGCTCACCCTGCAGGAAATCGGTGATGGCGATTGGCAAAGGCTCGACATTGCCCTTGCTGATATTGATTTCCACGCGTGCATGTGCGGGTGCGGTCATCAATGTGACCATCGTCACGAGCGCGACGAGAAAACGGAAGGGGTTGCGTTTCAACATTGTAACGGAGCCTTTCAGCCATTCATTCTATGATATTCTAGAGCATGGAGCTTGGATCGAAATTGACGACCACTTCGCTCCAGGAATCGTATTTGTCTGCGGGCAGGTTATCGAACGGCGCCGACTTCATGATGGCGCGCCGCACGCTGCCCTCGAAGGTTCGCCGAGCAGCATCCGTTCCACCGGAGGCGACCACTTCAGGCCGTCCGATGATCTCGCCATCCTTGCCGAGCTGCATCGTGACCGTGATCGTCAGACCTTCGGCACCGGAGATTCCGGCAACAACGGACCAATTGTTCTCGATCCGGCCCCGCAGCGCATCCATTTCGCTGGCAGACAGCGTGTTGCCAGTCGTTTTCTTCGCACCGAGCGAAGCCGTTTCGGTGGACCGCTTCGTGCCGCCGCCAGACGAGTCCTGCTTGTTGAGGAGAGCCGACACTTCATCAGCATCGAAATCCGACTTCATCGCCGTCGATGTCTTCTTCTTTTCCGTCTTGGTTTCTTCGTTCTTGCGATCCGGCGTCTTGGCCGTCTGTGCCGGCTGCTCTACCTTGGGTTTTGCCATCGGCGTCGGAACCTTGTCCGGCAAGGCTTCCGCATCCGGTTTTTCCGCAGGCTTCTCCTCGGCGGGTGTCTCGGCAGGCTTAGGGTCGGGCTGAACCTCCTGCTTCGGCTCCGGCAACGCGGCAACTTCCGTCGCAGGCTCCGATGCCGGCTTTTCTTCGGTCACATCGGGCGTGTCTTCCTTCACCGGTTCAGGTGTCGGCAGTGGCTTTTCTTCAGACTTGATCGCCCCGGTCGATTCCTTCTCGATCGGCTTGGATTCTGGTTTTGGTGGTGTTTTCAGATCGACACTATTGTCACCGGTATTCTCACCAGTGTTGATTTCGGCCGGCTTTTTTGTCGGGATAGGCGAAGGCTTCTCGGACTTCGGAGCCTTTGCGTCTCCCTGCTGCAATTGGGTCAGCTCTTCGACAGACACCATATCGACCGGAATGGACTCCATGCTGGAGACCTCGAACGATTTGGGACTGCCAAGCGACACCAGCGCCCAGGTCAGAACCAGGCCATGCAGCACAGCGGATGTGATGAGACTGCTCTTCATCGTACGCGCTCTACTGGCCCTTCTGCGGCTGGGTGACGAGACCGATATTCTTGAATCCGGCTTCCTGGATGCGCGCCATGACATCGGCGATCACGCCATAAGGCGCCGTCGCATCACCACGCACGAAGATGCGCTCGCTGTAGCCTGTCGTCGCAATCGCCTCGAGCTTGGCTGCGACCTCTTCGACCGGGATCGGCGTTTCCTGCAGGAAGACCTGACCATCGGTCTTGACCGAAATGGTGATCGGCTGGGTTTCGGCATTCAGCGCCTTCGCCTGCGTTTCCGGCAGGTCGATCGGCACGCCGACCGTCATCATCGGAGCGGCAACCATGAAGATGATCAGAAGCACCAGCATGACGTCGACGAACGGCGTCACGTTGATTTCGCTCATGACGCCCTTGCCGCCGCGGCCACGGCCACGGCCACGACGGCCGCCACCCTTCGATCCACCACCTGCTGCTGACATACCCATGGTCTATCTCCGTATTCGTACCGTTCAGGCTTTTACTGCGCGGCTTATTGTGCAGCTTGGCGCGGCTGCAGCTTTTCATCGATCTGGCGCGAAAGAATGGCCGAGAATTCGTCGGCAAAACCTTCCATGCGCGCCGTCAGCTTGCCGGCATCAGCGGAGAATTTGTTGTAGGCGATAACCGCCGGGATAGCGGCGAGAAGGCCGATGGCGGTGGCCAGAAGCGCCTCGGCGATACCGGGAGCAACGACTGCGAGGTTGGTCGACTTCGAACCGGCGATCGCCTGGAACGAGGTCATGATACCGACGACCGTACCGAACAGGCCGACGAACGGGCCGGCGGAACCGATGGTTGCCAGCGATCCGAGCCGCGATTCCAGCGCTTCTGCCTCACGTGACAGCGTCACATCCATCGCCCGGTCGATACGCATCTGCAGACCGATCGGCGAACGGGCGCCGCGCTCGAACGACTTCTTCCATTCGCGCATGGCCGAGACAAAGATCGCGCCCATGCCGGAGTTCGTCCGGTCGGACAGCGTCCGGTAAAGCTCTTCCAGCGACTGGCCGGACCAGAATACCTGTTCAAAGGCATCCAGCTGGCGGCGTACCTTGCCGAATTTCATCGACTTGTCGACGACGATCGCCCAGGTCCAGATCGAAGCGCCAATCAGTCCCAGCATGACCAGCTTCACGACGAAGCCTGCTTGCATGAATAGCGACCACAGCGTCACATCTGTCGTCGCTGCAGCCAATCCAACCTGTTCCATAGTCTCAAATCCCCGAATCCAAACGCCCGGCAAGAGCAGTCACATGCTCACAGCCAGGGTGCTCAAACGTCATTGTTGCAAGATTGACCCGGCAGCCGCCGATAACCGGCTTCATGCCGATCTTTAAGCTTCCTGTCTGCCTTTTTGCGTTCAATCTTGGTGAAAGGATGACGTGCACTGCACAAAACCCTAATATGTGCATTAAGACATCATTATGGTTAAGAGAGTCTTACTATACTGCACTGCAATGACGTCTTCACAAAGACTTGGCTCGCGGAACAATCCCTGCCCTGCCGCGTTTGATCGCCATGAGCACCATCACGCCAAAAAAATCGCCCAAACGCCCCTCGCGGCGGCACTTCGATCACCGTGACCGCCTCATCCTTGCGCTCTACGCGCAGCTGAGAGCAGAACGAGAGACGCGCGAAGCACTGGAATGGGCAATCGAGAACGGTGCTATCTCGCCGGACGTATTGCAGGCCATGATATCTGATCCGGTACCTGTGATTACCAGCGAGGACGTGGCCGCTCTGGAACGTCTGCTGGCTCGCGACACCAGCGCGAATATTCCGCACTAAACCGACACACGGAAAAGGTGGCGACATGGTATCGCGTGCATTGTGGAAAGGGCAGCTGCGCCTTTCCCTCGTTTCCATCCCCGTTGAAGTGTTCAGCGCCACCAAGACCGGCGCGCGCTTTGCCTTCCGCCAGATCCACGAGCCCTCCGGCAAGCCTGTGCACTACGACAAGGTCGTCGATGGCATCGGGCCGGTCGACACCGACGAAATCGTCAAGGGCTACGAATATGAGAGCGGCAAGTATGTCCTGCTCGAACCGGAGGAAATCGACGCCGTCAAGCTCGAGACCAAGAAGACATTGGAACTGGTGCAGTTCGTCGATGCTTCCGAGATTTCGCCGATCTACTATGACAAACCCTATTACGTCGTTCCCTCCGACGATCTGGCAGAGGACGCCTATCGGGTGGTTCGGGATGCTCTTCGCAAATCGGGCAAGGTGGGGCTTGGCCAGCTGACGTTGCGCGGGCGCGAATACATTGCAGCCATCAAACCTTGCGGCGACGGCCTGCTTTTGGAGACCCTGCATTATGCCGACGAACTGCGCAAAGCAGACCCGATGTTCCATGGCCTTTCCGGTAAAACCTCCGATGACGATCTTTTGGAGGTGGCAACCGCCCTGATCGACAAGAAGACGGCACCATTCGACGCCACAACTTTCAAGGACAATTACTCGACGGCGCTGAAGGAACTGGTGCAGAGAAAACTGAAGGGCAAGAAGGCCAAGATCGAAGTCGAGGAAGAGGAAGACACCGGCAAGCGCGGCGACAATGTCGTCGATCTGATGTCGGCACTCAAGAAGAGCCTTGAAAGCAGCAGCGCCAAGGCCTCACCGAAGAAACCCGCTCAGAAGAAAAAATCCGCGTGAGGCACCACCATGGCCGAGCATCCCGATACCCTCTCAGAGTATAATCGCAAGCGCGACTTCACCAAGACCGCGGAGCCGAAAGGTGCATCGAAACGGGCCAAGGCGGGCAAACTTTTCCTGGTGCAGAAACACGATGCGACCCGGCTGCATTACGACTTCCGGCTGGAATGGAAGGGCGTTTTGAAGAGTTGGGCAGTGACGCGCGGTCCGAGCATCAATCCGGAAGACAAGCGTCTTGCGGTGCGCACCGAAGATCACCCAATGGCCTATGGTGACTTTGAAGGCACGATCCCGAAGAAGCAATATGGTGGTGGCACGGTGATGCTGTGGGATACCGGCTGGTGGGAACCGGACAACGATCCCGACGAAGGGCTGAAGGACGGCAAACTGAAATTCCACATCCACGGACAGCGCATGAATGGCGGTTGGACGCTGGTGCGGATGAAGCCGCGCAATGGCGAGAAGCGTGAGAACTGGCTGCTGATCAAGGAGCATGACGAGGAAACCGGCGAAGACGGCGAAAGCCTGCTGACGGACAACCTGACCAGCGTGAAAACCGGCCGTTCGATGGAGGAGATCGCCTCCGGCCAGGGCGAAAAAAATGCGCATGTCTGGGAATCCGACAAAAGTGCTGCCGATAATGTCAAAGCGGGCGCTATTGCTAAGGAGACACCCAAGCCGAGGCATGAACGGAAGCGCGCCGGCGATGCGCCTGGATTCGTCAAGCCGCAACTCGCGACACTCGTTGCGGACGCACCGGCAGGCGAAGACTGGCTGAATGAAGCCAAATTCGACGGCTACCGCCTGATGGTTTCCATCGGCAAGGATGGCATCACCTGCTTCACCCGCACAGGGCTCGACTGGACGGAAAAATTCCCCGACATCGCCCATGGGTTCGGGGCGCTGGATTGTGACAACGCTTTGATCGACGGTGAAGCCGTCGCGGCCTCAGACGAAGGCTCGAAATTTTCCGCCCTGCAGAGGGCCATCAAGACCGGCGGCGAAACCCGATTCTATGCCTTCGATCTCCTGCACCTCAATGGCAAGGATTTGCGCAAGACGCCTCTGGTCAAACGCAAGCAAGCCCTAAAAGCTCTCTTGGAAACACTGGGGCCAAGCCGTGCCATTCAGTATAGCGAGCATGTCCGTGGCAATGGCGAAAAGGTCTTCCAAGCCATGTGCAAGGCTGGTCAGGAAGGCATCATCGCCAAGAAAGCCGATGCGCCGTACCGGGAAGGCCGCGTCGGCAGCTGGCTGAAGATCAAATGCACCAAGAGGCAGGAATTCGTCATCGGCGGCTACTCGCCCTCCGACAAGCGCGGCCGGGCCTTCGCCTCGCTCTTGGTCGGCGCATATGAAGGCGAAAAATTCGTCTATCAGGGCCGCGTCGGCACCGGGTTCGACGAGGAGACGATGTCCGGCATGGCCGCCCGGTTTTCAAAACTCACGCGCAAGACCTCGCCGTTCGAGAGAGTCCCGAACGAGATCGCCCGCGACGCAATCTGGCTGAAACCCGAGCTTGTGGCGGAAGTCGATTTCGCCGAGTTTACCGATGATGGTCATATCCGCCATGGGGCCTTTCAGGGCCTGCGCGAGGACAAGGAGGCTTCTGCCGTGACGCCCGAAACAAAGAGATCACCAGTGCCACAAAAGGTTGCAGCGAAAGAACCGGCAGCCACCGCACAAAAACCCGAACCCGCTACCGACCAGAAACGCCCAGCGCGCAAAGACAAGGATGTAGACGGCGACGTGCTCGGTATCCGGATTACCCATGCCGACCGATTGCTGTTTTCCAATCCAGATATCACCAAGATCGATCTCGCCCGTTATTACGGCGTCGTTGCCGATCGTATGTTGCCGTTCGCCGCCAAACACCCGGCCTCGATCCTGCGCTGCCCGCAAGGGCCGGATCATCAGTGCTTTTACCAGAAACATGCAGGCGACGGCTTTCCCGATGAGATCCATCAGGTTCCCATCCAGGAATCCGACGGCAATACCGCCAATTACCTCTACGTCGATGATGCCAAGGGTTTGGTGGCCGCTGTCCAGATGGGCACGATCGAATTGCATATCTGGGGCTCGACCATCGACAATCTCGATGCCGCCGACCGGCTGGTCTTCGATCTCGATCCAGACCCGAGCGTTACGTTCGAAACGGTCAAGCAGGCGGCGATATCACTCCGGGGAGCGCTGGACGAGCTCGGTCTGAAATCCATCGCCATGATTTCTGGCGGCAAAGGCATTCATGTCATCGTGCCGCTGTCACGACGCGCGCCGTGGGAGGACGCCAAGGCGTTTGCCAAGGGACTTTCCGCCAAGATCGCCAATGACGATCCGGACAACTACATCGCCACAATGTCCAAAGCCAAGCGCAAAGGACGCATCTTCATTGACTGGCTGCGCAACGAACGCGGCTCCACCGCTGTCGCCCCCTATTCGGTGCGTGCCCGCGCCAATGGCCCGGTCGCCACGCCTATCAGCTGGGACGAACTGGACGATCTCGATGCCGCCAATGGCTTTCACATTCCCGATATTCTCGAGCGGCTGGAAAGCGGCATCGATCCCTGGGCGGAAGCAAACGACTGGAAACAGAGCCTGACCAAGGCGATGCTGAAAGCCGTCGAGGCCGACGGCTGACCTCAGCCCTCCCCGAGAAACTTCTTGCCCAAAGCCTCCGGCAACCGCCGCGGCCGCCCCTGACCGTTGATAACGGCAATGATCACCTTGGCTGCGATCAACAGCATGCCCTCGCGGCGGATTTCCTGGGCGAGCACCATCTTGGCGCCACCGGCCTTTTCCGTCGCCGTGGTGATCGTCAGGATATCGTCCATGCGGGCCGGCTGCTTGAAGTCAATCTCCATGCGGTGGACGACGAAGACAAGGCCTTCGGTATCGTCCTCGATCGCCAGCGTCGCCTGTTCGACACCGAGAAGACGCAGATAATCGGTGCGCGCCCGCTCCATGAAATGGAGATACCGGGCATGATAGACGACGCCGGAAAAATCCGTGTCCTCGTAATAGACGCGCTGCACCAGCCGATGTCCGGCATCCGTCAGCTCGCCGGAAAGCGCAATCAAGGTCATAGGCATCCTCTGGTTTTCTTTTTCTGTGGCGGAACAAACTGCTTTTGGCAAGCATTGTCGTCCTGTCACAATCCGCCCCTATCACCATCCCAATGGTCCACCTGAAGGAGTTGCCTGCATGAAAATTGCTGTCCTTGGCGGTGATGGTTTCGTCGGTTGGCCGACGGCCCTGCATTTGTCCGACGCCGGACACGAGATCCACATCCTCGACAATCTCTCGCGCCGCTGGATCGATACGGAGCTTGGCGTCCAGTCACTGACCCCGATGGACTCCATTCAGGAGCGCACCCGTATCTGGCACGCCGAAACCGGCCGCCGCATCCACTTCCATCTGATCGATCTTGCCCGCGACTATGAGCTTTTGAAAAATTGGCTCGCGGAAAACCGCCCGGATGCCGTCATCCACTTTGCCGAACAACGGGCCGCTCCCTATTCGATGAAGAGCGACCGCCACAAGAACTACACGGTCAACAACAACGTCAACGCCACCCATAACCTCTTGAATGCTTTGGTCGAAATCGGCCTCGATGCCCATCTCGTCCATCTCGGCACCATGGGCGTCTACGGTTACTCGACGGTCGGTGCAGCGATACCCGAAGGGTATCTTCCGGTTGGCATCGAGACCGAAAGCGGTGAAACCGCGAAACAGGATATTCTCTATCCGGCCAATCCCGGCTCGATCTATCACATGACCAAATGCCTCGATCAGTTGCTGTTCCAGTTCTATGCCAAGAATGACGGCATGCGCATCACCGACCTGCATCAGGGCATCGTCTGGGGCACGCATACCCAGCAGACCCGCCGCCACGAACAGTTGATCAATCGCTTCGACTATGACGGCGACTATGGCACCGTTCTCAACCGCTTCCTCATCCAGGCGGCAATTGGCTATCCGCTGACCGTGCATGGCACCGGCGGCCAGACCCGTGCCTTCATCCACATCCAGGACTCAGTCCGTTGCATCGAACTGGCGCTGGAAAACCCGCCGCAGCGTGGCGATCGCGTCGAGATCTTCAACCAGATGACCGAGACGCACCGGATTCGCGACCTTGCCGAAATGATCGCCGGTCTGACCGGTTCCGACATCGCCTGGCTGCCCAATCCGCGCAAGGAAGCCGCCGAAAACGATTTGGTGGTGCGCAACGAGAAATTCCGCGAACTGGGTCTTAATCCGATCCGGCTGCAGGACGGCCTGCTTGCAGAGATTGTCGATGTCGGCAAGAAATACGCTTACCGTGTCGACCGGAGCCGCGTGCCGGCCGTTTCGGCCTGGACCAAGGACATCGCCGCCAAGATCAACCACGATCCCGAAGGAAGAAGGCTGAAATCGGTTTCATGACACAGCCAGGCACGGCCTCAGAAGGTGTTGCGCCCTCCGGCCCTGCGCGATCGCGGTACGCATTCGTCACCCTGGTGACGAATGCCGACTACGCGATGGGCGCGACCGCGCTTGCACGGTCGATCCGGATGACAGGAACGCAGGCCGATATCGTTGTTCTCCATACTAGGGGTGTCGATGGGCATGCTCTGACACCACTCGCCGAGTTTGGCTGCCGGCTTGTCGCCACTGACCTGTTGCCGCTATCGGATGCCTTCAACGAACGGCATGCCCGCAAGAGTATTCACCGTACGGCCCCCTTCACTAAGGGCCGTAAACCGGACTTTCACTCGCCACTCGACAATTTCTGCAAGCTGCGGCTCTGGCAACTGATCGAATACGAGCGCTGCATCTTCATCGATGCAGATGCGCTGGTGCTGAAAAACATCGACCGTTACTTCGACTATCCAGAATTTTCAGCCGCACCGAATGTTTACGAAAGCCTTGCCGATTTTCAGCGGCTGAATTCGGGCGTCTTCGTTGCCACACCATCCGTGAAGACGTTCGAGGCGATGTTGCAACAGCTCGATACTCCGGAAGCCTTCTGGCCGCGCACCGATCAGACATTTCTGCAGGACTTTTTCCCGGAATGGCACGGGCTCCCGGTCACGATGAATATGCTGCAATATGTATGGTTCACCATGCCGGCGCTGTGGGATTGGTCATCGATCGCCGTGCTGCATTATCAATATGAAAAACCGTGGGAAAAAGACCATCCGAAAGCGGAAAGACTGCGCCCGCTGATCAATCTCTGGCATGCTTTCTTCAGCGGCAAGGCTATTCCGCATATCGCCGATCTGCCAAACCCCGGCCCGCCAAGCCCGGAGTGACATCAGGAAGCCCATGACACGCGTTCTCGTTTCCGGCGGCACCGGCTATGCCGGCCGTTTCATCGTCGAGCACCTGCTGGCCAATGGTTACAAGGTCACCGTTGGCGGCCGTACCGCGCCCGAGCCGGGCTTCTTTTCAAGAGACGTTGCCTTCGTGCCACTGCGGCTCGACCCGGATGCCGACCAGATCGAGGCCTTCGATCACGTCTATTACTTCGTGCACGCCGCCTTCGATCATGTGGCCGGAAAATATCGCGGCGGCGAAGGGGACGATCCCGAAGGGTTTCGGCGCGCCAACCTGGACGGAACCGTGCGGCTGTTCGAGACCGCCCGCGATGCCGGCGTGCGCCGCTGTGTTTTCCTGTCGAGCCGCGCCGCCTACGGGGCCCAAGCGCCCGGCATTGTGCTGAACGAGGGTATGGCCGGCAAGCCCGACACGCTGTATGGCGAGGTCAAGCTGCAGGCGGAGCGAAGCCTCGCCTCTCTCTGCGGCCACGGCTTCGTCACCGCAAGTATCAGGGCAACCGGCATCTACGGCCCTGCTGGACCGGGGCAGCGGCAGAAATGGGCCGGGCTGTTCGAAGACTATCTCGCAGGCAAACCTGTTTCGCCCCGCGCCAGCACCGAAGTGCACGGCGACGATGTCGCATCGGCCGTGCGGCTGATGCTGGAATCAGACACCGTGCGCATCAATGGCGAAACCTTCAACGTTTCCGATCTCCTGACAGACAACCGGGAGATCCTCTCCCTCCTGCAGCGCGCCACACACTGTCCGCATCCCTTGCCTGCCGCCGGCGATACGGCAGCCTGCAACCCGATGGGCACCTGCAAGATCGAGGCGCTGGGCTGGAAGCCCGGTAGCTTGGAGTTGCTCAGAGAGACAGTCGAACATCTGGCCTAGCCCGGCAGGCTGCGGCCAAGTCCGGTCATGGTCTATCCAAGGTCGACAACGACGATTTCCGGCGGTGAACCAAAACGGATGGGCAGGATCGAGCATCCCAGACCACCGGAAACGATCAGGTTGCGATCGTCTTCAACGATATGGCCATAGGCGTAGCGGTTGTGGTAGCGGGACGGCACGACCGGTGAATAGCCAAACAGGCGGATCTGCCCGCCATGCGTATGCCCCGACAGCGTCAGGGAGACCCGGCCGGGCACTTGCGGGAACACGTCCGGCTCATGCGCCATCAGGATAACCGGCGCATCATCGCTGACGTGCGCCATGGTGGCAGGCAGATCGTCGAAACCCGGCCAGGGGCCGATCTGGTCAGCCAGGCCTGCAAGCCAGAAGCCCTCGCCGTCCTTCTCGAAACGGCTGGCGCGGTTGTCATAAAGGGGAACGTTGATGGATGAGAGGGCCGTATGGACGAGCGTCGGTCCTTTCCCGGACGCCATCGCGCCGGGATCGTCGAGCCAGTCATGGTTCCCCATGACGGCGTGAACGCCGAGCGGCGCGGACAGAGCGGCAAGCTCACGTGCCCAGTCTTCCGGCGCCACATGTCCTGTCCTTACCCGCATACCGGATAGAAAATCCCCTAAAAGCAGGATCATGTCGCCGCCCAGTCCATTGGCCTGCCTGCAGATTTCACCGATCCGCTTTGGCGACATCCACGGATTACAGGCATGAATGTCGGCAAGGACAACAAGTCTCAACTTCAATCCGGCCGGCCATTTATCCGGAACGAGTGCATAGCGCTGCACGCGCGGCTGACGGACCGGCTCGATACCGACGGCATAAGCGCCCGTGGCTATGCCGGTCAGCATCATGGTTGCGACCGTCCCTAAAAAACCGCGCCGGGAAATCAATCAATCATCCTCTTGGAACAGGCGGAATTGGGTGGCTTCCAGATCCTTCGGGACCTGCAATCCTAGGTGTTTCCATGCATTTGCGGTCAAAATACGCCCGCGCGGTGTACGTTGGATGAAACCCTGCTGAATCATGTAGGGCTCGATGATATCCTCGATTGCATCGCGGGGTTCGGACAGCCCTGCCGCAATGGTCTCGATACCAACCGGGCCACCGCCAAAGTTGAGTGCGATCATCGTGAGATAGCGCTTGTCGAGTTGGTCGAGCCCCATATTGTCGACCAGCAACCGGGTCAGCGCCTCATCGGCGATCTGCTTGGTGACGGCTTCAGCTTTGGCGACCTCGGCAAAATCGCGCACCCGGCGCAAAAGCCGTCCAGCGATACGCGGCGTGCCACGCGCCCGGCGGGCAATCTCGCGTGCGCCGTCATCGGTAATGCCAAGTCCCATCAACCGTGCCCCCCGGCGCACGATCAATTCCAGTTCTTCGACCGTATAGAAGTTCAACCGCACCGGAATACCGAAACGATCCCGCAGCGGCGTCGTCAAAAGCCCGAGCCGGGTGGTGGCAGCGACCAGCGTGAATTTCGACAGGTCGATCTTGACCGAGCGTGCTGCAGGTCCTTCCCCGATGATCAGATCCAGCTGAAAATCCTCCATCGCAGGATAGAGAATTTCCTCGACAGCCGGGCTGAGCCGGTGGATCTCGTCGATGAACAGCACATCCCGGTCTTCGAGATTGGTCAGCAACGCCGCGAGATCCCCCGCCTTGGCGATCACCGGACCGGAGGTCGAGCGAAAATTGACACCGAGTTCCTTGGCCATGATCTGCGCCAAGGTCGTCTTGCCGAGGCCGGGGGGGCCGACGAACAGGACGTGATCCAGCGCCTCGCCCCGGTTTTTCGCCGCTTCGATAAAGACCTTCAGATTGGCGCGCGCTTCCGCCTGGCCGGTAAACTCATCCAGCGATTGGGGACGCAAGGTCGTATCGAGGTCCTCGCCGCGCTTTTCCGGTGCGATCAGTCTCTGCTCTTCACTCATGAACACTCAATCTCATGCCTTACACGTCAGGGCAACGCACTTAGCGCGCCAGTTCCTTTAGCCCCAGCCGGATCAGCTTGGCGCTATCCAGCCCCTCGCCGCCATTCTTGAGCGCCGCCGCCACCGCATTGGCTGCCTGATCGCGCGAATAGCCGAGATTGCTGAGCGCCGAGACCGCATCGGAGACCGGTGCAGAAGCAACGCCTTCACCCAGTTCCTGCTTCAAGCCGATATTGGCACTCGCCTCCCCGGCAAAGGCCGGAGCCTTGTTCTTCAACTCGGTGACGATGCGCACGGCAACCTTTGGCCCGACCCCTGGCGCCCGGGACACGGCTGTCTTGTCCTGCAGCGCAATGGCATTGGCCAGTTCGCCCGGCGTCAGAATAGACAGAACCGCAAGCGCGACCTTGGAGCCGACACCCTGAACGCTCTGCAACAGCCTGAACCATTCCCGCTCCAGCGCCGACAGGAAACCGAACAGCCGCAACTGGTCCTCGCGCACATAGGTCTCGATAAACAGCACGATCGCTTCGCCGGACGAACCGATTTTCGACAATGTCCGCGACGAGCAATGAGCGACATAGCCGACGCCGTGCACGTCCACCACGACATGGTCGTCGCCGATCTCGTCGATCGTTCCCTTGAGTTTGCCGATCATGGCGCAAAATCCTTCATGGGTGAGTTTCCGGTGTGATCAGTTCGACTGAGGGGAAGTACGTCCGATAACCTTTTGGGTCTCGGGTCAAAAGACTATGTCCCCGGATGGCCGCGTGTGCGCCGATCAGAAAGTCCGGCAGCACCCGCTCGCGCGCACCACCAGCCAACCTGTATCTGCGAAATGCAACGCCTGCCGCAAACGCCGCGCTCCAAGGCAGATTTTCGCGACTATAATCTGCTTCAGGCAGGAGATAATCGACATCTTCCATACGTTCGTAACGCACAGAAAACTCTGAATAGATGACTGGGTTGATGACAATGGCACCCCGTTTTGCTGCCGCAAAGATTTGGGCTTTGGACCAACCGTGCCAATTCGGATCCCGAACGGCAATATCGACCAGGACATTCGTATCCACCAAGGTCGCCATCTGCCTAGCGATCCCGCGTCATTTCCATGAGCCTGTCCGCATTGATCTCTTGATTGCCCGTCCCCTCCAGCCGCTGCAAAGATTCGAGGAACCGCTCCAGGCGGAGCCGATCTTCTAATTCTTGCTTGCCGTCTTTCGGAACGATCGTGAGCTTGCCGCCTTCCATCGCGAAAATGACCTCGCTGTTGGGCGCTATACCGGCCAGCTCCCGCAAATCCCGAGGGATGGTTACCTGGCCTTTTGACGTGACACGCATTGGCTTGCTCCTCTGAAGTAAGAAATATCCTTACCAATAGAACAAGTCAAGAACATATCAACCAGCCAGCGCCGCCATACGCATCCGCGCGCCGCCGCGATTGTGGGCGTGGCAGATGGCGATCGCCAGCGCGTCGGCAGCGTCGTCGCCTTTGAATTCCGCCTTCGGCATCAGAATCTTTAGCATCATGTGGATCTGGCGTTTCTCGCCGTGACCGACACCGATGACCGACTTCTTGACCGCGTTTGGCGCATATTCCGCCACCGGCAGCCCTGCACGTGCCGGAACCAGCATGGCGATACCACGTGCCTGTCCAAGCTTCAGCGTCGCCACGGCATCCTTGTTGACGAAGGTCTGCTCGACAGCCGCCTCGTCAGGTTTATGGGTATGGATCACATCGGCCAAGCCATCATGCAGCTGGCAAAGCCGGGAGGCCAGATCCATGTCGCCATCGGAGGTGACGGTACCGGAGGCGACGAAGCGCAGGGAATTTCCGAGCGTATCGATAACGCCCCAGCCAGTGCGGCGAAGGCCAGGATCGATGCCGATGATACGAATCGTGTTGTGCATGGTTGGAAGCTTAATACTCATGCCCGGATGCTGCCAGCAGAATGTGAACAAAACAAAAACATCGACTACAATTTGGCGATACAGGCTGATCACATGCCATCGGCGGACTTGGATTTACCAAATTCGATCTTACATTGGCTTCTATCAGTTCCATTCATCGAAGGCTTTTCCCATGGTGCCCTTTTCGATCCTCGACCTTTCCCCGATCACGCAGGGCTCGAACGCCTCCCAGGCGCTGAAGAACTCCCGGAGGCTGGCGCAGGAAGCCGAAGCATCCGGCTACAAACGCTTCTGGCTGGCCGAACATCACGGCATGAAGGGGATCGCCAGTGCGGCGACCTCGATCGTCATTTCGCATGTGGCGGCCGGCACCAAGACTATCCGCGTCGGTTCTGGCGGCATCATGCTGCCAAACCATTCGCCGCTGGTGATTGCGGAGCAGTTCGGAACGCTGGCAGCGCTCTATCCCGGCCGTATCGATCTCGGCCTTGGCCGCGCACCGGGGACGGATATGCGCACAGCATCGGCGCTTCGCCGTAACATGGAAGCCAGTGCCAACAATTTCCCCAATGATGTCGTCGAGTTGCAGGCACTGCTCGGCCCGCTCAAGGACGGTCAGGACCTGATCGCCGTGCCCGGCGCCGATAGCAATGTGCCGATCTGGTTGCTCGGCTCCAGCCATTTCAGCGCCCATCTCGCCGGCATGCTTGGCCTGCCCTTCGCGTTTGCCTCGCATTTCGCGCCGGACATGCTGCTGTCGGCGCTCGAAATCTATCGCGAGCGTTTCGAGCCATCGCAATATCTCGACCAGCCCTATGCCATGGTCGGCATCATGGGCGTTGCGGCCGATACCGATGACGAAGCCAACCACCTCTTCACCTCGATGCAACAGTCTTTCGTCGCTCTGCGCCGAAACGCCCGCGGTCAATTTCCTGCCCCAGTGGATTCGATGGACAGCCTATGGAGCGACAATGAGAAAATCTTCGTCGATCACGCCATGACCTATGCGGTCGTCGGCGGGCCTGAGACCATCAAGACGAAGCTCGACAAGTTCATCGACCAGACCGATGCCGATGAGGTGATCGTTTCCATGCCGATCTACGACATGGACGCCCGGCTGAAATCGGTGCGGCTGTTTGCGGATGCGCAACAGCAGCTCGCGAAAGCAGCATAAAAAATACCCCGGAGAAATCCGGGGTATCCGTTACCTCAATCGTGGATCAAGCCGAAACTTTGAAATCGAAGTGCTTGCGCACCGTTTCGAGGATTTCCCACGTACCTTTGAAGTCGGCCTCGACGACGAAGGCATCGCCTGCGCTGACGGTAACCGGCGTGCCGCCATCGGGTGTGATGATGATCTTGCCGGCGATCATGTGCACGAATTCGTAAGCCGTGTAGGTCGCGTGATAGGTGCCGGGCGTCGCTTCCCAATAGCCGGAGACCATCGAGCCGTCCGAGGACGTATGAAGCGCCCAGGTCTTCATTGTCGGCGTGCCGGCCACGACAACCCAGCCATCCAGTGTTGCCGGATCGCCGTCAGCGGGCACGGGTGTCGCAAGTTTCGTCACAGTCTGCATGATCAACATCCTCTCGAAAAGACAGGAGCCTAATGCTCAACTGTCGGAACTGGCTTGCCAATTCCGACAGGCGGTGACGTGAACTGGAATTTAGGCCGAAAGCTTGGCCATGACTTCGTCGGAGACTTCGAAATTGGTGTAGACGTTCTGAACGTCGTCGTCGTCTTCGAGTGTATCGATCAGCTTCATCAGCGACTGGGCGCGTTCTTCATCGACCGGCACGGTGTTCTGGGCTTTCCAGATCGCCTTGACCGTGTCGGCTTCGCCGAGTGTCGCTTCAAGCGCCTTGGAAACGTCGCCGATATCTTCGAAACCGCAGATGATGAAGTGCCCATCCTCGTCGGTCATCACATCCTCGGCACCGGCTTCGATTGCCGCTTCCATCACCTTGTCGGCATCGCCAGCCGAAAGCTTGTAGGAGATTTCGCCGACGCGATCGAACGAGAAGGACACCGAACCGGTTTCACCCAGCGCGCCGCCGGCCTTCGTGAAGGTCGAGCGGACGTTGGAGGCAGTGCGGTTGCGGTTGTCGGTCAGTGCCTCGACGATAACGGCAACGCCGCCCGGACCATAACCTTCGTAGCGGACTTCTTCGTAGTTCTCACCATCGGCGCCGGAGCCCTTCTTGATGGCGCGCTCGATATTGTCCTTCGGCATCGACTGTGCCTTGGCGTTCTGGATTGCCAGACGCAGGCGCGCATTCATCGTCGGATCAGGCAATCCACCCTTGACCGCGACGGTGATTTCGCGTGCGAGCTTGGAGAACATTTTCGACCGCACGGCATCCTGACGGCCCTTGCGGTGCATGATGTTTTTAAACTGTGAATGGCCGGCCATGGCGCCCTCTTCTCATACTCGTCATGTTTGGAATTGGGCGCCTTATAGTTTCATTGGAGCTTTGCGTCCAGAAGGGCCGGCTTTTTTTCAGTTGGCGGCAAGGCGCTTGCGGCTGAGGAAGAACGAATGGCCGTCGTTTCGCTCGCAGGAAAGGCCGGTGCGGGTCGAAAGGCAGGAGAACGGGCCGGCAGCCCAGGTCTGGCCATAGTCAAGCACCGGGCCTGCCGAGCAGCAGCTGGGATCACCGACATCATTGGCAATCGTCGCAGTCCCTTTGCGAGACAGTGTGGCGCGCACATAGCGAGGCTCGACCCGGTCACAGGACAGTTCCGGGCCACCATCCGCAGGCTGATAGACCTGCGTTCCGCCTTCCGGCGTATAGATACAGCCGATATTGCCGGAAGGCAAAACGAACTCTTCCTGACGCCCGAATGTTTTTGTTTCCGGCACAGTGACGGGCGTCTTGTCACCTTCCGCCGTCGGCGAGCGCGGTGGCGGGGCGGCATCGGCCAGAACCTGTTGTGTCATGGAGAGAACGGCAAGAAGGCAGGCTGCGAGAAATTTCATTCCATGAATCCCAAGGTCAGACACCCTGCAGGATATAAATCAGCGGCTTCTTTGGCAAGGAACGCATCGACACCGTGACGCTTGCCTGCGGCGCAAAGCTCTTGTCGAAACCATCACCGAACATCTGCAGGAAACTCGTGACCGGAGGGCCGCGCCGGTGCATCGGCAGGATCAGCGACGAGCGGAGCCGCGTCACCACCCGGCTCATGCTTTCCGCTCCCATCGTCAGGCCGCCATCGACCGGCACCATCAAAACATCCAGCCGCCCGATCTCTGCGTAATCCGTATCGTCAAGCTCGTGATGCAGATGACCGAGATGACCGATGCAGAGGCCCGCGACCTCGAAGATGAAGATCGAATTGCCGTCCGGCTCCATCATTGCCCCGCCTGCGCGGATATCCGTCGTGACGTTGCGGATATAGGCATCGCCGACCACGACATCGTGATCCGCCGGCTGACCATTGTCGCCCCACCCATGCAACACATGCTTGATCGCCGGATCCGGCGTCAGCGTATAATGGCTGGAATGCGCCTTGTTCATGGTGACCACGTCCGGCAGCTTCGGTGGTGCGTACCAGCCGCTATAGTCCGTGGCGATCGACACACCGCCCGGCGTTTCGATCAGAAACGTCGAATGACCGACATAGGTGATCTCAAGGGCGTCTCCCGCCGAAGCCTGAACGTTAAGGGCGGTCGACGGCTTGAAACTCGCGAAGGTAACGTCAGGGAGAGACCGGGCGATCGCCTGGCATTGGCTGACCGGTGGGCGCGCGCTCTGCGCGTGGGCCGGCATCGGCCACATGGTATGCAGAAGAACGATGGCGGCAAATGCAAGCAGGATCAATCGCGGCATCATGCACCTCATAGCACCAAGGTTGGCATGAGCGCAGAGGATAGACAGGCAAAGCGCGAGGTCCAGCCCGGATTGCTGGGCTGCCGCTCACAATTACGTCATTAGAATAATGATCAGCTCAGGGTTTTGCTTGCTTCAGGATCTCATTGACTCGAGCCTGCCAGCCCTTGCCAGTCGCCTTGAACTTCGCGATGACATCGGGATCAAGGCGCAGTGAAACCTGCTGTTTACGCACTTCAACGATCGGGCGCCCACGAGAACGACGGATGCTTTCCATCAGTTCAGGAAAAACCTCTGCAAAGGGACGCGCTAGCGACAGTTCCTCATCGGTCGCTTCCGGGCCGTCCGGATCGCTGGCTATCTTTCTTTGGATTTCTGCCTCTTGCTCATCCGTCAGCTGCGGGATTTGCGGCTTGTGAACGTTCATGAGCCAACCTTTCCTTTCTGCTTGCCAGGCGGTGCGAGATAATCGAAATACCTTCGGTGCCGAGCGTGACAAAAACCACGGAGACCACGCCGGGCCGCACGACACCGATCGCCATCAATCGGTCCTTCTTAACCGGAACGATCGTGGCGCTTGCAAAGAAGTCCAGCGTCAAATCCGCGAAATCAAACCCATGCTTCTCTAAATTGAGCTTCCGCTTGATCTCATCATAGACGATTTTCATAATTTTTGTATCACTTTTAATCGTGTGAAATTATGAAAGGGAAAGCTCAGACCCAGAACGCCGGGATCGTTTCGGCAAGCCGCGGCCCAATCCTGAGCGGCGCGATATTCTCGGCCAGTCCTGTACGGTCGGAAATCTCCACACCGACGCCGCAGAGGGTCGCCGGGCCGGAGGCGGCCTCGAAACGGCCCTTCGGCATCTTGGAGATGAAGCGGTTGAGCGGCTCTTCCTTTTCCATGCCGAGCGACGAGTCGTAATCGCCACACATGCCGGCATCCGACATATAGGCCGTGCCGCCATTGAGAATCTGTGCGTCTGCGGTCGGCACATGGGTGTGCGTGCCAACAACGAAACTGGCGCGTCCGTCGACGAAATGGCCAAAGCATTGCTTCTCGCTGGTCGCCTCCGCATGGAAATCGAAGATGATCGCGTCGGCCTGCTCCTTCAGCGGGCAGGCAGCAAGAATGCTTTCCGCCGCCTTGAAGGGGTCGTCGAGTTCCGGATGCATGAAGACGCGGCCCATGACATTGGCCACGAGAACACGGGCGCCGTTGCGGGCGAAAAAGAGGTTCGAGCCGCGCCCGGGGGTGCCGGCCGGATAGTTGGCTGGCCGCAGGAACTGGTCGTGCCGCTGGCAGAAGGAAACCGCTTCCTTCTGGTCCCAGACATGGTTGCCGGTGGTCACGACATCGGCACCGGCATTGATGGTTTCGAGGAAGATATCTTCGGTAATTCCGAAACCGCCGGCGGCGTTCTCGCCATTGACGATGACGAAATCGAGTTTCAGGTCGCTGATCAGGCCGGGGAGTTTTTCCCAGACCGCCGTCCGGCCAGTCTTGCCAACCATGTCACCCAGAAACAGAAGTCTCATATTTGCTTATTCCTAGCCCGAAAATCCGGAGGCCGCTTTCGGTCAGCAAGGCATCCAGCGCCACATCATGCGGCTCCGCCGGCACTGATGCCACTTCCTGGCAGTCAAATGCAATCCCGATCAGCCTTGGTTTGTGGCCTTTCAGGCGCAAACGTTCGATGGCGCGGTCATAATATCCGGCACCGTAGCCAATCCTGTGGCCTGCCCTGTCGAAGGCGGATAAAGGCACCAGCATGATATCCGGGTCGAGAACCGGCGCATCTTCCGCCGGTCCGGTGGTGCCGAAACCCGTTTCGATGATAGGCGCGCCCGGCACCAGTTCGCGAAAAACGATCGTCTGCTTGTCGATGATAGCCGGCAGGCAAAGCCGGGCACCACGCTCGCGCAGCCGCGCCATCAACGGCCGGATATCGACCTCCGAGCGGATCGGCCAGAAGCCGGAAATCACCAGACCAGGGTCAAATTCGATGGTGTCGCCGGCTTGATCAAGCATCGAAAGACTGGCTTCGATGCGCGCCTCAGGCGTCATCGCATCGCGCAACGCCAAGCGCTCCAAACGCAACGCAGCCTTCAGTTCCCTCGGTGTCATGCCTCGCTCTCCCAGCCAACAAGCTGTTCATTTCTAACGCAGAACGCGCCAGTAGGAAAACCGCGCATCCGCCCCTATCCGTCACTTTTTGCGACGGAATCACACACTTTTCCCAATCTGATACGATTTTAGAAGTCTGTTCATCATGCAGATCAGTTCTGCTTTCGCACGTCGTTAACGCCGTGCAAGAGAGAGCCTCGATTCAAATCAGGAAACAATTCAGTGCCCGCTTCCGGCGACGCGGGGAATTGTTCTGCTTTATGATGGAGCCGGATATGTCCATGAAGGACAAGATGCTGCAGGAACTCGACCCATTGGAATTGCGCTGCCTGTCACTGGCGGCGCGCGGGAGAACAAGGGAAGATATCACCCGCGAAACCGATATCTGCCATGAGAGAATAGAGCAGGCCTTTGCCTCGGCGATGGAGAAATTGCAGGCGGGTAACGTGGCAGAAGCGGTTTTCCGCGCTGCGCGGATGGATTTGATTTCATAACATCCAGAAACGGTGCCTCACGGCACCGTGTCCTTGATCGCGGCCGGTATCCATTCTGTCCAATCCGATATCCTCAAGCAGATGCGCGCTTTTACGCTGCGATATCTCTGCGAAAGCCCGCCGCGCCAGTCGCTTCTGCCGCCATTGCGCAAGCGCCTGGCAAACCCGGCTGCTCAGCCTGGCTTGCCACCGCCTTGTTCTGTGATCGTGCTTCATATCCGGACACTCCAACGTGTTCGCGTGGAGTATCGGACGTCCATTGACATCAATCCAACGAATTGCGAACATGCCTACCATCAGAAAACATGATGGCTGGCGCGATGTTTCCTCCTGTTGAAAGCGATCTTCTGCGTACCTTCGTGGCCGTGGCCGAAAGCGGCAACTTCACCAAGGCGGGAGAGACGGTCGGCCGGACGCAATCGGCCGTCAGCATGCAGATCAAGAAGCTCGAGGATATTCTGGGCGAGACCCTGTTCGAGCGCGGATCGCGGGGCGTCAACATGACCGGCCACGGCATCCGGCTGCTGGATAATGCCCGTCGTATCGTCACGCTTTTGGACGACACGGCCGCCTCGATCCGGCTGCCGGCGCTGGATGGCTCGGTCAGGATCGGTATTTCAGAGGAATATATCAACTCGACCCTGCCAAAGGCGCTGGGCGCCTTCGCCGCCGTCCATCCCGGCGTCGAAGTGACCGTGCAGCAGGGCGTCTCGATGTCCAACCTCGCAGCGCTCGACGCCGGCGAAATCGATATTGCCGTTGTCTTCGAGCCCGGCGGCCCGACGCGCAACGAAGTGCTGATGGTCGATCCGACGGTCTGGGTGACCTCCGACCAGCACTGCGCCCACACGCGCTATCCGCTGCCGATCGCCACCTATACCTACCTGAAAAACGGCTGGTGCGATGAACTGGCGCTGAGGAGCCTGACAAAACGCAACAAGGAAAGCCGCGTCGCTTATATCAGCCGCACCAGCAGCGGCCTGATCGCCGCGGTCACGTCAGGTCTGGCGATCGCCCCCCTCACCCGCTCAAGCATCCCCGCGGGATGCCGCGAGCTGACAGCTGCCGAGGGCTACGACGTCATCGATTTTTCCAATGTCGTGATGAAGACCCGGCCACGCGGCAACAAACGCATCGTCGAAACCATGTCCAACGCCATCCGCGAGGCCTTTCGGCCGACGGTGCAAGCTGGGGGATTCTAGGGAGAAAAGTGCGATCCACACAACCGATGGACTTTTTACGATCCTGGGTGCCTACAAACGTAGGTGGGCGCCATGTGACCTAGCCCACGGGCCAGGTCAGGGACAGCTCCCTTTGGATCGAGTATGGCCCCAGGGATTGTGGTGTCCTGTCGGGAAGCGCAGACCGCAACACGAATATAGAGTGCATCGATGGCTTGCGCCAGTGGCACTCGCCCAACTTGTCAAAATTCAGTGAGAAGCAGGCGCAGCCTTGCCACTGAGCTTGGCGGCAATCTCGTGAATCTGCGATGTGACCTCGGAGAGAGCCGAAGCCAGAGCATCCTCATTCTTCTGCTGGTCCGACAAGGTCGCAACGCGGCCCTGTTTCAGTGCGTCGGTCTCCGCCTGAACATTTTTCAGCTTGCGGTTCACTTCGCTGAGCTCGTCCATCACCATGATACCGGCCATCACCGTCAGGCGAAGGTCGCCGATCTCGCCGAACTGGCTCTTCAGGTGGCTGACATACTGGTCGAAGCGCGTGGCCAGTTCGGTCAGATGATCTTCCTGGCCCTCCTCGCATGCCATGCGATAGGCCTTGCCGTCGATCATCACCGTTACTTGTGCCATATGTCACCTGACCCGCAGGCTGACCGCGCCTTAGCGGTCCAGCACTGCCCTTATCGTTTCCATGGCCGTCACCAGACGGCGCGAGACTTCGCGGTTGACTTCCTCGAGACGGTTGGCACGGAATTGCGACTGGTCGAGTTCCTGGGCAAGCCGTGACCGGTCGGTATTGACGCGACGCACTTCGCCTTCGATCTCGCCGCGGTCCCGCTCCCGGTCGAACCGCCCATCAATGGCATTCTCGAGGCTGCTCAATGCACCACGCAACTCATCGATCGCCGCCTTGACTGTCTTTCCTGCCGCCATCACGCTTTCCTGATACGCGCCAGGCCGCGTCGAATCGCCGCCCGGAGCCTGTATTTCAAGCCAATCACACTAATAAACCCATTCGGCAAGTGTTCACAACGCCGACGGCCCGCACAGACTGCGGAACCTGTGGATCACGATCTTTAAATCGATTAGCATGCCTCATGCCCGTTTGCACGAACAGAGCATAAAACCCGTCCAAAAAGCGCCTTCCAGCCCAGTCAGAAAGCCCGTATTTGTTGACTCCGCAGAAGCAAGTGCTATGTGTCACCCGCTTCTCATACGGTCTTTGGAGGATAGAGACCGTCCCCTGTCCACCGAACTCAAGCGGAACAGACAATGATCTCTCGCGAAAAACACGACCGGATGGCAAATGCAATCCGATTCCTCTCCATGGATGCCGTCGAAAAGGCCAATTCCGGCCATCCCGGCCTGCCCATGGGTGCTGCCGATGTGGCAACGGTGCTATTCTCCCGTTTCCTGAAATTCGATCCGAAGGCGCCGCTCTGGGCAGACCGCGATCGTTTTGTCCTGTCGGCCGGCCATGGCTCGATGCTGCTCTACTCGCTGCTCTATCTGACGGGCTACGAGGACATGACCATCGAGGACATCAAGCAGTTCCGCCAGCTCGGTTCCAAGACCGCCGGCCATCCGGAATACGGCCATGCCTCGGGCATTGAGACCACCACCGGCCCGCTCGGCCAGGGCATTGCCAATGCCGTCGGCATGGCAATCGCCGAACGCAAGCTCGAAGAAGAGTTCGGCAGCGACCTGCAGAGCCATCACACCTATGTGCTCTGCGGCGACGGCTGCCTGATGGAAGGCATCAGCCACGAAGCCATCGCGCTTGCCGGCCACCTGAAGCTCAACAAGCTGGTGCTGTTCTGGGACGACAACAACATCACCATCGACGGCGCCGTTTCGCTGTCGGACTCGACCGACCAGATCGCCCGTTTCCAGGCCGTTCACTGGAACACGATCCGCGTTGACGGTCATGATCCCGACCAGATCGCAGCTGCCATCGAAGCAGCACAGAAGTCGGACCGCCCGACCTTCATCGCCTGCAAGACGACCATCGGCTTCGGCGCTCCGAACAAGCAGGGAACCCACAAGGTTCACGGCTCGCCGCTCGGCGCCGAGGAAATTGCAGCCACCCGCAAGGCGCTGAACTGGGAAGCCCCGGCCTTCGAAATCCCGGCCGACGTTCTCGACGCATGGCGTACAGCTGGCGGCCGCTCTGCCGGTCTGCGTGCGGAATGGGAAGGCCGTCTGGCCTCGACCGAAGCTGGCAAGAAGTCCGAGTTCACCCGCCGTTTTGCCGGCGTGCTTCCGGGCAATCTCGACGCAGCCATCGACACCTACAAGAAGAAGCTGGCCGACGCTCCGCCAGCAATCGCCACCCGCAAGGCATCTGAAGATGCGCTTGAAGTCATCAATGGCCTCGTGCCGGAAATGCTCGGCGGTTCGGCCGACCTGACGCCGTCCAACAACACCAAGACCAGCCAGATGACGTCGATCACCCCGACCGACTTCTCCGGACGCTACATGCACTGGGGCATCCGCGAACACGGCATGGCAGCTGCCATGAACGGCATCACACTGCACGGCGGTCTGATCCCCTACTCCGGCGGCTTCATGATCTTCTCGGACTACTGCCGTCCGTCGATCCGTCTCGCCGCCCTGATGGGCATCCGCGTTATCCACGTCCTGACGCATGACTCCATCGGCGTCGGCGAAGATGGCCCGACCCATGAGCCGGTCGAGCACATGGCAGCGCTGCGTGCGATCCCGAACCTCCTGATGTTCCGCCCGGCAGACGCGGTGGAAACCGCCGAATGCTGGCAGCAGGCACTGAAAGAACAGCATCGTCCGTCGGGCCTGGCGCTGACCCGCCAGAACCTTGCGCCGTCGCGCCTGACCTACTCGGCCGAAAACCTTTCTGCCAAGGGTGCCTATGAACTGATCGCCGCCGACAATGCCAAGGTCTCGATCTTCGCATCCGGTTCGGAAGTCGAACTGGCCGTCAAGGCTGCTGGCGAACTGAACGGCAAGGGCATTGCAACCCGCGTGGTTTCGGTTCCCTGCTTCGAACTGTTCCAGGAACAGCCGGCCGATTACCGCAAGGCCGTTATCGGCAATGCGCCGGTCAAGATCGCCGCCGAAGCCGCAGTCCGTCAGGGCTGGGATTACTTCATCGGCAACGATGGCGATTTCGTCGGCATGCACTCGTTCGGCGCTTCCGGCCCGGCCAAGGATCTGTTCAAGCATTTCGGCATCACCTCCGACGCGATCGTCGCGGCTGCCGAAAAGAAGCTTGCCTGATTTTCCTCTACGGAGCGCGTCCCAACGCGCTCCGTTTTCCACATCGAGACCTTAGACAGGGAGAGACCTGAAATGACTGTAAAAGTTGCCATCAACGGCTTCGGCCGCATCGGCCGCAACGTCCTTCGCGCCATCGTCGAATCCGGCCGCACCGATATTGAAGTCGTTGCCATCAACGATCTCGGCCCTGTCGAGACCAATGCACATCTGCTGCGCTACGATTCCGTCCACGGCCGGTTCCCGGCTGAGGTCAAGGTCGAAGGCGACACCATCTCCGTTGCTGGTGGCAAGCCGATCAAGGTTACGGCGATCAAGGATCCGGCAACCCTGCCGCATGCCGCAATGGGCGTCGACATCGCTCTGGAATGCACCGGCATCTTCACCACGCGCGACAAGGCCGCACTGCACCTGCAGGCAGGCGCCAAGCGCGTCATCGTTTCGGCTCCGGCCGACGGTGCTGACCTGACTGTTGTCTTCGGCGTCAACCACAACGAACTGACCAAGGAACACCTGGTCATTTCCAACGCATCCTGCACGACCAACTGCCTGGTTCCGGTCGTCAAGACACTGGACGACGCCGTCGGCATCGACCATGGCTTCATGACGACGATCCACGCCTATACCGGCGACCAGCCGACGCTCGACACGATGCACAAGGATCTCTATCGCGCCCGCGCTGCGGCGCTGTCGATGATCCCGACCTCGACCGGTGCCGCCAAGGCCGTCGGCCTCGTGCTGCCGCACCTCAAGGGCAAGCTCGACGGCACCTCGATCCGCGTTCCGACCCCGAACGTATCGGTCGTCGACTTCAAGTTCGTTGCCAAGCGCGACACGACGGTTGCGGAAATCAACGCTGCGATCAAGGCAGCCTCCGACGGCGCGCTGAAGGGTATCCTCGGCTATACCGACGAGCCGCTGGTTTCGCGCGACTTCAACCATGACAGCCATTCGTCGATCTTCGCCAACGACCAGACCAAGGTTCTCGAAGGCAAGTTCGTGCGTGTCCTGTCCTGGTACGACAATGAATGGGGCTTCTCCAACCGCATGGCCGACACCGCCGTTGCGATGGCAAAGCTGATCTAAAGTCATGTTTCGGCGCCCTTCCCTCAAGACGGCACGCTGGCGTCCGCTCGAAGGGGAAGGGCTCGAACATCTGACGATCGGACCGGTCAATGGCGCATCGATCCGCGCCAGCAGTGTCCTGATCGGCGAACGCGGCGGCCGCCCTTACGGCGTTCGCTACATCATCGACTGCGATGAGACCTGGACCGTGATGTCCTTCAGCATCGACACGACAGATGGCCGACAGCTTGCTCTCGCCTCCGACGGCAAGGGACATTGGCGCGACGCCGATGGCACGCACCTTTCCGCATTCGACGGTTGCATCGATATCGACCTTGCCGGAACGCCCTTTACCAATACCCTGCCGATCCGCCGTCTCGGCCTGACGCCGCAAGACGGCACTGCAAAACTCACCATGCTCTTTGTGCCTTTCGATACGTTCGAGCCCTTTCCCGACGGCCAGAACTACACCTGCCTTGAGGAAGGCCGGCTCTATCGATACGAGGCCGAGGACCGTTCTTTTACCGCCGACCTGCCGGTGGACGAGGACGGGCTGGTGATGGATTATCCCACCCTTTTCATAAGACTATGACCGGAGACCGCCCATGACTTTCAAGACCCTCGACGACCTCACCGACATTGCCGGCAAGCGCGTGCTTGTCCGCGTCGATCTCAACGTTCCGGTCAAAGACGGCCAGGTAACGGACGCGACCCGCATCGAGCGCGTCGTGCCGACGATCCGCGAACTTTCGGAAAAGGGCGCCAAGGTCATCCTGCTCGCCCATTTCGGCCGCCCGAAGGGCGAACCGGTCGCCGACATGTCGCTGTCGCTGATCGCGCCTGCGGTTGAAGATATCCTCGACCAGCGCGTCCATTTCGCTGCCGATTGCATCGGCGAGAAGGCAGCCACTGCCATTGCCGGCATGAACGACGGCGATGTGTTGCTGCTCGAAAACACCCGCTTCCACAAGGGCGAGGAAAAGAACGACGCCGAGTTCACCAAGGCGCTGGCCGCCAATGGCGATATCTATGTTAACGACGCCTTCTCCGCCGCGCACCGCGCCCATTCCTCGACCGAAGGTCTTGCCCGCCTGCTGCCAGCCTATGCCGGCCGCACCATGCAGGCCGAGCTTGAGGCGCTGGAAAAGGGCCTTGGCAATCCCAAGCGTCCGGTCGTTGCCATCGTCGGCGGCGCCAAGGTCTCCACCAAGATCGACCTGTTGATGAACCTGGTAAAGAAGGTCGATGCCCTCGTCATCGGCGGCGGCATGGCCAACACCTTCATCGCCGCCCGCGGCACCAATGTCGGCAAGTCGCTGTGCGAACATGACCTCGCAGACACCGCAAAGCAGATCATGATCGAGGCTGCGACAGCCGGTTGCGCCATCGTGCTGCCGGTCGACGGCGTTGTTGCCCGCGAGTTCAAGGCTGGCGCCGACAATGAAGTTGTCGATATCGAAGCCATCCCGGCCGATGCCATGGTGCTCGACGTCGGACCGAAGTCGATCGCCGCCATCAACGAGTGGGTGAGCAAAGCCGAAACGCTGGTCTGGAACGGTCCGCTCGGCGCCTTCGAGATCGCTCCGTTCGACAAGGCCACCGTCGCGGTTGCCAAGCATGCCGCAAGCCGTACCAAGAGCGGCGCGCTCGTGTCCGTTGCCGGTGGCGGCGATACGGTCTCGGCAATGAACCACGCGGGCGTTGCCGACGACCTCACCTATGTCTCGACCGCCGGTGGCGCATTCCTCGAATGGATGGAAGGCAAGCCGCTTCCGGGCGTCGATATCCTGCACCAGCAGAAGTAAGCGCCACCGCGCAAAACGCACTGCGGCGTACTCCCCTTGCCCCGGCCTCGCGCCGGGGCTTTTCGTTGCAGCGCACCGCATTTTTGATGCAACGCAAAAATAATCCCAATATTTCAAACGATTAAATTTATTTTAATCGTTTTAAACAATTTAACTTCCATTTTCGTTGCCGTATTCTTCTGTTATCGGCGATCCATCACGACAAACAGGAGAACGCATATGAGCGAAAGACTGGAAGACATCGCAGCAGCCATGGTCGCCACCGGCAAGGGTCTGCTGGCAGCCGACGAATCCACTGCGACGATCGGCAAGCGCTTCGAAACGATCAACCTGACATCGACGGATACGTCGCGCCGTGATTACCGCGAAATGCTGTTTCGCGCCGACGAGGCGATGAAAGCCTACATCTCCGGCGTCATCCTCTATGAGGAGACCCTGCTCCAGAAAGCCGCCGACGGCACGCCGCTCGTCGATGTCATCCGCGCCGCTGGCGCCGTTCCCGGCATCAAGGTCGATACCGGTGCCAAGCCGATGGCAAAGTTCCCGGGCGAGACGATCACCGAAGGCCTCGATGGCCTCGCCGCCCGCCTGAAGACCTATTATGACGCAGGCGCCCGTTTCGCCAAATGGCGCGGCGTGATCTCCGTTTCAGACGTTCTGCCAAGCTTCGGCGCCATCAAGGCCAACGCGCAGGCGCTCGCGCGCTACGCCGCCCTTTGCCAGGAGGCAGGTATCGTGCCGATCGTCGAGCCGGAAGTGCTGATGGACGGCGCACCGGGTACCCATTCGATCGAACGCTCGGAGGAAGTCACCGAACTGACATTGCGCATCGTGTTCGAAGAGCTGAACGACGCCCGCGTCAGCCTCGAAGGCATGATCCTCAAGCCAAGCATGGTCATCGACGGCAAGAAAGCCCGTAAGGCTTCAGTCGCCGAAGTGGCAGAGCGTACCATCAAGGTTCTGAAGCGCACCGTGCCGTCAGCGGTTCCAGGCATTGCCTTCCTCTCTGGCGGCCAGTCCACCGAAGAAGCAACCGCGCACCTCTCCGCCATGAAGGCCGGCTACGAACTGCCTTGGGGCATGACCTTCTCCTATGGCCGCGCCCTGCAGACCGAGGCGCTCAACGCCTGGGGTGGCAAGCCTGAAAACGTCGCCGCCGGCCAGCGCGCCTTCAGCCACCGTGCCGAAATGTGCAGCCTGGCCGCCAAGGGCGGCTGGAAGAAGGAACTCGAAAAAGCCGCGTAATTTCAAAGTTACGGAGGAAGAGACAAAGGCCCGGTTGCGCGAGCATCCGGGCCTTTTGCGTGATCGCGAGACCGAACCGCCGCGGAAGCGGCGTTCAATTGTCATGGTGACAAAAACCCGTGTTCGCGCCGCCGCCGCTCTGCGCTATCCCCGATACAGGGATCAATCTGGCGGAGGATCAGCCATCATGAACAGCGTCGCCTATGTCACCGTCGATGTTTTCACCACGGAGCGATTTGCCGGCAACCAGCTTGCGGTGATCCCGGATGCACGCGGCCTGTCCGATGCACAGATGCAGGCGATTGCCACCGAGTTCCGTTACTCCGAAATTACCTTTGTTCTCCCGCCGGAAGACACCGCCAACACCGCCCGCGTCCGGATCTTTACGCCAACGATGGAGATCCCCTTCGCCGGTCATCCGAATGTCGGCACAGCCTTTGTTCTCGGCTCGCAGCCGGAGATTTTCGGCAAGCCGCCCGGCGACATCCTCCGGTTCGAGGAAAAGGCAGGCCTCGTCGAGGCGACGCTGATTCGTGACGCTCGGGCGCGCGTCGATGGAGCCGGGATTCTGGCGCCGGAAGCCTTGTCTCTCGGGCCGCAGGTCGACACCGACACCATTGCCAGCTGCGCCTCGATCCCCGCCAGTTCCATCCGCACAGACGCCCACGCGCCGATCATCGCGTCCGTTGGCCTGCCATTCGCCATTGCTGAACTGGCTGATCTCGAGACGCTCGCCGGTGCGTGCCCCAACCTGGCCGCCTTCACCGCTGCCGGCCGGCGGTATTCACCGGAAGACGATCAGTTCTCGCTGTTTCTTTACACCCAGCCGCCGGGAAAACCCGGACATCTGCGCGCCCGTATGTTTGCCCCGCTCGACGATGTCATCGAAGACCCGGCGACCGGAAGCGCATCCGGCGCGCTTGCAGCACTTCTCGCCTCGCTGCGGCCGGATGCCGAACTCAGCCTCGATATCGTCATCGAGCAAGGTGTCGAAATGGGGCGCCGGAGCCTGATCGAGTTGAATGTCCGAAAATCGGGTGGCATGGTACGGGTTGTGCGGATCTCCGGACGCTGCGTTGCCGTCATGCAGGGCTCGATCAGCCTTTAGGGCCGGATCAGCACCGTCAGCATCATCACTGCGATCGCAAACACGGCGATCTTCCAGAAATCACTGCGGCGACGCAGCCCTGGCAGGTTGAGCGGTTTCAAAACCTGGATCAGCATCGCCAAAAGCAGGAGAACCATTAACGCTTTCGACATTGTTTTCTCATTTGTTGAAAAGAGCTTAGCGACGCTTCCAGCCCGTCACACGCGCGTCACTTTTGCGCGCGATCAGGGTTAGAGCGTCTTTTGCTTACTCACTCAATAAAAAATTCCGGCTGGCAATTGTGGCAGCATGGCCCTACCTTTCGGTGCAGCCCGGAACCAGCGGATTTCATATGCGAAAAAACCTTCTTCCCGTCGCCGCACTCCTGCTCGGAACGCTGTTTCTCTTTCTTGGAAACGGCCTGCACAGCCTGTTGCTGCCGGTACGCGGCACGACGGAAGGCTATTCGACCACATTGCTCGGCCTGCTCGGCACATCCTGGGCCAGCGGTTTTGTGCTCGGCTGCCTGCTTGCCCCGACCATCGTCAAGCGCGCTGGCCACGTGCGCGCCTTCAGCGGCTTTGCAGCACTTCTGGCCATCATTGCGCTTTTGACAGGTCTGCTGGTCGATCCGATCTGGTGGGTGGTGCTGCGCGCCTTTACCGGCTTTTCCACCGCCGGCACATCGATGATCATCGAAAGCTGGTTGAACGAGCGTGCCACCAATGAAAGCCGTGGCGCAATCTTCTCGCTCTACATCGCCATCACCCTGATGGGTGTCGTTGGTGGTCAGTTGATGATCCCTTTCGGCGACACCGGGGCAACGACGTTCTTCATGATCTGCGGCATCGTCTATTGCCTGGCCATGCTGCCGACATTGCTCTCGACCGCAGCCTCGCCGCAGCCGCTGAAACAGGTGAGCCTTGACCTGCGCGGTCTCTATCGCAACTCACCAATTTCCTTCCTCGGCATCCTGCTGGTCGGCATTGCCAACGGTGCCTACGGCACGCTCGGCGCCGTCTTCGGCCGCCAGGTGGGACTGACAGACAGCAACGTGGCGCTGATGATGAGTACGACGATCTTTGCCGGTGCGGTGATGCAGTTTCCCGCCGGCCGTCTCTCCGACATGATCGACCGCCGCTATGTTCTGGCAGCGCTCGCGGCCGTCGCGGCTGTGGCCGGCACCTTGATCTTCCTGATCGAACCAACCCATGTGATCATGCTGATCACACTGGTCGGCATTTATGGCGCGACAGCCAACGCGCTCTATCCGATAGCCGTTTCACATGCCAACGACTTTGCAACGCCCGAGGATTTCGTCAAGATTTCTGGCGGACTGCTGCTGCTCTATGGCATCGGCACGATTATCGGCCCGACCATCGGCGGCCCGATCATGACCGTCACCGGCCCCTACGGCCTGTTCATGATCACCGCCTGTGCCCATGTGCTGATCACTATCTACGCGATCTTCCGCAGCCGCATGCGCGCCGCCGTGCCAGCGGCCGAGCGCGATGCCTACTCGACGATCAACCCGGGCACGCTGACCACGCCCGAGAGCCTGCAACTGTCGCCACGCGCCGCTCCGTTCGAGGAGGAGCCGAATGGCGAAGAGCCGGAAAGGAAGCCGCAATGAGCCTGTTTGACGATGACCGTCCGAAGAAACAGCTGGCCCACGAGATCGGCTCGGATCTCGCGTTGCTGTCGGCCGACGAACTCTCTCTGCGCATTGAGTTGCTGAAACAGGAGATCGAGCGGCTGGAAGCCGAGCGAACGAGAAAGTCGGCAAGCAAATCTGCCGCCGAGAACTTCTTTCGTTAATAGTTTCATATCTCGTAGAGACGCTATCGTCGGGCATTGAAAACAAGGCAAAATTCACCCTGATCTTGTCCTCCGAAAGACTCCATTAAGCATTATAAGGTATTACTGAGCTATCCGGATCGCTCTGGACTCAGACATTTCACCATTGGCGAATGGTCTGATTTTTCTCCCTGTTTTACCTTGAGAGCCGCTTTAAGCGGCTCTTTTTTTGTCTTTTTTTCCACAGTTTGCAGAGAATTGTGGAGATTAACCCTTTCTTAAGAATAGGCTTGCGCGGAATGCGCTATGGGATCATGTTCAAGCTATCAAACGGGCAGCAAGAAACTTTTTGTTAACTCACCCGTTACCTGACCAAGTCGATGCGTTTAACCAGGGAATCAAACCATGTCCGAACGGGGATTGAATACTGTGAGCTTCGCGGGGCACGCTGCGTCTTCGGCGCAGTTCAAGGTGCTATACGCTGAAGGCATGGGCCTGGTTGAAGAAACGGCAAGCTATCTCGACGGCCCCGGCCGTACCGCATCAAAGGTCCTGCCACGCATGGCATCCGTACTTTACGCAGCGGAATCGATGCGTCTCACCACCCGTCTGATGCAGATGGCATCCTGGCTTTTGCTGCAGCGCGCCGTCAACAATGGCGAGATGAACCGCGAGCAGGTCCTGTCGGAAAAAAACAAGGTTCGCCTCGACAGCTTCAATGTCGACCGCACCGCACCGGGCTGGAACGATCTGCCGGAAGGTTTTCGCGACCTGATCGACCGGTCGCTGCGCCTTCAGAACCGTGTCGCCCTGCTCGACCGTGAAATCTACCGTCCGCAGGAAGCCCAGAACTTCCTTCCGGACAACCAGAACGGCGTCAAAGCCCAGCTCAACCTGCTGCAGACCGCCTTCGGCACGAACTGATCTAAGCCAACAGGCGACCTGATATTTCGAACCCGGCCATCGAGCCGGGTTTCTTGTTTTTCCGGTGTGTAAGCTGAAGCTATGGCCTGACGGTTTCTTTCAGGCGAAGCACCAATGTCCGGCCGCGGCGGATTGCCGTCAGTGCTGCTCCGATGGCAACGACCCACAGCGCCGCAGTCAACACCTGATTGTGGCCGTCCCACAGCGGCTCCAGAATAGAGATGGCCGCAGCCGCCGTGATCGCCGCCATGCGGTGCTGCTTGGCCATCGGGCCTGAAAAGTCGCTCGGCTGTCCGGTGGCGCGGCCAAGTTCGCGGACATAGGCGGTGAGCACGGCAAAAGCCCCCACCGCCCAGCCGAGACCCGGCATGCCGATACCATACCCAACACCGGCAAAAATCAGCAGATCCGCCACCCGGTCCGGAAACTCGTTCCAGAAAGGACCGTCCGGCGCACCCTTGCCACCTTCCACCGCGACCATGCCGTCGAAAAGATTGCACAGCAGCCGCCCTTGGCAAAACAGGATCGCCAGCAGCAGGCAGGCAATCCGCAGCCCGCCCGTACTCTGTCCTGCCAGCAGGAACGCACCGCCGGCGAGCCCCGCCGCGACCATGCTGGCCTGGGAGATCTGGTTGGGCGTAATTGCCCGCGCCGCCAGCCACCGCGCGATAGCACCAGCCCATCGGGTGTTACGGCTTGCCAGGGGCCGCCGGTCGCCTGTTTCGGTCATGGTCCAGCATCCCTCTTTCTGGAAATCGAATAATTGTAGATCGACACATAGCTGGTGGACACCATGAGCGGCACCGCGACGGTTCTGGCTATTTCAGGTGTTCCGATCAGCGCATGCAGCGCCGTAAGCAGGCTTGCCGACCCAAGGCAAGCAATCAGTGGCGGCGCCCAAAATCGCGCGACGCCGGTAAAGCGCTTGGATAGGACATCGATCAGGGATTTCAAAAACAGCGTCAGGCAAGCCGACAGTACCCCCTGCAGAAGTCCCGAATAAAGCGGCTGTGGCATGGCATGACCCCGATTGGCAAAAACGGCCCAACCACCCATCGCCAGAAAGGCAAACAGAACATGCACGATGCCGCTACCGGCCCATCGCCGGAGCGTATCCGTCACGAGAGCGACCACCAATAGCGCACGATATGGAAGAAGATCGGTGCCGAAAAGACAACCGAATCCAGCCTGTCGATCAACCCGCCATGTCCCTCAATCAGATTGCCCCAGTCCTTGACGCCACGATCGCGCTTGATCGCCGACATGACCAGCCCGCCGAAGAAGCCCATGAGCGTGATAATAAAGGCCAGAACGCCCGCCTGGAACGGTGTGAATGGGGTGATCCATGACAGCGATGCACCGATCAGGGTGGCGCTGATCACCCCACCGACAAAGCCTTCAACCGTCTTCGACGGCGACAGGTTCGGCGCGATCTTGGTGCGCCCGAACAGCTTGCCCCAGACATATTGAAGGACATCGCTGAGCTGCACGACGATCACCAGGAAGGCGATCAAGAGCACATTGCGTCCCTCATAGCCGGGAATATTGAGGGTGAGCAGTGCCGGCACATGCGACGCGCAGAAAACGCAGATCATCAGCGCCCATTGCAGTTCGGCTATTCGCAAGAGGAAACGCTCGGTATCACCCCTCAGAACCGAAATGATTGGCATCAAAAGGAAGGCATAGACCGGAATGAAGATGGCGAAGATGCCGTATTCCTTTGTCCAGAGCAGATAATACTGGATCGGCAGAACGATGAAGAAGGCCGAGGCCAGCGCCCAGTGATCCGCGCGCCGGGTATTGATCAGGGTGACGAATTCCCGCAGGGCAGCAAAGGAGCAGAAGGCGAAGAGAATGAGGACACCAACCCGGCCGGCGATGAACGCAATGCCGATCAGGATGACCATGACCCACCAGGCCTTGATGCGGGCATTGAGGTTTTCCACCGCAGCATTCGGCCCATCGGCGGAAAAGCGCCGCTGCAGCACATAGCCGATCACGGACGCAAAGATCAGTACGCCGAAAATGCCAAAAACCAGGGTCAGAAGGTCTGCGCTTGCCGTATTCATTCGCCGCTTCCCAATGGTTTTGGAGCCAAGGCCAGCAGCGCCGCCTGCGTTCGCTCAAGGAAGGCGTCCTTGCTCTCGTTGGGTGCGACCCGCAGGGCGTCGCCAAAAGTGACGGTGCAGATCAACGGTATCGGCACGATCTCGCCTTTTGGCATGACGCGGTTCAGATTGTTGATCCAGACCGGCACCAGCTCGACGTCCGGGCGCGCCGAGACCAGATGAAAGAGGCCGCTCTTGAAAGGCAGGAGCCGCGCTTCCGTCTGGTTGCGCGTTCCCTCCGGGAAAAGGATCAGCGACGAGCCATCGTCAATCGCCGTGGTCATCAGTTCGATCGGGTCCTGCGTCCGCTTTTCCCGTTCACGCTCGATCAGCACCGCGTTGAAGACATCACGACCGATGAAGGTGCTGATCTTCGATTTCAGCCAATATTCGGCACCAGCCACCGGCCGGGCCAGCTTCCGCAGCCGGGGCGGCAGCACCGCCCAGACCAGCACGAAATCGCCATGGCTGGAATGATTGGCAAAATAGACGCAAGGGCGCGATGGCAATCCATGCTCTGGCCAGATGGCGCGAACCGCAGTGATCGCGCGGGCAAACAGAACGAAGGCCGCCGCAGCGAACTCCGCAAACATAATCTTCATGCGTATCCCATCCCCGTCAGCTCAGTGACGCCAACGGGAACTCTAGCGATGGTTGCGCCGTGAGGGAAGCGGGCATTGGCGCTTCATGGGCAAAGCAGACGCCTTATCGTTATGTTTGCGGCATCTTGTCGAATTTCGGCAGGTCCGGATCAAGGTGATCCCAGCCATAACCGCGCGCATGGTAAGTCACCGCTTGCGGCTTGAACCGGCCCGGATCGTCAAGGCTCGCCGCATGCACCGTGAAAAAGTCCGGCATTGCCGCAAACGTCAGATAGACCGGTGATCCGCAGGTCGGGCAAAAGGCATGTCTCTTGATCCCGCCGCTATCGCCAGCGACCTCCCACTGCGTCGCCTCTCCTTTCAGCTTCACATCCTCACGGCCGGCGAATGTCAGGTAAGAACCATGTCCGGTCCCGCTTCTCTGCTGACAGTCCCGGCATTGGCACTCGTTCATGAAAATCGGTTCAGCGGAAATTTCATAGCGGATCGCACCGCAGGCACATCCACCAATAAAAGCCTTGCTCATCTCACTTCTCCTCAAGATGTAATCGAAAACAGATTTTTCCGCGCACGGGTTCGTCCTGCCGCACGCGGACAGACCGGGATACCTTGATCGGCAGCAGTGATTGATCTCAGCGGGCAGGCTCGACCTGCGGTGTCGTCAATGCAGGGACGTTGCCCCATCCTGCTCGGCCGCAACGGCGTCCAGGTTTCGAACAACCTTTTTCCAACCATTGCTCATGTTCTGGTAAGCAACATCGTTCTTCGGCAGCACAAAGCCGGAATGAACAAGCCGGACGCGCGTGCCGCTTTCAGCCGTAGTCAGCACCCAGGTAACGACCGTATCGAGCGGCGAACCATAGCCGGCATTTCCCGCGTGGCCGCCTTTCCAGGCGTAGGCCAAACGCTGATTTGGGATTACCTGCAGTACCTGACAGCGGATGACTCCGTCCCATTCACCCGCCGGTGTCGTCTGGTAGGTGAAACGCGTGCCCTCAACTGCCTCAAATCCGGTCGGCTTCATCAGCCAGCGTGCGATCAGGTCACCCGATGTCAACGCCTTCCAGATCGTCTCGGGCGCATGCGGGAACACCTCGTCAACCACGATATCCTGCGTATCAGCCTTTAATGCAGCGTCGTTCATTGATCGATCTCCTTGAGCAGGTTTCTAAGATTGGCAAAGCGGTCACGCCAGAAAGCGCCGTAGTCACCCATCCAGTCTGCCAGTGGCTCCAGACCTTCCGGCCGGGCACGATAGTAGACATTGCGGCCCTCCGGCCGCTCTACGACCAGACCCGCTTTCTTCAGCGATTTGAGATGCTGGGAGATGGCACCTTGCGTGACACCACTGCCGCGCGTCAGTTCGACCACGGTAATTTCGTCGGAACCAACGACGCGCTCGAAAACGGCGCGCCGTGTCGGGTCGGCAAGAGTCCGCAGGACAGTGGTGATATCGGTGGCTTCAATCATGACTAATCAAATAGCCAACACTAATTGATTAGTCAATACTATTGTTTTGGATTTAACGAACCGGAGCGCCACGCCTCGAACGCCACGAAACATGACAAGACCGGCTCCAGATTGATGATTACGCCGCCTGCTTCCGAAAGACGCCCGGCTCGGAGCCCGACGCAAAAGGCAACTCCTCATCGGCCCATCCGGTGATGCCACCGATCATGATCTTCACCGGCCGCCCGAGACGCGCAAGCTTCAGCGCAGCCTGATCTGCTCCGTTGCAATGCGGGCCAGCGCAATAGGTGACGAACAGCTTATCTTCCGGCCACTCCGCCATGCGCTCTCGCGATATGTCGCGGTGTGGCAGGTGGAGCGCGCCCGGGACATGCCGGCGCTCATAGGCATCGGGCGAACCGACGACATGGAGAAGAACAAAGTCCTGCTCGCCGGAGACCAGAGCAGACGCCACGTCCGAGCAATCGGTTTCCATGGAAAGTCGCTTCGAGAAGTGATCGATGGCGGTATCAGGCGATGCGGCGGGGTAGTCTGTTACAAAACTCATTTTGGCCTCCATTGTGATGACGCGGACATTCGTAGACCACATCCGGCCTGAGTTGCAGATGGCATCATTGCCATATAGGGTCAATATCATGCCAAACACTCTTCAACCTTCGCCCGGCCCAAGTCGCCTCGTTGTCGCCATCGCCTATGATGGCCTCTGCACGTTCGAATTCGGCGTTGCCGTTGAGGTCTTTGGCCTGTCACGGCCAGAAATGGGACCGGACTGGTACCGCTTTGCAGTGGCCGGGATTGACGATGGCGAAATGCGCGCGACCGGCGGCATACGATTTGTCGTCGATGGAGGTCTGGAACTCCTGTCGCAGGCGGATACGATTATCGTTCCGGGCTGGCGCGGCGTGGAGACGCCGGTGCCCGCCGATCTGTGTGATGCGCTGAGCAAGGCGCACGGCCGGGGCGCGCGCATCCTGTCCATCTGCTCCGGCGTCTTCGTTCTTGCCGCAGCTGGTCTTCTTTCCGGAAAGCGCGCGACAACGCATTGGCGCTATACGGAAACCCTGAAGGAGCAATATCCCGACATTCTGGTGACGCCCGATGTGCTTTATGTCGACGAGGGAAACGTCCTAACGTCGGCAGGCAGTGCCGCTGGCCTTGATCTCTGCCTGCATCTGATCCGCCGCGACTACGGCACGGCCGCCGCAAACACAGTCGCGCGCCGCCTCGTCGTTCCACCCCACCGGGATGGCGGACAGGCGCAGTTCATCGCGCAGGCCGTCCCGAAGCCGCACGAAAGCAGCCGGCTCGGGCCTTTACTGGATCATATGAGGGGACAGCTGGGTGGCGACCACTCTGTCGAGGCTTTGGCAACACGCGCCGGCATGAGCACACGCACCTTTCTTCGCCGTTTCGAAGCAGCCACCGGCATGACACCGGCACGCTGGCTTCTGGGTGAACGCCTGTCACGCGCACGGGACCTACTGGAGACGTCGGACGCATCCGTCGAAAAGGTCGCCGAGATTGCCGGCTTTGGAACGACCGCCACATTGCGTCATCACTTCCGCAAACATCTGTCCACGACACCCGCCGCCTACAAGGAGGCGTTCGGCAAGGCGCCATGACAATGCCCGGAAAGCCAGACAATCCGCAACGCAAAAAAGCCCGGACAAACCGGGCTCTTTCAAAATCATCTTCCAACAGGAAAGGCTTAGAGGCCGAGGCCTTCGAAGCGCTTCTTGAACTTGGAAACGCGGCCGCCACGGTCCAGCATCTGCTGGTTGCCGCCGGTCCATGCCGGATGCGACGTCGGGTCGATTTCGAGGTTCATGGTCTGGCCTTCCGAACCCCAAGTCGAGCGGGTTTCGTAGGTCGTGCCGTCTGTCATGACGACTTTGATCATGTGGTAATCGGGATGGATATCAGCCTTCATAACAATCTTCCTGCAAGTTCCAGGGTCCAATTGTCGCAAGCCATTTGCGGGCCATTGCGGCATGGGGACCGAACACGTAAATGAAACCGCAGACCACTGAAGGGACCACGGCTTCCCAATTTGATGCCGTGCCTATACATGATGGTCATTAGGATAACAAGTACCACCGGAGAAGACTCATGCGAGTTTTGCAGCTTCTTCCGGTATTGGAGGTCATGTGTCGAATGAGGTCGTTCAACCGGCGGGACGGAAGTCAGTCCGCCCGCTGGTCAAGCTGCTGCCCTACATCCAGCGCTATCGCAATCTCGTCATAGGTGCCGGTATTTCGCTGGTCGCCGCGGCCGTGACAACCCTGACGCTGCCGATGGCCGTGCGCCGGATGATCGATCACGGTTTCTCCAATTCCGATTCCGGTTTCATCAACACATACTTCTCCATGCTGATGATCCTGGCGATCATTCTGGCCCTCGCGAGCGCCTGCCGTTACTATTTCGTCATCACGCTCGGCGAGCGTATCGTCGCTGATCTGCGCCGCGATGTGTTCGATCATGTCACCCGGCTTTCGCCGTCCTTCTTCGATGTCAATCAGTCCGGCGAGATCGTCTCGCGGCTGACGGCCGATACGACGCAGATCAAGTCCGCAGTCGGTGCAACGGCCTCCGTCGCACTGCGCAATATCATCCTGTGTCTCGGGGCCATCGGCATGATGGTCTATACAAGCCCAAAACTGTCGAGCCTGGTGATTGCAGCAATCCCGGTCATCGTTTTCCCTCTGGTGGGTTTCGGCCGCTCGGTGCGCCGCCGGTCGCGCGAAGCACAGGACACGCTTGCCAGCGCCTCGGCCTATGCCGGCGAGGCCATTTCGGCCGCCCGCACCGTTCAGGCCTTCAATGGCGAAGCTGCGGCGCAGGCCCGCTATGGCAGCTCCGTCGAAAGCGCCTATCAGGCCGCGCGCTCCGCAATCAAGGCCCGCTCGATCCTCACAGCGTTTGCCATCACCATGATCTTCGGCAGTGTCGTCGCCGTCCTTTGGTTCGGTGCGCAGGACGTGCTGTCCGGTACCCTATCTGCCGGCACACTCGGCCAGTTCCTGCTTTACTCGGTCTTTGCCGCCGGTAGTCTTGGCGCGCTTTCGGAAGTCTGGGGCGAACTCTCCCAGGCCGCAGGTGCTGCCGAGCGCTTGAGCGAGCTGCTGGCTGAACAGCCCGAGATTACCGCCCCAGCCAATCCGCTGCCGATGCCGGAGCCGGCAGTGGGTGCCGTGACCTTCGACGATGTGCACTTCGCCTATCCGTCGCGGCCGGGCTACAAGAGCGTTAAGGGCCTGAGCTTTGCCGTCAAACCGGGCGAAACGGTTGCGATCGTCGGCCCGTCGGGTGCTGGCAAGAGCACGGTCTTCTCTCTGCTTCTGAGATTCTACGATCCGGTAAAGGGTGCAATCAGCGTTGATGGCGCCGATATCCGTGCCGTCGATCCGGAAGCCCTGCGCCGCCGCATCGCCATCGTACCGCAGGACGTGACTATCTTTGCCGCCTCGATCCACGACAACATCGCCTTCGGCCTGCCATCGGCATCACGCGACATGGTGAAAGCCGCCGCCGTCGCGGCACAAGCCGATGAGTTCATTGCCCGGCTCGATCAGGGATATGACACGCAGGTCGGCGAGCGCGGCATCACTCTGTCAGGCGGCCAGCGTCAGCGCATCGCCATTGCCCGCGCCATCCTGAAGAACGCGCCGGTTCTGCTGCTCGACGAGGCGACCTCCGCGCTCGACGCCGAGAGCGAAACGCTGGTGCAAAAAGCGTTGGACGGCCTGATGCGCGAACGCACCACGCTGGTTATCGCCCATCGCCTGGCAACGGTGCTGAAGGCCGACCGCATCCTGGTCATGGATCAGGGCAAGATCGTCGAAGAGGGCACGCACGCTTCCCTCGTCCGCCAGGGCGGCCTCTATGCCAAGCTCGCCCGGCTGCAATTCGACTACGATGCGCCCGAGGCAAGCAATGTTATCACGCTCGGCTAAGACGTTTAACGGTTAATCTCCCACCAAAGGTTGCCCTGCGGGCTTGCAGCGCTATTGTTGCCCGCAGCAACGTCTTTGGGAGGAGATTTGAATGGCATTGTCTTTGTTAAAGCGGCGGACTGCACTTGCTCTTGCGATGGTGGCGGCGTCAGCACTTGCGCTCGGTACGGCGGCGCAGGCGCAGGAATTCCCCGATCGCCCAGTTACCCTCGTGGTCCCATTTGCGGCTGGCGGCTCGACAGACGTCGTCGCCCGTATCATCGGGCAGAAGATGTCCGAGGATCTCGGCCAGCAGATCGTCGTTGAAAACGTCGCAGGCGCTGGTGGCAATCTCGGCGCCGACCGGGTGGCGCGCGCCGAAGCAGATGGCTACACCATCCTGATGGGCACGGTTGCGACGCACGCACTCAACCCCTTGATCCTGAAAACCAAACCCTACGATCCGGAAAAGGATTTCGCGCCGGTCTCGCTGCTGGTGCTTGTCCCCAACGTGCTGGTGGTGAACCCGGAACTTCCGGCAAAGAACGTCGCCGAACTGGTGGCATTGCTGAAGGCAGCGCCGGAGCAATATTCCTATGCGTCGTCGGGCAATGGTACACCACTGCATCTCTCCGGCGAATTGTTCAAGAAGATAGCCGGCGTCAACATTCAGCACGTGCCCTATAAGGGAGCAGGCCCGGCCCTGAACGACGTTATCGGCAACCAGGTGCCGATCATGTTCGACAATCTTCCCTCGTCTTCCAGCCATATCAAGTCCGGCACGTTGCGGGCGCTTGCCGTCACGACAAAGGACCGCGCGCCGTCCTTTCCGGATGTGCCGACGATCGCCGAAACCATCCCAGGCTATGAGACCTATACCTGGAATGCGCTGTTTGCCCCGGCAGGCACCCCGAAGGAAGCTGTCGACCGGCTGAATGCGGCGGCGAAGAAAGCCTTGGCAGACCCGGCAGTGGCTGAGAAGATGAAGGATTTCAGCGCCACCATCGTCGCTTCGACGCCGGAAGAACTGGCCACCCATGTCACCGCGGAGCTCGCCAAATGGGGTCCTGTCGTCAAGGACGCCAACGTCCAGCTGGATTGATTTAAAAACGCTCTCCGGTCATTCCGGGGAGCGGTTTTTCTCGCGCGCCGATCAGGCGCCGACGCTGCGCCCGGCAATGCGTCCCGAAAATAGGCACCCACCAAGGAACGTGCCTTCCAGCGCATTGTAACCATGCATGCCGCCGCCGCCGAAACCGGCCACCTCGCCGACCGCGTAGAGCCCCGGAACCGGTTCGCCTGACAGTTCCAGCACCCGGCCATTCAGATCGGTCTGGAGACCACCCAGCGTTTTCCGTGTGAGAATATTCAGCCTCACTGCAATCAGCGGCCCAGCCTTCGGATCAAGCAGCCGGTGCGGCTTCGCCGTCCGCATCAGCCTGTCGCCGAGATAATTGCGTGCGCCACGAATGGCAGTGACCTGCGCGTCCTTGGAGAACGGATTGCCGATCTCGCGGTCCCGCGCCTCGATCTGGCCACGCAGATGCTCCAGCGAAAGCCTCCCCTCACCGGTCAAGGCGTTCATCGCCTCGACCAGATCCTCCAGCCGGTCGCGAACGATGAAATCCTCGCCCTTGTCCATGAACGCCTGTACCGGCCCCGGTGGGTTCTTACCAAGGCGCTTCAACAGCAGCGGTATATTCTTTCCCGTCAGATCTGGGTTCTGCTCGGAGCCGGACAGCGCGAACTCTTTCTTGATGATCGCTTTGGTCAGGATGAACCAGCTGTAGTCCGCGCCACTTTTGCGGATCGCCTTCAAGGTACCGAGCGTATCGAAGCCCGGCATGGCGGGTGCTGCAAACCGGTTGCCATCCGCATCGCACCAGAACGAGGATGGCCCGGGCAGGATGCGGATACCGTGGTTCGTCCAGACCGGATCGAAGTTTCGGAGGCCCTCGGTATAGTGCCACATGCGATCCTTGTTGATCACCGATCCGCGCGCATGCTCGGCAATCTCCACCATCCGGCCATCGACATAATCCGGCACACCGCTGACCATGAATTTCGGCGGCGGACCGAGGCGATCGACCGGCCACTGGCGGCGGACCATATCGTGATTGCCGCCGATGCCACCGGACGAGACGACGACAGCGCCCGCCTCGAACCAGAACTCGTCGATAACTTCGCGCGAACTGCGCCGCCCGCGCGGCACACCGTCGTTTTTCAGAACCGAACCGCGCGCACCGGTGACCGCACCATTGCTCATGATCAATTCATCCACCTGATGGCGGAACCGGAAGCGAATGCGCCCTCTTGCCTCCAGCACTCGGGCCCGTGCAATGAACGGCGCCAGAACGCCAGGACCCGTTCCCCACGTCACATGAAAACGCGGCACCGAGTTTCCGTGCCCATCAGCGAGCCCACCGCCGCGCTCCGCCCAGCCGACCACCGGAAACCAGCGCATACCCTGGCCATGCAGCCAGGCGCGCTTTTCACCTGCCGCGAAATCGAGATAGGCCTCCGCCCAGCGGCGCGGCCAATAGTCCTCCGGACGATCAAATTGCGCCGACCCCATCCAGTCCTGACGCGCGAGATCAAGCGTATCGCGGATACGCATGCGCCTCTGCTCGGGACTGTCGACGAATAGAAGCCCTCCGAGCGACCAAAAGGCTTGCCCTCCGAGATTCTGCTCACCTTCCTGATCGAGTACGATGACCCTCAGACCGCGATCGGCAGCCTCCACGGCCGTCACAAGACCCGCAAGCCCTGCCCCGATCACCAGAACATCGCAATCCATCATCGCCCTCCTGCAATTCCACCAACCCACTCAGACATTACGCACACGTAAACGTCAGGGCAACGGGGAAACACAGCAGACAAATCGAGCGCGGTGACAGTGAACGCCGCGTCGAAAGACGGCGGCCGCTACTTCTCTGTGAGCTTCAACTCGATACGGCGGTTCTGCGACCGTGCTTCCGGCGTGTCGCCCTCGGCAATCGGCTGGAACTCGCCAAAACCGGCGGCAACCAGACGGTTGGCAGGCACCCCCTTCGAAATCAGGAATTTGACGACCGACGTCGCGCGGGCCGACGAAAGCTCCCAGTTGTCGACATAGCGCCCGGTGCCGGACAGCGGCACGTTATCGGTATGTCCGTCAACACGCAGAACCCAGTTGATCTCGGAGGGAATTTCCTTGGCGAGATCAAGCAGCGCCGAGGCAAGCTTGGCCATCTCTTCCTGTCCTGCGGGGTTCAGCTCATTGCCGCCTGAAGGGAACAGAACCTCCGACTGGAAAACGAAGCGGTCGCCGACAATGCGGATATTTTCGCGGTCGGAGAGAATTTCCCGCAGACGGCCGAAGAAGTCGGAGCGATAGCGGTTGAGTTCCTGCACGCGCTGCGCCAGCGCCACGTTCAGACGGCGGCCCAGATCGGAGATCTTCGTCTGCGACGCATTATCCTTTGCCTCAGACGCCTGCAACGCGCCCTCGATGGCAGCGATCTGGCTGCGCAGTGCTGCGATTTGCTGATTGAGCAGGTCGATCTGGCTCATTGCCCGGGTGCTGACCTGCTTTTCGGCATCGAGCTTGCCGGTGAGGTCACCAATCTGTTGATTGGCTGTGTCCGAACTGCCGGCCCCCTGTTCCAAAAGTGTCTGCAACCGTGAGCGCTCGCCTTCCGACGACGCGAGCGACGCCTGCAGATTGGCCAGCGAATCCTCGAGGTCCTGCTTGCCGCCCTTTTCCAGCGCGAGAAGCTGGGTCAACTCGTTGATCTGGCTGTTCAGCCGGTTGAGCACATCATCCTTGCCGCTGATTTCGCGGCTGAGCAGAAACTGCCCAAGTACGAACACGCAGAGCAGGAACATGATGGACAGAAGCAGCGTCGACAGGGCGTCGACAAAACCCGGCCAGTAATCGACAGTCCTCTGGCTGCGGCCCTTACGCGCCAGTGCCATCAGTCATTTCCTCCGGTGTCTTCAACGTGGGCGAGCTTGGGTGGGGCTCTGTCAGGATGCGCCGGGATCTTGTCCGCTTGTCCGATGCGGGCCGAAAGCTTGTCGAGCGTCTTGCGCATCGACTTTGCCTCTTCCTGCTGCGCCTCGATCCAGTCGCGCAGCATCTGCTGCTCGCCACGCATATTCTTGACCAGACCTTGAATGCCCTCCGCAAGACTTGCCATGGCTGCCGTGGTGCGCTGGTTCATGCCGCCGTCTTGATTGAGACGAGCCAACTGTTCCGTCAGCTGGCGCAATTCCTCGACCGGAGCAGTCAGCGGTTCGCCGTGAGCCGCCGTCCGGTCAGAATTGACATCGGTAACTGACGACAGCCAGTTTTCCAGTTCGGTATAGAAGCGGTTTTGCGCGCGGCCGGCCTGAAGATCGAGAAAGCCGAGAATCAGCGAACTCGACAGACCGAAAAGCGATGTCGAGAAAGCCGTGCCCATACCGGTCAACGGCGCCGACAGACCGGTTTTCAGGGCGGAGAGAACGTCCTCGGTGCTTCCGGTTCCAGCATCCAGCGACTGGATAACGGTATTGATCGAGCCGATCGTGCCGAGCAGGCCCCAGAACGTGCCGAGCAGACCGAGGAAGACCAGAAGGCCGATCAGGTATCGCGAGGTATCGCGTGATTCGTCGAGCCGGGTGGCAATCGAATCGAGAATGGATCGCAGCGCCGTCGTCGAGATCGACATCGAATGCCGCTGACCGATCAGTGCCCGCATCGGCGCCAGAAGTACCGGGTCGCGCCCAACCTTCTCGGCGCTACCTGCCGCGCGAAAGGAATTGAACCAGCGGACTTCCGGCCGCAGGCTGAAGACATGGTTGAAAACCAGCAGGACGCCAATCAGCAGAACGCCGAAAATCAGGCCATTCAGGCCGGGATTACTGAGGAAAGCCGCCTGCGCCTGGCGAAACAGGATGGCTGCAACGAACCCAACGATGATCAGGAAGATCACCATGGTCCAGAAGAAGACCATCGGGCTCGACAGCTTGTTGGGATTGTACCCCTCGTTCAAACCTCCGCCGGCATCCCATCCCGACAGTTCCAATTTCGCCATGGGGCTCTACTCTCCGGTTTGCCAGTACTGAGGCCTTGCCTGCCAAACAGGTAGGGCGACGCTGGGCGGAGACTAGAGGAACTTTGCGCCAAATTGAAGGGGAAACAACGGGCAACATCAACAGGATGAAACAGCTGCCCGTTCAGACCATTTGCGCTTACTTGCCCGGAATGGGGCGGTGCAGCACGTCGTGCAGCGCCTTGCGGATATATTCGTTGCCCGCGACGATCGAGCCGTCGTCCATTGGCTTGTTGCCACCGTCGATATCAGCAACCCAACCACCGGCTTCGCGAATCAGGAGAATGCCCGCAGCCAGATCCCACGGCATCAGGCCGCGCTCCCAGAAGCCGTCGAAACGGCCGGCCGCGACATAGGCGAGATCGAGCGACGCAGAGCCCATGCGGCGTACGCCGGCAACTTCGCCCATCACATGGCGCAGCTCGACCAGATAGGTGCCGTGGTTACCGGCGCCCAGATGCGGTGTCCCGGTGCCGATGACGGCGTCCGACAGATTCTTGCGGGCAGCAACGCGCAGACGGCGGTCGTTGAGGAAGGCTCCACCGCCACGTTCGGCTGTGTAGAGTTCGTCAGTTGCCGGATTGAGCATGACAGCAGCGACAACTTCTCCCTGACGCTCAAGCGCCACCGAAATGGCGAAATGCGGAATGCCGTGCAGGAAGTTGGTCGTGCCATCGAGCGGATCGACGATCCAGCGATGCGCACCGTCGGTGCCGATGACCTCTTCGCTTTCCTCGCCGAGGAAGCCATAGGTCGGGCGGGCCTTCATCAGTTCTTCGCGCAGCAGCTTTTCTGCTTTGCGATCGGCCTGCGAAACGTAATCGCCGGGGCCTTTCAGCGAGACCTGCAGGTTCTGCACTTCGCCGAAATCGCGCGCCAGGGACTTGCCGGCCTTGAACGCGGCCTGAACCATGACATTGAGAAGAGCTGAGCGTGCCATTTTGGCTTTCCTTCGAAACAGAAAACCGGCCGCAGGAACAGCCGGAGAAATTCAGATGTGCCGCTGCGGATCAGTCCGCGCGGCGGAGATAGGTAATTTCATTGGTATCGACCAGAATGCGCTCTCCAGTCGCGACGAACGGTGGAACCATGACGCGAACGCCATTTTCCATGATCGCCGGCTTGTAGGAGGACGCTGCCGTCTGTCCCTTCACCACCGGATCGGCTTCCGCAATCGTCAGAACCACCTGGTCCGGCAACGAGATGCCGATCGGCTTCTCGTCGTAAAGCTTCACCGTCACCATCATGCCGTCCTGCAGGAAGGTGGCGCGATCGCCGACGAAATCCTTCTGCAATTCCAGCTGTTCATAGCTCTCATTGTCCATGAACACCAGCGCGTCGCCCTGTTCATAGAGAAACTGGAAGTCTTTCAGTTCAAGGCTGACCAGTTCAACGGTTTCCGACGAGCGAAAACGCTCGTTCAGCTTGGTGCCATCGATCAGGTTCTTGAGCTCCACCTGATTGAAAGCACCACCCTTGCCGGGCTTGACGGTATTGCATTTCACGGCGGCCCAAAGACCGCCATTGTGCTCGACCACGCTGCCGGGGCGAATTTCATTACCGTTGATTTTCATGGGGAGCATTCCCTAAAGAACTCGGAGCCGCCCCTACGGCCAGCCAATCCGGCGCTTCAAGACCACAAAACCCCCGAAAGTTCAAGTCTGCTGCATACCTCCTTCAATCGGAATCGTTTTCAGGAAAGGATTATGCAGCAGTTCAAAGCGTTAGAGCGCTCTTTGCGCCTTTCGAAAGACGCGCTGCGCCGTAACGCCAAAAACAGGATCAGGACGAGCGGTATTTGTTGGCAGCGCTCAAAGCTGCCTTATGCTGTTCATCCGTCAGCCCCAGATAGAAGTCCTCGAGGACATCGTCCTTCAACCCGGCACGGCGCGACAAGACATACCATTTGGCCGCCTCGATCGGGTCAGGCCGCGTGCCGATCGCGTTGACATAGAGGTGCGAAAGCTTGTTCTGCGCCACGACATTGCCGCCTCCGGCTGCCCGCGACATCCACTTGAAGCCTTCCTCAAGATTGCGGTCACCGCCGATGCCATCGACCAGCCATATGGCAAGATCCAGCTGGGCGGTATCGAACCCGGCCTTGGCTGCCCTGAGCAACCAACCACGCGCCATCGACCGTTTGTTGTCATCGATGCCGTCGACATTCAGATAGATCTGCGACAGGGCATATTGCGCATCGGCAATGCCCTGCTCGGCGGATTTCTCATAATAGGGTAGCGCCGCCTTCAGGCCTTTTTCGCCCGGCATGTCGGCGACCAGCAGTTGGCCATAATTGAATTGCGCGGAAGAATTGCCGAGATCGGCAGCCTTCTTCATCAACTCTTCCGACCTCTTCTTGTCGCGCGTAACATCCCGCCCTTCCATCAAAAGCAGCGCGTATTTGAACATGGCCGCCGGATCACCGGAATTGGCCGCCTGGCCATACCAGAACGCCGCATCCTTCTTGTTGCGGGCAACGCCAAGGCCTTGCGAAAAAATTTCTGCGACCAGCGTTTGCGCCGCCGCATCCCCAAGCTGGGCACGCGGCAAGGCCAGTTCCATTGCTGTCAGGTAGTAGCCACGCTGAAATGCGCCATAGGCGTCGTCCGCCTTGCCTTCAAACGGCTTTTCCTGCGGCAAGGCCGGCAGTTCGGCGCCCATCCGTTCCAGCACATTGACGCCGGACGAAGGCTCGAGCTTTTTGACATCAGCCTTCTTCGCCTCGTCGTCGGCCTTCTTGGCATCTTCAGGAGATTGCAAGGCCGGGATCTCGCCCTCGGGCAGCGCCGCGCCATTGAAGGGCGTGATGCGGCCACGTTTGGCAACGACCCCCTCATCGTTTTCATCCTGCACGACAGCTGGCGCGGCCTCGTTGACACCCGGAAGCGCATCGTCGGCACGAAGGCCAGACGGCACAGCCAGAAGGGCAACTCCCAGCACAAGGAGAGGAATTCGGCACAGCGATGAATAAGGACGGATCAACATGGAAATGTCTTAAGCTTCAAACCGTGGCGCTTTTTCGTCAAGAAGTGCATTGACGCTCGCAACAATGGCGGGTGCCTGTTCCGGCTCTGCAAACACAGCCAGCCGCAACGCCACGAACTCCGCTCCGCTTTCGGCGACGGCCAGCACCGATTCCGGATCGGTGCCGCCCATGACGATGCAGGGAATTTCAATCATCGAGGCCCACCATTCGGCCAGCGCCACATTCTTTGGATGCGCTTCCGGCTTGATGTCGCCATCGACCTTGCCGAAGAACACATAGTCCGGGCGGACTTCGCCCATTTCCAGCGCATGGTGACGGTCAGTGGCATTGCCGCCGCCGACGATCAGCTTGGGCGAGAACTTTTCCATCGCCTCCGCCAGTTCCGCCGCATTGCCGGTGACATGCAGGCCATCGGCCTTGACCCGGCCCGCAACCCGCGTGTCGCCAGCAACCAACGCCGCAGCGCCAGCCTCCTGGATCAGCGGCACGAGTGCTTCGGCATGCTTCTGGAAAGTCTGATCGTCCAGCCCGTATTGCGGCACGATCACCGAGGCCACGTCGCCGCCACGCAGCGCGCCGCTGAGGATTTGCGCGCGGCTGTCGATATCGGCGATATCCGGCACGATAAGGACGAGGCGGCAGCGATTGTCTGTATTGCTCATAATGTCTCTGTTCCCGGTGAAATACGCGCCCGCGCAACACCCCTACTCGATTTCAATCTGCAAAAGCGATAGACCCTAGCGGCAAAAGGATCAACCGATACCCATGCTTCCTGATTTTCAATTCTATGCCATCGCCATTCCGGCGGTCCTGCTCGTCGGCTTCAGCAAGGGTGGCATGGGCGAAGCGCTTTCGCTGATGGGCGTGCCGCTTCTATCGCTGGCCGTCTCGCCGGTACAGGCGGCTGCCCTTCTTTTACCAATCCTGATTGCCATGGATCTGGTGGCGCTATGGACATGGCGAAAGCATGGCGACATGACGACGCTCAAGATCCTGCTGCCCGGCGCACTCGTCGGCATTGCTGTCGGCTGGGCCACAGCGGCCTATGTGCCGCGCGATGCGCTGCGATTGATCATCGGGGCGATCACCGTTCTTTTCGTGCTGCGCTATGTCTACAATCTCTGGCGGGCACGGCAGGGTATCATCACACCCGCCAAGCCACAGAGGCCGGTTCAGGCGACATTTTTCGGTGGTCTCGCTGGTTATGGTAGTTTCGTCGCCCATGCCGGTGGCCCACCATTCCAGATCTACACCCTGCCACTGAAATTGCCGCCGCGCGAATATACCGGCACGATCGTACGGTTCTTCGCCATTCTCAACGCCGTCAAGCTCATCCCCTACTTCGCACTCGGACAACTCGATCTCAGCAATCTCACCACGTCACTGACGCTGTTTCCGCTGGCGATGCTGGCAACGATGGCTGGCGCTTGGGTGGTCCGGCGCATGCAGCCGCAGGTATTTTATCCGTTCATGTACACGATGGCATTTCTGGCCGGCTCCAAGCTCGTCTATGACGGAATCCTTGCGCTTGTAGCAGGATCCTGACCATCCGGCGGCACCTGTCTTAAAAAGTCTGATATGAAGGTAGCGATTAGACACGCAGCGCTTGCATTTTGCAGAGCAAAATTTCTCTACCGCACTGCACAATTTACTTGCCGGGAGCCGCTATTTCTCTTAGCTTTTGCCCATGTCACACGCTGATCCCTTCGATGCGATCTCGGACCCGAACCGGCGGTATCTGCTGGAGGAATTGCGGCGCGCGCCGCGGACCGTCAACGAGTTGGCCGAAGGGCTGCCGATCAGCCGCCCTGCCGTGTCGCAGCATTTGAAGGCATTGCTGGATTCAAATCTGGTTTCCGTGTCGGCCAGCGGCACGAGACGGATCTACGCAATCAACAAACCGGGCTTTGACCGGGTCAATCTCTGGCTGGATCAGTTCTGGTCATGAGGGGTTTGGGCCGCTGAGGGCCAATCATCGGGAAACTCAATACTTGCGGGCTTTTGGCGGACATCATATCCGCACCAACCAAGTCCACGTATCAACAGCGCTTGAAACCGGCCTTCAAAATTCGCTTTGGCTTTCCGGTGGCCAATATATGCGCTGGAACAAAAGTCTCCCGATGAATGAGATTGCTTTAAGTAATCAGTGAGTTGAAGAACGAATCTTCTCAATTTCGTCCTTCAAGCGCAGCTTCCGACGCTTGAGGTCAGCAATGTGCTGGTCCTGGACAGATGGCTGGGTGAGGGCCGAGTGGAGCTCCTGCTCCAAAACACCATGTTTTTTCTCAAGCGTTGCAAGATGAGCCTCAATGGTCATGTGGCAGTCCCTTCCTTTTGCTTGCACCCGATCGGTAGATGCCGGGTGTTCCACGTATTAACCGAGATAGTGTGCCATGCTATTTTTCATTTGTCGAAGGCGAAATCGTGGCGAAGGATAACTTCCCGTTACCGACAATTCTGTGCTAGAGCGACGTTCGATTTATGGGGAACATTGCATGCCAGATCAGGATCAGGCCGAACTCAGACTGAGCGTAGCGCGGCTGAGGCAGGAACATGAAGACTATGATGTTGCGATCAACGCCATGATCCAGACAGGATGCGATGCCCTACGCATCCAGCGGATGAAAAAGAAGAAGCTGGTCATCAAGGACAGGATCACCAAGATCGAAGACCTGATCATTCCCGATATCATCGCCTGAAGCCGTGCGTGTCCGCCACGGATACGCTGCGAACGCTCCGGCCAGACCTTTGGCCCTGTAACAAAGCGGAACCAACAACGTGACGAAAGCAGCAACCCCGCCCGTCGCCATTATCATGGGCAGCCAGTCCGACTGGGAAACCATGAAGAATGCAGCCGACACGCTTGACGCCCTCGACGTCGCCTATGATGCCCGCATCGTTTCGGCACATCGCACGGTCGACCGGCTGATCAATTTTGCCAGAGGCGCACGCGACGAGGGCTTCAAGGTGATCATCGCCGGCGCCGGCGGTGCCGCGCACCTGCCCGGCATGACGGCGGCGATGACGCCTCTCCCGGTGTTCGGCGTTCCCGTCCAGTCCAAGGCACTCTCCGGCCAGGACAGCCTGCTCTCTATCGTCCAGATGCCGGCCGGCATTCCCGTCGGTACCCTGGCCATCGGCCGCGCCGGTGCGATCAATGCAGCTCTGCTTGCCGCCGCCGTTCTGGCGCTCAGCGACCCCGATCTTGCCGACCGGCTCGACGATTGGCGCGAACAGCAAAGCGCTGCGGTCGCCGAATACCCCGTGGACCAGGCATGAGAACGATCGGCATCATCGGCGGCGGCCAGCTCGGCCGCATGCTTGCTATGGCCGCAGCCCGGCTGAATTTCCGCACCATCATTCTGGAACCGCAGGTCGACTGTCCGGCAGCGCAGGTTGCCAATAGCCAGATTGTCGCCGCCTATGACGACCCGACGGCACTGGAACGGCTTGCTGCCGAATGTGATGTCGTCACCTACGAATTCGAGAATGTTCCCGTCGATGCAGCGGAACGTCTTTCCCGCTCCCTCCCCGTCTTTCCGCCGCCGAAGGCTCTGGAAGTGTCGCAGGACCGGGTAACCGAAAAACAATTCCTCAACGGCTGCGGCATCGAGACCGCGCGTTTTCACGCGATCGACAGCCAAGCCGATCTCGAGCAGGCGCTTGCCGACTTCTCCGGCAAAGGCGTCTTGAAAACCCGCCGCCTCGGTTACGACGGCAAAGGCCAGCGCGTGTTCAAGGATGCAACCGATGATGCCACAGGCGCCTATGCGGCACTGGGCGGCGTACCGTCGATCCTGGAGAGCTTCGTGCCGTTCGAGCGTGAAATCTCGATCATTGCCGCCCGCGGCATAGACGGCACAATCTCCTGCTATGATCCGGCCGAGAACATCCACCGCAACGGCATCCTCCACACGTCGACGGTCCCAGCCTCGATCAACGGTGCAACGGCTGAGGCTGCCCGCCTTGCCGCCACTGCCGTATTGACGGCACTTGGCTATGTCGGCGTCATCGGTATGGAGTTCTTCGTTCTTGCCGACGGCACGCTGATTGCAAACGAGATTGCCCCCCGCGTTCACAATTCCGGCCATTGGACGGAGGCCGCCTGTGTGGTCTCGCAGTTCGAGCAGCATATCCGCGCCATCAGCGGGCTGGCACTTGCAGACGGGTCCAAACACTCTGGCTGCATCATGCAGAATCTGATCGGCGATGATATTGACGATCTGCCAGTCTGGCTCGCCAAACCCAACGCCATGATTCACCTTTACGGCAAGACAGAAGCGCGGCCGGGGCGTAAAATGGGGCATGTCACCTGGCTTGCCTGAGGGTTTAACCCACAGAAAAGCCGCCAACCGCTGCGAAAACAGGCTCTCTGCGGTTGACACTTTTGCGATGCCGGGTTATTTGCCTGCCACCCTAAGAGCGCGCTCGGCCTTAACGGTCTGCAAGCGTGCTTTTCATTGTTAAAGACCGGCGAATTCAAAATCGCCGAAACTGCGGATCAGAAAAATGAAGATCAAAAATTCGCTTAAGTCGCTGAAGGCCCGTCACCGCGAGAACCGTCTGGTTCGCCGCAAGGGTCGCGTCTACATCATCAACAAGCTGAACCCGCGCTTCAAGGCCCGTCAGGGCTGATCCATCGTGCGCGCCGGAAGTTTGTGCTTTCGGAACGATCACGCATGGATTGAGTGCGCTCGCATACGCTTGCTTTCAACAAAGCCGGCAATCCGAGCGGTTCATCAGTTTGATGTCTCAAATTTGATTTGATCTTCGGCCATGGCGGACTACCTTATCTGCCATGGTTAAACTCATGCCTTCATTTTTGATTCTCGGCACTATGCTGGCCACCATCGCCAGTAGCACACTACCCGCCTTTGCCGCTGACGCAGCCCAGGCATCGGTGACGTCTGAACTGACGACGCCCAAGCAGCGGCTTGACACACTTTTTGCCGAATTGAAGCGTGAACGCTATCAAGACAAGGCGCGCGAGATTTCCAACCGGATCCGCGTGGAGTGGCAGGATTCCGGCAGCGCCACCATCAATCTCCTGATGCAATGGGCATCCAAAGCCGTCGAAACCAACAAGCAGGCTGCGGCGCTGGATATTCTCGACCAGGTCATCAGCCTCTCCCCGCTCTATGTCGAAGGTTGGAACCAGCGGGCGACGCTGCATTACCAGATGGGCAACTACCGTAAGTCCATGTCCGACATCAACCGGGTTCTGGCGCTCGAGCCCCGTCATTTCGGCGCCCTTGCCGGAATGGCTGCGATCCTGACCTCCTCCGGACAGGATGAGCTGGCGTTGCGCGCCTGGGAACAATTCCTCGATATCTATCCTTCCGACCGCAAGGCTCAGGAGCAGCTTGGCGAGCTTGAAGAAAAACTTGCCGGCAACCGCACATAATTCTGCCTGCGCGGCGAAACCGTAGCGCCTTTCTCTTCGTATCGCACGATAACCGAGCCATCCGGCCGATTGCCCCAACCGGCAGATTGCGTAGACGCGCGGAAGAACAATTGATGAAATTTGCTTTCAGGAAAGTCATGCTGCTCGTTGCATCCCTCTTCCTTGCCGCCCTCGTGACGGGATTCGGTTTCAGCTCCTATCAGGCAGCGGCCTTCGAACGGGACAATCCCAATACCGGCGAACGGATCGATATCGGCGGCTACCGGATGAACAGCGTCTACGTTCCCCGCCCGAAGAACGCAGACCTACCCACTCTGGTCTTCATCCATGGAGCGAGCGCCAATCTTCGCGATCCGATGGTTGCCTTCAGAGCGAAGCTTGAGGGCCGCGCCGACATGCTGTTCCTTGACCGTCCCGGGTTCGGCTTTTCCGATCGTGGTGGGCCCCAGAACGCCTATCCCGATGGCCAGGCCGATGCGATCGCGGCCTTGATGAAAAAACGCGGCATCAAGAAGGCCATCATCGTCAGCCACTCCTTCGGCGGCGCAATTGCGGCAACCTTCGCCCTGAACCACAAGGACATGGTGGCGGGCCTGTTGTTTCTATCCCCTGCCACGCATCCCTGGCCTGGAGGCATCGAATGGTATTACAGCGTCACCAAAACGCCTGTGCTCGGCTGGCTGTTCGCGACGCTGGTGGCGCCACCCATAGGCCTTGCATCGATCGACAAGGCAACCAAATACGTCTTTGCCCCCAATCCCCGCCCTGACACCTATATCGAGGATACAGCCGCCTATCTGGCCATCAGACCGGCTACCTTTCGCAGCAACGCCATCGATATCGCCAATCTGCTCGACTACGTGAAGCGGGTCTCACCGCGGTACAAGGAGATCAAGGCGCCAACCGTGATCATCACCGGCGATGCTGATCGCGTCGTCTTGCCGGAGATCCACTCGCGGCAACTGCATGAAGATATCGCAGGCTCGATACTGCTGCGCATCCACAATCTCGGCCACAAGCCGGATTACATCGTCACCGACTTGGCGATTTCCGCAATCGAATCGTTGGCGGGAAAGAAGCGCGACCTGAACGCACTCGCGGCACAGGCAGAGGCCGGGATTACAGTGGTAAACTAGTCGATTTCAGCAACTTACACGCTCACACGCCAGCCCCACACAAGCCGTTGAATGCAACGTGCGGCCTCAATCTGGAGGCTCTTCATGCACATCGGCGGCATTGCCACAATCTATTCCTTACGAACCACGCCAGCGGCCGCAGGGGCATCGTCTGCCGTTGCACAGGACGCCCCACAAAGCCCGCAGAACCGAGCGCTCACGATGCTGAAGAGCGTTACAGAGACCGAAACCGATGCCATAAAAGCGCGCGCCAGAGAACGTTTGGAAGACGCCAAGAAGCAGCTGGAATTCCTGCGCCGCTGGAATTTCGATCCGGAAATCCTGGCCCGGCAGGCAGGCCATCTGGCCCGTGAAGTCGGCGATGCAGCCAAGGACTTTGCATCGGCGGTGACTGCCGGTTCATCGACAGAATCCGCAGCAAACGGCGCGACGACGGCAGCAATGCTTGCCGGGCAGTCTGACGCGGAAACAACCGGGACGACCGAGAGCGGCGAAGACGATTTGTCCTTTGCCCAGAAGGCCTACCAGGACACGATGAAAGACGGCACCGGGCAAAAGACCGTCTCCGCCGGCGACCGCAAGACGCTTGAGGAATTCAAGGCCGTGGCGCAAGAGATCAAGGCGCTGCTCGAAGAAGCGCTACGCCGCATGCGTGAACAGAAGAATGCCGACCAGTATGCCATCGCGGAAGCACAGAAGTCCGGGCATAGCCTCAACCAAGCCATTCAGGGTGTGAACGCCGCGCTCGGTGGCGGCTCACCAGTTGGCGCTCCGGGCATGACGGTCGCAATACCCACCAGCATCACTATCTGAGCGGATACGCCGCGCAACAAAAAACCGCCGGATCGCTCCGGCGGTTTTTTTCGTAAATGGCAAAGACTTGTCTCAGACGCCGCTGAGGCCGTCGGAGCCGATATAGGCGATGCGCAGCATGTTGGTGGCACCCGGTGTCCCGAGCGGCACGCCGGCCGAAATGATCACCCGGTCGCCCGGCTTACCGAAACCTTCGGTGGCGACGATGCGGCAGGCGCGGTTGACCATGTCGTCCAGATCGGTCGCATCGGACGTGACGACGCAGTGCAGACCCCAGACGACGGAGAGACGGCGTGCCGTCTGGATAACCGGCGAGAGAGCAAGGATCGGAACCTGCGGACGCTCGCGCGCGGTGCGCAGGCCGGTCGTACCGGACGACGTATAACAGACGATAGCCGAAAGCTTGAGGGTTTCGGCGATCTGGTGGGCAGCCAGCGAAATCGCGTCGGCGCCAGTGGCTTCCGGCGGCGTGCGCTGGGCGTAGATAATGCCCGGATAATGCGGATCGGTTTCGATCTTGCTGGCAATCGACGCCATCGTGGCAACCGATTCCACCGGATAGTCACCGGAAGCCGATTCAGCCGAGAGCATGATCGCGTCAGCGCCTTCAAACACGGCGGTCGCCACGTCAGAGACTTCGGCGCGGGTCGGAACCGGAGCGGAAATCATCGATTCCAGCATCTGCGTAGCAACGACGACTGGCTTTCCGGAACGGCGGGCAGCGCGGATCAATTGCTTCTGCAGGCCGGGAACGGCTTCGAGCGGCATTTCAACGCCCAGGTCGCCACGGGCAACCATCAGCGCATCGGACAACTCGATGATCTCGTCGATCCGCTCGATCGCCTGCGGCTTTTCGATCTTCGACATCAAGCCGACGCGGCCGCGCGAGATCTTGCGGACTTCGGATAGGTCTTCCGGGCGCTGAATGAACGACAGGGCAACCCAGTCGACATCATCGGTTTCGAGCACGGCGTCGAGATCGGCGCGGTCCTTTTCGGTCAACGCGCCGACGCTGAGCAGCGTATCGGGCAGGCTGACGCCCTTGCGGTCGGAAATCTTGGTGCCGGCGATAACCGTGCAGACGATGCTCTTGCCATCAGATTTGTCGGCGCGCAGATGCAGCTTACCGTCGTCGATCAGCAGGCGGTGGCCGGCCTTGACCGATTCAAGGATTTCCGGATGCGGAAGGTAGACGCGGGTTGCGTCGCCCGGTTCGTCCTTGTTGTCGAGCGTAAACGTCTGGCCGGGAACCAGATCGACCTTGCCGGCAGCAAACTTGCCGACGCGCAGCTTCGGGCCCTGAAGGTCGGCGAGAATGCCGATCGGGCGGCCACAGCGCGCCTCGACATTGCGGATACGCTTGATCAGCGTGCGCATCATGTCGTGGCTGGCATGGCTCATGTTGATCCGGAAAAGATCAGCCCCCGCCTCATGCAGCTTCTGGATCATCTCTTCTTCGCTCGATGCCGGTCCGAGCGTTGCGAGGATTTTGACTTTTCTATTCCGCTTCATCAGTTGTGGCTTTCTTGAGTCCCTGGGGTATCGGACAACTGAACCATCCAGCTTCCCTGACGCCCCGTGTCATATTCTTTGAACCCCATCCGCTGAAAGCCGCGCGCAAAGCAATCCTGCACGCCGGTCACTTTGAACTCATTTTCGGCAACGCACATATTGACGTCGCCGGTCCAGCGTCCACCGCGAGCCGCATCTTCAGCATAGAGGTAATAGTATCGTGATTGGAGTTCGCCCTCGATCAGCGTCGCACACGTCGTTGCGGGAACCTGCCACCACCCTTCGGTGATCCAGCCTTCCTTGGCACGATAGCCGATAGCGACACCGACCAGATTCTGGGTACCATTGCAGACGCGGAACTCGGCGTGGGCTTCACTTGCGATCAGGGCCGGCGAAAACGCGGTCAGAACGAAGAGGAGAACAGCGCTTAAAGACCAGCTCCGCAGATTCAGCCTGGAAAAAGGATATCTGGACACGGTTTCCAATGGGTCTCCGTTGCGATTTGTCGAGGGACTTTCTTGCGACGATGGGGCTCGAATGTCAACGCGACTCTAATCGATTACATCCGGCTTTTTGTTGTCGGAAAGATCGTAAAATGGCCATTGTCTTGCGATTACCAGCACAGCGTGTCATCAAATTCCGTCAAGAGTGAAACGAGTTGATACTGTATGCTGCAAACATCGTCTTTCGAGATCATTGAAGGAAACAGTGCAGCCGGGTTGGTACTGCTGGCCGATCATGCCACCAACCGGTTGCCAGCGGAATATGGCCGGCTCGGCCTTCCGGAAAGCGCCTTCTCCCGCCACATTGCCTATGACATCGGCGTCGAGGCCCTCGTCCGCCGGCTGGCCATGCAGTTGGGCGTTCCCGCCGTACTCAGCTGTTTTTCGCGGTTGCTGATCGATCCCAACCGGGGTGAAGACGATCCGACGCTGATCATGAAGATTTCCGATGGAGCCATCATTCCCGGCAACCACCCGATTACCCCGGAAGAATGGGAAATCCGCCTCAATCGTTTCCATCGTCCCTATCACCGTGCGGTCTCGCAAACCATCGCTGATGTCAGCGCAGCCAGCGGCAATGCACCGCTGGTCATCTCCATCCATTCTTATACGCCATCATGGAAGGGCGTGCCGCGTCCATGGCATGCCGCCGTTCTCTGGGATAGCGATCCGCGTGCGGTCACCCCGTTGATTGAAGCGCTAGAGGTTTCCGGCGATATCCTTGTCGGCGATAACGAACCGTATGATGGCGCGCTGCGCGGCGACACGATGTTTCGCCACTGCATGGAAACCGGCATTGCCCACGCGCTGATCGAAGTGCGCCAGGACCTGATCGGCGACGATAGCGGCGTTGCCGAATGGGATGCCCGGCTTGGGCCGATCCTTGCAGATTTGAATGCCCGCCCCGAATTGCACGAAATCAGGCGCTACCCTTCGCGCACTGGCCCCTACGCATTCTGACAGTTGAAAGAGACCGACGATGAGCGACCTGACACCACAACAACAGCTTGAATTCGAAGCCGCCGCTTTTCGCCGCCTGGTTTCCCACTTACGTGAACGCAACGATGTGCAGAACATCGACATGATGAACCTGGCCGGCTTTTGCCGCAACTGCCTGTCCAACTGGTACCGCGATGCCGCCAATGCCGCAGGCGTCGATATGGACAAGGAAGCATCGCGCGAGATCGTCTACGGCATGCCTTACGAGGAATGGCGGACGCTCAACCAGCGGGAGGCGTCCAGCGAACAGAAGGCCGCCTTTGAAGCGAGCAAGCCCAAGGAATAACGTCCGCAGGGGCCTCTCCAAGCCTAAAATTAGCGCGATGTTACGCAATGTCACTTGACCTCGACCGCACTTCACGGCAGGTCACAGCCTCACAAATTCAGTCCCACCCTCATTGATATCCCCCAACAAGGAGAACACCATGTCGGATGCCCACGGCGTCGCACGCGACCAGCTTCGTTCGTTCATCGAGCGCATCGAGCGGCTGGAAGAAGAAAAGAAAACCATCGCTGACGACATCAAGGATGTGTACGGCGAAGCGAAGGGTACCGGCTTCGACACGAAGATCCTCAAAAAGGTCATCGCGATCCGCAAGCAGGACAAGGATGAGCGCCTGGAACAGGAAGCCATCCTCGACACCTATCTCGCTGCACTGGGCATGATCGAAGCCCCGGAAGCCGAATAACATTCTCTCCACGCAGATGACGCCACGGCCAAAACGGCCGGCGTGCATCAGGATTCAAAAAGGCCGGTCCCATGACCGGCCTTTTATCATTCAACAAGCCCGTCAAGGCTGGCCTTGACGGGGTGTTTCCTCACGCAGCCGCTTCACTGCCCTTGTCACGGCGCGGTAGTTTCCAGCCCGGACGGATGAAGTGGCAGGTGTAGCCGTTCGGAATCCGCTCCAGGTAATCCTGGTGCTCGGGTTCGGCCTCCCAGAAATCGCTGACAGGTTCGACTTCCGTAACCACTTTGCCCGGCCATAGTCCGGAGGCATCAACGTCGGCAATGGTTTCCAAGGCAACCCGCTTCTGCTCGTCGCTGGTATAATAGATCGCCGAGCGATAGCTCGCACCCCTGTCATTGCCTTGGCGATCGGCAGTCGATGGATCGTGGATCTGGAAAAAGAACTCCAGCAGATCGCGATAGCTGATCCGCGCCGGATCGAAGGTGATTTCGATGCCTTCAGCATGGCTTCCATGGTTGCGATAGGTCGCATTCCTGACGTCACCGCCGGTATAACCGACCCGGGTATCGATCACGCCATCGTAACGGCGGATCAGGTCCTGCATGCCCCAGAAGCAGCCGCCGGCCAGCACTGCGCGTTCAGTTGTCATCGGATTTCCTCCACCTGATCGAGATAATCACCATAGCCTTCCGCCTCCATCCTGTCGCGATCGACGAAGCGGAGCGAGGCCGAATTGATGCAATAGCGCAGTCCACCACGATCGCTCGGACCATCGGTAAACACATGACCGAGATGGCTGTCGCCATGAGCGGAGCGAACCTCGATACGCACCATGCCATGCGAGGCATCGCGCAACTCGGCAACGTGGGCCGGCTCTATCGGTTTCGTGAAGCTCGGCCACCCGCAGCCAGATTCATACTTGTCGGATGACGCAAACAGCGGCTCGCCGGAGACGATATCGACATAAATGCCCGGCTTCTTGTTGTCGTTATATTGGCCGGTACCCGGCCGCTCCGTGCCATTCTCCTGCGTGACGCGATACTGTTCCGGAGACAATTTCGCAACCGCTTCCGGGGTCTTGCTGTATTTCGACATTCGCATACTCCTTGTCCGCTTCAAACGGGATCATCTCTTCCGGCCTTCCAGTGCATGCGTACCACGTCGCGCAAAAAACTAAAGCGAGCGAGAAAACGCGCGGTCAGTGAAAGAGATGGTCGTGATATAGGAAGGTGGATGGGCTTTTGCCACGCCTGCAAAGGGCGGAAACCGCTTCAGGTCCACACATCATGCACACGTTCCTGTGATGCCGGCGGGCAAAACCGGAGATGGAAAAACGTAAAAAGCCCGCTGTCGCCAGCGGGCTATATCTGTTGTTCGACCGGCCGGGTCAGTTGGTGCTGAATTTCTTCACTTCCAGAAAGTTGACGGCAGTTCCGCTGAACCGGGCCGTATCGGCTGAAACGGCTTCGTTCGAGAAACCCGCCGAATAGACCGTCGTCGGCGAAGCACGCAGTGCCTTACTGACAAAGCGCGGTGCCTTGACCGGCTTGGACAGGGTCGCCATACGGCCGTTGGTCAAAGCCCAGGAAGAAATGATCTGCTGGGTCAGCTTGGGTTCCGTGCGCACGGACGAGCGGGTCGCTGCATCGGCCTCCTGCTTCTTCGGGCGCTTGCCCTTGGCAGGCGCTTCGACATTACCATCGAAAGCATCATCAAACACTGCGGCACGTGCCGCAGCAGTGGGTTGCGGCACGAATGCAGCCATTTCCACCGGCTGTTCCTGCTGCGTCGGTTGTGCCAACGCAACGCGTGTCTGCGCCTCGGCAGCGGCTTCCACCGGCTTCTGCGCCACGGCAACGGCCTGCGGCTGTACCCGTTCGGCAAACGACGGAACGGCAACATTGGCGTCGGCCACGGCCATCAGCGCTTCCTCGCCAGCAGGGCGAGCGCCAGGAACAGGGACAAAGCCAAGGGCGGCGACATCTTCAGGCAGTACCGCCGCATTCGGGTCGGTCGAGGCCATCAGCGTATCGGTGCCTGCATCGCCGTTCGAGCCACGCTTGCCGAGCATCTGAGGCACCGGAATCTTGTAGGCCGTCAGATCGGCAAATTGGCTTTCGGTGGTTGCAGCGGGCGTCGGCAAAGCTGCAGCCCAGGCTTCCTGCGAGGTTTCCTTGGTGGGCGCAACCAGTGCCGTCTGAATACCGGCGTCGGCATCCTTGAAGGCCGGCCTTACGCCGGGAACCGGAGCAGCGACATCCTTCTGTTGGGCAGCTGTCTGTGCAACGGAGTTGTCCACGCCAGGCAGAGCCTGTTCTGCCGCAGCAACCTGTGTAACCTTCGCCTTGGCGACCGGCTGTTCGTCAGAGCCTTCGAGATCGGCACTGGCGATTGCGTTGGGTTCTTCATCCTCATCGCCACTACCGCCACCAAACAACATGGCAAACAGATTGCCCTTGCGCTTGGTCGTATCCTTGTCACCGGAACCCTTGGTGCCGCCACCTGCCACTTCGATGCCACTGGCACCAACGCGACGCTTGTAGTCTGCAACGGCCAGCTCATACCCTGGCAACGGCTTTCCGTCAGCCGGAACATGCAACGTCTTGCCGTCGGGGAACAGCCTGACGAGTTCGTTGCGGCTCATGCGCGGCCATGCGCGAACGCCGCCGACATCCATGTGCACAAACGGCGACCCGGAGGTCGGATAAAAGCCGACACCACCAACCTGGAACTTCATGCCGATTTCGCGCAGGTTCTTCAGCTTGACGTCGGGCAGATAGAAATCCATCGCCTTGCCGAGCATGTGCTGGCTTTTCTGAGCAACACCCTTGGAGCGCGACCGCAGCATGCCGTTGGTGGCTGGCGAGCGATAGGCCGAAACCACATGGATATAATCGCGCGATCCGCTCTTCTGGTAAACTTCCCACACGAGGTCGAGAAGACGTGGATCCATCTTCGTCGGCTCATTGCGGCGCCAGTCGCGCAGGAAGCGGTTGATCTCCTGCAGGCCCTTGGCATCGTAGCGGCCATTGCGCTTGAAGGTGATCGACGCCTTTTCCTGGGTGTGAATGAAATAGAGCTTGAGCGTACGCGTTTGACCTGCTGCTTCCACAGGCGGCGCAAAGCCAGGCGTGACCATCGACGCAGCGATCAGGAGCGATGCGAGAACACGCGGCACCTTACGGGTTACCGCGGCGCAAAAGCGGGCTATCACGGAGCCGTTAGGCTTCTTGAATCCGAACAAATTTTGCAAACTCAATCCCCGTCCGACGGACAACGCGTCCCGTGGCTGCTCAGATGACTGTCAATTGCGGTGACAGCATGGCAAATATGCCACAGTCATCGGTTATCCTTATAATATAGTGAATGGTTCACTAACAAGGTCTAAACGACAACACCCAAATACGACGGAACGCGACGGATCGTTATCCCTGCTTTTATGCGGCTTCACTGAAGGGATCGTCCGGATTAATGCCATAATCCTTGAGTTTGCGGTACAACGTCGAGCGTCCGATGCCGAGTTTGCGCGCCACTTGGCTCATCTGCCCGCGGTAGAATTTCAGCGCGAACCGAATCAGTTCCTCTTCGACATCGGCCAGTTTTCGCACATTTCCGCCGTCATCGACACTTGCAATCGCATTGTCAGAATGCGGATCGGGCGCGGCGTTGCGCAAGTCTGCCTTCTCGGCAGCGCTGAAATGCGGGTAGACCGGCGGCAAATAATTGGCGTCCGTGACCGTTCCCTTTGCCGGCCCCGTCTCTTCCCAGGTAAAGCCTGACTTCTCCGCGACGACATAGCCGGGGATCTGCGTGGCGATCTGCGGGAAATCCTTCACCGTCAGCTCAGCGCCTTCGGCAAGAACGACAGCCCGGAAAATTGCATTTTCCAGCTGGCGGATATTGCCCGGCCAATCATAGGCCGTGAGAAGCGCCATCGCCCCGCTCGACACCGAAAGAGATGATGCCAGCCGCTGCTCCAGAGCGAAACGCTCGACGAACGTCCGCACCAGAACCGGAATATCTTCCTTGCGCTTGCGCAGCGCCGGCATGGCGATTGGAAACACATTCAGCCGGTAATAGAGATCCTCACGGAAGCGGCCTTCGCGCACCTCGTTGATCAGGTCCTTGTTGGTGGCCGAAATCAGCCGGACATTGACCTTCTGCGGATGACGCGCGCCGATCGTCTCGATCTCGCCCTGCTGGACCGCGCGCAGCAGCTTGACCTGAACCTCGAGCGGCAGGTCGCCGATCTCGTCGAGGAACAGCGTGCCGCCGTCGGCATCGGCAAACTTGCCGGAATGCTTTTCAGTCGCGCCGGTGAAGGAACCCTTCTCGTGGCCGAAGAGAATGCTTTCGACCAGATTGTGCGGGATGGCGCCGCAATTGACCGTGATAAACGGCTTGCTGGCGCGCTCGCTGGCATGCTGGATGGCCCGGGCGACCATTTCCTTGCCGACTCCGGATTCTCCTTCGAGCACGATCGGAATATTGGATTGCGCCGCACGGCGAGCGAGATCCAGAACGCGGATCATAGCCGGGCTTGCCGAGACGACATCATCGAAGCCGACGGAACCACTGCGCGAGCGTTTTGGTGCACGGCCTTTGCTATCGCGATGATCGAGCTTCAGGGCGTTGGTGATGGCGACGGAAAGCCGCTCGGGGGACACCGGCTTGACGACGAAATCGAAGGCACCGGCCTGCATGGCAAGAACCACCGTCTCGATACCGCCCTGCCCCGTCTGCACGATAACCGGCGTCTCGATGCCACGTTCGGCGATCGCTTCCAGAAAACCGTGGCCGTTCATTTCCGGCATCATCAGGTCGAGAAGGATGACGCTAATGAGCCCGCGCTTGCGCTCCAGCAGCTCCAGACCGCTGCGGCCATTATCGGCGAGATGGGCAATATGACCGAGACGCTCGATCATGTTCGTCAGCAGCCGGCGCTGGACCGGATCGTCATCGATGACGAGAATTTGGGATGTCATGAAGGCCTCCTGCTTTCCGCGTAGAACCCGATCGCCACATCATGTGCCGTATCGTGAGAAGCATTCCTGTCAGAAAGGCCTGAAAATCCTCTTTTGAGAAATGCTTGCATTTTATCCATTGCCGACGTTAGGTCATGGCCCCATATCCGACCTCTGCTTCGCCGACCGAATCCGGGGCGGCATCGACAAAAAGAGTGACCGCCCATGCACCATTTTCCTGGCCTCCAGACATCTTCGCGCATTGCTCTGGCGGCTGCGTCCGTTGGCGCGCACGCTGCCGAACTCGGCGATCTGCCGTCCTGGAAACTGGAAGATCTCTACCCCTCGGCAACGTCGGTGGAATATCTCGGCGACCTCGAAAAGGCAGACACCCTGTCCAAGGCGTTCGAGACCAAATGGAAAGGCAAGCTTGCCAATGCAGCAACGCTTGCCGGTGACGCGGGTATCGGCGCCGCCGTGCGGGAATACGAAGTGCTCGAAGACCTGATGGGAAAGATTGGCTCCTTTGCCGGCCTCACCTACTTCTCCGACACCTCCAACCCGGCCAACGGCAAGCTCTACGGCGATGCCCAGACCAAGCTCACCGACATGGCGAGCCATCTCCTGTTCTTCGCGCTGGAACTGAACCGGATCGACGACGCCATTATCGATACAGCGCTGGAAAACGACACACTGGCAGCTCATTACAAGCCGTGGATCGTCGATCTGCGCATGGACAAACCCTACCAGCTTGACGACAAGATCGAGCAGCTTTTCCTCGAAAAATCGATGACCGGCGCCAGCGCCTTCAACCGGCTGTTCGATGAAACCATGGCGGCGCTGACCTTCGAGGTCGATGGCGAGACACTACCGCTCGAAGTGACGCTCAGCATGCTGCAGGAAGCCGATCCGGCGATCCGCAAGAAGGCGGCGCAGGCGCTGACGAAGACCTTCAAGGACAATATCCGCACCTTCACGCTGATCACCAACACGCTCGCCAAGGACAAGGAGATCTCCGATCGCTGGCGCGGCTTTACCGACATCGCCGACAGCCGCCACCTGGCCAACCGTGTCGAACGCGACGTGGTCGATGCTCTGGCTGCTGCCGTGAAAGATGCCTATCCGCGCCTGTCGCATCGCTATTACGCGATGAAGGCCAGGTGGCTCGGCATGGAACAGATGGAATTCTGGGACCGCAACGCGCCACTGCCGGAAACGCCGACAACGCTGATCCCCTGGAGCGAAGCGAAGGAAACCGTGCTGTCAGCCTATGGCGTCTTCGAGCCCGAGATGGCCGATATCGCCCGCCGCTTCTTCGACGGCGGCTGGATCGATGCGCCGGTTCGCCCCGGCAAGGCGCCGGGCGCCTTTGCGCATCCGACCGTGCCTTCTGCTCACCCCTATGTTCTCGTCAACTATATGGGCAAGCCACGCGACGTGATGACGCTTGCACACGAGCTCGGTCATGGCGTCCATCAGGTTCTGGCCGGCGGCCAGGGCGCGCTGATGGCTTCGACGCCGCTGACGCTTGCCGAAACTGCTTCCGTCTTCGGCGAAATGCTCACCTTCCGCGCCCTTCTCGACAAAACCAGGGACAAGCGAGAACGCAAGGCCATGCTCGCCCAGAAGGTCGAGGACATGATCAACACGGTCGTGCGCCAGATCGCCTTCTACGAATTCGAACGCAAGGTTCACACCGCCCGCAAGAACGGCGAACTGACTGCCGACGATATCGGCCAGCTCTGGCTGTCGGTGCAGGAGGAAAGCCTAGGTCCGGCCATCCGGATTTCCGAGGGATACGAGACCTATTGGGCCTATATCCCCCACTTCATCCATTCTCCGTTCTATGTGTATGCCTATGCCTTCGGCGATTGCCTGGTGAACTCGCTCTATGCCGTCTACCAGAAGGCGGAAACCGGCTTCCAGCAGAAGTATTTCGAGCTTCTGAAGGCCGGCGGTACCAAGCATCATTCCGAGCTGCTTGCTCCGTTCGGCCTCGACGCCACCGATCCGTCGTTCTGGGCACAGGGCCTGTCGATGCTGGAGGGGCTGATCGACGAGTTGGAAGTGCTTGATAGACAGGCGTAATCAAGACCCTCCATCGGCGATCCATGGTATGACCGACACCGGCCCCTATGTCCTGTTCCGGGACGACAGCGAAGACAGGACAACCGTCTTCGCTGAGCCGTCGCATGTGATCACCGCCCATACCCAGGCGGAGTTCTGGCGCGGCCTGAAGGAGATGGAGGCCGCCCACAAGGCCGGCAAATGGCTGGCCGGTTTCATGAGTTATGAAGCGGGCGATTTGTTCGAAAACAAACTCGCCCCCTTCGCGGAAGAAAACCGCCGCACGCCGCTGATGTCGTTCGGCGTGTTCGATGGCCCTGCCGAACGGCATGCGTTGGCAGAGCCTCGCCGCCGGATCGAAAACGAGCCGTTCATCACCGCGCCTCGCGCCAGCTGGAATTTCGATACCTACAAACAACGCTTCGACCGGCTGCACCAACACCTGCGGCAGGGCGATTGTTACCAGGCGAACCTGACAATGCGGATCAACGCCCGCTGGAATGGCGATCCGCTGGCCGCGTTCTGGTCGCTGATCGAGCGGCAGCCGGTGAAATATGGCGCATTGGTTTCGCTTGGGGGACCCACGCTTTTGTCACGCTCGCCCGAGCTGTTCTTCCGGATCGACAAGGACGGCTGGATCGAGACGCATCCGATGAAAGGCACGGCCCGGCGCGGCGCAACGCCTGCCGAAGATCAGGACCTGATCCGCGAAATGCGGGAGGATCCAAAATCCCAGGCCGAAAACCGCATGATCGTCGATCTCCTGCGCAATGACATTTCCCGCATCACCGAGGTCGGCACGCTGGATGTGCCAAAGTTGTTCGACATCGAGACTTATCCGACCGTGCACCAGATGGTCAGCCACGTCCGGGCAAAACTGCTGCCCGATATCGGCATTACCGAGATTTTCGAGGCGCTGTTTCCCTGCGGTTCGATCACCGGCGCGCCCAAAATACGGGCGATGGAAATCCTGCACGATCTGGAGGATGGACCGCGTGATGCCTATTGCGGCTCGATCGGCTTCATCGCACCGGATGGGACCATGCGCTTCAACGTCGCCATTCGCACGCTGTCACTCTTTCCCGAAGGCGAGGCGATCTTCAATGTCGGCGGCGGCATCGTCTTTGATTCCACCGCCGCAGCCGAATATGACGAATGCCTGCTCAAGGCACGTTTCGCCGTCGGCGACGCCTGGATCGACCGATGAGCGACTTCTCGCTGATCGAAACGATGCGATGGGAGCCGGGCACCGGCATTATCCGCCTGCGTCTGCATCTGGCCCGGTTGAAACGCTCGGCAGGCCGCCTGGGGTTTTCAGGCGCGGACAAGGCGGCTGAAAAGCTGGCGGAGGTTCGCGGCGAAAGCCTGCCGCTCCGGGTCCGCCTGACACTCAGTCCCTCCGGCGACATTGCCATCACCACCGCGCCGTTCTCCCCTTTGCCCGAGGACACAATCTGGCGCGTCGCGATTGCTTCCAAACGGCTCGATTCCACCAACAGGCTGCTGCGCCACAAGACCACCCGCCGCGGCATCTACGAGACGGCGCGCGCTGAATATCCGACGGCGGAAGCGGATGAGGTCCTGCTTCTCAACGAGAAGGGCGAGCCCTGTGAAGGCACGATCACTTCGATCTTTCTCGATGATGGCTCCGGCATCCTGAAAACGCCGCCGATCGCCTGCGGCCTGCTCGCAGGCGTGCTGCGAACGGACATGATCTGCGCCCGCCGTGCCCGCGTCCAGCACCTGACACTGGCCGATCTGCAGACGGGCACACTCTATATGGGCAACTCGCTGCGCGGACTGATCCACGCAAAACTCTTAACCGGGAACTGACCATGTTCATCCTGTCGCTGACCTATACCGCCGAACTGTCCGACGTGGATCTCCACATCGAGCCGCATGTGGACTGGGTGAAGGATGGCTATGACAGAGGCATCTTTCTCGCATCGGGACGGAAAAACCCGCGCACCGGCGGGGTGATTTTTGCACGGGGTACCAAGGCTGAAATCGATGAAATCGTTGCCACAGACCCGTTCACTGTCCATGGCGTCGCCGATTACCAGATCACCGAAGTCGCAATGACCCGGGCAGCCCCCGGCCTTGAAGGTCTGACAGAGTAATTCAGCGCGCGCCGACCGCCATCCGGTCGCGGCCGGAATGCTTGGCATCGTAAAGCGCGGCATCGGCGCGGGAATAGATTTCCTTTGCGGTCTCGCCCGGCTGCAGGGCGGCGATACCAGCCGAGCAGGTGTAGGAAAACAGCGGCACCGACAGCAACGGGCGGGCCGTGCGCACCGTTTCCAGCACCCGATCGACGATCCATTCCCCTTCGGCAAGCGTTGTTTCCGGAAAGATCAACATGAATTCCTCGCCGCCGATGCGCCCGAAACAATCGTGCCGCCGGACGATTGGATGGACCCGCCGGGCAAAGTCCAGGAGGATCTCGTCGCCGGTCTGGTGACCGTAGAGATCGTTGATCCCCTTGAAGAAGTCGATATCGAGAATGGAAATGCAGCCGTTGACGGGACCGTCCGCCGGCTGGCTGCGGATCATCGCCTCCAGCTGCGCCATCATGTAGCGGCGGTTGGAGATGCCGGTCAGCTCATCCGTCTGCGATGCCTTGAGTGCAAAATCGCGATCCTGCCGCAGGGTCCGCTCGTCGGCACGCAAATGGGTGATGTCATTGGCGATGCACAGCATCCAACCGCTGCGATTGACGGTCTCGGTCATCCAAAGCCAGCGTCCATCGACCAGGTCCGTCTCGAACGCCCTGAACGGCACCTTGCCGCGCCGCGATTGTGCAGAGACGACCCAGGCCTCGAAATCCGGTACGCTGATAACAGTGCCGAGACCAAGCATGTGATTGCGCCGCATCAAATCCGGCCAGAACGGCGTTTCCATGTCATCGAGCGCAAACGCCGTGCGAAAAGCCCTGTTGGCATAACGCAGGCAATCCTGTTGATCGTAGAGCGCGACGAACACCGCAGTATCATCCCGCAATGACGCCAGTTTCGCCTGTAAGTCATCCATCGCACTGATTCCGTATCACTGTATTCATGATACCAGCCATAACGGTCACCGTGACACAATAATGCCGATTGCGCGATTTCCCCCCGATGGGCAGTCTCTATGCCTAACAAAATCCTACCAATGACCCAAAGCGAAACAGCGATGGGCATCTGTCACCAGTACTAGCGTTTTTCCGACCACTCGTGGACGTTTGGAGGGCCGCGACGACGGATACTATCCAGACCCAAAACACAAAAAGCCCCGCCGATTCGCAATCGACGGGGCTCTGGATGAGACAGAGTGCGCTTACTCAGCGGCGGCGGCCGGTTTCAGCACGCCGCGGCGGATCTGATCGGCCTCGATCGATTCGAACAGCGCACGGAAGTTGCCCTCGCCAAAGCCTTCATCACCCTTGCGCTGGATGAACTCGAAGAAGATAGGCCCGATCACGGTCTTCGAGAAAATCTGCAGCAGGATGCGCGTCAAGCCGCCATCCACCACGCCCTCGCCGTCAATCAGGATGCCGTGTTTTTTCATCTGCTCGATCGGCTCGTCATGGCCGTTCACGCGGTCATGCGATAGGTCGTAATAGGTTTCCGGCGGTCCCGGCATGAACTTCAGGTCGTTCGCCGCCAGTTTGTCGGTTGCCTCGTAGATACCGTCGGTTCCAACGGCGATGTGCTGGATGCCCTCGCCCTTGTACTTGCGCAGATATTCCTCGATCTGGCTGGTATCGTCCTTGGACTCGTTCAGCGGAATGCGGATCTTGCCGCAGGCCGAGGTGATCGCCCGGCTCGTCAGTCCCGTGATACGGCCATCGATATTGAAGAAATGGATCTGCTTGAAGCCGAACAGTTCGCGGTAGAAATCCCACCAGGTGTCCATATTACCGCGATAGACATTGTGGGTGAGGTGATCGAGATAATAGAAGCCGACGCCCTCCGGCTTCGGATCGCGTTCGCCCAGCCATTCGAATTCGGCGTCATAGGGCGAGCCCTTCTGGCCATAGGTATCGATGAAATAGAGCAGCGAACCACCAATGCCGACAATGGCCGGAACATCCAGCGCCTTGTCACTGCCTTCGTAGGGCGTCGCGCCCTTGGAAACGGCGTGCTCCAGCGCGTGTTTCGCGTCGGTGACACGCCAGGCCATGGACGGCGCGCAAGGACCGTGATCCTCGACAAACCGCATGGCATGGCTGCCAGGTTCGGCATTCAGGAGATAGTTGATGTCGCCCTGGCGCCAGACACTGATATCCTTGGTGCGATGCTTGGCAACGCAGGAATAGCCCATGCGGGTGAAGAGTTCGCGCAGCTTTTCCGGCTCCGGATGGGCGAACTCGACAAACTCGAAACCATCGGTACCAGCCGGGTTTTCAACTGTGATTCCGGATGGCGCGGTGTCATGCGGGAAGGGGCCCATCGTTCTCTCCTCTGAACGTCTCAATTTGAGGCCCATAATGCCGAAAATCCCACGCATTGTGCTTGCATTCTTGCACGATTTGGCAAAATCTATGCACGGATCATGCGAGATTTGGAGGATTGACGCACAGATGGAACAGCTCGACGGATATGACCTGAAGATTCTCTCCGAACTGCAGTGCGATGGACGGCTGACCAACAACGAACTGTCGGAACGGATCGCGCTGTCACCTTCGCAATGTTCCCGCCGCAGGGCACGGCTTGAGGCAGAAGGCTTCATCCAGACCTACCGGGCGATGCTTGATCGCGGCCGGCTAGGGCTCGATCTCATGGTGGTCATCGCCGTCACACTTGCCACCCACAACCGCGACAATTCCAAACGGTTTGCCGCGCTGATTGCCGATCTGCCGGAAGTGCTTGAATGTTACGCCTTGACCGGCGAGATGGACTACCACCTGAAGGTCGTGGCGCCAGACCTGGCCGGGCTTGCCCATTTCGTCAATGAAGTGCTTTTGCCGCATGACAGCGTGCAGCATGTGAAGACATCGATCGTGCTCGCGACATTGAAGGATTTTGAAGGGCTGCCCGTGCGTCAGCGCGGCAGACCTTAGGCTGGTCTCTTCGCCATAGCCTTTTCGACAGCAGCCAGTCCCGAGGAAAGGGCGAGCAAACCCTCCTGCCCCACCAGCCCGGACAGTTCAGCCGAATAGTCGCGCGCCAGCCGCGTCAGATCCTGGTATGCCTTTGCCCCGGCAGCCGTCAGCTCCAGGTGCTCGGCACGGCGGTCGTCCTCATCTTGCGTCCGCTTCAGCCAGCGGCGCTCTTCCAGCGCAAACACCGCACGGCTGACCTTGGTCTTGTGCATGGTCGAATGGGTGCCGACCTCGGTCGCCGTCATCCGTCCAGAACTGCCCAGGGCCGCCAATGTCCGCCATTCCGGCCGTGTCAGCCCGTATTCCGCCTTGTAGGCGGCGGCAAAACGCAGCGCGATGAATTCTGCCGCACGGTTGAGGCGAAACGGCAGGAACTGTTCGAGATCGAAATCGCCTGCATTCTCAGCGTTCATGGCTTCCTTGATAGTTACAAAATAGACAGTTACATTTGTAACCATATACATGGAGGAGGATCAAGCCATGCTGGAAAAAACCCGGACAGCCACCGTCGATGTGCTGGCCAACAGCCCGCAATACATGCCCGGCTTCGGCAACGACTTCGAGACCGAATCCCTCCCCGGCGCATTGCCCCAGGGCCAGAACAGCCCGCAGAAATGCAACTATGGCCTCTATGCCGAGCAGCTGTCCGGCTCGCCCTTCACCGCGCCGCGCGGCACCAATGAGCGCTCCTGGCTCTACCGCATCCGCCCGAGCGTGCGCCACACGCGCCGCTTTTCCAATGCCAGCTACCCCTTCTGGAAATCGGCGCCTTGCCTCGACGATCACTCGCTGCCGCTCGGCCAATTGCGCTGGAACCCGATCCCGGAACCGTCGGAAACACTCAATTTCCTCTCCGGCATCCGCACCATGACCGCCGCCGGCGATGTGATGACGCAGGTCGGCATGGCCGCGCACGCCTATATCTTCAACGACGACATGATCGACGATTACTTCTTCAATGCCGATGGCGAATTGCTGGTCGTGCCGCAGCTCGGCACCATCCGCGTGTTCACCGAAATGGGCATCATGGATGTCGAGCCATCGGAGATCTGCCTCATCCCGCGCGGCATGATGTTCAAGGTTTCACGTCTTGGCGAAGGCACCGCATGGCGCGGCTATATCTGCGAGAATTACGGTGCCAAATTCACCTTGCCTGACCGCGGCCCGATCGGCGCCAACTGCCTTGCCAACCCGCGCGACTTCAAGACGCCGGTGGCAGCTTACGAAGACAAGGAAACACCCTGCCGTGTGCATGTGAAATGGTGCGGCAAGTTCTATGTCACCGAAATCGGCCATTCACCGCTCGATGTGGTCGCTTGGCACGGCAATTACGCACCATTCAAATACGACCTGCGCACCTTCTCTCCCGTCGGCGCCATCCTGTTCGATCATCCCGACCCGTCGATCTTCACCGTGCTGACCGCCCCAACGGAGGAAGCCGGCACCGCCAATGTCGATTTCGTCATCTTCCCGCCGCGCTGGCTGGTGGCCGAGCACACGTTCCGCCCGCCGTGGTATCACCGCAATATCATGAGCGAATTCATGGGCCTGATCCATGGCCAGTATGACGCCAAGGAAGAAGGCTTCGTGCCCGGCGGCATGAGCCTGCACAACATGATGCTACCGCACGGACCAGACGCGCCGGGCTTTGAAAAAGCCTCCAACACGGATCTCAAGCCGGTGAAGCTCGACCACACCATGGCCTTCATGTTCGAGACCCGCTACCCGCAGCAACTGACCCGCTACGCCGCCGAACTCGAAACCTTGCAGGACAATTATCTCGAATGCTGGGACGGCCTGGAGCGCAAATTCGACGGCACGCCCGGTATCAAATGAGGTAGACTGCTCGAGCGTGGATTGTACCTGATCGTCAATGACCATCGTGCCAGACAATCGCCCCTCATCCGCCCTGTCGGGCACCTTCTCCCCGTCAAAACGGGGAGAAGGAACAAGCGGCGGCCTCGGTTATCCCCTCTCCCCGCCTGCGGGGAGAGGGCTAGGGTGAGGGGCAAGGCCGCGAAGAACCAAGTCGGTGTTGTGCAAGGTCAATAAGTAAAGAAAGCGAAGAACATGAAGCTCGCCACACTCAAGGATAGCACCCGCGATGGCCGCCTGGTCGTTGTCTCCAAGGATTTGACCCGCTGTTCCGAAGTCAGCCACATCGCCCGCAAGTTGCAAGCGGCGCTGGATGATTGGGCCTATGTTGGCCCACGGCTGAGCGAAGTGGCGGAAGGTCTCGAAACCGGTGCACAGCCCTCCATGCGGTTTCATGAAAGTGAAGCCGCCTCCCCCTTGCCCCGCGCCTATCAGTGGGCGGATGGCTCGGCCTACGTCAATCACGTCGAACTGGTCCGCCGCGCCCGCAATGCTGAGATGCCAGCAACATTCTGGACCGAGCCGCTGATGTATCAGGGCGGCTCGGACACGTTTCTGGCTCCCCGCGACCCGATCGTCATGGCCGACGAGGCCTATGGCATCGATATGGAGGCCGAGATCGCCGTCATCGTCGATGACGTGCCGATGGGGGCGACCGCCGAGCAGGCGCGGACCGCGATCCGCCTGATCATGCTGGTCAACGACGTTTCCCTGCGCGGCCTGATCCCGGCCGAACTCGCCAAGGGCTTTGGGTTCTTCCAATCCAAGCCGTCCTCTGCCTTCTCGCCGGTTGCCGTGACACCGGAAGAACTCGGCGATGCCTGGGATGGTGGCAAACTACATCTGCCGCTGCTTGTCGATCTCAACGAAAAACCTTTCGGCCGCGCCAATGCCGGCATCGACATGACCTTCGATTTCGGCCAACTCGTCGCCCATGCGGCGAAAACCCGGCCACTCTCAACCGGAACCATCATCGGCTCCGGCACCGTCTCCAACAAGCTCAACGGCGGCCCCGGAAAACCGATTTCCGAAGGCGGTGTCGGCTATTCCTGCATCGCTGAAATCCGCACCATCGAAACCATCGAGAAGGGCGGGCCAACCACGCCGTTCATGCATTTCGGCGATACCGTCCGCATCGAAATGAAGGACCGGACAGGCCATTCGATCTTCGGCGCGATCGAGCAGACCGTCACCAAGTATGAACCCCGCTGAGGCAGCCCGATGACCGATACGGTTCTGTTCGATTACTGGCGCTCGTCGGCCAGCTACCGGGTGCGGATCGCGCTCGGCATGTTGGGGATTCCTTACAGCTCTGTTCCCGTCGATCTTCTGAAGGGAGAGCACAAGCAGGCAAAGCACCTTGCCCGTAACCCACAGGGTCTGGTCCCGGCCTTGCAGATTGACGGACAGATGCTGACGCAATCCCTCGCCATCATCGAATACCTGGCAGAGACCCGGCCGAACATCACCCTGTTGCCTGCGGATCCGCTTGGCCGCCACCGCGTCCGCGCACTGGCCTATGCCATCGCCATGGACATCCACCCGACCTGCAATCTCGGCGTCGTCTTTCACGTCATGCAGCAATCGCAAGACCCGGATGCAGCTCGATCCGCCTGGATGCGCAAATTCATCGGCGAAGGCCTGCAGGCCTTCGAACGACTACTCGACAATCCGGCAAGCGGCGACTTCTGTCATGGCGATACACCAAACATGGCCGATCTCTGCCTTGTGCCGCAAATCTACAATGCCCGGCGCTGGGCCGTCGATCTCACCGCCTGCCCGCGCACGGTGGCAATCGCCGACAGATGTGCAGCACTTCCCGCCTTTGTTGCAGCTCATCCAGATCAGACCGCACCAAAATAGCAGAGGGTGCAACAGACTGCTTTCCGCCGCAGATTGTTTTTGGCATAAGGATCGCCTCGGCCGGTATCGGCCTTTTTATTAAGCGGGCGCGAGGGTTCATCATGGATCAGGACTTTCTCATCGATGGCCCATCCGATGCAGCCGTCACCATCCTGTTTGCCCATGGCGCCGGTTCGCCGATGGATTCCGCATCGATGAATGAAGCCACGGCAGCGCTTGTCGCTGCAGGGTTTCGCGTGGTCCGTTTCGAGTTCGCCTACATGGCCGCCCGCCGCAACTCCGATACCCGCAAGCCGCCGCCAAAGGCTGAGCTTCTGATCCCGGAATATAGGGCGGCCATCGAACGGCTCGGTGCAAGCGGTCCGTTGATCATCGGCGGCAAGTCGATGGGCGGCCGGGTTGCCAGCATGGTGGCCGATGACCTTTTGTCGCGGGGGGCTATCACCGGATTGCTGTGCCTCAGCTATCCCTTCCATCCGCCCGGCAAGCCTGAAAACCTGCGCACCCAGCATCTGGCGGAGTTGAAGACGCCGGCGCTCATCTGCCAGGGAACCCGCGACGAATTCGGAATGCGCGAGGAGGTTGCAGACTACACGTTGTCCAGCAACATCCGCATTCTCTGGCTTGAAGACGGCGATCATGCCCTCAAGACACGCAAGACGCTCTCCGGCGTCTCGACCGCCGACCACTTGAAGAACGTGGCCGAGACGGTGAAGGCGTGGTCTGCTGAGATTGCTCGCAGGGCCTGAGAACCGGCTCTACTCAATCCCCGCAAACCTGTCATAAGTGGCGTGCTACAAACCGGTCGAGTTGCCGTGTCACCCTTTATTGTGACAGAAATCTGTGCTCTAGGGCCTTTCAACTCAAGGGCAGGCACGATATGCCCTTCCACATCCAGACGAACCCGTCCGCAGGAGACAAAACGAAATGGCAGAAACAACTTACCCGGTTCACGGCGAAATCACCGGTCCGATCGTGATGATCGGCTTCGGCTCCATCGGCCGCGGCACCCTGCCCCTGATCGAGCGCCACTTCAAATTCGACAAGAGCCGGATGGTTGTCATCGACCCGCGCGAAGACGCAGGCGACATGGAAATCCTGGCGAAGCACGGCGTCCGCCACATCAAGGAATATGTCACCAAGGACAACTACAAGGACCTGCTGAAGCCGCTCCTGACCGAAGGTGAAGGCCAGGGCTTCTGCGTCAACCTGTCGGTTGATACTGGCTCGCTCGACCTGATGAGGCTCTGCCGCAAGCTCGACGTGCTATACATCGATACGGTTATCGAGCCTTGGCTCGGCTTCTATTTCGACAAGAGCATGAAGAACGCCGACCGCACCAACTATGCGCTGCGCGAAACCCTGCGCAAGGAAAAGGCCAAGAACCCAGGCGGCACGACAGCCGTTTCCACCTGCGGCGCAAACCCGGGCATGGTGTCCTGGTTCGTCAAGCAGGCGCTGGTCAATCTTGCCAACGATCTCGACATCAAGTTCGAAGAGCCCGACCAGCATGACCGCGAAGGCTGGGCCAAGCTGATGAAGAAGACCGGCGTCAAGGGCGTGCATATCGCTGAACGCGATACGCAGCTGACCAAGAATCCGAAGCCGCTCAACGTCTTCTGGAACACATGGTCGGTCGAAGGCTTCATTTCCGAAGGCCTGCAGCCCGCCGAACTCGGCTGGGGCACCCACGAAAACTGGATGCCGAAGAACGCCAAGAAGCACAAGAAGGGCAACAAGGCAGCGATCTATCTGGAGCAGCCGGGCGCCAACACCCGCGTTCGCACCTGGTGCCCAACGCCAGGTCCGCAGTATGGCTTCCTCGTCACCCACAATGAATCGATCTCGATCGCCGACTACTTCACGGTGAAGGACAAGGACGGCGACGTAACCTTCCGTCCGACCTGCCACTATGCCTACCATCCGGCCAACGATGCCGTGCTGTCGCTGCACGAAATGTTCGGCAATGGCGGCAATGCGCAGCCGGTTCACCACGTTCTCGACGAGCACGAACTGGTCGAGGGCATCGATGAGCTCGGCGTCCTGCTCTATGGTCACGACAAGAATGCCTACTGGTATGGCTCGCGCCTGTCGCTGGAAGAAACCCGCCGCATCGCGCCGTACCAGAACGCGACCGGCCTGCAGGTAACCTCGGCAGTTCTCGCCGGCATGGTGTGGGCGCTGGAAAACCCGAGCGCCGGCATCGTTGAAGCCGACGAGGTCGATTACAAGCGCTGCCTCGAAGTGCAGACGCCGTATCTCGGCCCGGTTGAAGGCCATTACACGGACTGGACCCCGCTTGACGGCCGCCCGGGCCTGTTCCCGGAAGAGCTGGACACGAAGGATCCTTGGCAGTTCAAGAACATCCTCGTTCGCTGAACTGACTGATTACACTTGAATATTGAACGCCCGGGGAACCATCCCCGGGCGTTTTTCGTTGAAGATCGAATATTACCTGCCGTGCTCCTGCCCCACTCTTGCTTTCAACTCCTGATCACGGCATGGTTTTTTCAATCGAAAGACAGCTTTCCGCGCAGCCTCCAGGAGACCCATATGAAGCCGATCGCCATCCTGACAGTTCTGTCCGCCGCAGCCTTGGCCTCTTGCCAGGGTGGGGGACAAGTGCGGGAACTGCCGCAAAACCGCCCGATGGCGCAGGCCGGTGTCGAAGGCGCATGGGTCGATCCGAATGGCATCGTCTCGACATTCTCGTCCGGGACGTTCACCACCCGCACCACCGACACCAACCAGGTTCTCGCGTCCGGAAATTATATCAATCTGTCGCCGAAACTGGTCGAGATCAACATGACCTCGATGGTCCGCAACACCCAGTCCAAGGTCAATTGCGCCATGGTGACGATGTCGCAGCTTAACTGCACCACGGATTCCGGCGCGCAGTTCTCGCTGTCCCGCAAGGTCTGACAGCCTTAACTTCAAAGGTGATTTTCAGGTTTCGTTTGCGGCCAAAGCGACCATCGCTTTGGCCGTTTCCGCGTTTGCCGGAAAGAACGCTTCGATCGTGACTTCGGACAGCGTAACATCCACGGCCGTACCGAACACCGTCGTCGTGCTCAGGAAGGAAAGTGGCCCGGCCTTGCTCTCCAGCACCAGAGGCACCGCAATTTCAGCATGACCGGACCGATCCGGTCTGCGCAGCGCGCCGGCCTGTGGCGGGATCGGATAGGCCTTGAGCTCCTCGAAAAGAGCCGTAAGCTGCGGGTCGGCCGAAATATCGATGTCATGCGACAATCGCTTGAGGATGTGGTCGCGCCACTCCCGGAAATTCAGGATCCGCCCGGCGATCCCGTCCGGGTGCATGCTGACGCGCAGCACGTTCACTGGCCCGGAGAGCAAATGATCGGCAACGCCGGTGAGCAGCACCCCAACCGCCGCATTTGAAGCCAGAAGCGTCCAGTGCCGGTCGACGGCCAGTGCCGGGTGCGGATCGTGGCCATCGAGAATACGCGCGATCACACCACGGGCAGCGGCAAGTTCGGGGGCTTCCAGCGGCCTGTCGCGATAAAGCGGCGCAAAGCCCGCCGCCACCAGAATGGCGTTCTGCTCCCTCAAGGGAACCGCCAGCTTTTCGGTCAAACGCAACACCATGTCCCGGCTTGGCAAAGCGCGCCCTGACTCCAGGAAGCTCAGGTGCCGTTGCGAAATATCGGCATCGACGGCCAGCGCCAGTTGGCTCAACCGCCGTCGTTGACGCCAGTCTCGCAGCAAGTCTCCGGCGGAGGAAGGTTTCTCGTTCATGCCGCGACTATGGCGGCAGCTGGTAGTAATTACAATTACCTCGGACGTAATCGACTGGCTTACCGAACTGCGCCAGGATTGCGGTCAAGGCGCTGCAATGGATGCAGGCTTGTTGACCAACAACGAGGACAGATCATGCCGAAAATCAACGAAATTTCATTGAAGACACTGATCACCGTGGACGCGCTCACGTGCACGGCAATGGGAGTTGTCCTTCTCTTTGCGTCTGCTCCAATCAGCGCCATCACCCATATTCCGCAAGCCCTGCTGCATTGGGCTGGCCTTAGCCTCCTTCCGATTGCCGCCTTCATGGCAATAACCGCCGCCGCATCTGCGCCGCGATGGGCGGTCAGCCTCGTCATTCTCGGTAATCTGCTCTGGGCCATCGCCAGCATTATCCTGCCGGCCGGTGGCTTCATCACCCCAAACGCATTCGGCTGGATTGTCATGATCGGTCAGGCGGCAATCGTCGCATTCCTCGCGAAACTCGAACTCGATGCGTCACGCACCCCGCTGGCAACAACCCACTCCTAATCGTCGCCATATTCCGCCGCAAACTTCGGAGACATCACATGACATCCTTTGCCGTCGCACATCTGCGCAACGTCACCATGGGGCCGGACATCGTCGCCTATCTCACCGCCATCGATGCGACACTTGCACCTTTTCAAGGACAGTTTGTCGTCCACGGCAGTGACAAGCAGGAACTCGAAGGCAGCTGGGCCGGCGACCTCGTCGTCATCAGCTTTCCGGACAGGCAAACCGCCCGCGCATGGTATGCGTCGCCTGCTTATCAGGCGATTTTGGCTCTGCGCACCGGAAATTCTGAAGGTGATATTATCCTCGTCGATTGCGTCGAGGATAACCATCGCGCCATCGATATCCTGTTGGCTTGAACGTTCCCCGGACCGGTCCTGCCCGTTGCTTCGGCAGGCCGGTCTGCCACCTGTGATTTTAACCTTGCTCGGAAGCTACCGTTAATTCTGGCGAATTACCGCTTGATGTCGGCGCCTGCAGATGAAAACATCGGCGCCGACCGCGGTGTCACGGGCTAACGCAGCCGGTGCCTCATACCGCCGCAGACAGACCAAACGCCACAACAGGGAGACAATCATGATCAGACATTTGCGAACCGGGCTAATGACGGCCTCGATCCTTGCGCTTTCGTCAGGCGCCGCCTTCGCCGATTATGAATTGAACATCCTCCATATCAACGATTTCCACTCGCGCATCGAATCCATCAACAAATACGATTCCACTTGCTCGACTGAAGAAGAAGGCAAGAACGAGTGCTTCGGCGGCGTCGCCCGCCTGAAAGTCGCCATCGATGGGAAGCGTCAGGAATTGACCGGCAAGAACGTGCTGTTGCTGAACGCCGGCGACAATTTCCAGGGTTCGCTGTTCTTCACCACCTACAAGGGCGCGGCCGAAGCCGAATTTCTCAATCTGATGAAGTTCGACGCCATGACCATCGGCAACCATGAATTCGACGAAGGCGAAGATGGCCTTGTCACCTTCCTCGACAAGGTCACCTTCCCGGTGATCTCCTCCAACGTTCTCGCCGGATACAAGTCGAAGCTCATCGACCGTATCAAGCCCTCGCTGGTCCTTGACGTCGGCGGCCAGAAAATCGGCATCGTCGGCGCGGTCGCCAATGACACACCCGAAATCTCGTCGCCAGGCGACGATGTGCTGATCGGCGTGGATGTCGATACGATCACTGCCGCCGTTCAGGACCTGAAAAAGCAGGGCGTCGACAAGATTATCGCGCTCACCCATGTCGGCTATCCGCGCGATCTCGCGGTCATCGCCAAGATTCCCGATGTCGATATCGTTGTCGGTGGCCATTCGCACAGCCTGTTGTCCAACACCGACGAGAAGGCCGAAGGTCCCTATCCGACGATGGTCGACAATCCCGGCGGCTACAAGGTTCCAGTCGTCCAGGCCGGCTCCTACAGCAAGTATCTCGGCGATCTCGTCGTCAATTTCGACGATAACGGCGTCGTCAAATCCGCCAAGGGCGATCCGATCCTCATCGATTCCAAATTCAAGCCCGACGAAGCGGTGCTTGCCCGCGTCAAGGAAATGGCCAAGCCGATCGACGATCTGAAGGCCAAGATCATCGGCAAGACGGAAGCAGCGATCGACGGCACCCGTGAATCCTGCCGCGCCAAGGAATGCGAGATGGGCGACCTTGTGGCCGATGCCATGCTTGATCGCGTCAAGGGCCAGGGCGTGACCATCGCCATCACCAATGGTGGCGGTCTGCGTGCTTCCATCGATGCCGGCGACGTGTCCATGAGCGAAGCGATTACCGTGCTGCCGTTCCAGAACACGGTTGCGACCTTCCAGATCAAGGGCGCCGACATCAGCGCCGCGCTGGAAAATGGCCTCAGCCAGCTCGAGGAAGCCGGTGGCCGCTTCCCGCAGGTGGCCGGCATGAAGTTCTCCTTCGACAAGTCCCGCCCGATCGGCAGCCGCCTCTCGGTCGTCGAAGTCAAGGAAGGTGAAGCCTATGTGCCGCTCGATGCGGGCAAGACCTACAGTGTCGTCACCAACAACTTCATGCGCAATGGCGGCGACGGATACAGCATCTTCAAGACCAAGGCCGAAAATGCCTATGACTACGGTCCGGGATTGGAGACGGTTCTTGCCGACTATCTGACAGCCAACAATCCCTACAAGCCGATGACTGACGGCCGCATCACCGAGATTGCCGCCGCGACACCAGCAGAGCCATCGACGCAGACCAGCACCGACACGGCTGTGACCACCGATGCCAAGCCGGCTGAGGCAACGACCGCTACGGAAACGGCAATGCCGGAAGCCAAGCCCGCAACAACAGCAGAAAGCAAGCATGTCATCGTCAAGGGCGACACGCTCTGGGATCTGGCCAAGGCCGTCTATGGCAATGGCGAAATGTGGAAGACGATTGCCAAGGCGAATGGCAACCCGGCCCCGAAGCACCTGGAAATCGGCAAGGAGTTGGCGATTCCAGCCAAGTAAGACAATATGTCTCTTGTCAATCAGCCGGTCCGGGGTTCCCCGGGCCGGTTTTTCTTTTTAAGAACGGCATGAACCGCAAGCACCCGTTGCCGTATAACAGACGCCGCCCCGTACACTGCAGGATATGCCATGACCGCCGCCACCGAAATGACTGCCCCCAACCATCCGCCCGTCAAGTTTGGCAAGGTGGGTGTTCTGCTGGTCAATCTCGGCACGCCCGATGGCACCGACAAGGTGTCGATGCGGCGTTATCTCAAGGAATTCCTGATGGACCGCCGGGTGATCGAGTGGTCACCGTTCTTCTGGTACCCGATCCTGTTCGGCATCGTGCTCAACACACGGCCTGCCAAGGTCGGCAAGGCCTATGAGACGATCTGGAACAAGGAACTCAACGAGAGCTACCTGCGCACCTATACCCGCAACCAGGCTGAGACGATGGCAAAATCCTTCGCCGATTTGCCGAACGTCCGCATCGACTGGGCGATGCGCTACGGCCAGCCGTCGATCAAATCGAAGATGGACGAGTTGCAGAAGGACGGCTGCGAAAAGATCCTCGTCTTCCCGCTCTATCCACAATATGCAGCGGCGACGACCGCGACCGTCAACGACGAAGCTTTCAAGACGCTGTTGAAAATGCGCTGGCAACCGGCCCTGCGTACGGTTGCGCCCTACCATGACGACCCGGTCTACATCGAGGCACTGGCCAATTCGATCACCAACCATCTTGCCACGCTTGATTGGGAGCCGGAAGTGGTTCTCACCTCCTTCCACGGCATCCCGCAATCGTATTTCGAGAAGGGCGACCCCTATTACTGTCAGTGTCAGAAGACAGCGCGGCTGGTGCGCGAAAAGCTCGGATGGTCCAAGGAGAAGCTGCAAGTCACCTTCCAGTCCCGCTTCGGGCCGGAAGAATGGCTGCAGCCTTATACCGACAAGACCGTCGAGAAACTCGGCAAGGAAGGCATCAAACGTATCGCCGTGATCAATCCGGGCTTCGTTTCTGATTGCCTGGAGACGCTGGAAGAAATCGCGGTGGAAGCCGCCGAGACGTTCCATCACGCCGGCGGCGAGAAGTTTACGCATATCCCGTGCCTGAACGACAGCGAGGGTGGCATGACCGTGCTGGAACACGTGGTGCGGCGGGAGTTGCAGGGCTGGGTCTGATCCATCCGGCCTCACCTGCTACGGAGTGAGCATCACAAGCGGGTCAAACACCCCGCTTGTTACCCCAGAGCATGACATGCAGTTGCGGCAGCACACGCGCCTCAAACCAGCGGTCCTCCACCACCCTGGCAACGAGCCAGAGCATGCGATCCGTCACGCCGTCGATATCGATGAACGCATCATGATCATCGGCGGGCGGCGGCGTATGGTTGCCGGGCTGCAGATAGACCGGCAAATGCGGATAGTGCGCAGCAACCGTCTTGGCATAGGCGTAGTCCGTCTCGTCGAACACGACAATCTTCAGCACCGTCTCGGGCTTGTCTCCAGCCATCTCCAGACAGAGATCGATGGTGTGCCAGTCGGTATCCATCCCGCTTGAGGGCGGTTTGGGGCTGAGCACCAGCACATCGAGATCGGCAAACCACGCGCGGGCAACCGAGCCTTGCGTCTCAAGCGCAAACTTGTAGCCGGCCTCATGACCACGTTTAATCACGCCGCCCAACGGCTGGATCGCCGGGTTGCCACCGGACAGCGAAACCATCACCGGCTTGCCGCCCGAAAGCTCGACGATCTCCTGCCAGATCTCGTTCACCGACATCGGCCGCCACGTATCTCGGAAACTGCTGTCCACCGCATGCAGGCTGTCGCACCACGAACAGCGAAAATCGCAGCCCCCGGTCCTGACGAAAACCGTCGGCAGGCCGATCAACACGCCCTCGCCCTGGATGGTCGGGCCGAATATCTCGCTGACGCGGATGTCGGCTTGCCCTGCCCGGCTCATGGCCGATATTCCGCCCAGGTCTTCGCCGTCTCGCTGACACGGACGGCGGAGGTTTCCGGCAGACGTTCCTTGCACCACTCGTAGAAATGCTGCGCCAGGCATTCCGCCGTCACCCGGTCATGGCCGAGCACATCATTGAGGTGGCGATGATCGAAACTGTCATCGATGTAGCGCTTCAAGGGCGCCAACTCGTGATAGTCGCGCACAAAACCATGCTCGTTCAGCGCCTCGCCGGACAATTCCACCTCGACGACGTAGTTATGACCATGCAGCCGGGCGCATTGGTGATCGGCCGGCAGGCTCTTCAACTGGTGCGAGGCGGAGAAGTGGAATTCCTTGGTGATCCGGAACATCAGCGCACCTCCTCGGCAACAAAGCCACTGGTCGCCGCGATCCAGAAGTCCTTGTCCTCGTAATCCGTCGGATCGCTAACGCCGGCCAGATGAAAGGCTTCGCGGCGTTCGACGCAGGTGCCACAGCGCCCGCAATGGCGCTCACCGCCCTTGTAGCAGGACCAGGTCTCGACGAACGGCGTCCCGTTTTTCGTTCCGTCCGTGACAATGTCAGCCTTCGAGATCGTCACATAGGGCGTATAGAGGGTCACGTTGGCATAGCCCTCCAGCGCATGGTTCTGCATGGTCTGGAACGCGTCGATGAAACCGGGCCGGCAATCGGGATAGATGAAGTGATCACCGCCATGGACGGCCGCCGCCACGGCATCGGCCTTGACGGCCGCGGCAACGCCGAAGGCAATGGCGAGCATGATGGCATTGCGGTTCGGGACCACCGTCGCCTTCATGGTCTCCTCGGCATAATGCCCGTCGGGCACCGCCACATCGTCCGTCAGCGCCGAGCCCGTCAGGTGACGGCCGGTGGCGCTGATATCAATGATCTGGTGGGGAACGCCAAGCCTTTCGGCGCAAGTGGCTGCATAATTGAGCTCCTTGCGATGTCTTTGGCCGTAGTCGAACGAGAGAAGCGACAATAGTTCGTGTTCGGCCGCGACCTTGTACGCAAGCGAAACGGAGTCCAATCCGCCGGAGCAGATGACGATAGTCTTCATATCAGGTGTCCTTGTTTTGACCGGGTAGGCTGCGACCGGTTATTTACAGCGCGCTCTTTAGGCCAAAGATCGCGCCCTGTGAACGAAAATTTAATGCGCCGCCGAGATTGCGGGTTCGACCGGCCGTTCCCACCTACAACCTGCACCGAATATTCTGGCTTCCAGGCGCGTCTGGGGTAAGGTAATGGTTCGGCAACAAATTAGAAAAAAAGGGATAAGCTATTGGCCGGACTGGACATCGTCGTCATCGCCTTCGTGGTACTCGTCATCCTTGTGCTGTTTGCGGGCATCAAGACTGTGCCGCAAGGCTATCGCTACACGGTGGAACGGTTTGGCCGCTACACACGCACGCTTGAGCCCGGCCTGAACATCATTATCCCGTTCATCGACAAGATCGGCGCCCGGATGAACGTCATGGAACAGGTGCTCGATGTCCCGACGCAGGAGGTCATCACCCGCGACAATGCCAGCTGCGCTGCCGATGCCGTTGCCTTCTACCAGGTGTTGAACGCCGCAGAGGCAGCCTATCAAGTCTCCGATCTGCAGAGCGCCATTCTCAACCTGACGATGACCAACATCCGCTCGGTGATGGGCTCGATGGATCTCGACGAACTGCTGTCGAACCGTGAGGTAATCAACGACAAGCTGTTGAAAGTCGTCGACGAAGCCGTCGGCCCCTGGGGTATCAAGGTCACCCGCGTCGAGATCAAGGATATCCAGCCACCGAAGGATCTGGTCGACGCCATGGCACGCCAGATGAAGGCCGAACGTGAAAAACGCGCCCAGGTTCTGGAAGCTGAAGGCTCGCGCAACGCCCAGATCCTGCGCGCCGAAGGTGCCAAGCAGTCGGCCATTCTGCAGGCCGAAGGCCAGCGCGAAGCCGCCTTCCGTGATGCTGAAGCCCGCGAACGTCTGGCCGAGGCCGAGGCCAAGGCCACCAGGATGGTCTCGGAAGCCATTGCCGCCGGCGACGTGCAGGCGATCAACTACTTCGTTGCCCAGAAATACACCGAGGCGATGGCCGCAATCGGCACGGCGCCGAATTCCAAGATCGTGCTGATGCCAATGGAAGCCTCCTCGCTGATCGGCTCGCTCGGCGGTATTGGTGCGATTGCCCGCGAAGTGTTCGGCAACGGTGGCGGCGATACTCCGGCCCGTCTGCCGCTGCCGCGAACAGTTCCGGTCCGCAATCCGTTCGATACGGCCAAACAGGAAGGCTGATCGATGATCGAGCGCGTCATCCTCGAACTTGGCCCCTGGAGCTGGTGGGTGCTGGGCCTCGTGCTCTTGGCAGCCGAAGTTGTCGCGCCCGGCGTCTTTCTCGTCTGGATCGGCATTGCCGCCATTATCACCGGCGCCCTCTCGCTGCTGCTCTGGGATGCCGGTTTCTGGGTCTGGCAGGCACAGCTTGTGTTCTTTGCCATACTCTCCGTCGCAGCCGCTGTCATCGGCCGCCGGTTGCTCGCCCGCTCGGGCGATACGTCCGACGAGCCGTTGCTCAACCAGCGTGGCGCGAGGCTCATCGGCCGCACCGCCGTGCTGGAACAGCCGATTGCCGAGGGACGCGGCCGGATCCGGCTCGACGCCACCACCTGGACCGTCAACGGACCGGACCTACCGGCCGGTAGCCGCGTCAAGGTCATCGGCAGCGACGGCGGCCGGCTGACGGTCGAAAGCGCCTGAAAATAAAGCCGAATGCCATTTCGGAAAGGAATGGTTAACCACATCCGTTTACGGTTGCTCAGCACTCGTAAACGGATTTCCGGGCATTCGGCAGATGACGCCATTCTATTCACGCACGAAGAGGAAAACCCTCGCGCGACCGGCGGCCACTGCGGCTTGGCTGATGGCCAGCTGTGCGCTGTTTCTGCCGCACGACGTCTCCGCCCAAGCCCTTCTTCCAGCATCCGGTAACACATCCACAACCGGCAAAGCGACACCGAACGCCGTCACATTGCCGGGCGCTACGCCTGCGCAGGATGCCGCGATCACCACCGGGTCGATCATCAGCACCGATGCCGGCGAGCCCTTGCTCAATGACCCGACGGTCGATGAGGACATGGCGCGTACCAATCTGCGTGAAAATACCGTCGATGGACTCAGATCGCAGCTCGATATCGATCGCAACGATGCGCAGGGCGTCCGGTTTGGCAGTTTCATCCTGAAGCCGACGCTCGGCCAGACCTACAATTTCGAAAGCAACAAGACCGGCAGTTCCAAGGAAAACCGCAGCTATCTCGAGACCGGCCTGAAAGGCACGTTAACCTCCGACTGGTCACGTCATCAGCTGACAGTCACCGGCGAAGGCACCTGGCAGCGCAATGTCTCCGGCACCGGCGAGACCGAACCGACCGCCGACATCGAAGCGGCCCTCAGGCTCGATCTCTCCGAGCAGACGACCGCGACGCTGAAGGCCGGCTATCATTTCGAGCGCGAGGATTCGACCGATCCAAACGCCATCAGCCGCGCAAGCACACAGTCCGGTGTCAATCAATATACACTCGGTGCAGGCATAGAGCGCGATTTCGGTATCCTGCGCGGTTCCGCCAAGGTTGATTTCGATCGCTATACCTATGGCGATGCAGAACTCGAAAACGGCGGCAGCCTCTCGCGGAAGGATCGAAACCGTAACGCGGGTGCGCTCACCGTCCGCGTTGGTTATGAACTTTCACCGGCACTGATTCCGTTCATCGAGGCATCGGCAGGGAAATCGATCTATGACCTGCGTCGGGATATGCTCGGGTTCGAACGGTCCTATGACAGCTATGGCGCCCGCGCCGGGATTGAGGCCGATCTCGGCGAAAAGCTTAATGGCGAGATCGCGCTCGGCTATCAAACCTACCGGTTTGACGACAACCGGCTCGATGAATTGAAGGGGTTTACCGTCGACGGCTTGATCAACTGGTCACCGCAACGCGGCACCAACGTGACCTATGGCGTTTCCACCGGCATCGAACCATCGACGACCCCCGGCGAAAGCGGCGCGATGGTCTATACGCTGAGCAGCAGGGCAACCCACGAGTTGCGCACCGCGCTCGTGGCACGGCTGTCGAACAGCCTGACCTTCCGCAATTTCCCCAGCGGCAACTCGGATGACGAGAAAGTCTGGCTGACGGGTGCCGGCCTCACCTGGGATCTCAACCGCTATCTCGCCCTGACAGGCGATGTCAGCTACGAGCACACGACCCGCGACAGCGGCCCGGCAACCAATGTCGCCCGTGTCGGCGTCGGTCTGACACTACGCCGCTGATCCGGAAAACGGCCTAAAAACAAAAGAGCCCGCTGACGTTTCGCCAGCGGGCTCTTTTTGCGTTATCGGCCTCTTACTTGAGGCCCTGCAGCAGGGTTTTCAGAGGCCCCTCGACGCCCGGCCGGATGTCGCCGCGCGCCAGGGCGAATGCAACGTTTGCCAGGATGAAGCCCTCTTTCATGCCGCAGTCATAGGTATTGCCGCGAAAATGATAACCGGCAAAGTCCTGCGTCTGAGCAAGCTTCAGCATGCCATCGGTCAGCTGAATCTCGTTACCGGCGCCGCGTTCCTGTGTTGACAGGATCGAGAAGATTTCCGGCTGCAGGATGTAGCGGCCGTTGATGAAGAAGTTCGACGGTGCCGTGCCCTGTGGCGGCTTTTCGACCATCTTGGTGATCTTGAACCCGTCGCCGACTTTGTCGCCCGCGCCGACAATACCGTATTTATGGGTCTGGTCGGGGGCACATTCTTCCACGGCGATGACGTTGCCGCCGCTCTGCTCATAAAGTTCGACCATGCCCTTGAGGCAGCCCTTTTCGGCCTGCATGATCATGTCGGGCAAGAGCAGCGCGAAAGGCTCGTCGCCGACCAGTTCGCGTGCACACCAGACGGCATGGCCAAGTCCGAGCGGCGACTGCTGGCGGGTAAAGCTGGTGCTGCCGGCAACCGGCAGGATGCTCTCAAGAAGCGTCAGCTCGGCCGTCTTGTTGCGCTCGCGCAGCGTCTGTTCCAGTTCGACCTGGATATCGAAATAGTCCTCGATCACGTGCTTGCTGCGGCCGGTGACGAAGATCAGGTGTTCGATGCCCGCATCCAGCGCCTCGTCCACGACATACTGGATCACCGGTTTGTCGACGACGGTCAGCATTTCCTTGGGAACGGCTTTTGTCGCGGGCAGGAATCGGGTTCCAAGACCGGCGACAGGGAAAACGGCTTTACGAACTTTACGTTTGTCAGTCATTGACATCTCCAGGATCACGGCACTGTGATTTAAAACGGTCAGGGTTTGTATCAATAGGGCATAAACGTCAAATTGCTATTTTTTTGCAAAGGAAGACGACACCAACCATTCATGGTAAAGAATTTGTTGACTTCATTTTCGTAAGATTTCGGTTCTGGCGGTTGCCTCCCCGGCTGAACCGCCCGAGAATGGAACCACGTGTATGCACCTCATGCATGAAGCTGGCTCTAAGACTGTAAATTTGCGCACCGCCGATCACTCCCTGATCGCAGCAGAGCGCCGACCAACGGAAACGACAGCTGATGACAAAGACCCGACACACTCTCCTTCGCTATGCTGCCGCCGCATTCATGACAGCAGCAACCCTGTTCTCCCCGTCAACAGCTTCAGCTGACGCGGGTTTCGAGACCTGGATCAACAGCTTCTATGCCACCGCAGCCAAGAGCGGCATCACCAAGGCGACTTATCGCCAGGCCTTTGCCGGCGTGAAGTCACCCGATCCAGATGTGCTGCAGAAGGCTGCCTATCAGCCTGAGTTCAAAAGCAAAATCTGGGAATATATCGACAGCCGCGTCAATCCCTACACCCGCAAGGTCGGGCAGGAGATGGCGGTTAAGCATGCCCGCACGCTTTCAGCGCTGGAGAAGCATTTCGGTGTCGACAGGAACGTGCTCCTGGCCATCTGGTCAATGGAATCCAATTACGGCGCCGTGCTGGAAAAGGACGATCGCCTGCATTACGTGCCGCGCGCGCTCGCCACGCTTGCCTATGCCGACCCGAAACGGGCCAAATATGCCAAGACGCAATTGATCGCGGCTTTGAAGATTCTGCAGAACGGCGATGTAACCCCGCGCGAGCTGAACGGATCCTGGGCCGGCGCCATGGGACACACGCAGTTCATTCCGACCAGCTATCTGCTTTACGCCGTTGATGCCGACGGCAATGGCCACAAGGACATCTGGAACTCGATTCCGGACGCCCTGGCGACCGCAGCCAACCTGTTGAAGAAGAACGGCTGGCAGTCGGGGCAAACCTGGGGCTATGAAGTCTCGCCGCCGCGGAACGGCAGCCAGTACGCCGGCCAGACAAAGACTGTTGCCCAATGGGCGGCGCTCGGCTTCACCCGGCCGAACGGCAAGGGCTTCCGCAACGGCGATGCCCGGGCGGAGCTGAAAATGCCAGGAGGGGACGGCAGCCCAGGCTTCCTGATGACCAAGAACTTCTTCGTCATCAAGCGCTACAATGCCTCGGATTCCTATGCGCTGGGCGTTGGTCTCCTGGCCGACGAGATTGCCGGTTATGGCGGCATGCAGCAGGCATGGAGCCGTCCGGACGGTTCGCTTGATATCAAGCAAAAGTTCGAACTGCAGTCCCGCCTGAAGGAACTCGGCTATTACGACGGTGAGGTCGATGGCAATTTTGGCTCAGGCTCCAAGGCCGCCATCCAGGCCTTCCAGAACCGCAATGGCCTGTCGCCGGATGGTGAACCGACCCAACACCTGCTGAAGGCGCTGCGGAAGTAACATCCCGGCGCAGGGAGCGCTCTCAATTGCGGCGCAATCCGAATGCAGTCTTGACGGCAACGCCTTTCGAAAGAAAGGCGTTGCGCGCTTGCGCAGAGACACTTTAAACGCCGGGCCAGAACAATGCGGAACAGGTGCATGAGCGGCAGAGACAGCAGCAAAAACCTTCACCGGCTGTTCAACGGCCTGATCGTCATCGCGATCAGCCTGACTGCGTTCGCCATCGAACCGCCCCGCCAAGCCCAGGCGCAAGAGCGCCGGACCATTCTCGACATGCTGTTCGGATTTGGTCGCCGGCAAGCGCCCCCTGTCTATGACGACGCTCCGATCTATGAGCCACGGCAAAGACAACCGCAGCAGCAACAACAACGTCCGAAAGTCAGAAAGACACAGCAGAAGGCCAAACCGGCCCCCGTCGAGCCTGTCCCCGTCGTCGTCGAAAAGCTGGAGACGGCCAAGAAGGTCCTTGTCGTCGGCGACTTCGTTGCCGGCAGCCTTGGTGACGGATTGAAGACAGCCTTCGAGACGACCCCGGGCATCGTCATCGAAACCCGCGCCAATGGGTCGTCCGGGCTGGTGCGTGACGACTATTTCAACTGGCCGGAAAATCTGCCCGCCTATATCGCCGAAACCAAACCTGCGCTGATCATCATCAGTCTAGGCGCCAACGAGCGCCAGCAGATGTCGATCGGCGGTGAAAAGGAAAAATTCCGCACCGATAGCTGGCTCGCGGAATATACCCGCCGGGCCGGCGCGTTCGCTGCCCTTGCCCGCAAGGACAAGACACCGCTGCTCTGGGTCGGCATGCCGCCATTCCAGTCCACATCGATGACCGCCGATATGGTCACTCTCAACGGCATCTTCCGTACGGAAACCGAAAAGGTCGGCGGTACGTTTGTCGACATCTGGGATGGCTTCGTCGATGAGGACGGTAAATTCGTCATGACGGGCTCGGATATCAACGGCCAGCAGGTCCGCCTGCGCGGATCGGACGGTATCAATCTGACCAAGGCCGGCAAGCGCAAGCTCGCCTTCTATGTCGAAAAAGATATCCGCAAACTATTGGGCGATGCAGCCGCCTCGGCCCAGGACATTCCCGGCGCTGACGGCATGAAGGATCTTGTCGTAGCCGCCCCCACGGGCAACGAGGATATCCTCCAGACCCGGCCAATCGGCCTCGACGATCCCGAGCTGGACGGTAGCGCCACCCTTCTCGGCGGCGGTGCGGTGCTCACAAGCAATGGCAAGAGCCCGCGTGATCGTCTGGTGGAAAAGGGTGAAGTTGCCGAAGCCCCCGTGGGGCGGGTGGATGACTTCCGGTTGTCGAAACCGGAAACGGTGATCAGTAATCCGGTGTTCCGCAACTGACCTTTCAAGTCACATAGAAACCCCGTCCTCCTTCCGCCAGGAGAACGGGGCCTTCAACAGCTCGCATCTCGCGATTAAAGCTGCCAACCGAAGTCAGGCTGCGGCGAACGGTACGGCGATGAAGGTCTTCTGATCGCCGCGCTCGATGAGCAGCAGCACCGACTTGCGGCCGGACTTCACCGCATTGGCGATTGCCATCTTCACATCACGGGCACCAAGGACTGCCTTGTCGTTGACCGAGACGATAACGTCGCCTGTCTGGATACCGGCAGCGGCGGCCGGCTTGTCAGGGTTGACCTTGGCAACGACGGCACCGGTCACATCGTCAGGCAGCTTCAGTTCCTGGCGGACATCCGGTGTCAGGTCGGCAAGAGCTACGCCAATGCTCGGGCCTGTCTGCATCTTGCTGTCGTCCTTGGCGGCCGAAGCCTGCTTCTGATCGCCATCATTGCCCCCGACGGTGACACTGAGGTCCACGGTCTTGCCATCACGCCAGACGGTCATGGCTTCCTTTGCGCCCGGCGACAGGTCAGCAACCAGCCGCGACAGATCGTGGGGCGACTTCACCGCCTCGCTGCCAACAGTCATGATGATATCGCCAGTCTTTAGACCTGCATGCGCTGCAGGCGTATCCGTGTTGACGGCCGCGACCAGAGCGCCTTCAGCTTTGGTCAGGCCAACGGCGTCGGCGACATCCGCCGTCACCGGCTGAATCTGCACGCCGAGATAACCATGATCGATCGATCCGCTCTTTTCCAGCTTGGCGACGATCTTCTGCGCCTGATCGGACGGGATTGCAAAACCAACACCGACGCTACCGCCATTTGGCGAGTAGATTGCGGTATTGATGCCGACGACATTACCGGAGTGGTCAACAAGCGGACCACCGGAATTGCCATGGTTGATCGGCGCGTCGATCTGGATGAAATCGTCATAGGGGCCACTGTGCAGATCGCGGCCGCGGGCCGAGACGATACCGGCGGTGACCGTCGTGCCGATGCCAAAGGGGTTGCCGATCGCCAAAATCTGGTCGCCCAGCTTTAATGCGTCGGAATCGCCCCAGGCGATAGTAGCAAGCGGCTTGCTAGCCGTGATCTTGAGCACAGCGAGGTCGGACTTCGGGTCAGCACCCAAAAGCTTGGCCGGCAGCACTGTTCCGTCATCAAGCGTCACGTTGATGTCGATCGCGTTGTCGATCACATGGTTATTGGTAACGATGATGCCATCGCTGCTGACGATGAACCCGGATCCAAGTGCCATTCCGCGTCCACCGTCCTGGTGTTGCGGAGCCTGCTTGGGCATCGGAATGCCCTGTTGCTCGAAGAACTGGCGGAACTGCTCATCCATTGGCGAGTTGCTGCTGCTGTCGCTGACGTCGGTCGCCTTCATCGTGGTGATAATGGTCACGACGGCCGGCTTGTCGGCGGAGACAACATCCGCGAAGGAGCCGTTGGAAACCTGTGGCGCGGTGGCTGGCACGGAGGCTGCCATCGCTGTCGCTGGATGGATGGTAAAGGGCAACGCCGCCGCGCCGACCAAGATGGCGGCTCCGACCAGCGCTGCGGCACGGTGAGTCAGGAGAATGTTGGACATGACAATGGGTCCCTTACGAACTCGTTGGGGTGCGGCGTCATGATCCCTGTGACGGGAACGGGCGTCGGGTGATCGGCAGCGTTCTTTTCAAGAAGAAACTTCAGAAGACCGTCAGTATTGGCGGAAAATACTGAATTCCCAAGAACTACGCTTGAGATCAATATTATAGGTACTGCGAATATTTACAAATTAAAGGTTTATTACCGTTTCATTGCAGCAAGTTAATGTTGCATCGGATCTCGCCGTCATACTTCAACCCAAATGCAGGCGACGTCCCGGTTGCAACAGAACGGCAAACGCCGCGCACCAGCCCAGCGCGCGGCGTTTGCATTTGAACCATATCTCGCGAAAAACGCGGAGTTGGCTAGCGCGGCAGGATTGTCGAGCCCATCAGCGCCTCATCGATCGCCCGGGCCGCTTGACGGCCTTCACGGATCGCCCAAACGACCAGTGACTGGCCACGGCGCACGTCGCCTGCTGCCCAGACCTTGTCGACCGAGGTCCGGTAGTCCTTGTCATTGGCAGTGACGAAGGAGCCACCACGCTTGTCCTTGCCAACAGCCAGCTTCTCGCCCATGTCCTTCAGCACGCTGTCCGTACCCGGCCCGCTGAAACCGATAGCGATGAATGCGAGATCGGCCTTGATGACGAATTCCGTACCGGCAATCGGCTTGCGGCGCTCATCGACCTGACAGCATTTGACGCCGGTCAGAACGCCATCTTCACCGACGAACTCAAGCGTTGCGACCTGGAATTCGCGCACAGCACCTTCGGCCTGGGAGGACGAGGTGCGCATTTTGGTCGCCCAGAATGGCCAGACGGCAAGCTTGTCTTCCTTTTCCGGCGGTTGCGGGCGGATGTCGAGCTGCGTGACCTTGACGGCACCCTGACGGAACGCAGTACCAACACAGTCGGATGCGGTATCACCACCGCCGACGACGACGATATGCTTGGCACCGGCAAGGATCGGGTCTGATGGCCAGCCGACACTGTCGATGTTTTCGCGGCCGACGCGACGGTTCTGCTGGACGAGATACGGCATCGCGTCATGTACGCCGGCAAACTCGACACCCGGAATACCGGCATCGCGCGGGGTTTCCGAACCGCCGCAATAGAGCACGGCATCATGGTCTTCGATCAGGCTGTCAACGGTGCGGTCAACACCGACATTGACGCCACAATGAAAGGTGACCCCTTCGCCACGCATCTGGTCGACGCGGCGATCGATGAAGTTCTTCTCCATCTTGAAGTCCGGGATGCCGTAGCGCAGCAGACCACCGGGCTTGGATTCGCGCTCGTAGACATGAACTTCATGGCCAGCGCGGGCAAGCTGCTGGGCCGCTGCCATGCCGGCAGGGCCTGAACCTATGATCGCCACCTTCTTGCCGGTCTTGGTGACGGCCGGCTGCGGCACGATGTAGCCCATCTCATAGGCCTTGTCGGCAATCGCCTGCTCGACAGTCTTGATCGTCACCGGTGCATCTTCGAGGTTCAGCGTGCACGCTTCCTCGCAGGGCGCCGGGCAGATACGACCGGTGAATTCCGGAAAATTGTTGGTCGAGTGCAGGTTGCGGATCGCCTCGTCCCAGTTGCCGTTATAGACCAGATCGTTCCAGTCGGGGATTTGGTTGTGCACCGGGCAACCGGTCGGGCCATGGCAATAGGGGATGCCACAGTCCATGCAGCGCGCGGCCTGTTTCTGCACTTCCGGTTCCGACATCGGGATTGTGAACTCGCGGAAATGCCGAATGCGGTCCGACGCCGGCTGATACTTTGCCAGCTGCCGGTCGATTTCCATGAAGCCTGTGACCTTGCCCATTTACTCGTCCCTTATTTCATAGCGGGGGCCACGTGGGACCCCAATACCAGAAGGCGAAGCCGATCAGCGCCCCCAGCAGGATGAATTCCAAATTGATCTCGCCGTTCACCATGAACGCGGTCGCTGGAACAGCGACAGCGACACCCGCCGAGATCACCCGATGAATGACAGCACCACGCGGCATTATTCCGCCGCGACGCCCATCCGCATACGCTCCATTTCCTCAAGCGCACGCCGGTATTCGATCGGCATGACCTTGCGGAATTTCGGCCGGAACTCGACCCAGTGATCGAGAATTTCCTTGGCGCGCGGCGAGCCCGTGTAGTGCAGATGGTTGGAGATCAGCTGGTAGAGCCGCTCGTCGTCATGGCGCGTCATGTCACCAGCGACATCGACCATGCCCTTGTGCATGAGGTCGCCGCCATGATGATGCAGCTTCTCCAGCATGTCGTCTTCTTCCGGAACCGGCTCGAGCTCGACCATCGCCATGTTGCAACGTTTCGGGAAATCGTCGCTTTCATCCAGCACATAGGCGACACCGCCCGACATGCCGGCTGCAAAGTTGCGGCCGGTTTCGCCGAGAACCACGACCACACCGCCGGTCATGTATTCGCAACCATGGTCACCCACGCCCTCGACAACCGCGATGGCACCGGAGTTGCGCACGGCGAAGCGTTCACCGGCAACACCGTTGAAGTAGCACTCTCCTGCGATCGCGCCGTAAAGCACGGTGTTGCCGACAATGATCGACTTCGCCGCAACGATCTTGGAGTTTTCCGGCGGACGCACGACGATGCGGCCACCCGAAAGACCCTTGCCGACATAGTCGTTGCCATCGCCGATCAGTTCGAAGGTGATGCCGTTCGCCAGGAACGCACCGAACGACTGACCCGCCGTACCGGTGAGCTTCACCGTGATGGTATCGTCCTTGAGCCCTTTGTGACGGTAGCGCTTGGCCACTTCACCGGACAACATCGCACCGGCCGAACGGTCGACGTTCTTGATATCGACTTCGATGGTGACAGGCGTCTTCGATTCCAGAGCCGGCATCGCTTCTGCAATCAGCTTGCGGTCGAGAATGTCGTGGATCGGGTGGTTCTGCCTTTCGGTCCAGTAGGTCTTTTCCTTCGGCGCATCGACCTTGTGGAAGATGCGGGAGAAATCGAGACCATTGGCCTTCCAGTGCGAGATCATCGTGTCCTTTTCGAGCAGTTCGGAAAGGCCGATAACCTCGTCGAATTTGCTACAGCCGAGCGACGCCAGAATTTCGCGCACCTCTTCGGCGACGAAGAAGAAGTAGTTGACCACATGCTCGGGCGCACCCTTGAAGCGCTTGCGCAGGACCGGGTCCTGCGTTGCCACGCCCACTGGACAGGTGTTGAGGTGGCACTTGCGCATCATGATGCAGCCAGCGGCAATCAGCGGCGCGGTCGAGAAACCGAACTCGTCGGCCCCCAAAAGCGCACCGATGATAACGTCGCGGCCGGTCTTCAGGCCGCCATCCACCTGCAGCGCGATGCGCGAACGCAGCCCGTTCAGCACCAGCGTCTGATGGGTTTCGGCAAGGCCGATTTCCCATGGAGATCCAGCGTGCTTCAGCGAAGTCAGCGGCGAAGCACCCGTGCCGCCGTCATAGCCGGAGACGGTGATATGGTCGGCGCGTGCCTTGGCAACGCCAGCCGCAACCGTGCCGACACCGACTTCGGAAACCAGCTTGACGGAGATATCCGCTTCCGGATTGACGTTCTTCAGGTCGTAGATCAGCTGGGCCAGATCCTCGATCGAATAGATGTCATGGTGCGGCGGCGGCGAGATCAGGCCAACGCCCGGTGTGGAATGCCGGGTCTTGGCAACAGTCGCATCCACCTTGTGGCCGGGCAACTGGCCACCTTCGCCGGGCTTGGCACCCTGCGCCACCTTGATCTGCAGCATATCGGCATTGACCAGATACTCTGTCGTGACGCCAAAGCGGCCGGAAGCAATCTGCTTGATCGCCGAACGCTCCGGGTTCCGCGACCCATCGTAGAGCGGCAGGTAACGGTCGGCTTCCTCGCCGCCCTCGCCGGTGTTCGACTTGCCGCCGATGCTGTTCATGGCGATCGCCAGCGTCGTATGGGCTTCGCGCGAAATCGATCCGAACGACATGGCACCCGTCGAGAACCGCTTGACGATATCGACGGCCGGCTCGACCTCATCAATCGAGATCGGCTTGCGGCCAATGGCTTCAGCGCCCTTGATCGAAAACAGCCCGCGAATGGTGTTCATCCGCAGTGCTGCGCCATTCACCATCTCGGCGAATTCGCGGTAGCGATCCTCGGCATTGCCGCGCACGGCGTGCTGCAGCGAGGCAACCGCGTCCGGCGACCAGGCATGGCCTTCGCCGCGCATGCGGTAGGCATATTCGCCGCCAATATCGAGCGTGTTCTTCAACAGCGGATCGGCACCGAAGGCCGCCTGATGGCGGTTGAAGGTTTCCTTGGCGATCTCCTCAAGACCGATGCCTTCGATCTGCGTTGCAGTGCCGAAGAAATACCGGTCGACCAATTCAGAGTTCAAACCGATCGCATCGAAGATCTGACCGCCGCAATAGGACTGATAGGTCGAGATGCCCATCTTCGACATGACCTTGAGGATGCCCTTGCCGACAGCCTTGATGTAGCGATAGACGACTTCGCTGCCATCGACCTCCTTCGGAAACTCACCGCGCTTGTGCATGTCGGTCAGCGTGTCGAAGGCAAGGTAAGGGTTGATCGCCTCGGCACCGTAGCCTGCCAGCAAGCAGAAATGGTGCACTTCGCGCGGTTCGCCGGTTTCAACGACGAGACCGACGGAGGTGCGAAGCCCCTTGCGGATCAGATGATGGTGCACGGCAGCGGTTGCCAGAAGCGCCGGGATCGCCATGCGGTCCGGGCCGATCTGGCGGTCGGAGAGCACGATGATGTTGTAACCGCCCTTGACGGCCGCCTCGGCCCGCTCGCACAGCCGGTCGAGAATTTCCGGCATGCCTTCGGCACCGCGCGTCACGTCATAGGTGAAGTCGAGCGTCTTGGTGTCGAAACGGTCTTCTGTGTGGCCGATCGAGCGGATCTTTTCGAGATCGCCATTGGTCAGGATTGGCTGGCGCACTTCCATCCGCTTGGCATGGGCCATGCCGGCATGGTCGAGCAGGTTCGGCCGCGGGCCGATGAACGACACGAGGCTCATCACCAGTTCTTCGCGGATCGGGTCGATCGGCGGGTTGGTGACCTGCGCGAAGTTCTGCTTGAAATAGGTGTAGAGCAGCTTGGTCTTGTCCGACATCGCCGAGATCGGCGTGTCGGTACCCATCGAGCCAATGGCTTCCTGGCCGGTCGTCGCCATCGGCGACATCAGGATCTTGGTGTCTTCCAGAGTATAGCCGAACGCCTGCTGGCGATCGAGCAGCGACACGTCGCGGCGCAGCGCACGCGGTTCCACCGGCTTCAGGTCTTCGAGGATGAGCTGGGTGTTGTCCAGCCACTGACGGTAGGGATGCTGGTTGGCAAGGGTCGACTTCAGCTCCTCATCGGAGATGATCCTGCCCTCTTCCATGTCGATCAGGAGCATCTTGCCCGGCTGCAGACGCCACTTCTTGATGATGCTTTCTTCCTTCACCGGTAGGGTACCGGCTTCGGAAGCAAGGATGACGCGATCGTCGTCGGTGACAATGTAACGGGCCGGACGCAGGCCGTTGCGGTCGAGCGTTGCGCCGATCTGCTTGCCATCGGTAAAGCAGACGGCGGCAGGACCATCCCACGGCTCCATCAGCGCAGCATGATACTCGTAGAATGCCTTGCGTTCGGGCGCCATCAGCTGGTTGCCGGCCCAGGCTTCCGGGATCAGCATCATGACGGCGTGCGACAGCGGATAACCACCCTGCACGAGGAACTCGAGCGCGTTATCGAAACAGGCCGTATCCGACTGGCCTTCATAGGAAATTGGCCACAGCTTGGAAATATCCTCACCGAACAGCGGCGAGGATACCGATGCCTGGCGTGCGGCCATCCAGTTGACGTTGGCGCGCAGTGTGTTGATTTCGCCGTTATGCGCGACCATCCGGTAGGGATGCGCCAGCTTCCACGACGGGAACGTGTTGGTCGAGAAACGCTGATGCACGAGAGCGACAGCCGATTCAAAGCGCGGATCAGCCAGATCCTTGAAATAGGCGGCAACCTGATAGGCCAGGAACATGCCCTTGTAGACAATGGTCTTGGTCGACAGCGATACCGGATAGAAACCGGTCTCGGCCCCTTCAAAAGCATCATAGATACGGTTGGAAATCACCTTGCGCAGCGTGAACAGGCGGCGTTCGAATTCGGCATTGGTCGCGGCGTCGCGGCCGGCACCGATGAACACCTGCACATGGTGCGGCTCGGTCGCGGCAATGTGCTCCGCCTTGGACAGTGAAGCGTTATCAACAGGCACTTCACGGAAACCGAGAAGCGTCTGGCCCTCCTCGGCCACGACATCGGTGATCACCTGCTTGAAATGGGCGATCTGCGCCTCGTCCTGCGGCATAAAGAGGTAGCCGACGGCATATTCCCCGGCCTTCGGCAGGATGACGCCCTGCAGGGCCATTTCTTCGCGGAAAAAGCGGTCCGGGATCTGCACCAGAATGCCAGCACCATCGCCCATCAGCGGGTCGGCGCCGACAGCACCGCGGTGCGTCAGGTTTTCCAGGATGAACAGGCCATCCTTGACGATCTGGTGGGACTTCTGACCCTTCATATGCGCGACGAAGCCGACGCCGCAGGCATCGTGCTCGTTGCGCGGATCATAAAGACCCTGTTTTTTCGGCAGGCCCGGAAATGCGGTATTTTTCTCAACCGTCGCCGTTTGGCGCGCAGTGTTGAAACCAGTTACGGTGGATGGCGTAAAGTCCGTCATCGTCTTCCCTCCTGTTAACCCGGCATGGCCGGATATTTCCGCAGTCCAGGCAGGCTTTTGCGGGCAAGAGTCCCGTCGAGGCCGGCACCGGCATTATCGTTGCATGATCCTGATCCGGTCGCAAATGAAGCATTGACTGCATCAGGCACAGAGTGCTCGCGACCATCGCGACTGTCCCGCCGGCCCGGACAAGGAAGCGTCCGGCGCGGTCTCCAATCATCAGCCAGTAGCCGCTTCGGGCGGGCTTTCCGGCATCCTTCCGGTCTTGAGACCGAAATAGGACAGTCATACTGTCCTATTTCATAGGCTCTATGCCAGAAAGCATCCTCCTCTGCAAGACCACTAATGCAAAATATTCGACCCTATTTTGCCGAACATTGCGGCTAATTTCGTCTTTTTGTAATTTTCTTTCGCAAACCCCTTCTTTTCTTCAATTTGGTTTCAAACTGGTCTGATATTGTCCTTATCTCGCCTTGCCTGGATTGATTGCCGCGACGGCATCCGTATGGTCTCTTCTGACCATTCAATTCGGGGCGTATTTCCCCGGAACAGCAGGAATCCATCATGATTTTCTCTTCCGATAATTGGGCGGGCGCCCATCCCGTGATAGCCGAAAGCCTCGTCAAGGCGGCTGGCGGCTTTGCCTCTGCTTACGGGACGAGCGACCTCGACAAGAAGGTCGAGAAGAAACTGTCGGACGTGTTCGAGCGCGAGGTCGCCGTGTTCTTCGTCGCCACCGGAACCGCCGCCAACTCGTTGGCGCTGGCCAGCACCAATCGCCCGGGCGGCCACGTGCTCTGCCACCGTGAAGCGCATGTGAATGCCGATGAGTGCGGCGCGCCGGAATTCTTCTCGCATGGCGCAAAGCTTGCCCCGGTCGATGGGCCGAATGGCAAGATGGACCCAAGCCGGCTGGAGAAGGAAATCCAGCGCACCCGTGGCGGCGGCGTCCACGGCGGGCAGCCGATGGCAATCACCATGACGCAGGCGACTGAAGCCGGCACCGTCTACAGTCTTGACGAGATCGATACGATCTCCGCCATCGCCAAATCGGCAAAGCTCCCCTTGCATATGGACGGTGCCCGTTTCGCCAATGCACTGGTGACGCTCGGCACAACACCCGCCGAAATGACCTGGAAACGCGGCATCGACCTGCTCTCCTTCGGCGGCACAAAGAACGGCTGCTGGTGCGCCGAGGCACTGATCATGTTCGACACTTCTAAGGCCGAGGAAATGGGCTACCTCCGCAAGCGCTCCGCCCAGCTTTTTTCAAAGTCGCGCTTCATCGCCGCCCAATTCGATGCCTATCTTGAGGGCGATCTCTGGCTCGATCTTGCCCGCCACGCCAACAGCATGGCAGACAGGCTTGCCGCGGGCATCGAAAGATCGAACAGCGCCCACCTTGCCTGGCCGAGCGGCTCCAATGAGCTTTTCGTTGTCCTGAAGAAAGAGATAGCAGCAAAGCTTCAGGCCGATGGTGCCGTCTTTTACGACTGGCCGGTCCCGCACACGCTGTCGGACGCCGTTGCTGAAGATGAAGGCCTCTACCGCCTGGTCACCAGCTTTGCAACGACGCCTGATAATGTCGACCAGTTCCTGAAGGCGCTTTGATCAGAGCGCTGTTTTGCCTATCCCGGTGGCGGCTTGCGGGCCGCCGACCGTGGTCAAAATCTCGCTGGACAGGGCCTCCACCAGAGCCCTGTCCGCGCCGCGCCGCGCCACCAGCACGAATTCCACATCTTCAAGCCGTGGCAGCCTGTCTGACGTCATCTCGCGCAGTCCTGCCGGCGCCATGCTGCGCGGTTGCACCAGAACGCCCATCCCTGCGCGCGCGGCCGCAGTCAGGCCACTGAGACTGCCGCAGGTACAGACGATCCGCCACGGGACGCCCGCCCGTTCCAGCGCTTCCAGTGCAACGCTGCGGGTAATGCTCGGCGGCGGGAAAGCAATCAGCGGCAGCACCTCCCCCCGCATCACCCGCTCCGGATCGCGTGCCAGCCAAACCAGCGGCTCGCGATAGACCAGTTGACCGCGCGCATCACCAATCCGCCGTTTGGCCAGCACTAAGTCGAGCGCCCCCTCATCCTGCATTTGATAAAGCGTACCGCTCAGGGCCACGGTCAACTCGAGATCGACTGAGGCATGCGCCCGGGTAAAATCCTCAAGCACAGCCGGCAAACGGCTCATGACGAAATCTTCCGACACACCCAGATGCAGCCGCCCATGTAGACTGCGCTCGGCAAACAGAGATTTCACCTGCCCGTCCAGCGACAGCATGGCTCTCGCCGGTCCCAGCAGCGCTTCGCCATCCGCCGTCAACGACACATGATGCGTGTCGCGCTCGACCAGCTTGCGGCCGAGATCGGCTTCCAGCCGGCGAATATGCTGGCTGACCGTCGATTGCCCAAGCCCCAGCCGCTCGGCCGCCAAGGTAAAGCTCGCCATCTGTTCGACCGCGAGAAAACTGCGAAGTTGCACCAGATCAAGCATCTGCCATCCTGAAATATGATAACCGTTATTTCTTGCATTCGATATCACAATGACAATGATGCCGCCATCTGCTTTCACATTCTCCGGACGACCGATATGCGCCGCTTCCTGCCCGACACCTTTACGATCCTGCTTGTCTGCACGGTGATCCTTGCATCGCTGCTGCCCATTTCCGGCGAACCGGCGGAGTGGTTCGGCCTCGCCACGAAGATCGCCATCGGCCTTCTATTCTTCCTTCACGGCGCGCGGCTGTCGCGTGATGTCGTGGTGGCGGGCCTGCTGCACTGGCGGCTGCATCTCGTCATCCTCGCATCGACCTTCGTGCTCTTCCCGTTGCTTGGCCTTGCGGTCGGCTTCCTGCCTGAAAGCGTTCTGCCACCGGCGCTCTATACCGGCATCCTCTTCCTCTGCGTCCTGCCCTCGACCGTACAGTCGTCGATCGCCTTCACCTCGATGGCCGGCGGCAATGTCCCCGCCGCCATCTGTGCAGCGTCGGCTTCCAATATTTTCGGCATGTTTCTGACACCGCTTTTGGTTGGCCTGCTGTTTACCGCCGGCGGCCATGGGGGTTTCTCGTTCGATGCGCTGGAGCAGATCCTGCTGCAGCTTCTCGCCCCGTTCATCCTCGGCCAGATCCTTCAGCCATGGATCGGCAATTTCATCCGCGCCCGCAAAAAACTTCTGATGCCGGTCGATCGCGGTTCGATCCTGATGGTCGTCTATCTCGCCTTCAGCGAAGCGGTGACCGAACATATCTGGAGCACGTTCTCCATCCGCGATATCGCCGTCGTTATCATCCTCGACATTCTGCTTCTGGCCGTCGTGCTGGTGGTCACGATGTACGGCAGCCGCATGCTCGGCTTTTCGAGAGAAGACGAGATTGCCATCACCTTCTGCGGCTCGAAGAAGAGCCTTGCCAGCGGCGTGCCGATGGCCAATGTCATCTTCGCCGGCCAAGGTATCGGCAGTATCGTCCTGCCCCTGATGCTGTTCCACCAGATCCAGCTGATGGCCTGTGCGGTGATCGCCCAGAAATATGCCGAACGCAGCCGGCGCCTGGCGGTTGCTGCAGCGGAATAGAAGCAGGAGCTAGAAGAACTCGTCCAGCAACTGATAATAGTCGAGCTTGGCCCGATCGGGCTTGGGGACACCGTAGAGATCAAGAAACGGCTGCCCCCAAGCCTCGCCAAGGTTTTCGCACACACTGCGATAAGCCAGCGCCAGATCCTGGTAGCGGTCTGCGACACCCAGCCGGGCGCAATCGATAAACCCGCTGAACCGGCCCTCATGCTCCAGCAGATTCGGCAGGCACGCATCGCCATGTGTCACAACAAGATCGGCGGCATCCGGTTTCCGGCTTTCGAGAATCCGGAAAAGGTCATCGGCGGATTGGCCAAGCCGCTCATCATCAAAATCGTCCTCATCAACCTCGCCAGCCTCCATCCGCGCCTTGGCAAGCGCCAGGCGATTGGAAAGGCTATGATCAAACGGGCAGGTGCTGATATCGATCGCGTGCAACAGCCGCAGCGCCTTGGCCAGTATTTCGATGCACTGCTGCGGCGTAATGGAGACAGCGGATAAATCCCGCCCCGGCATAGCACTGACGAGCAGCCAGTTCTGGCCGTCATGACGATCCTGCGCAATGACGTCAGGGCAATCAATCCCCGCTCCCGCGAGCCATCCTAGCCGCGTCGCCTCATCGGGCAATTCGGCAAAAGGGCCAGCCAGCTCACGCTTGAGGAAGAGGCTCGGCTCTCGATCACCGACCAGCTTGAAGACACCCGCCGACGAACGGCCAACCGCGTCGCGCTCGAAGCGATAGCGTGACAACCGGATGCGCCACTGCGGCGGTAGATCGCCAGCTTGCAGCAGGGGTGACAGGTCACGCATCGAAATCCTCCTCAGGCACGTAATGACGGTATCGCAGCCATTGCGCAGCGTCTCCATACAAAAAGCCGTCTGCAACCCTCGGCTGCAAACGGCTCTCGATTGTCAGCGGCGCCCGTTCGGGCACCGCGTCTCTATGTTCTGATCAACAGCTTAGTTGGCGCTGCCGTTCACCTGTGTTGCTTCGATCTGCTTCGGCGCCGACTGCGCGGCAACGATGTCGATGCGGCGCGGCTTGGCAGCTTCCGGGATCTCGCGCAGGAGATCGATGTGAAGCAGGCCGTTCCTCAGCGAAGCGGACTGGATTTCCACGTGATCGGCGAGTTGGAACCGGCGCTCGAAGGCGCGCTTGGCGATGCCGCGATACAGGAACTGGTTGTCAGTCACCTTTTCTTCGCTCTTCTCGCCCTTGACGGTCAACGTATGCTCGCGGGCTTCGATCGAAAGTTCGCTTTCGTCAAAACCGGCAACGGCCATGGTGATCCGGTAGGTGCTCTCGCCGGTCCGCTCGATATTGTAGGGCGGATAGGTCTGCGACTGGTCCGGCTGGCCAAGGCTGTCGAGCATGGTGAAAAGACGGTCGAAACCGACGGTGGAGCGGTAAAGGGGGGAAAAATCAACGTGACGCATGGTGTCCTCTTGTGAGCAACTGGTGTGCGATCTTGGCTCTGTCACCCCGTAAGCGGCGATGGCAGAACCGGTGAACGAGCCCGGTTTCGGCGCCCGTGAGGATGAGATGGGAATTGTTTTTGCGGCCTTCAAGACCCCGGCAAAACAAGATGAAAACATCACCCGGAAGACGCGATCTCTTGATAAATGCAGGATGAACGGCCGGTTCGAGCTGCGTTCAGCTTCAGCGCGATAAAACTGCGACATCGGAAGACGAGGCTGGCAGCGGCGGTGAACGTCCCTTCTCCCACATGCTGCCTGTCCTCAACCGACCGACTGTCTCTGGCCGGGAACGGTAATTCGTCCCCCCACCGTTTCCGGCCCTTTTTCCCAACCTTTTCTTTGACCGGGTAAGTCGCCTCCCTTATCGCTATTGTCTGGCCTGCACCGTTCCTTAATCGGTATCGATCAAGGATGAGCCATCATAAATCCGGTGCATTGCCGGCGCACCCTTGTGCCGCCATTGCACCTTCAAAGACCGGCCGGACACGGACTTGCCCATGACATCAACGCTTCATTCCACCCCGGACAATCCGATCCCCGGCAATCATACCGTCGGCTTCTTCGACGGCGTGGGTAACCGCAAGATTCGCTATGCGATCTTCAAGTCGGATGCGCCGGTCGCCAGGGGCACCGTCGTGCTGCTGCAGGGGCGCAATGAATCGATCGAGAAATATGCCGAGACGATCGGCGAGCTCACCGCGCGCGGACTGTGGGTGGCAACCTTCGACTGGCGCGGTCAGGCTGGCTCCGAGCGACTGCTGAAACAGCCGCGCCGCGGTCACGTCAGGCGCTTTGCCGATTATGAGAGCGATCTATCGACATTCCTCGAAAAGATCGTGCTGCCCGATACGCGCCTGCCCTTCTTCATGCTGGCTCATTCAATGGGTGCGCTTGTCGCCCTATCGCAGGCACCGATGCTGGCGAGCCGCATCGACCGGCTGGCCATCGCAGCTCCCTTCATGGCGCTCGGCGGCCAGAAGGTCGGCCATGGCATGATCAGCTTCATGGCGGCCGTTTTCAGCATTTGCGGCCTCGGCTCCCTGCCGTTGTTACGCGACAAGGGTTCGCGGCCCTTCCCGGAAAACCTTTTGACATCGGATGCCCGGCGCTTTGCCCGCAACAAGGCATTGACCGACGCCCACCCGGAGCTGGCGCTCGGACCACCCACCGCCCGCTGGCTGCACGAAACCTTCAAGGCCATCAAGCGCGTTTCAGCCCGCGAACACCTGACACGAATCCGCGTGCCGACCATCGTGCTCGCACCGACGCAGGACCAGTTGGTGCCGCATCTGGCTGTGGAGACACTTGCCCGCAACTTCCGCGCCGGTCACATGATCCCGATCGACGGCGCCCGTCACGAACTTCTGCAGGAAGCCGACCACTATCGCGCCCAGGCGATTGCGGCCATCGAAGCCTTCATCCCCGGAAGCACGGCGGACACGGTATTGGTCGACAGCGAAGACCTGTCAGCCTGATGCGTCCGCTGGCTTTTAGCCCTTCAGGATAGCCAGAGCCTGTGCGTGGATTTCAGCACTGCCGGCCGCGATGACTTCGCCGCCCATTTCGGCCGGGCCGCCATTCCAGTCGGTGATGATGCCGCCTGCCTGCTCGATCAGCGGAATGATCCCACCGACATCATAGGGCTTCAGGCCGCATTCGATGACGAGGTCGATATGACCGGCCGCCAGCAGCGCGAAGGCATAACAATCGCAGCCGTAGCGGGCGAGTTGCACCTTGCTCTGCACCGCCTCGAAGCGGGTCTTGATATCGCCGGTGTAAAGATGCGGCGAAGTGGTGAAGAGGATCGCCTGGCTCAGATCGGCGCAGGGCCGCGTCGAGACCACTTTGTCTTCGCCCGGACCGCGATAATGTGTGTTCTTGCCATCGGCAAAATAGCGCTCGCCGGTAAACGGCTGGTCCATCAGCCCCATCACCGCCTCGCCCTTGTGATAGAGGCCGATCAGCGTGCCCCAGACCGGCAGGCCGGAGATGAAGGCGCGAGTTCCATCGATCGGATCGATGACCCAGACATAATCGCGGTCGAGCCCGACATTGCCGAATTCTTCGCCGAGAATGCCATGCTCGGGGAAATGCGCCTCGATCAGCGCGCGGATCGCCGTCTCGGCCGCTCGGTCGCCCTCGGTGACCGGATCGAAACCGGCAGCCTCCTTGTTGGCGACACTGATGCCGGTCCGGAAACGCGGCAGGGTCTGCGCCTTGGCAGCATCGGCAAGGCGGTCGAAAAATTCACGGTCCGGCAGCATGAAACCTCACGAAGATCGGGAAATGGAAGGCTGATTGTGCTTATGGCACATTTTTTTGAAAAAGAAGTCTTCGGCGAAAAAATCGGTAAAAATCGCGCGGATCGGCAGATGCGAAAGCAGTCTTGCCCCGGATTATCGAAGAACGTGCCTCAGAAATCAAAAAACGCGCCCAAACCGGATGTTTATGGCAGTTTAGTGAACTCTGACTTTGGCGCAGCGCACCAATTGTGGCCAAATCTGGCTTGACAATTGTGCACCGCAATATTAGATTTTTCGTACAGTCACTTGTGGCTGTAAATACCCTCCTTGGGTGTTTCCTCCCTAGACTTAGCCGCGCCAAAAGCGCGGTTTTTTTTGTCTTTATGGCAGGGACAAGGGCTGTTTATTCCGCAGCGAGCGACGTGCTTGGCGTGTAGGTTTCCACATGCGCCGCCAATCCATTGAGGAACATGCCGATAGCCTCGGCCAGCATCGGAAAGTCCCTCTTCTTCTGCAGCGTCGCTTCATCGACATAGAGACCGCGATTGATCTCGATCTGCAACGCATGCAGTCCTCGCGCAGGCCGGCCGTAATGCTCGGTGATAAAACCGCCGGCATAAGGCTTGTTGCGGGCCACGGAGAACCCGAGATCCTCGAGCAGTGACACCGCTGTCCGCGAGAGATCAGCCGAGGCGCTTGTGCCATAGCGGTCGCCGATGATGAAGTCCGGCCGCTGGCCCGTTCCGGCCAGCCGGATATTGCCCGGCATCGAATGGCAGTCAATCAACACCGCCAGACCGAACTGAACATGCGTACGGGCAATCAGCCGCCGCAGGCAAGCATGGTAGGGCTTGTAGATGGTCTCGATCCGCTCGAGCGCTTCGGCAACCGGAAAGCGGCCACGGTAGATTTCCATATTTTCCGCCACCAGTCGCGGCACGGTACCGAGACCGCCGGCCACCCGCATCGAAGTGATATTCGCATGCGGCGGCAGCGGCCCGTCAAACATCCGTGGATCGAGTTCATAGGGCTCGCGGTTGACGTCGAGAAAGGCGCGCGGGAAATGCGCCATTAACAATGGCGCGCCCAGATCTGTTACGGAATGGAACAGTTCATCGACGAAGTGATCCTCCGACCGGCGGATCGACAGTTCGTCCAGACGGGATTTTTCCAGGAAGGACCGGCTGTAAACCCTGCCGCTGTGGGGGGAATTGAAGACAAAGGGAATGCGCTGCATTTCCGGCTCGCGAACTTCGAACTGTTCGGTTTCGCTGACGTTCTGCGTCATCGCAGCCCTTTTTTACCATGTCACAATCTTGATGCTTCGTGTATGTTGCCAGCAGGCAGCAATCATGTCCATAGTCGTTTCCTGCCAGTGAACAGGGCTTGATCTCATGTCTTCACCGGATATTTACCCACATGCGGTTTCATGATGTGATCGCAATTCCCCACATCGACACGTAAGGTGCAACGGCTTTAATCCATGAGTCCAAAAATCCTCCTCGCCGAAGACGATAACGACATGCGCCGCTTCCTGGTGAAAGCCCTGGAAAAGGCCGGCTACAAGGTAATGTCGTTCGATAATGGCGCCAGCGCCTACGACCGGCTGCGCGAAGAGCCGTTTTCGCTTCTTCTGACCGACATCGTCATGCCCGAAATGGACGGCATCGAGCTCGCCCGCCGGGCGACCGAACTCGATCCCGATCTCAAGGTCATGTTCATCACCGGCTTTGCCGCCGTGGCGCTGAACCCTGATTCGAAAGCTCCGAAGGACGCAAAGGTCCTGTCCAAGCCTTTCCATCTGCGTGATCTTGTGGACGAAGTGAACAAGATGCTGGCCGCATAGCCTACGCCGCAAGGGCTGTAAAACTTCCTGTCAAAAAGCCGAAAAAAGCCTATTGACGCCTCCGGAGGTTTATGGTCTATGCGCCAACATTGGATGGGCGTATAGCTCAGCGGGAGAGCACTACGTTGACATCGTAGGGGTCACAGGTTCAATCCCTGTTACGCCCACCATCCAGTTTCTAAAGGCCTTTCGGGAAACCGGGAGGCCTTTTTCGTTTGGCACCCTGCCGGGAAAACGGCACTCTAGAACCGGGGAACGGACCGGTTGACTTTGCCCTCCAGCGTCCGGATCATCACCCAGCGCCAGAGTGCACATCACAGAACAACAGATCGGTGAAAGCCTGCAACCAAGGATGATTTCGCCTGTGAATGAACCGCGTTATGAACTCCATCAGGAGAAGAATGGCACCTGGACCGTGATCGACGTGGTCACGCGTTTGCCGGCAGCCTCGGACGGACGCGATCTGGCTGGCCTTGATCGCGACGACGCCAGGGACATCATGCAGGCTCTCAACAGGGATCATCTTGCCGGGCGCAAAAGCCCGCTGGTGTAGAACCCAAAATCCCCTCCCCGTTACCGGAGAGGAGATTTATACAATGGTTTACGTGATGAAATTGCCGGGTTGCAAAGTGTCCAGCACCGGCAATAAAGAATGAAACGCCGCCGCACGCATCCCCCAAACAAGGTAGGCGCACACCGTTCTTCTTCGAAATCAATCAGTTGAGCAGGAATCCCGCCAACAGTGGCTGGAAAACACGGCAAGTCCGGCCAAACGTGCAATTTTGAGCTATCCCGCAGCAAGACAATCCATCCAGGCGTGCACGATGGAGACCCGCGTGGTATAATCATCGTCTAAAAAACACGAAATATTGTTACGAAATTCGTGACGCGGGCGCAGTTTTGCGATAGGAACCGCTGAAATTGTGGTCCCTGAACCCTATATCTGCCGTTCACCCAGACAAGATCAAGGAAGACGTCCATGCCTGCCTATCGCTCCCGCACCACCACCCACGGCCGCAACATGGCCGGCGCTCGCGGCCTCTGGCGCGCGACGGGCATGAAGGACGGCGACTTCGGCAAGCCGATTATTGCGGTGGTGAACTCGTTCACCCAGTTCGTGCCCGGCCACGTGCACCTCAAGGACCTTGGCCAGCTGGTCGCCCGCGAGATCGAAGCCCATGGCGGCGTCGCCAAGGAATTCAACACAATCGCGGTCGATGACGGCATCGCCATGGGCCATGACGGCATGCTCTATTCGCTGCCATCGCGCGAGATCATCGCCGATAGCGTCGAGTATATGGTCAACGCCCACTGTGCCGATGCGATGGTCTGCATCTCCAACTGCGACAAGATCACGCCCGGCATGCTGATGGCCTCGCTGCGCCTCAACATCCCGACCATCTTCGTCTCCGGCGGCCCGATGGAAGCCGGCAAGGTCTTGCTCTCCGATGGCAAGATCCACGCGCTCGATCTGGTCGATGCGATGGTCGCTGCTGCCGACGAAAACATGTCGGACGAGGACGTCCAGACCATCGAGCGCGCCGCCTGCCCGACCTGCGGCTCCTGCTCCGGCATGTTCACTGCCAATTCCATGAACTGTCTGACTGAAGCACTTGGTCTGTCCCTGCCCGGCAACGGTTCGACGCTGGCGACCCATTCCGATCGTGAAAAATTGTTCCTGGAAGCCGGCCGCCGCATCGTCGGTCTGGCCAAGCGCTACTATGAGCACGACGACGAAACCACTTTGCCGCGCACAATCGCCTCGAAGGGTGCTTTCGAAAATGCCATGGCGCTCGATATCGCCATGGGCGGCTCGACCAACACCGTACTGCACATCCTGGCCGCCGCCCATGAAGGCGAAATCGATTTCAATCTGGACGACATCGACCGCCTGTCGCGCAAGGTCCCGTGCCTCTCCAAGGTCGCGCCCGCCAAGGCCGACGTGCACATGGAAGACGTACACCGCGCCGGCGGCATCATGGCGATCCTCGGCGAACTCAACCGCGCCGGCCTGCTCAATGCCGACCTGCCGACGGTGCATGCGAAAACCCTTGGCGACGCCCTGTCGCAATGGGATATTTCCGTCACCGACAATCCCGCAGCACTCGAACTGTTCAGCGCAGCCCCCGGCGGCGTGCCGACGCAGGTGGCGTTCAGCCAGAGCGCCCGCTGGAAGGAACTCGATCTCGACCGCGAAAAGGGCGTTATCCGCGACGCCCAGCACCCCTTTTCAAAGGATGGTGGTCTCGCTGTCCTGAAGGGCAATATCGCGCCCAACGGCTGCATCGTGAAAACGGCCGGCGTTGACGAGTCGATCCTGAAATTCTCCGGCCCGGCCCGCGTCTTCGAAAGCCAGGACTCGTCGGTCAAGGCGATCCTTTCCAATGAGGTCAAGGCCGGCGACGTCGTCGTTATCCGTTATGAAGGCCCGAAGGGTGGCCCGGGCATGCAGGAAATGCTCTATCCGACCAGCTACCTGAAGTCGAAGGGTCTCGGCAAAGCCTGCGCCTTGATCACCGACGGCCGCTTCTCGGGCGGCACATCCGGTCTCTCTATCGGCCACGTTTCGCCGGAAGCTGCCAATGGCGGCCTGATCGGCATCGTGCGCGAAGGCGACATGATCGACATCGATATCCCCAACCGGACGATCTCGCTGCGCGTCAGCGAAGAAGAGATTGCCGCCCGCTGCATCGAACAGGACGCCAAGGGCTGGAAGCCGGCCGAACTGCGCAAACGCAAGGTCACCACGGCGCTGAAGGCCTACGCCGCCTTCGCGACCTCGGCCGACCGCGGCGCCGTGCGCGATCTGGGCGACCTCGGCTAAAAGAGCCAACAGGCCTTCGTCGAATATCTGGACACCCCTTAATCCCAACGGATTGAGGGGTGTTTCTTTTTCCACCACACAAACTGTTCTGGAGCATGCGAAGAGCGACAACCGGACGCGTGGTTGCACTTCTTTGCAGAGCCGCCATTCAGCCGTCATTCCGATATAGGCAAATGCGCGAAACGCGCCCACAATCTCTCGTCCAATCCCGTCCTCAAGCCCATCTCCCCGAGCAAAGCCATGCAAGCCGAACAGACTGTCCTGAAAATCTCCATTGCCGTGACCATCCTCATCGCTTGTTCCGGCATCGCGTTCGGCATCGTCACCGGCTCCTTCTCGATCGCCTTCGATGGCGTCTACTCGCTGGCCGATGCCAGCATGAGCACGCTGGCGCTGGTGGTCGCCCGGTTGATTGCCACCGACGCTGACCCGAGCCGCGGCAAGGGAAAGCTGCGGGCGCGGTTTTCCCTCGGGTTCTGGCACCTTGAGCCGATCGTGCTCGGACTGAATGGCATTCTTTTGATGAGCGTCGCCGTCTACGCCCTGATCAACGCGATCATCAGCATCCTGTCGGGCGGCCATGCGCTCGAATTCGACTATGCGATCCTCTACACCGCCGTGACTCTGGTGGCCTGCCTGATCATGGCAACCGTTGTCAGGAAGAAAAACGCCACCATCCGCTCTGAGTTTCTCACCCTCGACGCCACAGCTTGGCTGATGTCCGCCGGCATCACCGCCGCCCTTTTGATCGCCTTCATCGGCGGATTTTTCGTTGAAGGCACATCCCTTGCCTGGATCACGCCCTATATCGATCCGGCTGTCCTGGCACTCGTGTCCGTCGTCATCATCCCGATGCCCATCGGCACGGTGCGACAGGCACTATCGGATATTCTGCTGATGACGCCGGAGCCGTTGCGGGCACGGATCGATGATGTGGCAAGCGATGTGGTCAGGGAACAGTCTTTCCTCTCCCACCGCGCCTATGTGGCCCGCATCGGGCGGTTGATGCAGGTGGAACTCTATTTCATCGTGCCGGCCGGCATGCCCGCCCGAACGATCGAGCAATGGGACCAGTTGCGCGATGACATTGGCTCTCGCATTGGCGGCGAAGGCCCCAACCGCTGGCTGACCATCGCCTTTACGGCCGATACGGAATGGGCGGAATAGCCCTCTGTCCGTGACCCAACCACCCAGCTACTTACGCGCGGACACCAAGAGGAACATCGGCCGCTCGCGCTCCTCCGCCCATTCCGGATGGGCAGCCACCTGCTCAAGCGACGGCCCCCATTCCTCGACGTGCAGCAAGGTAAAGCCAAGACCAATCAGGATATTGATCAACGTGCCCATCGTCCGGTGCTGCTTGACCACGCCCTTGGCCAGCCAATCCGTCGTACGCGGGCCTTCGTCGAGGTAGCCGTTCACCGGCCACGTCGCACGCCCGTCGATATCCTTCGCCCAGCCGGGATGGGCCGGTGCCATATAGATCGGATGCTCGATCGAAAAGACCAGCCGGCCGCCAGTCACGAGCGCCGCGTGGACACGCGCCAGCAGCGCGTTGAGGTCCTCGATATAGTGGAAGGCCAGCGAACTGTAGACAAGATCGAAGGACGCTCCCTGCAGTTCCAACACCTCCAGATCGGCCTTCGCATAGCCGATCGCCGGATCCGACGTCGCCCGCGCGCGGGCCAGCATATTTTCGGACACGTCGAAGCCGAGCACACTCGAAGCACCTTCGTCGCGGGCAAAGCGGCAGAACCAGCCAAAGCCGCAACCGAGATCGACAATCCGCTTGCCCTCCAAATCGGGCAACATCCCCCGGATCGATGCCCATTCTGCAGCCCCGTCCAGCCCTTCGACCGCTCGGCCAAGCTGGCTGTAGCCTTCAAAGAATTCGGGATTGTCGTAGACGTTCTGGGTCATGGTCCGCCATCGTGTATTTGCGCAGGGAGGCCAACTGTCTACACCTTTTGCCCGCTTACCGTCATCCCCTTGCGCAAACACCGAAAAAGGGCGCCAACCGAAGTGGACGCCCTTTTCGTAAAACGCTGCCTTACCGGAACATCATCAACCGGCCGCCTGCGGCTCCATATAGGCCAGTTCCCAGACATGACCATCGGGATCCTGAAAACTGCAGCCGTACATGAACCCGTAGTCCATGACCGGACGCCATGCCTTGCCACCCAACGACAATGCCTTGGCCAGCGTCTCATCGACCTCCTGGCGGCTACCGGCGGAGAGGGCGGTCAGCACTTCCGTCACCTTGCTGGTATCGCTGATCTCGTCGATAATGAATTCCTTGAAGCGCGCCTCGTGCATCAACATGACGAAGATATTCTCCTCAACGACCATGCAGAGCGTGTCTTCATTGGAATAATCGGGGTTGAAACTGAAGCCGAGCCCGCCGAAAAATACCTTGGAAAGCGAAACGTCCTTTACCGGCAGGTTCACAAAAATCATCCTCATTTACAGTCTCCTCTATGGTTATGGGATTGTTCTTCCCTCAATCGGGCAGGATGCTGGATATTCAGGCAAGCATCATGAGGTCAGATCGCAACCGGTCCGGACGCCCCTCGCCGAGCGCGTCATCGACGTCGGCATGCGTGCTTTTCCAGATCGGCACCGCCATTGACAGCAGCGCATGGCCCTCTGCGGTAAGCTTCATCCGCCGCAGGCGGCGATCCTTGTCATCGGTCATGGTGACCAGCAGTCCGCGCTTCTCCAGCGGCTTCAAAGCCGCCGTCAATGTGGTACGATCCATGGCGAGCAGATGAGCAACCGGCCCCATGCCCGCAGGCTCTGGGCGATTGAGCGCCATCAGCAAGGAAAACTGTCCATTGGTCAGGTCGAGCGGCCGCAATGCCTCGTCGAATTTTCGCGCCAAAGCCCGCGCCGCGCGCTGAACATGAAGACACAGGCATGTGTCACGAACAAGAAGGGTGGTTTCGTAGGGAATCACGATGGGCTTTGACATGCATTAATAATGTTGATATCAACCTATTTAGTCAAGCGGAACGAAACGCGATTTTCTGAGGAGGAATGAACGATGTTGAGAAATCCGGTTGTATCTCGCGAGGAATGGCTCGAAGCCCGCAAGGCGCTGCTCGCCACCGAAAAGGAAGAAACGAAACTGCGCGACAAGATCCGCGCCGAACGCCAGAACATGCCGTGGGTCAAGGTCGATAAGACCTACACATTCGATACGCCCGCCGGCAAAAAGACGCTGGCCGACCTGTTCGACGGCCGCAGCCAGCTGATGATCTATCATTTCATGTTCGGCCCCGACTGGGAGGCCGGCTGCCCGGGCTGCTCTTTCCTGTCCGATCATATCGACGGCACGCTTCCCCATCTCAACAATCACGATGTCAGCTATGTCACCGTCTCCCGCGCGCCGCTCGGCAAGATCGAAGCCTACAAGCAGCGCATGGGCTGGAAATTCCCCTGGGTGTCGTCCTTCGGCAGCGATTTCAATTTCGACTACCACGTTTCCTTCACCAAGGAGGAACTGGAGAGCGGCAAGGTCTTCTACAATTTCCGCGAAACATCCGGCGACGATGCCAATGATGAACTGCCCGGCATGAGCGCTTTCATCCGCGACGAAGCCGGCAATGTCTACCATACCTATTCGGACTACGCTCGCGGCGGCGAAGAAATCCTGACGACCCTGATGATCCTCGATCGGGCACCAAAAGGCCGCAATGAAACGTCAACGTTGAGCTTCGTGAAGCGGCATGACGAATATGACGCGGAACCCAAGGCCCATTCCTGCTGCGCCTGACATGACAGACTGGCAATCGCGCTTGGGCGAGGACACCCGCAATTTTTCGTCCCGCATCCGCAGTCCCGGCGGCACGTGGAAACCGATCGCGTGGTGTGACTGCTGCCATATTCGAGCACTGTGACGACCTACACTTCCCGCCAGATGTCCAAACTATATCAACCAAGCAACATCAAAGAGGAGGACTACAATGAGCGATAAACACGGCGCGTTCGTCTGGTACGAACTGATGACCACCGATACCAAGGCAGCCGAAGCTTTCTACGACGACGTGGTCGGCTGGACCTCTGTCGATTCCGGCATGCCCGATGCAAACTACACGCTGTTCAAGACCAATGACGTGCGCGTGGCCGGCCTGATGACAATGCCGGAAAGCGCCCTGAAGATGAACATTCCGCCCGCCTGGCTCGGCTATGTCGGCGTCGATGATGTCGATGCGGCAGCCAAAAAACTCGCCAAGCTCGGCGGCACGGTGCATCGCCAGCCGGAAGATATTCCCGGCGTTGGCCGCTTCGCTGTGGTCGCCGATCCGCACGGCGCGGTTTTTTCGCTCTTCCGCGGTGACGGTGACGTGCCTGAAATCTCGCAGATGGCCAACGGCAATGTTGGCTGGCACGAACTGATGGCCGGCGATCTCGCCACCGATCTCCCCTTCTATCAGGAGATGTTCGGCTGGAAGAAGGATGAGGGTATCGATATGGGCGATATGGGCACCTACCAGCTCTTCGCCCACAATGGCGCGCAGATCGGCGGCATGATGACCAAACCCGCCACCATCCCGGCGCCGCCCTATTGGGGCTTCTACTTCAACGTCGAAACCCTCGATGCCGCGATCGCGCGGTCAACTGCCAAGGGTGGCAAGGTCGTCAATGGGCCGATGGAAGTCCCCGGTGGCGCCTGGGTGGTCAATTGCGTTGACCCCCAGGGCGCCCATTTCAACCTTGTGGCAATGAAGCGGTAATCCACTCCTCTCTCGGCAAGGCACCGGCTTGGAACCGCCGGAGCCTTGTCCGGGCTATTCCTGGAAATCCCATGAAGCTTGACGCAATCGAAGTCATCACCCTGTTCGTCGACGATATCGACGAAACGCGGTCGTTCTACCAGACAGTCTTTACGCCCGAAGTCATCTACGAGGACGCGGTGTCCGCAGTGCTGAAATTCTCGGGCGTGATAGTCAATCTGCTCAAAGCAACCGAAGCCCCCGAGTTGGTAACACCTCTGGCTGTTGCCGGGCCATCATCCGGATCCCGCATCCTCCTGACGATCAAGGTCGATGACGCAGATGCCGTCTGCGCCGAGTTGCGCCGCCGCGGCGTAACGCTGCTCAACGGCCCGGTCGACCGCCCGTGGGGCCGCCGCACCGCAGCCTTCGCCGATCCTTCCGGCCATGTCTGGGAGATCGCCCAGGAGCTCAGCTGACGGCGCGGGTTCCGTTCGTTCGGCGGCAGATGCCGCCTGCCGCACCACCTCCAAACGGGGCATTTCTGCAACCTCTAAAATATGATAGGCATTGCCCACCAGTCGGGGGCAAGCCTCATGTCCAATTCACTGCTAGACGCACTGACCGCTGCTGAACTTCACTGTCCGGTGATCGTTGCGGGTCATCCGGACTACGATCGCTATCGCCGGATCTGGAACGGCATCGCCGACCGCCGGCCTCTCGCGATCGTTCGCCCGCAAGATGTCGAGGATGTTCAAAAAGCCGTCTGTGCGGCCGCCTTATGCGGTGCCTTGCTCGCAGTGCGCGGTGGCGGCCATAGTCTGCCTGGCTTGTCCACCTGCAATGACGGGCTGGTGATTGACCTGTCCTTGATCCGTTCCGTCGTCATCGACAACCACGCCCAAACCGTCGATGTCGGCGGCGGAGCTCTGCTTGGCGATCTTGATCGCGCAACGATTCCGAAAGGCTACATTGTCCCGGCGGGGGTGATTTCGCATACGGGGATCGGGGGGCTGACGCTGGGCGGCGGCATGGGCTGGGCAAGCCGGAAATATGGTCTGACGATCGACAGCCTGCTTGGAGCCGAGATCGTCCTCGCCTCCGGAGATGTCACCTGGACGAGCCCGACCTGGAACCCGGAGCTCTTCTGGGCCATCCGCGGTGGCGGCGGTAATTTCGGCGTCGTCACCCGCTTCAGGTTCCAGCTGCACCCGTTCAGCGGGATCGTCGCCGGCCAATGGATCTACCCGATGGAACAGGCCCGGAAGGTCCTGTCTGCATTGCGCGATCTGGCGCGAGGACAATCCCGCGATTTCACCGTTTCCTTCACAGCATCACAGTCCGGCATCAACGTCACAGCCGTCTGGTCTGGCGATACCGGGCTCGCCAGTGCTGCACTGTCACCCTTCGGAGCTCTGGCGGACGGCGCCAGGGGCGGCCTTGAAAACCTGTCCTATCTGACCCTGCAGAGCCGCAATGACGTGGCGTTCGCGTGGTCGCGCCGTTATTATGCCAAGGGCGGTTTCTGGTCCGATATCAGCGACCAGGCAATCGAACACATTATCGGGGCGATGGCCCACGCACCAACGTTTGACTGCGAAATCTATGCCATCCAGCTCGGCGGAGCCGTCGGCGACATGGCGGACGATGCAACGGCCTATACCGGAAGAGACGCAGGTTTTTACTGGTTGTCCGAGCCCATTTGGGACGATATCGCCGATGATGACAGATGCATCGAATGGGGTCGCACGACTGGTCGGCTGCTGTCCGACCCTTCGATCGCCGGCAACTATGTCAACGAGCAGGGCGACACCGGCTCAAACATCGCCCGCGATGCCTATGGTCCCGAAAAATACCAGCGCCTTGCACGGCTGAAGGCACGGCTTGACCCGGCCAACCTCTTCCGCCTCAATCAGAATATCGAGCCGCAGGAATAGCACTTATCAAGCATGTGCTGATCTTCCTCACGGGAAATGAATCTTCCCGCCGGGAATTGCGCCTTGCAATCTCTCTTCGCATTGCACAAAATCCCTTCAATGGCGGCATAGACCTGTCATCAAGGGGATAAAAATCCGCATGGCGATCAAAGCAAGCATCTATCACCTGACGCATTACAAGTATGACAAGCCAGTACGGCTCGGCCCGCAGATTATCCGGTTGAAGCCAGCGGCCCACTCCAAGACCAAGGTCATCAGTCACTCGCTCAAGGTCACGCCGGAAAACCACTTCGTCACACTGCAACAGGATCCCTACGGCAACTACCTCTCGCGCTATGTTTTTCCCGACCCCGTCACCGAGTTCAAGATCGAGGTCGATCTCGTCGCCGACATGACGGTCTACAATCCGTTCGACTTCTTCATCGAGGAAGAGGCCGAGACTTTCCCCTTCGCCTATCCGGAAGACATCCGCGACGACCTGAAAATCTACATGCAGCCGGAGCCGATGAGCCCGGCGCTTGAAACCTATATCGACGGCATCGATCTCACTCCGATGCGCACCATCGATTTCATCGTCGGCCTCAACGCCCGCCTGCAGCAGAAGGTCAACTACGTCATCCGTATGGAACCCGGCGTGCAGACGCCGGAAGAGACCCTGCAACTGGCGCTGGGATCCTGCCGCGATTCCAGCTGGCTTCTGGTGCAGATCCTGCGCAATCTCGGGCTGGCCGCCCGCTTCGTCTCCGGTTATCTGATCCAGCTCGCCCCGGACCTGAAGGCCCTTGATGGCCCCTCCGGTACCGAGGTCGATTTCACCGACCTGCATGCCTGGTGTGAAGTCTATATCCCCGGCGCCGGCTGGGTTGGGCTTGACCCGACCTCCGGACTCCTGACCGGCGAAAGCCATATTCCGCTCGCCGCGACACCGCACTACCGCAACGCCGCCCCCATCTCAGGCGGCCTCTATGGCGATGCCAACACCACTTTCGATTTTGCCATGACGGTTAGCCGCGTCGCCGAACATCCGCGCATTACCAAGCCGTTTTCCGAGGAAAGCTGGCAGGCGCTGAATGCGCTCGGTGAACATGTCGATACAGTGCTGAACGGCGCCGATGTGCGCCTGACCATGGGCGGCGAGCCGACCTTCGTCTCCATCGACGATTTCGAATCCGAGGAATGGAACACCGGCGCCGTCGGCCCGACCAAGCGCGACAAGGCCGACGAACTGATCCGCCGCCTGCGCGAGCGTTTCGCGCCGGGTGGCTTCCTGCACTATGGCCAAGGCAAGTGGTACCCCGGCGAAAGCCTGCCGCGCTGGACCTTCTCGCTCTACTGGCGCAAGGACGGATTGCCGATCTGGCACAATCCCGATCTGATCGCCGCCGAAGGCAAGGATACCAAGGTCACCGCCAGGGAAGCGGAAGCGCTGATCACAGGCATCGCCGCAGCACTTGATATCGAGCAGGAGATGGTGATTCCGGCCTTTGAGGATCCTGCCGAATGGATCATCAAGGAAGGCAGCCTGCCGGAAAACGTCGATCCGGAGAACTCAAAGCTGGAAAGTCCGGAAGAGCGCGCCCGCATCGCCAAGGTTTTCGAACGTGGTCTGACGACGCCGACGGGCTACATCCTGCCAGTGCAGGCATGGAACTCTAAAGCCGAGGGTCAAAAATGGATTTCCGAGAAATGGCGCACCCGCCGCGGCAAGATTTTCCTGATGCCGGGCGATTCACCGATCGGCTTTCGCATGCCGCTCGGCACCCTGCCCTATGTGCCGCCGTCACAATATCCGTATATCCACCCGGAAGATCCGTCGATCGATCGCCAGCCTCTTCCAGATTACGGAACGCCGGCCAGAGCATTGGCCGAAGCCTCCCGTAAGGCTGCCACAGACGCCAGGCAGAAGCGCATCGAACAGGTGCTGGAAGTGGCAAATGCCGATATCCGGGGTGCGGTGCGCACCGCCATGAGCGTCGAGCCGCGCGATGGCCGTCTCTGTGTCTTCATGCCGCCGGTCGAACGCATCGAGGATTACCTGGAATTGATTGCAGCGGCTGAAAAAGCTGCATCCGATCTCGGCCTGCCGATCCATATCGAGGGCTATTCACCGCCGCAGGACGAGCGCATCAATGTCATGCGCGTCGCGCCCGATCCCGGTGTCATCGAGGTCAACATCCACCCGGCCTCAAACTGGGCAGATTGCGTGGCGATCACCACAGCGATCTACGAGGAAGCCCGCCTTACACGTTTGGGTGCTGACAAGTTCATGATCGACGGCCGCCACACCGGCACCGGCGGCGGCAACCATGTGGTCGTGGGCGGCAACAACCCCAACAACAGCCCCTTCCTGCGCCGCCCGGACCTCCTGAAAAGCCTCGTGCTGCACTGGCAGCGTCATCCGTCGATGTCCTACCTGTTTTCCGGCATGTTCATCGGCCCGACCAGCCAGGCGCCGCGTGTCGATGAGGCCCGGCACGACACGCTGTACGAGCTGGAAATCGCCATGGCGCAGGTGCCCTTGCCCGGCATGGCGCAACAACCCTTGCCCTGGGTAGTCGACCGCCTGTTCCGCAATCTCCTGACCGATGTCACCGGCAACACCCATCGCGCCGAAATCTGCATCGACAAAATGTTCTCTCCGGATGGCCCGACCGGCCGACTGGGCCTCGTCGAGTTCCGCGGCTTCGAAATGCCGCCGAATGCCCGCATGAGCCTTGCCCAGCAATTGATGGTGCGATCGCTGATCGCGCGCTACTGGCAAAACCCGGCCGAAGGCAAGCTGGTACGCTGGGGCACGACCCTGCACGACCGCTTCATGCTGCCGCATTATGTCTGGCAGGATTTCCTCGATGTCCTCAATGACCTGCGGGCCAACGGTTTCAACATCCGTCCGGAATGGTTCGAAGCCCAGCTTGAGTTCCGCTTCCCGTTCTGTGGCGAGGTCGAATATGAAGGCGCAAAGCTGGAATTGCGCCAGGCGTTGGAACCCTGGCATGTGATGGGCGAGGAAGGTGCGCCCGGCGGCACCGTGCGCTACGTCGACAGCTCCGTCGAACGCCTGCAGGTAAAACTCGAAACCGCCAATCCCGAACGCTACACCGTTGCCTGCAACGGCCGTGCGCTGCCGCTGACCAAGACCGGTTTCAATGGCGTCTCTGTTGCCGGGGTACGTTACAAGGCCTGGCAGCCATCGTCGGGTTTGCACCCGAACTTGCCGGTTAACACGCCACTTACATTCGATATTTATGATACATGGTCGAAGCGTTCGATCGGCGGCTGCATCTATCATGTTGCCCATCCGGGCGGGCGCAGTTACGACACGTTTCCGGTCAACGGCAACGAAGCTGAAGCCCGCAGGCTCGCCCGTTTCGAACCGTGGGGACATACCGCTGGTGCTTACGCGCTGGCCCCGGAAAGCCCATCGGCAGAATTTCCCCTGACGCTCGATTTGCGGCGTCCGGCAGGCATGTAGGACTTTGATGTCAAAGAAACAGACGGCAAATGCGACGCGCAACCAGGACCGGATCGGCAACGATCCGGTCTTCGGTTATCGTGCGCTCCCCGGCATTGCCGATGAAATGCTTGATACGCAGGGCAATGTTCGCCAGGTCTGGCAGCATTTTCTCGCCTCCATCGGCCGCATGGACGAGACCGAGCTTGCCAATCGCTTCGCCCGCGCCGACCGCTATCTGCGCGATGCCGGCGTGTTCTACCGCGCCTATGGCACGAAGGAGAATTCGGAGCGCAACTGGCCGCTCTCGCACGTACCCGTGCTGATCGACGACACCGAATGGCAGGCTGTTTCGAAAGGCCTCGTCCAGCGCGCCGAACTGCTGGAGCGGATCGCCGCCGATATCTACGGCCCGAACCGTCTCGTCGCCGAAGGTTTTCTGCCGCCGTCACTGGTAGCCGGAAACCCGGAATTCCTGCGCCCGATGGTCGGCGTACTTCCGGCCGACGGTCATTTCCTGCATTTCTGTTCCTTCGAAATCGGCCGCGGCCCGGATGGCAACTGGTGGGTCTTGTCTGATCGCACCGAAGCCCCGTCCGGCGCCGGTTTCGCGCTGGAAAACCGCGTCGCCACCACCCGCGCCTTCTCCGATCTCTATGCCGAAACCCATGTGCGCCGCCTCGCCGGCTTCTTCGGCGCCTTCCGCGACGAGTTGCAATCGCGCAAGAAACATCCCGACGACCGTATCGCGGTTTTGACACCGGGCGTCGCCAATGAAACCTATTTCGAACACGCCTATATCGCCCGCTATCTCGGCTTCATGCTGCTGGAAGGCGAAGACCTGACAGTCATCGACGGCCGCGTCATGGTTCGCACTGTGGCGGGCCTCAAGCCCGTCGGCGTGCTCTGGCGCCGCCTCGATGCCGCCTTTGCCGATCCGCTGGAACTGAACCAGAGTTCGCATATCGGTACCCCCGGCATCGTTGAGGCGCTACGCTCCGGCTCTGTGTCGATCGTCAATTCGCTCGGCTCCGGCATTCTCGAAACCCGTGCTTTCCTCGCTTTCATGCCGACCATCTGCCGTCATCTTCTCGGCGAAGACCCGGTCCTGCCGAGCATCGCCACCTGGTGGTGCGGCCAGCAGCCGGAACGCGATCAGGTGGCAGGCAATATCGAAAAAATGGTCATCGGCCCGGCCTATTCCACCCGGCCCTTCTTTGACGACAACGGCCAGTCCGTTCTCGGCTCGTCGCTGCGCGATACCGCAAAGACATCCGTCGCCGAATGGCTGCAAACGGACGGCCCGAAACTGGTCGGGCAGGAAGTCGTCACCCTCTCCACCACGCCCGCCTGGATCAACGGCAAGCTGACACCACGGCCGATGAGCCTGCGCGTCTATGTCGCCCGCACCCGCGATGGCTGGCAGGTCATGCCGGGCGGCTTTGCCCGGATCGGCTCCGGCGCCGATGCCGCCGCTATTGCCATGCAGGCAGGCGGCTCGGCCGCCGACGTCTGGATCGTCAGCCAGAAACCCGTCGAGCAGATGACGCTCCTACCTGCCGAGGAAAGCTTCATCCGCATCATGCCCGGCAGCCTGCCAAGCCGTGCGGCTGACAATCTCTTCTGGCTCGGCCGCTATATCGAGCGGGCCGAAGGTGCGCTGCGCATCCTGCGCGCCTGGCACGGCCGTTTTGCCGAAACCGCCAATACCGAAATGCCGCTGTTGAAGGATATCACCGACTATCTGGCCGGGCTCGATATCGATACCAAGCAGCCGGTTCCAGACAGCCTCATGGCCAATCTCAACAGCGCCCTTTTCAGCGCCAGCAATATCCGCGACCGTTTCTCCGCCGATGGTTGGCTGGCGCTCAACGATCTCGCCAAGACCGCCCGCAAATTCCAGTCGACGGTCCAAGCAGGTGATGACGCCACCCATGCAATGACTGTGCTCTTGCGCAAGCTTGCGGGCTTTGCCGGCCTGGTCCATGAAAACATGTACCGCTTCACCGGCTGGCGCTTCCTGTCGATCGGCCGCTATCTCGAACGCGGCCTGCACATGACCCGCCTGCTCGGCCACATGTCCGGCGAGGATGCCCCCGATGGCGCCTATGACATGCTGCTGGAAATCGGCGACAGCGTCATGACCCACCGCCGCCGCTACAACGTCAACACCGCAGCGCTGACCGTCACCGATCTTCTGGCACTCGACCCGCTCAACCCGCGCTCGATCCTCTACCAGCTGAACGAGATCAAGACTGAGGTCGAACAATTGCCGAACGCTTTCAGCAATGGCCAGATGTCCCCATTCTACCGCGAAGCCATGAAACTCCACGCAGGCCTAGCCGTCATGACGCCCGAAGCGATGAACACTGACGTCTACAACAATCTGGAACAGGAACTCGGCCGCTTCTCCAACATCCTCGCGCAAACCTATCTCGCATAGGATATGACAGACCTCTTGCGCAAGATTTGAGACCCCATGCTCTACGATATCAATCTGCGGATCACTTACACCTACGAAGTCCCGGTTTCCGGCGGACGGCATGTCGTACGCGTCCTTCCGCTGTCGCTTCCCGACCGCCAGCGCCTCGTCGCCGGCACCGTCACCTGCACGCCTCCACCGGAAGAGCGCAGGGACAGCATCGATTTCTTCGCCAATCCCTCGACCTCGATCCTGTTTCGCAAACAGCATGAAAAGCTGGTGATCCGCATGCAGGCCCGGGTCCAGCTTGAGCAGCAGCCCCTCGCTGCCGATTTTTCGCCCGACCTCTCGCGCTTCCCAGCCGAGATCGCCAATGTCTGGTCTCTCGACGCCAATTCACCGCATCATTTCTTGGGCGCCAGTCCGCGCCTACCCGAAGATGCAGCAATATCAGCCTATGCGCGCGGCATCGCCAAGCCCGGCATGACCATCCGCCAGATCGCCACGGCCATTTGCGCTGAGATCCACATGGACTTCGCCTACGATCCGAAGGCGACCACCGTCGATACGACACCGCGCGAAGCCTTCAAGCTGAAGCGCGGCGTCTGCCAGGATTTCACCCATGTGATGATCACGGCTCTACGCAGCCTCGGCATTCCCGCCGGCTATGTCAGCGGCTTCCTCAGAACCATCCCGCCACCGGGCAAGGAGCGCCTCGAAGGCGCCGATGCCATGCATGCCTGGGTGCGGGTCTGGTGCGGAACCACCACCGGCTGGCTCGAACTTGATCCGACCAACAATATTTTTGCCGGACTGGATCACATCGTCGTCGGCCATGGCCGCGATTACAGCGACGTCGCACCGGTCATCGGTGTCCTGAAAAGCTACGGATCGCACAAAACCGAACAGGCGGTCGACGTCATTCCCCTGCAATGACCCGAAACGGGAATCCCCGCCGTCTTGTTTTCGCACACCGTAGATGGGCTGAAACACCTGCATTCTAAGGACAATTAAAATTGTATTCAATTGCAACCCAGCAGTTGAACAGGATCGTAATACTTACGGGATAGAAGTCGTTTCATCAAAAGAGGCAACGTCTATTCCGAGTGGGGAAAATGGTAAAGCGATCGAAATTTCTTCAGTCCTGTTCAGCTCTCATCAGCGACCGTGGCGGTAATTTTGCCCTGATGGCCGCATTGATCATTCCGGTACTGTTCGCCGGGGGCGGCGTTGCCATGGATATGGCGAATATGATGATGGCCAAGAACCAGTTGCAAGATGCAGCCGACACGGCCGCCCTTGCCGCATCGTCCGCGCTCATCAATGAAGGAATGAGCATCCCAAACGCCAAGAAGCTCGCAAATGATTTCCTTATCGCTGGTATAAGCGCCCAGGAAGGCGTCGTTCTCGATGAGGCCTTTTCTAAAAACACCAAGATCAATATTGTTGAGCAGCTGGCGACGAATACCGTCGGCAACAGCAAGACATACACCGTGGACATATCCTCGAGTTACAATCTCCCCCTCAATCCCTTGACCCGGCTTCTCGGCAAGCAGACCGCCACAATCAGCGCGGCCAGCAAGTCCTTGAGTTCATCGGAAACGAAGAATGCCTTGTCGATGTTCCTGGTGCTCGACCGTTCCGGCTCCATGGCTGAAGATACGGCGACGATTAATAAAGACAACCCGAAGAAGGTCGAGAGCTACTCCTGCGGCACGAAAAACAACCCGAAGACCTGCAAGCGGGATGTTGACAACTTTATCACCAAGATCGAGGCCCTGAAAACGGCGACGGAAAACCTCACCACATATCTGAAAACCGCTGACCCGACCGGTTCTCTGGTTAGAACTGGAGCCGTATCCTACAACGCTTCCATGCAGAAGCAGACCGACTTGACCTGGGGTACCGATAGCGCTGTGGCCTATGTCAAAGCGCTATCAGCAACGGGCGGGACGGATTCCGGTGACGCATTCGCGACCGCTTATGGAAAGCTCATGCTGAAGAAAAACAACGTGTTGGTCGAAGACGACGCCCATTTTGTCAAGAACAAGCAGGCCCCGACAAAATACATCGTCTTCATGACCGACGGGGATAACAACTATACCTCGGCCGACACCGAGACGAAAAAATGGTGCGACAAGGCCAAGGCGGACAACATTCAGGTCTTCACGGTTGCTTTCATGGCCCCGACGCGCGGCCAAACACTGCTGAATTCCTGCGCAACCACCAGCGCCCACTATTTCAAAGCCGAGAATGCAGAACAGTTGAACGAGGCTTTCAAATATATCGGCGAAAAAGCCTCGGCGATGACCGTTCGCCTGACGCAATAACCGCTTTACCGCTGCAATTAAAAGCCCGTCCCGAAATAGTCGGGGCGGGCTTTTTCGCGTTATCCGTTAAATCGTAAGCCGTTTCGAACTGACCGTCTTCTACAATTTTCATCTTATTGAAAACGCTATTGCAAGCGCTTCGTATCGGTGCATAAATCGCTCATATGCCCCGTTGGTGTTCGCCTCCGGTCTCCCAAACCGCACGCAGAGGGTAACCCTTTTTCATGATCGATCGTTTGTCCAACGAGAAAATTCCGAGCGCCGCACCTCGCGCTTCAAGTTCCGAGGTCCTTGCCCAGGAAATCATCGAGCGCCTGACCTACCGTATCGGCAAGGACCCGAAGGTCGCCAAGCCACATGACTGGCTGACAGCCGCTATTCTGGTGGTGCGTGACCGGATCACCGACAACTGGATGGAATCGACGCGCAAGACCTACGCCACCGATGCCAAGCGCGTCTATTACATGTCGCTTGAATTCCTGATCGGCCGCCTGATGCGCGATGCCGTCACCAATATCGGCCTGATGGACGAGTTGCGCGAGGCGCTGGCCTCGTTCGGTGTCGACATCGACGTCATCGCTGCCCTTGAGCCCGACGCAGCGCTCGGCAATGGCGGTCTTGGCCGTCTGGCTGCCTGTTTCATGGAGAGCATGGCGACCGTCGATATTCCGGCCTATGGCTACGGCATCCGCTACGTCCACGGCCTGTTCCGCCAGCAGATGGCCGATGGTTGGCAGGTGGAACTGCCGGAAACCTGGCTTGCCCATGGCAATCCATGGGAATTCGAGCGCCGCGAAAGCTCCTACGAAATTGGCTTTGGCGGCTCGGTCGAAACCGTCAATGTCGACGAGGAAGTCACCCGCTACGTCTGGAAACCAGCCGAGCGCGTGATTGCTACGGCCTGCGATACGCCAGTCGTTGGCTGGCGCGCCAAGCGCGTCAACACGCTGCGCCTGTGGACCGCCCACCCGATCGACCCGATCCTGCTCGATGCCTTCAATGCCGGCGACCACATCGGCGCCCTCAGAGAAAGCAACAAGGCGGAAAGCCTTGCCCGCGTGCTTTATCCAGCCGATGCGACGCCTGCCGGTCAGGAGCTGCGCCTGCGCCAGGAGTTCTTCTTCTCGTCCGCCTCGCTACAAGACATCCTGCGCCGCCACCTGCAGCAATATCCGGATTTCACCTCCCTGCCCGACAAGGTGGCCATCCAGCTCAATGATACCCATCCAGCGGTCTCCGTCGCTGAACTCGTGCGTCTGTTGACGGACGTTCACGGCATGGATTTCGAGGCCGCCTGGGATATCGCCCGCCACACCTTCTCCTACACCAACCACACGCTTTTGCCGGAAGCGCTGGAAACATGGCCGGTGCCGCTGTTCGAGCGGCTTTTGCCGCGTCACATGCAGATCGTCTATGCGATCAATGCCAAGATCCTGCTCGAGGCCCGCAAGCAGAAGACCCATACCGATCAGGAGGTCCGCAATATCTCGCTGATCGACGAGAGCGGCGACCGGCGCGTGCGCATGGGCAACCTCGCCTTTGTCGGCTCGCACTCGATCAACGGCGTTTCCGCCCTCCATACCGAGTTGATGAAGGAAACGGTGTTTGCCGATCTGCACCGGCTCTATCCGGAACGCATCAACAACAAGACCAACGGCATCACACCGCGCCGCTGGCTGATGCAGTGCAATCCCGAGCTCGTCACACTGATACGCGATGCGATCGGCGATGAGTTCATGGACAATACCGAAGCCCTGCAGGCACTCGATCCCTTCGCCGACAAGCCGGATTTCCAGGAAAAGTTTGCGAAGATCAAGCGCGCCAACAAGGTCAAACTTGCCCAGTTGGTGCAGAGCCGCATGGGGATCCGCATTGATCCGTCGGCGATGTTCGACATCCAGATCAAGCGCATCCACGAATACAAGCGCCAGCTTCTGAACATTATCGAGGCGATTTCGCTTTACGACCAGATCCGCTCGCATCCCGAACTCGACTGGGTGCCGCGTGTCAAACTGTTCGCCGGCAAGGCGGCGCCGAGCTATCACAACGCCAAGCTGATCATCAAGCTGGCCAATGATGTGGCCAAAGTCATCAACAACGACCCGTCGGTGCGCGGCCTGCTCAAGATCGTCTTTATTCCCAATTACAACGTCTCGCTTGCCGAGATCATGGTGCCTTCGGCCGACCTGTCCGAACAAATATCGACCGCCGGCATGGAAGCCTCTGGAACCGGGAACATGAAGTTCGCGTTAAACGGTGCGCTGACCATTGGAACGCTGGATGGCGCCAATGTGGAAATGCGTGACTGGGTCGGTGAGGAAAACATCAAGATCTTCGGGATGACAGCAGATGAAGTCGCCAAGGTGCGCGCCGAGGGTCACAATCCCCGCGCCATCATCGAGCAATCGCGCGAGCTGTCACAGGCGCTGTTCGCGATCTCGTCCGGCGTCTTTTCCCCCGATGATCGCAATCGCTTCACTGGCCTGATCGACGGCATCTACAATCACGACTGGTTCATGGTGGCGGCCGATTTCGACGCCTACACCAAGGCGCAGCGCGAGGTGGACGCCATCTGGACGGATACGGCCAGCTGGTATTCCAAGACCATCCGCAACACTGCGCGCATGGGCTGGTTTTCCTCTGACCGCACAATCCGGCAATATGCCGGAGAAATTTGGAGAGCCGGATGACATCAGTGCCAAAAGACGCCACGCCTACCGTTCCGTCAGCCAGTCTGCCGGCGGAAGAGATTGCGGCGATCCTCGCTGGCACTCATACAAATCCGTTCGCTGCTCTCGGCGTCCATCCGGCAGGCCCGGCGGGCAAGGAGTTCATCGCTCGCTGTTTCATTCCCGGTGCCGAAACGGCGACCGCAGAAACACTGGCCGGCAAGGAGATCGGCACGTTGACACGGCGTGACGATGCGGGCTTCTTCGAGGGTATCATTGCTGTCAAAAAGGCTCAGCCGGTCCGCTACCGCGCCCGCAATGGCGGCGGCGAGTGGACTGTAACGGATCCCTACAGCTTCGGTCCGGTTCTCGGGCCGATGGATGATTATTACATCCGCGAGGGCTCGCATCTGCGGCTGTTCGACAAGATGGGCGCGCATCCGATCAAGCATGACGGCGCCGATGGTTTTCATTTCGCCGTCTGGGCGCCGAACGCCAGGCGCGTATCGGTCGTTGGCGATTTCAACGAGTGGGATGGCCGCCGCCACGTCATGCGGCTGCGCCAGGACACCGGCATCTGGGAAATCTTCATTCCCGACGTCCCGTCAGGCGCGATCTATAAATACGAGATCGTTGGCAAGAATGGCGAACTGCTGCCGTTGAAGGCCGATCCCTTCGCGCGTCGCTCGGAACTACGCCCGAACAATGCGTCGATGACCACAGGCGAGATCGAGCAGGTCTGGCAGGATGAGGCACACCGGGCGCATTGGGCCAATGTCGATGCCCGGCGTCAGCCGATTTCGATTTACGAGGTTCATGCGGCATCCTGGCAACGCCGCGACAATGGCGACATGCTGACCTGGGACGAGATGGCCGAGCGTCTGATCCCTTACTGTGTCGATATGGGCTTCACCCATATCGAATTCCTGCCGATCACCGAGTATCCCTATGATCCGTCCTGGGGGTATCAGACCACCGGCCTCTATTCGCCAACCGCCCGCTTCGGCGAACCGGAAGGTTTTGCCCGCTTCGTCAACGGCGCTCACAAGGTCGGCGTCGGCGTCATCCTCGACTGGGTCCCTGCGCATTTCCCGACCGATGCCCACGGCCTTCGCTGGTTCGACGGCACAGCACTTTACGAGCATGAGGACCCGCGTCAGGGCTATCACCCCGATTGGAACACCGCGATCTACAATTTCGGCCGCGCCGAAGTGTTCTCCTACCTGGTCAACAACGCGCTCTACTGGGCCGAAAAATTCCACCTGGACGGTTTGCGCGTCGATGCGGTCGCCTCGATGCTTTATCTCGACTATTCGCGCAAGCATGGCGAATGGGTGCCGAACGAATACGGCGGCAACGAGAACCTCGATACCGTTCGCTTCCTGCAGACCATGAACAAGGAAGTCTACGGCAGCCATCCCGGCATCATCACCATTGCCGAGGAATCCACCTCCTGGCCGAAGGTTTCCGCTCCGGTCCATGCTGGCGGCCTGGGCTTCGGCTTCAAGTGGAACATGGGCTTCATGCACGACACGCTGCAATATCTGCAGCGCGAGCCGATCCACCGCAAGCACCATCACAACGACCTGACCTTCGGTCTGCTTTATGCCTTCAGCGAAAATTTCGTGCTGCCGCTCAGCCATGACGAAGTGGTGCACGGCAAGGGCTCGCTGATCGCCAAGATGGCGGGCGACGACTGGCAGAAGTTCGCCAATCTCAGAGCTTATTACGGCTTCATGTGGGGCTATCCCGGCAAGAAGCTGCTGTTCATGGGCCAGGAATTCGCCCAATGGCAGGAATGGGCGGAAGATCGCGCGCTCGACTGGAACCTCCTTGAATACCCCTTGCACGAAGGTATGCGCCGGTTGGTCCGCGACCTGAACGGCACCTATCGCAACAAGGCGGCGCTGCATGCGCGCGACTGCGAAGGCGAAGGTTTCGAATGGCTGATTGCCGACGACCGCGAGAATTCGGTCTTTGCCTGGCTGCGCAAGGCGCCCGGTGAAAAGACCATCGCCGTGATCAGCAATTTCACCCCGGTCTACCGGGAGAATTATACGATACCGCTGCCTGTGGAGGGGCGGTGGAAGGAAATTCTCAACAGCGACGCCGAGATTTACGGCGGTAGCGGCAAAGGCAACGGAGGAGCCGTCCAGGCAACGAAAAACAGTGCAGGCGTCATGACGGCCACCATCACCTTGCCGCCCTTGGCGACATTGATGCTGGAGCAGGAATAGCGCGCGGCAAGATGGGCTCCCAAGACCCGTCGATGTCGTGGACGAGAATAATATTTGGAGAGGACGCAGTTCCAGGAGCGGCAAAGCCGCCCGGGAACCATACTATCGGGAGGAAATTCAATGGAAAAACGGATACAGCCCCTCGCCCGTGACGCAATGGCCTATGTCCTTGCCGGCGGCCGCGGAAGCCGCCTCAAGGAACTGACCGACCGTCGCGCCAAGCCGGCCGTCTATTTTGGCGGCAAGGCCCGCATTATTGACTTCGCGCTGTCGAACGCGATGAATTCCGGTATCCGCCGCATCGGCGTCGCGACGCAGTACAAGGCGCATTCGCTGATCCGACACTTGCAGAACGGCTGGAACTTCTTCCGCCCCGAGCGAAACGAAAGCTTCGACATCCTGCCCGCCTCCCAGCGCGTCTCCGAAACGCAATGGTACGAAGGCACGGCCGACGCCGTCTATCAAAACATCGACATCATCGAGGATCACGGTGTCGAGTACATGGTCATCCTGGCTGGCGACCATATCTACAAGATGGACTACGAGCTCATGCTGCAGCAGCATGTCGATTCCGGTGCTGATGTCACCATCGGCTGCCTGGAAGTGCCGCGTATGGAAGCAACCGGCTTCGGTGTCATGCATGTCGATGAAAAAGACCAGATCATCGACTTCGTCGAAAAGCCCGCCGATCCGCCGGGCATTCCCGGCAATCCGGAAATGGCGCTGGCCTCGATGGGCATCTATGTCTTCCACACCAAGTTCCTGATGGACGTGCTGCGCCGCGACGCCGCCGATCCATCGTCCAGCCGCGATTTCGGCAAGGACATCATCCCCTACATCGTCCAGCACGGCAAAGCCGTCGCCCACCGCTTCAACCAGTCCTGCGTCCGCTCCGATTTCGAACGCGAAGCCTATTGGCGCGATGTCGGCACGATCGATGCCTACTGGCAGGCCAATATCGACCTCACCCATGTCACCCCGGAACTCGACATCTACGACGGCACCTGGCCGATCTGGACATTCGCCGAGATCAAGCCGCCAGCAAAGTTCGTCCATGACGATGAAAACCGCCGTGGATCCGCGACCTCGTCGCTCGTCTCCGGCGACTGCATCATCTCCGGTGCCTCGCTCAACCGTTCCATGCTGTTTACCGGCGTCCGGGTGAACTCCTTCTCCCGCCTCGATGGGGCAGTCATCCTGCCGAACGTCAAGATCGGCCGGCATACGCAGCTCAGCAATGTCGTCATCGACAGCCGTGTCGTCATCCCGGAAGGTCTCGTCGTCGGCGAGGATCCGGAATTCGACGCCAAGCGTTTCCGCCGCTCGGAAAATGGCATCTGCCTGATCACCCAGGCGATGATCGACAAGCTGGATATGTGAGCATGGAAGTTCTGTCCGTCGCATCGGAAGTCTTTCCGCTGATCAAGACAGGGGGCCTCGCCGACGTGGCGGGCGCCCTGCCGGCGGCGATGAAACCGCACGGCGTGCGCATGCGCACGCTGATGCCCGGTTATCCGGTGGTGATGCAAAAAATCAAGAAGCCGCAAAAGATCGGCGGCTTCGACAACCTGTTCGGCAACCCGGCCTCGATCCTCGCAGTCGATCACGACGGTCTCGATCTCCTCGTGCTCGACGCACCGGAACTGTTCGACCGTGACGGCGGGCCTTATGTCGATACGGCCGGACGCGATTATGCCGACAACTTTCGCCGCTTCGCCGCTCTTTCGCTGACGGCAGCCGAGATCGCCGGCGGCCTTTTGCCGAGCTGGAAGCCGGACCTCGTCCATGTGCATGATTGGCAGGCGGCGTTGACACCGGTCTACATGCGTTTCGGACCTGCGCATGCGATGCCGGTGGTGCTGACGATCCACAACATCGCCTTCCAGGGCCAGTTCGGACCGGATGTCTTTGCCGAACTGGCATTGCCACCGGAAGCCTTTTCGATGAGTTACGTCGAATATTTCGGCGATGTCGGCTTCCTCAAGGGCGGCCTGCAGACGGCCAATGCCATCACGACCGTCAGCCCGTCCTATGCCCAGGAAATCCTGACGCCGGAATTCGGCATGGGCTTTGAAGGCCTGTTGACCGCCCGCCTGTCCAGCCTCTCCGGCATCGTCAACGGCATCGACACCAACGTCTGGGATCCGCAGACGGACAAGAATATCGCCGAGACCTACGGCCCAACCTCGCTGAAGAAGCGCGAGGCCAACCGCAAGGCGCTGTCGGCGCAGTTCGGTTTCGACAATGCCCCCGGCCCGATCTTCTGCGTCGTCAGCCGGTTGACCTGGCAGAAGGGCATGGACGTGCTCGCCGAAGTCATCGATGATATCGTCGACAATGGCGGCAAGCTTGCGGTGCTCGGCTCTGGCGACCCGGCGCTTGAAAGTGCCTTTATTTCTGCCGCAGCACGCCATCCCGGCCGCGTCGGCATGGTGATCGGCTACAACGAGCCACTGTCGCACTTGATGCAGGCTGGCAGCGACGCCATTCTCATCCCCTCGCGCTTCGAGCCCTGTGGCCTCACCCAGCTTTACGGGCTGCGCTACGGCTGCGTGCCGATCGTTGCCCATACCGGCGGCCTTGCGGATACGATCATCGACGCCAACGAAGCGGCGCTTGCCGCGAAAGTTGCGACCGGCTTCCAATTCTCGCCTGTTTCTGCTGCGAGTTTGCGACAGGCGATTCGGCGGGCGTTTACCGCCTACCGGCAACCGAAAGTCTGGGCTCGTCTCCAGGCTCAGGGTATGAAATCAGACGTATCCTGGGATATGAGCGCGCATCGGTATGCCGACCTCTATTCCAGTCTTCTTGCGAAAGGCTAAGACCATGATCAGAACCGTTCAGACCACACCTTATTTGGACCAGAAACCCGGGACCTCCGGCCTGCGCAAGAAGGTGCCGGTCTTCCAGCAGAAGAATTATGCCGAGAACTTCATCCAGTCGATTTTCAACAGCCTGGATGGGTTCAAGGGCGAAACGCTGGTGATCGGCGGCGACGGCCGCTATTACAACCGCGAAGTCATCCAGATCGCCATCAAGATGGCCGCTGCCAACGGTTTTGGCCGTATTCTCGTCGGCCGGGGCGGCATCCTGTCGACGCCGGCCGCCTCCAACGTCATCCGCAAATACAAGGCCTTCGGCGGCATCGTGCTGTCGGCCAGCCACAATCCCGGTGGCCCGACCGAGGATTTCGGCATCAAGTACAATATCGGCAATGGCGGCCCGGCCCCTGAAAAGGTCACCGACGCCATCTATGCCGGTACCCGCACGATCGAGACCTACAAGATTGCCGAGGCTGCCGACATCAACATCGACGCCGAAGGCAGCCAGGACGTCGCCGGCATGGAAGTCGTGGTCATCGACCCGGTCGCCGACTATGCCGAACTGATGGAAAAGCTGTTCGACTTCCCGGCTATCCGCAACATGATCGGTGGTGGCTTCCGCCTCCTCTTCGACGCTATGAGCGCCGTCACTGGTCCCTATGCCAAGGAAATCCTCGAAAACCGGCTGGGCGCCGCCAAGGGCTCGGTGCTGAATTTCATCCCGCTGCCCGATTTCGGCGGTCACCATCCAGACCCGAACCTCGTCCACGCCCGCGCCCTCTACGAGGAAATGATGAGCGAAGACGCGCCGGACTTCGGCGCCGCATCCGACGGCGACGGCGACCGTAACCTGATCATCGGCAAGGGCATTTTCATCACCCCATCCGATAGCCTTGCCATGCTCGCCGCCAATGCCAGCCTTGCGCCCGGCTACTCCAAAGGCCTTGCCGGTATCGCCCGCTCGATGCCGACCAGTGCAGCCGCCGACCGCGTCGCTGAAAAGCTCGGCATCGGCATGTTCGAGACCCCGACCGGCTGGAAATTCTTCGGCAACCTGATGGATGCCGGCCTTGTGACCATCTGCGGCGAGGAAAGTGCCGGCACCGGCTCCAGCCACGTCCGCGAAAAAGACGGCCTCTGGGCAGTGCTGCTCTGGCTCAATATTCTGGCCGTGCGTATGGAAAGCGTCCAGGATATCGCCCGCCAGCATTGGACCACCTACGGCCGTAACTACTATTCGCGCCACGATTACGAGGAAGTGGATTCGGATGCGGCCAACGGCCTGATGACGGCGTTGCGCGACCAGCTCGCCACCCTGCCCGGCAAGAGCTTCGGCAAGCTGAAAGTCGCCACTGCGGACGACTTTTCCTACAATGACCCGATCGACAAGTCGGTCAGCAACAACCAGGGTATCCGCATCCTGTTCGAAGGCGGCTCCCGCGTCGTCTTCCGCCTGTCGGGCACCGGCACCTCCGGCGCCACCTTGCGCGTCTATATTGAACGCTACGAGCCCGACGCCTCCAAGCACGATACCGAAACCCAGGAGGCCCTTGCCGACCTGATCACCGTCGCTGACGAGATTGCCGGTATCAAGACACGCACCGGCCGCACGGAACCGACTGTCATTACCTGACCGGATGGTCTAAGGGAGGGCGCAGCGCTCGCTGCGCCCTCCCGATCCGGCATAATCTTTGCCAGAGGCACACAAGGAATTGCGACAATGACCGACAACGATCTTGTCGCCCTCTACAAGGCCGGTAAATTCAAGGAAGCACTGGCCGCCGCCATCGGCGAAAACGGCAAGTCCAAATCCACACCGACGCGCCTCGTCATGGACAAGCAGGCCGGCAAGTTGCGCTGCTATCGCGGCAACAAGCGCGTCGAGAAGGACGCCAACGGCGAATGGCAGCTGGTGAAGCTGCTCTGAACCCAGCCGGGCATGCCCTCAGCTCTTCACGCTACCGGCCGGCCGCTCGCTACTTCCAGAACCTCAAACCAGTCCTGCAGATCAAGCTCAACCCCTGCGGCCCCTGCCAGCGCCTTCACCCGCGCCGGATCGGTCGAGCCGATGATCGGCAGCGGTTTCGACGGCAAGCGCAGCAGCCAGGCAAGTGCGACCGTGCCCGCACCCTGCACGCCATATTTGTCGGCAAGACCGGTCAGAAGATCGACAAGCTGCGGATTGCCTTTCTCCCGGTCGAACAGGCGGCCACCGCCCAGCGGTGACCACGCCATCGGCGCGATCCCCAGACGCTGGCAATCATCCAACGTACCATCATAAAGTGGCGTGGTATGGCTGACCGACAGTTCGATCTGGTTTGCCACCAGCGGAATGTTGAGTTTCGATTGCAGAAGCGCGATTTGCGACGGCGTATAGTTGGAAACACCCACTGCCCGCGTCTTGCCTTCCGCAACCAGCGCTTCCAGCACCTCAGCCACTTCGGTGGCATCCATCAGCGGGTCGGGCCTGTGCAACAGCAACAGATCGACATGATCGGTCTTCAGATTGCGCAGCGAGTTTTCCAGCGACCGGCGGATATGGTCCGCCGTGCTGTTATAATGCTTGACGCGATGCTCCGGCCGCGCCGGTCCCGTCAGCGCAATGCCGCATTTGGTCACCAGCTCGATCCGGTTGCGCAGCTCCGGGCGGGTGGCCAGCATCTCGCCAAACAGCGCCTCGACGCGGTAGCCGCCATAGATATCCGCATGGTCGATGGTGGTGATCCCGGCATCCAGGCACGTATCGACGGTACGGGCGATCGAGGCGATCCCGCTCGTCTCCGGATTGTCGGCAATACGAAAGGCGCCCCAGACCAGCCGCGAAAATTCCGGGCCGTCACGATGAAGCTTGATACGGGATGACATGATTGGGGGCGCTCACTCAGCGGTTTATGAAACGGGCGATCACCTGCTCGCGGCTACGGTCGCCAACATATAGAGGCCTGACAAACCGGGCACAACGATAGGCGCGGAACCGTCCGTCAAAAAAATTTCATCCCCGTTCATCCCCGCCCATAAAACCTGTGCCATCATCATTGCCGTCCTGTCATTGGCGAGACTGCTAGGCGTAGCGGTGAGACAGGGCCGGTGCCGGGTGGAGGACAGACGTAAGCCTTTGTCCGGTGGATGGTCAGAAAGTGGTTTCCCTCCCGTCTGCAAAATGGCGGGGCGTGCCTGTGAGGCACACATGAGGACCGGCGACGGGTATGTCGAAAGACAGGCCTTTCGCGGCGAGACGGCAAACAGCCGTAAACGCCGCCCCGTATCAAAAGGGCGCCGCCATCCCCGCAGAGAAACCGGAGTTGCCCATCGGCGAACACTGAACGGTGCGCTGGAAGGCGTCATATAAATAAACTTTGTCCCGGCACTTTCCAGCGCCCCGGCCAAGTCAGCATGAAGAAAACCCACGGCGGATTTTCCGGGCGTGGTTACAGGTGTTGAGGGGACCGCACACTTCTTCTTCTGCCCATCGGGAAGAAGAAGAAGTACCCCCAAGGGGAGGGTAAACTTACCGCTTGCAACATCCGCCAAAGCAGAGACAAATCACTGTCAAACCAGTCTGATACGAAACGGCCCAATCCTCCACATCATCCCAAGGTGCCCTCGATGCCGAACCTGCCAGCTTCCCTTCTCGGCGCCACCCTGAGCAGCAGCGGCACGGCCTTTGCGGTCCGCTCCAGCACCGCCTCCGGCATCGAGCTTTGCCTCTACGACACAACCGGCAACCACGAACTGCGCCGCCTGCCGATGCAGCGCGGCGCAGATGATGTTCACAGCCTGACCGTCCCGGATGCCCCCGCCGGCACCCGCTACGGTTTTCGCGCTTCAGGAACCTACGATCCGGACAACGGCCTCTGGTTCGATCCCGCCAAACTGTTGGTCGATCCCTATGCCCGCGAACTCGATCGCCCGTTCCGCTACGATCCCCGCCTGTCGGCCTTCGGCGACGACACCACCGATCTCGTGCCGAAGGCAATCGTGACGGAACCGCAGAGCGCGCCATGGCAGGCCCCGCTGTTCCAGACCGGCGGCCTGATCTACGAAGTCGCCGTCCGTCCCTTCACCATGCTGCATCCGGACGTGCCGGACCATCAGCGCGGCACCGTCGCAGCGCTTGCGCACCCTTCTATCATCGCCCATCTAAAGCGCATCGGCGTCTCGGCCATCGAGCTGATGCCCATTACTGCCTGGATCGACGAGCGCCACCTGCCGCCGCTCGGCCTTTCCAACGGTTGGGGTTACAACCCCATCGCCTTCATGGCGCTCGATCCGCGCCTCGTGCCGGGCGGAATGGCCGAACTGCGCGAGACCGTCGCAGCGCTTCATGCCGAAGGTATCGGCACCATTCTCGATCTGGTCTTCAACCATTCCGGCGAAAGTGACCGCTGGGGTGCGACGCTCTCCATGCGCGGCCTCGACAATCACATCTACTATCGCCACGCCACGGACCGGCCTGGTGAATTGATCAACGATACGGGCACGGGCAACACCATCGCCTGCGATCACCCCGTCGTGCGCGCGCTTATCCTCGATAGCTTGCGTCACTTCGTTCTTTCCGCCGGCATCGACGGCTTCCGCTTTGACCTGGGCTCAATCCTCGGCCGCGACATCAATGGTTTCAGCAGTGATGCCGCCCTCCTCGCTGACATGGCCGCCGATCCAGTGCTGAAAGATCGCGTACTGATCGCCGAACCCTGGGATATCGGCCCCGGCGGTTACCAGCTCGGCAACTTCCGCCCTCCGTTTCTGGAATGGAACGATCGGGCCCGCGACGACCTGCGCCGCACCTGGCGCGGCGACAGCCACACGATCGGCGATCTGGCGACGGCGCTTGCTGGTTCATCCAATATCTTTTCCCGCAATGGCGGCATGCAGACCCGCAGTGTCAATTTCATCGCCGCCCATGACGGCTTCACGTTGATGGATCTCGTCTCCTATGCCGGCAAGCACAATGAGGCCAATGGCGAAGACAACCGCGACGGCCACAACGACAACCAGTCCTGGAACAATGGCGTCGAAGGCGAAACGGCAGATCCCGAGATTCAGGCGTTCCGCCGCCGCGACGTCATGGCCCTGCTGTCTACCCTGTTTGCCACCCGCGGTGCGATCATGCTGACCGCCGGCGACGAGGGCGGCCGCACCCAGCACGGCAACAACAACGCCTATTGCCAGGACAACGCCATCACCTGGGTCGATTGGACAAGTCTCGACGACACACTGATCGCCCATACTGCAGCCTTGTCGCAAATCCGCGGCCGCTTCGATGTCTTCCACGACACCACGTTCTTCACCGGAAACGGTGATGTCGAATGGTTGCGGTTCGACGGCCAGCCGATGGCGACGGGCGATTGGGAAGGCGCCACGACCGACCATCTGGTCATGCTGCTGTCCACCGGCGATATGGTACAGAACAGACGCACCCGGCTTGCCGTCGTCATCAATCGCAGCCATGCGCCGCATCCGGTCCAGCTGCCGGTCCGGCAGGGGTCCGGCTGGCAAAGTCTTTTGCCTTCAGCCACTGCAGGCATCGGCATGGTCGCGGCGCGAAGTGTCGGTTTCCACGTCGAAATTTTATAGGCCCACACTGCTCCCCCCGATTGCCGTTTTTCGAAAGAGCGGCATATAGAGAAACGGGGGGATGTTTTTGATCGGAAAAGAGAATGCCTCAAGAAATTACGCTGTCTGACGTCAAGAACCTTGTGGGCACGGAAGTCGGCATCTCCGACTGGATCACGGTCACGCAAAACACCATCGACAGTTTTGCCAATGCCACCGACGATCACCAGTTCATCCATACGGACCCGGTTCGCGCCGCGGCGGAAACGCCCTTCGGCGGCACCATCGCGCACGGGTTCCTGTCGCTGTCACTGTTGTCGGCAATGAACTTCAATTGCCTGCCGCGCGTGCGCGAACAGACGATGGGCATCAATTACGGATTCGACAAGGTGCGCTTCATGACGCCGGTGAAAAGCGGCGCCAAGGTGCGCGGCCGCTTCACTATGGCCGAGGCCCGCTTTCGCGGCGCCGGCATGCTGATGGTCACCTATGACGTCACCGTCGATATCGAAGGCGAACGCAAGCCGGCACTGACCGCCAACTGGCTGACGATCATCCAGTTCGACCCGAAAGATCGGCCGGAGGATGCCTGACCCAAAAACGATAGAGGAGGCCGTCCGTCTCGCTTTCGTCAGGCAGGCGAGTGCCTGCAGCGATCTCGGTTCACCATTCACGGCAAGGCTTTGCACGCTCGCTTCCGCGCGGCTGACAGCCGATCATCCAGCCGGCGCGAAAATCCTGTCCTGGGAAGGCGACCCTTCGCCGGGCGGTGATTCCGTGCCGTTGCGGTTGGCTGGCGCGCTGCACGCGCTGGTGCTGTCCGGTATCGATCACGATCTGGCCGCCGTCTATCCGCCACATGCAATCGACCATGACAACAATTTCTGGAGCGCCGTCGAGAATGCCCTGCGTGTGCATTCCGATTTCATCCTCGACCGGCTGAAATCGGCGCCTCAGACCAATGAGGTGCGCCGGTCTGGCGCTCTGCTCCCCGGCTTCCTGACGATCTCCAGCCTGTTCAACAAACCGCTCATGCTGTCGGAAATCGGTGCCAGCGCCGGGCTCAACCTGCAATGGGACCGCTACGATTACAGGCTGGATGACATGATCTGGGCCTTGCAGCCCTCGCCGGTATTGATTGCACCGGAATGGCGTGGGGCAAAACCGCCCAGTGCGCCGATCCACGTTGCCAGCCGCGCCGGCTGTGATCTCAATCCGCTGAACCCGGCCAACGGGGACGACGCCCAACGTCTGCTCTCCTACCTCTGGGCCGACCAGCAGGACCGGCTGGAACGCACCCGCTTTGCGCTTGCCATCGCGGCAGCCAACCGCCAGACCGTCGATCGCGCCGATGCGGTGGATTGGCTAGAACAGCGCCTGCAAGAAGCTCATGACGATCAGGTACACGTGATCTACCACACCATCGCCTGGCAATACCTGCCCGCATCATCAAAGGAAAAAGGCGAAGCCCTGATCGCGGCGGCCGGAGCGCGCGCAACGCAGAAAGCGCCGCTAACCCGCCTGCAAATGGAGGCGGATGATCAGAAGAATAGCGGCGCGGCCCTGACCCTGCAAATCTGGCCATCCGCCGAAAAACACCTGATCGGCCGTGCCGATTTTCATGGCCGCTGGGTGGAATGGTTTGGATGGCCCGGCCTGCATTGAGCCTCGTTGACTTCGAATGCACGACAAAGCCCCTCACCCTAGCCCTCTCCCCGCAAGCAGGGAGAGGGGACGATCGAGTTTGCCGCCCGTTCCTTCTCCCCGTCACGACGGGGAGAAGGTGCCCGACAGGGCGGATGAGGGGCTACAAGCGCACGATCAGTTCCCCGCATCCTCGGCAGCTTCAGCCAGAAGCGTCGAGACATAAGGCGAAAACGAGCGCCAGCATTCGACCCGGAACGTATCCTCGGCAGTGCGCAACAGCACGATTTCCGCCTTGGCCAGAACCGTGCGCGAGCAGGCGCCGACCGGGAATGCGGCGAGCGACAGATCCTGCGGGCAGCCGCCATTGACCGCGACCGCAGCACCACGGCCCTTGACGAGGATGGCCGTGTTGCGATGGGAAATATCCGTCGCCGAATGCAGCACATTGCTTGATCCGGCAAGCGCCATCAGGTCAGCTTCGTTCTCGTCGATGACAAGCCACTCGTCCGGTCCGAGCGAGAGTGCATGGCGGCCATTCACCGAAACCGAAGTCTTGGCCCTGGTTGGCAGCGAAAGGCCGAGCGCGCCGGAGAGCGCCGAAACGGCATCAGACTTGGCCCGCAGCGACATCCGGGTTGCGGGTGCTGCAACGGAAAGTACCGCGGCAGCCGAGCCGCCATGAAAGCCGGAAAGCGGCAGAGTACGCGTAGCCAAATCAGCCCCAATCAAATCAGCCATTGATACGGCCTCCTTCCTTGTCAAAGAACACCATGTCGCTCACCTCGACGGCAATCGTCTTGTCGGGCATCGGGACATAGAGCGTCTGGCCGATCTTCGCCTTGCCGCCGGCAACCAGTGCCAGCGCAATCGAGCGGCCGCAATTTTCCGACCAGTAGGCCGAGGTCACATGGCCGATCATCGTCATCGGCAGCGGCTGGTTCGGATCGGCAACGATCTGCGCGCCCTCTTCCAGAACAACCTTCGGGTCCTTGGTCAAAAGCCCGACAAGCTGCTTGCGGCCATCGGCAATCAGATCAGGACGTCGCAGGCCGCGAATGCCGACGAAATCCGGTTTCTTCTTGCCGACAGCCCAGGTCAGCGACGCATCGTCCGGGGTCACGGTTCCATCCGTATCCTGACCGACGATGATGTAGCCCTTTTCGGCACGCAGGATGTGCATCGCCTCGGTGCCATAGGCGCAAGCACCCAACGCTTCCGCCCGCTCATGGAGCGCACCCCAGACGGCCGGGCCGAAGTCGGCGGGAACATTGACTTCGAAGCCGGTTTCGCCGGTGAACGACATGCGGAATAGCCGCGTCGGCACGCCGCAGATCTTGCCTTCGCGAACGCTCATATGCGGGAAGGCTTCGTTCGATAGATCGATGCCCTCGACCAGCGGCGCGATGATCTCGCGCGCCTTCGGACCCTGAACCGCGATGACGGCCCATTGTTCGGTGGCAGAGGTCAGCCAGACGTTCAGATGCGGGAACTCGGTCTGCAGATAGTCTTCCATGTGGTTCATGACACGGGCAGCGCCGCCCGTCGTCGTGGTCACGTGGAAACGGTCCTCCGCCATGCGGCCGACGACGCCGTCGTCATAGACGAAGCCATCCTCGCGCAGCATGATGCCATAGCGGCAGCGGCCGGGCTTCAGCGTATCCCAGCTGTTGGTGTAGATCAGGTTGAGGAACTGCGCCGCATCCGGGCCGACCACCTCGATCTTGCCGAGCGTCGAGGCATCGAAAATACCGGCGACATCGCGCACGGTCTTGCACTCGCGGTTGACAGCCTGATGCATGTCTTCGCCAGCGCGCGGATAGTACCAGGCGCGCTTCCACTGGCCGACGTCCTCAGACACCGCGCCTTGTGCTTCTTCAAGCGCATGCATTGGCGTCTTGCGGGTCGGGTCGAACAGCTCGCCGCGCGAATGGTTGATCAGTGTGCCGAACGTCACAGGCGTATACGGCGCACGGAACGTCGTCAGACCGACCTTAGGGATCTCGCGGCCAAGCGTTTCAGCAGCAATCGCCAGACCGTGGATGTTGGAGAGCTTGCCCTGATCGGTCGCCATGCCGTTGGTGGTAAAGCGCTTGATATGCTCGATAGAATGCATGCCCTCGCGCACCGCAAGGCGGATATCCTTGGCGCAGACGTCGTTCTGGAAGTCGATGAAGGCCTTCACCGTCGTATCCGGTCCGGCCCCCTCGGCAGCACCGGCCATCCCACCGGTCCAGTCAAAGGCATTGACGCCCTGAAGCGCCAGCTTTTCCGAAGCCGTAAACCCGGATGCGTTCGACATCAGCTCACCAGCCGCCAGCGATTCCTCGATGGTCGCCTGAAGGTCGTTGGTGCCATTGCAGGCGCCGACGGACAGGCAATCCTGCGCGTAGGTTCCGGGCAGGAAGCGCTGGCTGTCGAAGTCGTAGGCCACCTTGCCCCGCGACTGCGAAAACATGTGCACCGAGGGCGTCCATCCGGCCGACATCAACAGTGCATCGATAGCGATCTTGCGCGACGCACCACCGCCATTGCGGGCAACAGACATGGAAGAGACCCGCAACTTGCCGCCGGTATCGACGACGCCATGGCCAGCCAGAACCTCGATGCCGAGGGTACGGGCTTCTGCAAGCACACCCTCGCCCGGCTGTTCGCGGCTATCGACAATAGCTGCAATGGTGATACCGGCACGCTTCAAATCGAAGGCAGCCTCGTAGGCTGAATCGTTGGCGGTATAGACACCGACCTTCTTGCCGACGGCGACGCCGAAATGGTTGAGGAAGGTACGGGCCGCCGAGGCCAGCATGATCCCGGGGCGATCGTTATTGGCGAATACCATGTGGCGCTCGATGGCACCCGTGGCGATGATGACGCGCTTGGCGCGCACCTGCCAGAGGCGTTCGCGCGGCAGCTTCCTGTCGGGCTTGGCCAGATGTTCCGTCACGCGCTCGTTGAGACCGACGAAATTCTGGGCGTAGTAGCCGAACGCCGTGGTGCGCGGCAGGACGGTAACGTTCTCCATCTTCGCCAGGTTGGCTGCCGTCGCCTGCGCCCAGCTGAACCCGTCGAGACCGTCGATGGTGACGCTCCTGTCGTAATGCAGCGCGCCGCCGACTTCCGGCTGCTCATCGCAGATGATCACACGGGCACCGGTCTTGGCAGCGGCGAGCGCTGCCGAAAGACCGGCAACACCGGCGCCAATCACCAGCACGTCGCAATGGGCGTAACGGCTGGAATAGTGGTCGGTATCGTCCTCTGTCGGCGAAACGCCGAGACCGGCGGCCGCGCGGATCTGCGGCTCATAGACGTGCTTCCACGCCTGCTTCGGCCACATGAAGGTCTTGTAGTAGAAACCGGCGGCAAAGAATGGCGCCAGCAGGTTGTTGACCGCGCCGACGTCGAAGGCGAGCGACGGCCAGCGGTTCTGCGAGATCACCTTCATGCCGTCGAAGACATCCTGCACGGTGGCGCGGACGTTTGGCTGCTTGCGGGATGCATCGCGCTCGACGCCGATCAACGCATTCGGCTCTTCTACACCGGCCGAGACGATGCCGCGCGGGCGATGGTACTTGAACGACCGGCCGACAAGATGAACGCCGTTTGCCAGCAGCGCCGAGGCGACGGTATCGCCTTCAAGCGCGGCGTAGCTTTTGCCGTCGAAGAAGAAACGGGCGGTTTTTGCAGGGGTGAGACGGCCTGCACCGGGGATACGATTGGCGCCGCTCATTTCGCGTCCGACTCCGTGGCTTCATAGGTTTCAACAGGCGCCGAAGTGCCGGGGCGCAGCGTACTGACATCCGGGCGCGGCAAGCCGGCCTTGTAAGTCACCAGGAACTTGTCGCTGACAGTGTCGCGGGCCGCATTGAAGAAACGGCCGCAACCGTTCAGATGCCGCCAGCGCTCGAAGGTCAGACCCTTGACGTTGTCGCGTAGGAAGAAGAAGGCCTCGAATTCCTCGTCGGTCATCTCGGTCATGTTGGCCGGACGCGCAATATGCGCGTCGCCGGCCTGGCGGAATTCGAGCTCGGAACGCTCTTCCTCGCAATAGGGGCAATAGATCAGAAGCATGGTGTTTTCCCCTTAATGCGCGACAGCAGCCGCGGCCGCTTCGTCGATCAGGCGGCCCGAGCGGAAGCGTTCCAGCGTGAAGGGCGCGTTGATCTTGTGCGGCGCGTCGTTGGCGATGGTGTGGGCGAAGACATTGGCCGAACCCGGCGTTGCCTTGAAGCCACCGGTGCCCCAGCCACAGTTGACGTAAAGACCGGAAACCGGGGTCTTGGCCAGGATCGGCGAACGATCCGGCGTCACATCAACGATACCGCCCCAGGAGCGCATCATCTTCATGCGACGGAAGATCGGGAACAGTTCACAGATTGCGTCGAGCGTATGAGTGATGATCTGCAGGCCGCCGGTCTGCGAATAGGACGAATACTGGTCGGTGCCTGCGCCGATCACAAGCTCGCCCTTGTCCGACTGCGAGATATAGGCGTGAACGGTGTTCGACATGACAACGCAAGGGAAGATCGGCTTGATCGGCTCGGAAACCAACGCTTGCAGTGGATAGCTGACCAGCGGCATACGAACGCCGGCCATTTCCATTAACACAGACGTATGACCGGCAGCAACGACGCCAACCTTCTTGGCATTGATCTGGCCGCGATTGGTATCGACACCGGCGACGGAACCATCCGGATTGCGGCGGATGCCGGTGACTTCGCAGTTCTGGATGATATGGACGCCGCGATCGGCGGCCGCACGGGCATAGCCCCAGGCAACAGCGTCATGGCGCGCGGTTCCGCCGCGGCGCTGCAAGGCGGCACCGTTGATCGGATAGCGGGCGTTGCGGGAAATATCGAGCGGCGGGCAGAATTCCTGCGCCTGCTCCGGCGTCAGCCATTCATTGTCGATGCCGTTCAGCCTGTTGGCATGGATATGGCGCTTGAACACCTGCTGATCATGGACGTTGTGCGACAGCATCATCACGCCGCGCGCCGAATACATGACGTTGTAGTTGAGATCCTGGCTAAGGCCATCCCAGAGCTTCAGCGCGTGGTCGTAGATTCCGGCGCTTTCGTCATAGAGATAGTTGGAGCGGATGATCGTTGTGTTGCGGCCAGTATTGCCACCACCGAGCCAGCCCTTTTCGAGCACCGCGATATTGGTGATGCCGTGTTCCTTGGCGAGGTAATAGGCGGTGCCGAGGCCATGGCCGCCGGCGCCGATGATGATGACATCATATTCCTTACGCGACTCTGGTGAGGTCCACTGTGCCTCCCATCCCCTGTGGCCGCGCATCGCTTCGCGAGCGACAGCAAAAACCGAATATTTGCGCATCCGCCTTCACACTCCGTAGTCCTGCCAAAAGGCCGGTGAATTTCTTGTGGTCGATCCTAGAAATCGCAAATCCCGGCCTTCCGCAACGTTTCTTTTGCGACGCGAGACGGCGCTTGTTGCGCGAGTTGCGACATACCGCATCCCGGGCGCAATATAAGGCAGAACACATATGAGAGAGGAACATCCAACAGAGCTGATACAGCAATGTCTCATCGCAATTCCCGCAACCAAACCCTTGAAACCAAGGTTTTCCGGCACTTTCGGGCGTGAAAACCAACTCGAAGCTGGACTTTGAGCAACCGATCTGGTATCCGCTCTCTCAATCGTAAAGCTTTCGGGCTCCGCGAACCATATTTTTTTGCCTCGTTGACCTGACTTCATGAGGCGATCACTCCAAACTGAAGGAACGGGATTCACGTGCAGGTACTAGTCCGCGACAACAATGTCGATCAAGCGCTTCGCGCACTCAAGAAGAAGATGCAGCGCGAAGGCATTTTCCGCGAAATGAAGATGCGTGAGGCCTACGAAAAGCCATCCCAGAAGCGCGCCCGCGAAAAAGCTGAAGGCGTTCGTCGCATTCGCAAGCTGGCCCGCAAGCGTTTGCAGCGCGAAATGGGTATCGTTACACCCCGCCCTGCTGCGGCGGCTGCAGCACGCTGATTAGCGTTTACAGCGTATCTGACGCGTAAATCGGGCGGGGGCGATATGATCGCCACCGCTCTTTCTGTTTCAGTCGCATGCCGCCGGAGGTAAATCCGGACACAGACGACCAGCGCGCAGAGCGTGCTAACTGTCTTCGGGCACGGAACCGCATCCACGACGGTGCATCTGATGGGTCCAGGACTTTGAAATGTGCATGCTGGCCCGATCCGCCGCTTGAGGCTCGGGACATGCCGAGACGCTTCGCTTAATCGAGGGAATCAATCTTGACATCGACTGCCAGGACTGCGGATTTTTCCGACCATACCGGCCGTGCCGGGCGCTCTAATCGGCGCGGTTTCGCCCTCGCTTCCATGCTAGCTGTGACCGGAGTGCTGATGCTGTCAGGCTGCACGACCGCCGACACGTCGAACGATGTGATGCGCGTCGAGCGGGCTCAGGGAAGCAACGAAAACATTGCCTCTCTGTCTGCCGTGATCTCAGCCAACCCGAGCGATCCGGAAGGCTACAACGTCCGTGGCTCCGCATACGGCCGCGCCGGCGAATTTCGCCGGGCTCTCGCCGATTTCAACAAGGCGGTCGAACTCAACCCGCGCTTCTATCAGGCCTATGCCAACCGCGCCCTTGTCGAGCGCAACATGGGCGATCAGTCGGCGGCGCAGTCCGACTACAACATGGCCCTGCAGCTTAATCCACGTTATGACGTCGCGTTCATCGGCCGGGGCAATCTCTACCGCCAGGCAGGCAAGCTCGATCAGGCTTTCGCCGATTTCAACAAGGCGATCGAACTCGACACTACAGACCCCCGCGCCTACCACAATCGCGGCCTGATCTATCAGGCCCGCAAACAGCACGCGCAGGCGATCGAGGATTTCTCCACCGCCATATCGCTGTCGCCAAATTCGCCGGAGCCCTATAACGGCCGCGGTATTTCCTACGTCGCAACCAACGACGACGACAATGCGTTCGCAGATTTCAACACCGCGATCACGCTGAACGGCAAGATCGCGGAATCCTGGGCCAACCAGGCGCTGGTCTATGAGCGTCGCGGCGACAAGGCAAAGGCAGCGAAGTCCTATGGCCACGCTCTATCGCTCGACCCCAAGTACGAACCGGCGCGTGCCGGACTTGCCCGCGTGAAAACAGCCGGCTAACGAGAGAAGGGCGCGGCAGGTTTCCTCATGCCGGTCATGCGACAGCAGCCACGGGCAGCCGGCGCTCGACAGACGTGCGATTGCGCCCCTCCCGTTTGGCCTCGTAAAGCAACTGGTCCGCTCGATCGAGAGCGGACCATGCCGTTTCCTGCGGTTGCAACAGGACACCTCCGATACTGACGGTCACGAAAGCGCAGGTATCTGAAGGGGCATGATCGATACGGAGGGCCCGCACGTCCGCGCAAAGTTCATCCGCACGGTCCTTCAGCGACGCGGCTCCGCAATCGTACAGGACAAGCGCGAACTCCTCGCCGCCCATCCGGCAGGCCATATCGAGTGGACGGCGCGCAAAGGCGTCCAAACGCGCCGCCAGGCGCTGTAGTGCCAGATCGCCGGCCTGATGCCCGTAGCGATCGTTATAGCGCTTGAAAAAATCGACATCGAGCAACAGCAGGCCGACCGGTACATTTTCCCGCCGGGCTTGCTGGCGAACCGCCTCAAGCTGCTCGTCAAGGCCACGCCGATTGGCAAGCCCCGTCAGCGGATCGCGCGATGCCTGTTCCTTGAGAATACCACGCAAGAGAAATTGCTCTCGATGCGCACGCTCCCGGAGATACCCGCCGACGGCCGAGAAGATCAACGTCAAAAGCAGCATGGCGTTGAATTGCTGCCCGTGCAGCTCCGTCGGCAGCAGCCAGTATCGCAGCAAAAAAGTCGTGACGACAACGCCAGCCGCCAGCACAAGACTGTGACGGAAGCGGAGCCCCAGCGGGGAGAACGCCCCCATGATAAACAGAAGTTGGGCGAATTCGGCATCGCCGAGATGGTTGCGCTTGTAAAGGCAGACCGACACCGCCCCACACACCGTAAGGGTCATCACCACAGCTATGGACAAAGGCGCCGCCCGCGACGCCCCGCGCTGTCGATGGCAAATATACAGGCAGCCAAGCAGAAACAGGACTGCCACCCACCGGCTGGCCAGAATGCCCCACATATCGGCGGTAAGATTGGGAAAATGATCCACCAGCGGGAGCCGTACAAAATCGGACACCCCGAATAGAATGATGAAGACCAGAGAGAAAACCGCACTCACCATAGCAGGGCGACGCTCATCCCTGTCGATCTGCAGCGCATATTCGCGCTCCATCTCGCCTTGAAACCGTAACCGACCGATCCCCGCGTCAAGCTGCCGGGCGTAATGCCCTATCCGGGCGTAACCGAATTGCGAAGGTGAGCTCATGGTCCTCTTTCGTAACACCGGCGCCAATTGTTGCGGCTGGCAACCAACGATATGCGAGGACAGTTGAATTTCGATTAAATGCCGGGAGGAAGAATGCAAGGGGCCAAAGCAAAGCAATGCAGTGCCGCTTGGATCAGCGGCACTGCATGCTCAGGGGTTTATCGCTTTAGTGATTCATGGCCTTGACGATATCATCGGTCATCTTCTTGGCGTCGCCAAGCAGCATCATGGTGCCTTCCTTGTAGAACAGCGTGTTGTCGATACCGGCATAGCCGGAGCCGAGCGAGCGCTTGACGAACAGGCAGGTCTTGGCCTTGTCGACATCGAGGATCGGCATGCCGTAGATCGGCGATGTCTTGTCGTCGCGCGCTGCCGGGTTGGTGACGTCATTGGCCCCGATGACATAGGCAACGTCAGCCTGCGCGAACTCGGAGTTGATGTCCTCGAGCTCGAACACCTCGTCATAGGGAACATTGGCTTCGGCCAGCAGCACGTTCATGTGGCCGGGCATGCGGCCCGCAACCGGATGAATGGCATATTTCACCTCGACACCGTTCTTCTTCAGCGCATCCGCAAGCTCGCGCACCGCATGCTGGGCCTGGGCGACCGCCATGCCGTAGCCGGGCACGATGATCACCTTGGAGGCATTGGCCATCAGGAAGGCGGCATCGTCGGCCGAGCCCTGCTTGACCGTACGTTGCACCCCATCGTCGCTGGCAGCCGCTGCGGTATCACCGCCGAAACCGCCCAGAATGACCGAGATGAAGGAACGGTTCATGCCCTTGCACATGATGTAGGACAGGATTGCACCCGACGAACCAACCAGCGCGCCGGTGATGATCAGCGCCAGATTACCGAGCGTAAAGCCAATACCTGCGGCCGCCCAACCGGAATAGGAATTGAGCATCGAGACGACCACCGGCATGTCGGCGCCGCCGATCGGCACGATCAGGAGAACGCCGAGTGCCAGCGACAGAACGACGATCGCCCAGAAATCGAAATGGCTTTCGGATGCGGCAAGACTGATGATGAAGAAGACGATCAGCAGCAAAAGCACGCTGTTGATCACATGGCGGAACGGCAGCATGATCGGCTTGCCGGACATGCGGCCATCAAGCTTCAGGAAGGCGATGATCGAGCCGGTAAAGGTGATGGCGCCGATGGCAACGCCAAGCGCCATTTCAACCAGAGCCTGGGCATGGATCCCGCCGATTTCGCCGATACCGAAGGACGACGGCGTATAGAGCGCCGAGGCCGCGACCAGAACGGCGGCAAGACCGACCAGCGAATGGAAGCCGGCAACCAGTTGCGGCATCGAGGTCATCGGGATCGAGCGGGCGATATAAGCACCGGCACCACCGCCAATGGCGAGACCGAGCACGATCAGCACCAAACCACCAAAGGACGGGGTGGCGAGCAACAGCGTAGTGACGATGGCGATACCCATGCCGACCATGCCGAGGATATTGCCCCGGCGCGAGGTGGTCGGATGCGACAGGCCACGCAGCGCCATGATGAACAGGACGCCGGAAACCAGATAGAGGAAGGCTGCAATATTGGGTGACATCAGTGCGGCCTCACTTCTCTTTTTTCTTGTACATGGCCAGCATGCGCTGGGTGACGAGGAAGCCGCCGAAGATATTGACCGAGGCCAGCACCAGCGCCACGAAGCCGAAACCGGTGGCAAGCCCGGACGCCGAGATGCCGACCGCAAGCAGCGCACCGACGACGATGACGGAGGAAATCGCATTGGTGACCGCCATCAGCGGCGTATGCAGTGCCGGCGTGACCGACCAGACGACGTAATAGCCGACGAAGATCGACAGCACGAAAATCGCCAGCTGGAACACGAACGGATCGATGGCGCCGCCACTCAATCCATGAACAACATTGCCGGCGGCATCCGGCACATATTCGGCGGCGGTGCGCACCGCTTCGACCGCCCGGTCGAGGTCGCCGATCGCCTTGTCGAGCATCTCATTGGCCATACCATTTCTCCCTTGGGCAGCCGCACTTCTCCCCGAAGCACCAGTGCTGCCCTCTCCAGTTCTTAAGCAGTTGCTGAGGCAATCACAGGTGCTGCGGCGAAGTTCGGATGCACCACGGCACCGCCATGCGTCAGCATCGTCGCCTTGACGAGTTCGTCCTCGACATTGAGAGCCAGCGCCTTGGTTTCCTTGCCAACCATGGTCTCAAGGAAGGTCACCAGGTTCTTGGCATAGAGTGCCGAAGCCGAAGCCGCGATACGGCCCGGCATATTGGTATACCCGACGACCTTGACGCCCTCGACCTCGACCACCTGATCGGCAACCGCACCCTCGACATTGCCGCCGCGCTCGACAGCGAGGTCGATAGCGATCGAGCCGGGCTTCATGGCCTTCAGCATCTCGCGGGTGATCAGCCGTGGTGCCGGACGGCCGGGGATCAACGCCGTGGTGATGACGATATCCTGCTTGGCCAGATGCTCGGCGGTCAGCACCGCCTGCTTGGCCTTGTATTCCGCCGACATTTCCTTGGCATAGCCGCCGGATGTCTCGGCCGCCTTGAACTCGTCATCCTCGACCGCGATGAACTTGGCGCCGAGCGAGGCGACCTGTTCCTTTGAGGCGGGACGAACATCGGTAGCGGAGACCACAGCGCCGAGGCGCCGCGCTGTGGCGATCGCCTGCAGGCCGGCAACGCCGGCACCCATGACGAAAACCTTGGCCGCAGGAACTGTACCCGCAGCCGTCATCATCATCGGCATGGCCCGGTCATATTCGGACGCCGCCTCGATCACGGCCTGGTAACCGGCAAGATTGGCCTGCGACGACAGAACGTCCATAGACTGCGCCCGGGTGATGCGCGGCATCAGCTCCATCGCGAATGCCGAAACACCGGCCTTGGCCATATCCGCCAATGCCTGATCATTGCCATAGGGATCCATGATCGCCAGCACGATGGCACCGGACTTATAGCCGGAAACCTCGACCGCCGTCGGACGGCGCACTTTCAGCACCACATCAGCGCTCGCGGCATCTGCAGCCGAGCCGATCACAGCACCGGCCTTCTCGAACTCACTATCGGGAATGCGTGACAAAAGACCGGCACCGGCCTGAACGACAACCTCGAAACCGAGGGTCTTGAGCTTCTTCACACTTTCAGGTGACGCCGCAATACGGCCCTCGCCCGGAAATGTTTCCAACGGTATGAATACGATCTCTGCCACAGGTTCCTCCCTGAGACGGGCGGGAACACGGCGGGCCGCGATTTCCACTCTCCCGTTCACTCGATAATCGCGCCTTGGTCCACCCTGCGCGCATGTCTCTCCCGGCCCGGCAATCACCGGGCCATGGAAAAGCCGGCACCTCACTCCCAAGTGCCGATTTCGTCAAAACTTTGGAAAACCGGTCAGCGCAGAAGCACGAAGCCGGCGATATTGAGGAGAATGAACAGGACGAAAGCTGTGAAGAAACCGGCGCTGGTGAAGAAACCGGCAGCCATGGCGATCAGCAGCGCAACGCAGAAGATCGTGACGATTTTCGAGCCTTCGAGGAAGAATTTGTAGGTCTTCTCGTGTTCGGCATAATCCATCGGTGCGCCCAGTTCGGCCGGTCCGGAATGATGTTCAGCCATCGTCCATATCTCCCTGAAATTCAGCTGCGCCCTACCCTACCCTTGGCGGCGAGCGCGGCATCTCGTCTCTATTCCATTCTATACGCATCCAGAGTGCCCGAAAGCAACGATCACGCATAGGTGGCCTTACACAAAGCCACAGTCAAACGCAACGAAAACTGCAGGCGCAACATGCGGCATAACGGTTCGGCAAGCGGGCATTCCAGCCCTCTGAAAATCCGATCAGCCCTGGCTGCGCGCGCGGCTCTGCATCGTCAACGCCAGACGCGCGGTCGGCAGGACCGTCAGCGGCGCATATTGGGCCTCCCGATCGTCACCGAACATCATGCGCCGCTCGAATGGCTCTGAATCGAAGAATGGGAACCGGGTATAGAGCCAAGGGCGTATTTCGCGGACGCGGGCAGCGAGCAATGTCAGGTCGATGTTGTAGTTGCCGCAATTCTTCTGCGGAGAGACGATCGTGTCGGCATCGAATACCCGTTTATAGAAGGCGGCATGCTGCGGCTTGACCAGAGACAGACAGCGGTCGACGTCGAAATGCTCGGACGCCATCGTCGCAACACGCAAGGTGAGATAGGGGATGGCCGGCATTTCCCGCAGGATTTCCGGATCGGCGGCGAGGCGGACGGGATCGATCAACGTCAGGCCGGCATCCAGAAAACTGTCGATCTCCGCTCCGAAGACGGAACCGGACGAGCTGATCCGATGCTCGGGCGTTACATGATGCACCCGCACGGTGCTGATCAGCCGCTCTTCGAAATAGATCCCGAAAACATAGGCGTGGCTGTCGAAATCGATGTCATCGATGAGCATCGTGCCGGACAAGGGCAATATGTCGGCCATCTTGTAGGCTTTGAAACGGATGCGGGCGACATCTTCCATGTCCTCCCCCGACAAGACCCGGCGATACTCGACACGATCCAACAGGTCCAGCAGTCGCTCTGAAAACCTGTTCTGCTGCTCCGCTTTCATTTCATCAAACGCCCCCGTTGAAGGGGGCATTCATCTTCTAAACGGAGGCACCTCACAATATTTTAATAGATTATTAAGCATAAACCATTTGTTAAGGTTAACAGACAGTTAATGCTAAATTACTAATGCGCTTTTTGATCGCTTAACATCGTGAAACAGGCGGTAAATCCGGTGTCCCGAACCTTCGCAGGATTGGGTCACGAACAAACACGGAGAAAGGCTGGAAATCTACGCGGTGCGCCGATTGCGCCGTTTTGGCACGGAAAGCTTCTTCAGCAGTGTATCCGACAGGCTTTCGATCGCCAGCGACGGCATGGGGGCAGCAAAGACATACCCCTGGATCAGGTCGGCACATTTGTACTGATTGATCAGCGCCAGCTGGTCGTTGGTCTCGACCCCTTCGATGACGATTTTCAATCCAAGCTCGCGCGACAGGTTGACCATGCCGCGCAGAAGTTTGAAGCGACGCGCGTCCTCGCGGATATTGCGCACGAAGGAGCGATCGATCTTGATGATATCCAGCGGCAGCGCATCGAGATAACTGAGGCTCGAATATCCGGTCCCAAAATCATCGATGGCGATGGTAATGCCGCGGGCGCGCAATTCCTGGAGGATTGTCTGCACCTTGGCCGCCTCTTCCATCAGGCAACTCTCCGTCACCTCAAGGTGAAGCCGGGATGGATCCAGTCCGGTTTCGGATAGAATATCCGTGACGATCGGGATGATTTCGCCATTGCGCAGATCAAGAACGGAGAGATTGACGGAAACGGCAATGTGGCTGGGCCATTTCAGGCAATCGAGACAGGCCTGGCGCAGCATGAATTTGGTAATACTGGAAACGACGCCGATTTCTTCGGCCAACTGAATGAAGACGTCCGGTGGAACCGGACCGCGCTCGGGATGGATCCAGCGCGCGAGCGCCTCGCAGCATTCGATACGCGATCCGTCGGCGAGGAACATCGGCTGATAGGCAACCGATAGCCCTCCCGTGTCAATTGCCTCGCGAAGATCGGTCTTCAGTTTCTGCCGGTCGAGATAGTTCGCATCCATTTCCGCTTCGAATGCGGTACAGCTTCCTTTCTCGCGGTTCTTGCTCTCGAACAGCGCAAGGTCGGCCTTGATCTGCATGTCTTCGAGACGGAAGTCGGAACTATCGGCAATCACATAGCCGGCGCTCATCGAAATATTGAAGGTAAAGCCGCTGGCGAGATAGGCACCGCGCATCTGCGCGTGCACCGCCCGCATACGCTCTTCCAGAAGACGCCGGTTGCTTTCGCCCGAAAAGAACAAGACGAATTCGTCGCCCATCAGGCGTGCAGCAATTGCCTTGTCTCCCGTTACCTTCTTCAATCTTTCGGAGATCGCACACAACAGTCTGTCGCCGACTACATGGCCGCGCGTGTCGTTGACATGCTTGAACTCGGCGACATCGAGAACCATGAAACCGGTCAGCCCAGTGCGGTTTTGATCGGCAAGCGCATTGCTGACCAGTTCGGCGAAGTAGTCGCGATTGGGCAGGCCCGTCAGCGTATCGAACCGCACCATTTGCAGGATCTTCTTCTCCGCCCGCACACGCGCTGTCACGTCTTCGAAGATCAGCACGACACCGCCACTGGCTCGCCGGCTCGCAGAAAATTCGAGGAACAGATCATCAGAAAAAGGGATGAGCGCGCGCGACTGCATGCCCTGCATCAACTGGTCCAGCTGCTTCAGGACCTGCTTGGCCTGATCCTGCTCCAGGAATGTATGACGGACACCATAGCGCAGCACCGCATCGAGATGGCAATCCTTGAGGCGTTCCCGGTCGCCGAGATTGAGAAGCTCGCAGGCCCGCCGGTTGGCGACCAGGATACGGTTGTCGGCATCAAGCATGAACAGGCCATGCGGCATATTGTTCAGGGCGAGGTCGAACCGCCCGGCAATCGTCGATATTTCACGGGCAGCCAGCACATTCCTGTGCAAGGTTTCGCGCACGCCGCGCGCCATCGACCAGGTCGTGAGAATGAACGGCACGATCAAGACGGCAAGCAGCGCCATGAACCCGTCCATCAGGCCAAGCAGGCCGAGGATGATCGGACCGCAAGCCGACAGGGACATGACGACGACCGCACGGGCAGAACCGTAATTGCGGCCGACGAGGGAAACCATGGTGGCGAGCGTCACGGAAATGCAGGCGAGCTCTGCAAATGGGTCGCGGCTGACAAGAATGGCATAGCCGCAGGCCGTGCCGAGCGTAATAGTGGCGCAGACACCACCGGCATTATAGCGGTTTTCCCAGAGGCGAATGCCTTCAAAATCCAGCGACGCGAGATTCGCGCGGTCGAACCGGCGCATGTCAATGCCGCGCACGAACCAGATCAGCACAATCGCGATTGCACAGCCGATGAAAAAGGGGTCGTAGGTTTTTGCAAAAACCAGCAGAAATGTCACGACATGCGACAGCATGCCGATCAACAATGTCTGACGGTAATCGTAGAGCGAGCTTACGAACGAAAGGTACACATCGGTCGGAAGAGCGCTCTGTTCATTTGACTTCATGAACCCCCTGCTCCGGTTTGGCGAAGTGTTATTCCCGAGGGTTTAACGAAAGATTTCGCACGCTTACCGGAAAAAATCTTCCCATATATTACAGGCCATGGTCCAGATGCTGCGTTATTGAAATATTTCAACCCAGTATTGCAGCCACACCTAAAGACTATCGATTTTTCGCAACCCTGCATGGATTCGGCCGCCAGCGGGTTACCCGGCGTCCTCCGCCCGGAAATTTCTTGAGGCTGGGTTCGCTCTTTTATCTGCAGGAATGGTTACTCCAGTTCTAAAGGATATGGCCAAATCTTGCCCGTTCAACCAACGTCAACAGCGGTTGGCAATTTTCTTCAACGGAGTTGACTTTATTGCGTGGCTGACCGCAATGGCTTGACTGGACAGATACACAGGTGGAGACCCGCAATGCCTAAACCCGTTGTTGCCATACCCGCTGATTTCAGATCCTTCGATGGCAACGTCTGGCATGCCACGCCGCATCAATATGTGCGCGCTGCCGTCGAAGGCTCCGGCGTGATGACATTCCTCGTTCCGGCCCTCGAGACCGGCAATGATGCCGACGAAATCCTCGACCGGGTGGATGGCGTTCTTGTCAGTGGATCGCGTACCAATGTGCATCCCTCACTGTATGGACAGGATGCGACAGAAGCCGACGGCCCCTTCGATCCGGGCCGCGACGCGACGAGCCTGCCGCTGATCCGCCGCGCGCTGGAACGCGGCGTCCCGTTGCTCGCCATCTGCCGTGGCATACAGGAATTGAACGTTGCGCTGGGCGGCACGCTGGCAAATGAAATTCAGGACATGCCGGGCATTTCAGATCACCGCAAGCCAGACGTACCCGAACTCGACGTCGCCTACGGCATTCGCCAGTCCGTCATCGTCAAGGAAGGCAGCTGTCTTGCCTCGGTGCTCGGCGCCGGCGAAGTTCAGGTGAACTCGCTGCACCGGCAGGCAATCTCGAAGGCCGCGCCGCGCCTTGCCGTTGAAGCCGTTGCCGAGGATGGCACGATCGAGGCCGTCTCCGTCATCGATGCCAAAGCCTTTGCCGTTGGCGTACAATGGCATCCGGAATACTGGGTCGGCAAGGACGCTCCGTCCTCGACCCTGTTTCAGGCATTCGGCGACGCGGTTCGCGCCTATGCGGCGGCGAAGAAAAAAGCCTGACGGCCTTTAGGCCGTCTTCCGCTTGAATGGTGTCTCTGCAACCGGCGTCAATGCGGCTCCGGTCTCGAACCACGCAACGAGATTGTCCACGACCAGATCGGCCATGGCATTGCGCGTAGCCTGCGATGCGGAGCCGACATGCGGCAGCAGCGAGGCATTCGGCAGCGCCAGAAGAGCCTCGGGGACATGCGGTTCGTTCTCAAAGACATCCAGACCGGCAGCAGCGATCACGCCGCGCTGGAGGGCATCGGCGAGGGCCGCCTCGTCCACAGTCGTGCCGCGCCCGACATTGATCAGCACACCTTGCGGCCCCAAGGCTTGCAGAACCTCAGCATTGACTGTCTTGCGCGTGCTATCTGTTCCGGGCACGATCACGATGATCGTATCGACCGCTTCCGCCATGCCTTTGAGCGTCGGATAATGGGTGTAGGCTAGGCCTTCGCGCGGCGTGCGGGTGTGATAGGCGATGGAGACGCCAAAAGCTTCCAGACGCTTGGCGATCGCCAGTCCGATACGGCCGAGGCCGTAAAGGCCGACCGTGCGGCCGCGCAGCGTCAAAGGCGAAAGCGCAAAGGCGCCATCCTTGGCCCAACGTCCCTGCCGCAGCCATTGTTCGGCCGCCGGAAAACGCCGCAACGTATTGAGCAGCAAACCGATTGCCGTATCGGCCACCTCTTCCGTCAGCACGTCAGGCGTGTTGGTGACAACGACTCCACGCTTGGCCGCATGTCCGGCATCAACACCATCGTAGCCGACGCCAAAGTTGGCGATGATTTCGAGGTTGGGAAATGCGTCGATGAAACCGGCTGGAATTTTGCCCTGGACGGCGATACCGGAGATACCGGACGCAAGGTCAGCCGTCACCAATTCGGGATCAGCGGCTGCAACGAAGACAGGGTCGAACGTCTTCGGCAAACGATCGAGCACACGCTGGCTCATCTTTCCGGGCACGAGAATACGCGGGCGGCCATTGGACATGGTTTGCTCCTTGCGGAATGGGATCGGATTACTCGGTGGGATTGGGGCGAAGCGGCCCGGTCGACTGGCGGATCCGCATTTCGGGCTTGATCAGATGAATACCGTCCGGCTCGTGGCTGCCGTTCAGCTTGTCGAGCAGCGCGCGGGCCGCACTGCGGCCGACATCGGACTGGCCATTCCAGACAGTCGTCAGCGCCGGTGTCGAGATCGACGCTTCTTCAAGATCGTCGTAACCGGTGACCGACACATCGCGGCCGGGAACGAGACCGGCGCGGGCAATGCCGTTCATCATGCCGATGGCGACAAGATCGTTCCAGCAGACGACGGCCGTCGGCTTTTGCGGCAGGGAAAGCAGATGAACAGCGGCCTCGAAGCCGCCTTGCATCGAGCGGGGACCGGGAATGCGCAGGTCCGGATCGACATCGATATTGGCCTTGCGCAACGCGTTGACGTAACCCTGATACCGGTCACGGCCTGTCGAGGTCTGGTCCGTACCGCCAACCATGGCAATGACGCGGTGACCGAGGCTGATCAGGTGGTTGGTGGCAAGCGAGATGCCATAGGCGTCGTCGCCCCTGAAGATCGGTACATCGAGGCCCTCGATCGAGCGGGCAATCAGGATCGCCGGCATGCCATTGTCTTCGGCAAGCTGGATATCCTCCGGCGGCGTACCGATAGCCGGCGACATGATGACACCGTCGCCACCGAGCTGCAGCAGGGTTTCGATAAAGGCGCGTTGCTTTTCGACGGAATCATAATGGTTGGACAGAATGAAAGTCTGCCGGTCGCGGTCGAGTTCGGCCTCGATGGCTTTCAGAATCTCGCCGTAGAACGGGTTCATGATGTCGTGCACGACGACACCGATAATGCCGGAGCGGGAGGTTCGAAGGCTGGCGGCGCGGCGATTGTAGATATAGCCGAGCGCGCGGGCCTGTTCCTTGATCTTGTCGCGGGTCATGGCGGCGACGAGAGGACTGTCGCGCAATGCCAGGGAAACGGTCGCCGTGGACACACCAAGCGTTTCCGCAATGGTGGAGAGCTTGATCTTCTGCGCCACGTTTCCCCCTCAAGTGTACCGGCTCAATACCGCTATTTTTAAATCCTCTTTAAACTGTTTAAATTGCCGCCGCAATCGCCAATTAAGGCAGGATTAGGAGAAGGCGTTAGTCGGCCGCAGCCGTACCCTGAAGATTGCCATCGACCGCGCGCAACAATTTCATCAGGGTCTTGATCTGTTTTTCGCTCAGGCCCTTGGTTGCCGTCTCCTCGGACGTCTTGCCCGCTTCAGCAATGGTCTGGAGACGATCACGGCCGTTGGTGGTGAGATAGACCTTGGTCAGCCGGGCATCCTCGTCGTCGGCCCTGCGCTCCAGAAACCCTTGGGCTTCCATGCGGCCAACGGTACGGGTCATGGTCGGCGCCTTGACGCCGAGCTTCATCGCCAGAACCCCGGCGGTCAGCCCGTCGGTTTCGGCCAGCGCCAGCATGACGCCGTCCTGTCCGGCATAGAGGCCGCTTTCGAGGAGATTGCGTGACAGCACAGTGCGCATCGAGCGCGCCGCCTGCACCAGCACCGATGCGAGGTCCTGCGCGTGGACTTCGACGTCGTGATGTTTTTTCTTGCCGCCCTTGGCTTTCTTTTCGGCCTTGCTCTTCTTTCCCATCGGTCCTCCACCAAATTTCTTGCACGGCCATCCGTCACCTGTATGACTCGAATGACCGCCATACCGCAAGTACAACCGAAAGGCTCTCAGGAGCATGACAGTCCCCGCACCGCGTTGGAAAGACAATGATTCCGATCTTCCGCCTGCAGCGAGAGCAGACTGGATTGCCGTGCTGCCGCTCGGCGCCCATGAACAGCACGGACCGCACCTGCCATTCGAAACCGATGCGCTGATCGCCGAGGGTTTTGCTGAACGGATCATCGCCCGTCTGCCGCCTGCCCTGCCCGTCACGTTTCTGCCGACCGAACCATTTGGGTATTCGATCGAACATCTGGATATCGAAGGCACGCGTTCGCTGGGATATGAAGAGGCGGTGACACGCTGGCTTGGCATCGCGCAGGACCTGAACGGCAAGGGCATCGGCAAATTCGTCATGCTGAACGCACACGGCGGCAATTCTCCGCTCATGACCATTGTCGCGACGGAAGCGCGGGTCCGGTTCAATATGCTGGCGGTGGCGACGAGTTGGACACGGTTCGGGCAGCCGGACGGCTGGATAAGGCCGGAAGACAAGGCGATCGATATCCATGGCGGTGATATCGAGACGTCGGTAATGCTGGCGATGTATCCGGACAGGGTGGATATGTCGAAGGCGCAGCGCTTCACGTCTCACCAGTCCGATTTCACCCATCGTTTCAAGCATCTGCGCGCCTATGGCCCGCACGCTTTCGGCTGGAAGATGTCGGACCTGAACGAGCAAGGCGTTGCCGGTAACGCGTCGGCGGCAACAGCCGAGCGCGGCGAACAGTTGATTGCCCATGCCGCGAGCGGCATTGTCGAATTGCTGGAGGACGTTGCAGCGTTCGATCTGACGACCCTCCGCTAGAAGCGGGTAACGTCGGAAGCAACCCGCTCAGTACGCATAAAAACGGCGCGAAGATTGCGCCTGCATTTGCGCTGGCGCTTTCCATCTCCTATATCAGCGATAACCCCATGCCCGAAGGCATCCCGATTTTTCCGAGGTTCCCATGACCGAAGCAACCACAGCTGCCGCCAAGCCCATTCCCGTCACCGTGCTCACCGGATATCTCGGCGCCGGCAAGACGACGCTCTTGAACCGCATCCTGACGGAAGCCCACGGCAAGAAATACGCCGTCATCGTCAACGAATTCGGCGAGATCGGCATCGACAACGATTTGATCGTCGAATCCGACGAAGAGATCTACGAAATGAACAATGGCTGCGTCTGCTGCACGGTGCGCGGCGACCTGATCCGCGTCGTCGAGGGCCTGATGCGCCGTCCGGGCCGTTTCGACGGCATCATCGTCGAGACCACTGGCCTTGCCGATCCAGTGCCGGTCGCCCAGACTTTCTTCATGGATGACGACGTGCGCGCCAAGACCGAGCTCGATGCCGTCATTGCGCTTGTCGATGCCAAGCACCTGCCGCTACGCCTGAAGGATTCGCGCGAGGCCGAAGACCAGATCGCCTTCGCTGACGTCGTCCTCTTGAACAAGACGGATCTCGTCACGCCGGAAGAGCTGGCAAAGATCGAAGCGACCGTACGCGCCATCAACCCGTCGGCCCGCATCCATCGCACAGAGCGCTCCAATATCGACCTGACCAAGGTGCTCGATCAGGGCGCCTTCAGCCTGGAACGGGCACTGGAAAACGAACCGCATTTCCTCGACCACGATGATCATCATGACCACGATCATGCCTGCGGCCCGGATTGTGGCCACGATCACCACCATCATGATCACGACCACCATCACCACGATCATGAGCATCACGGCCATGACCACCACGATCACGCCCCATCGCCAATCCACGACGTGACCGTACAATCGGTTTCCCTGCGTGGCGGCGAGATGAACGCAGACCGGTTCTTCCCCTGGATCCAGAAGATCACCCAGACGGAAGGCCCCAACATCCTGCGCCTCAAGGGCATCATCGCCTTCAAGGACGATCCGGAGCGTTACGTGGTTCAGGGCGTTCACATGATCATCGAAGGTGACCACCAGCGCGCCTGGAAGGATGGCGAAAAGCACGAGAGCCGTCTGGTCTTCATCGGCCGCGAACTGGACCGTGAAAAGCTCGAACGCACGTTCAAGGCTTGCGAGGCCGTTCCCGCTGAGGCCGCAGCTCACTGATGCCGACAGTTGCTCCTCTCGACCTTCAAGGTCACGTCGCCGGCGTGGCCTTTCTCGGCGACACCCCGTTCTTTGCCGAATCCTCCGGCCTCATCCACAGCCTCGATCACGGCCACAAAACCGTCGAAGCGCATGAGGGTCTGCTCTCGTGCATTCGCGACGAAGCCACTGACACACTGCTGACCGGCGGCGAGGATGGCAAGGTGCTGCGGATCAAGGCGGATGGCACTACGAGCGAACTCGCCAACGTCCCGCGCAAATGGATTTCGCAGGTTGCCGCCGGACCTCAAGGCGCGGTCGCCTATTCCTACGGCAAGACGGCCCATGTCCGGCTGGCCGATGGTACCGTCAAGGATTTTACCGAGGAGCGGACCGTTGAAGGCATCGCTTTCGCGCCAAAAGGCTTGCGCATTGCGCTTGCCCGCTACAATGGCGTCTCGCTGCATTGGGTGGCAATAGCAGGCCAGCCGGTCGATCTGGAATGGAAGGGTGCCCATACCGGCGTCACCTTCTCGCCGGATGGCCGTTTCGTCGTCACCTCGATGCAGGAAAACGCCCTGCACGGCTGGAAGCTCGACACCAAGCCAGGTGCCGAAACCCGCCATATGCGAATGACCGGCTATCCGGCCAAGATCAAATCCGTCTCCTGGTCCGCAAAGGGAAAATGGCTCGCCTCCTCCGGCGCACCGGCCGCCATCGTCTGGCCTTTCCAGGCCAAGGACGGCCCGATGGGCAAGGCACCGCTGGAACTCGGCACCCGCGCCAACATCATGGTGACGCAGGTCTGCTGCCATCCCGTCGAGGAAATCGCGGCGATCGGCTATGCCGATGGCATGATCATGGTGGTGCGCTTCACCGACAGCAAGGAAGTGCTGCTGCGCCGCCCCGGCAAGGGCGCGATATCAGCCATGGCCTGGAACAAGAACGGCCGGCAGCTTGCCTTCGGTTCGGAAGCGGGCGATTGCGGCGTGGTCGATATCGCCGGGTGACACCCGGCCTGGAACTTCGGCGGCAGGCTTGACGATCAGGACCTGCCGCGCGAAAATCGCTCATGCTCTTCAAGAATGATGTGCTCGCGGGGATCGCGAGAGGTGGCGTCACGCTGGCGTTTCGGCGCTGGCAGAAGCCGACCGTGCGGACCGGCGGCACTTTGCGCACGGCAGTCGGCGTGCTCGCCATCGATGCGATCGACGTCGTGGATGCGAGCGACGTCACCAATGAGGATGCCGCTCGGTCCGGCCATTCGTCGCTGGACAGGCTGCTTGCCGATATCGAGGGCCAACGCGCGGGTACCCTTTATCGGATCGCTTTTCATCTGGCAGGCACCGACCCGCGGCTGGAATTGCGGAACCTTACCGAGCTTGGGCCAACCGAACGCGAAGATCTTCGACGCCGCTTGACCGCACTCGATCGCGATGTTGCCTGGACATTGCAAACGCTTCGGCTGATCACTTCACACGAAGGCATCACTGCCGCAGAGCTTGCTGGAAATACCGGCTTTGAAAAAGCTGCGCTCAAGCAGAAAATCCGCAAGCTGAAAGAACTCGGCCTGACGGAAAGTCTGCAGAGCGGCTATCGCATCTCGCCGCGAGGGCGCGCATTCCTCGACAAAGTCTGAATGGCCGTCACCACGCCAATTCCACCTGCGGCCGACCGTTCGAGGTTTTCTCCACCGTTCTCCCGGTTTCATCGATCGTGCAGTGGACGCGCTTTCGAAACGCCGAGAAGCTGTCGAAAGTGACGACATCGACCGGTTCGTCGAAATCCAGCGTCAGCCGGTAGCGGCCGGGCTGGGCTGTTACCGCCTGCACGCCAAGGATTGTCGCTTCGAACGGCTGGCCGAGATAATGGCCCTTGACCCGCGAACCGAGCATCCACGGATTGAGTGGCGGCCGGTTTCCGGCCACGGCATGCAGCGTGTTCCAATCGCGAAAGCCGTATTGCGCGGCCAGAAGCTCCAGCGATTTCGAGTGAGTGATGTCCTGACCATCGGCGGCAAGACTGGCGCGCAGCCGTTTCGCCTGGTCTTTCAGGGCATCCAGTGAGGGAAGCGGGATCGATCCACGCATCGTTCAGTCTCCAACATGGAGCGTGCAGTCATTCGGAGGGAGCCCGCCTTGCCACCGTTCGCACGCCACAATCATGGACGACCGAAGAGGAACGAGAGACTTCACCAAAAGCTTTGAGCTTGCGGACGGCCGGGGCTCTCACCCGTTGGCGCGGCATGTAATCCATTGCGCAGATCCTGTCAAATACGGGCTCAACGAAAAACGGCGGACGTTACCATCAGGTATCGACCACCGTTGTCATGCAAGCCCGACCGGCCGCAGGGAGAGGAGGGGCTGGTGCCTCTCCCTGCGTCTCAAGTGTTAGCGGCGCTTTTTACCGCCATCACCAGAGAGAACACCGATGCCAAGAATACCGGTGTTGTTGCCGGAGAGGACGCCACTAAGAATGCCGTTTCCGCTGCCATTCAAGACGTTGTTGAGAACGTTGTTGCCGGAAAGGACGTCACCAACGTCCACAGCTGGCGCGATAACGATGCCGCCATTGGCGACGCCATTGCCCTTGCCATTGAACAGGCCAAGCGAGAGGCCACCGGCCGAAGCAGGAGAAACCGTCGCTGCAACAGCTGCGAGAGAGGCGAATGCGATGAATGCGGATTTGAAGTTCATGGTCGTTACCTCCGTTGTTCGTGCATCCCTTATGCACAACCCAGAGGATATGCTTGAAATTGGGACACTCAAGCAGATAAGGAATTCATAATAAATTGTTAAGCATAATAAATACAACTTTAACATTCATTACTAAATCATAACTTTCTCATATTTTTCTACCCGCAACAGCATTCGACGCCCTGCCCGCAGTCAACCATAGGAGTTATTTAACCATCTAACCCCAGAGTGTACTTAAGAAACCTTGCGTTGAGGAAATCACGATGCGCGCCTTGCTTATACCCGTGATGGCCACAGCATACCTGCTGTTGGCAACGGTGGCGCGGAGTGAGACAACTGTCGAATATTGGACCAGACAGGGTTATTCAAGCAACCTTTTGGAAAGCCCGGAGCCACTTTCTGGACCATTCTGGCAAGGCTCCCTCAGGCTGAGGGGAACAATCGGCCAGGATGACGCAAAGCTCAGCTACACGATCTATCAGGAAGAACTGCGCACAGGTGCCTACCGGTTTGGTGACACGCATGAAACAGGATTCAACCTTGGATATGCACAACAGCTCGGCAAGGAAACCATTGTCGAGCTTGAGGGTTCCTACATTCGCAACAGCTCCGGAGACGTCTTCCTGCAACTTCCGGAAAACATCATCGGATATAGGGCCGTGGATCGCGCGATTCAGATCGGCGGAAAAATTACAACCACTGCGTTTGGCGACAAATCGGCTTTCACAGCCAAGATAAGCCAATTGCTCAAAGGTGACGCGCACTTCACGACCAACTTGCTGAGACCGGCCAAGCTGGATCCCGATGTCGGGCTTCTGACCCTTGGCGCCAGCCGTTTCATCGCGGCCAAAGGCGGGGAACTCTGTCTCTGCCTCGAGTATAATCAATCGATGATCGACAGGGACGAGCAGGCCGTCTACGCCCGCTTCCCAGCCTCGACCTTGCGCGGCTCCCTCGCCTACGGCAAGGAGTTCACAAGCAGCCTCTCATTGATCGCGGAAGCCGGTATCATCGTGCTGTCCAGCGATGACCTCAGCCATGGAGGACGACAGAGCCGGCCCTATCTGCGCGGCGAGGCGAAATGGAAAGCTCCGGCCGGGCTCGAATTCGCTGCCGCCTACAAGCATGACGTCGCCATTGGCGACATTGACGACGCGCTGGCGGAAATTGTTGACAGCTACAAGATTTCGGTCTCACGCCAACTCAACCCATGGGCAAAGCTTACGCTCGCCTACGATCGCAGCGAAAGTGAATATGTCTATTATATCTATGACAGAACGACACGGAACGTCTCGGTCAAGCTGACGCTCGGGGAGGAGAAGAAGCCGAAGCTCGAACTCGGCTATGCCTATGTCAGGCAGACAGAGGCGGACCCCGCCAACAATTACAAGGGCAGCGAGGTCACGGCGCGTGTCAGTGGCTCCTTCTAGAGAAGGATTCCGCTGGCAAGTGCCACCGTACCCAAGAGCACGGTATCTGCTTGCATCAAGCCGCCCGGCGCATCCGCGGCATGGCAAGCTTGCGGCCACTGGCGACCAGCATGCCGGCAGCGCCCTCCAGCCAGCCATCTTTCAGTTCGATCGCCAGAAAACGGCTGCGCTCGAACGGACCGGGCATGACGAGGTGCTGCGCCTTTTCGGCGAAAAAGCCGAAGCGCTCGTAATATGGCGCATCGCCAACCAGCAGGATGGCACCGTGACCACGGGACTTCGCCTCGCCGATCGCCGCACGCATCAGCGCGCCGCCGATGCCTTTGCCCTCATGGGCACAATCAACAGCCAGCGGACCAAGCATGAGCGCATCAACGGGCATGCCTTCATGGCTAACGCCGGCTTCAACATTCCACAGGCGAACAGTACCGATGACATGACCATCCGGGTCGCGGGCAACCAGCGCCAAGCCTTCGGCCGGCACGCGGCCGCGGCGCAGCGTCTCGGACGACTTGCGGCGGCGGTTCGGACCCATGGTCAGGTCAAGCAGGTTTTCGCGCGCGACGACGTCGCCCGGATTTTCCATGTCGATGGTGAAGGCATTCTGCGCAAAGAAAGCGCGGACAGAATCAAGAACAGCGGCCATCTGGGCCTCCCGTACTCAAAACCGATTCAAACGGTATCGAAAACTAATTGTGAAGGTGCTGCCCCGGCTTGACCCGGAGCAGGCTTTTTAGAGGACGCCAATCAGATGACGTAGGACTTCAGCGGATCGAAACCGTTGAACGCCACGGCAGAATAGGTCGTCGTGTAGGCACCGGTGCCTTCGATCAGAACCTCGTCACCGATCGAAAGCGTGATCGGCAGCGGATACATGTTCTTCTCGTACAGCACGTCGGCCGAATCGCAGGTCGGGCCAGCCAGGACGCAAGGCTCCATTTCGTCGGCATCATGGATGGTGCGGATCGGGTAACGGATCGCTTCGTCCATGGTTTCGGCGAGACCGCCGAACTTGCCGATGTCGAGGAACACCCAGCGGTGGTTGTCATTATCCGACTTCTTCGAGATCAGGACGACTTCCGCCTTGATCACGCCGGCATTGCCAACCATGCCGCGGCCCGGCTCGATGATGGTTTCCGGGATGTTGTTGCCGAAGTGCTTGCGCAGCGAACCGAAGATCGCCTGGCCGTAGGCTTCAGCCGACGGCACGTCGCGCAGGTACTTGGTCGGAAAGCCGCCGCCCATGTTGACCATCTTGAGCTCGATGCCCTGCTTTGCCAGCTGCACGAAGACGCGCTTGGCGTCGGCGAGTGCCGAATCCCAGGCATCGACCTTGGTCATCTGCGAACCGACATGGAACGAGACGCCATGCGAGACGAGGCCCAGCTGATGAGCGTAGACGAGAACGTCGACAGCCATCTGCGGAACGCACCCAAACTTGCGCGACAACGGCCATTCGGCACCTTCGCCATCCGTGAGGACGCGGCAGAATACGCGGGCGCCGGGAGCGGCACGGGAGATCTTTTCGACTTCCTCATGGCTATCGACAGCAAACAGCGAAACGCCGAGCGCATGCGCCTTGGCGACATCGCGTTCCTTCTTGATGGTGTTGCCGAAGGAAACACGCGACGCAGTCGCACCGGCATCGAGCGCCATTTCGATTTCAGCGACGGACGCGCAATCGAAGTTGGAGCCCATGGAAGCGAGCAGGCGCAGGATTTCCGGCGACGGGTTTGCCTTGACGGCATAGTAGATCGAGCTATCCGGCAGAGCGTGACGGAAAGCCTTGAAATTGTCGCGCACGACATCGAGGTCAACCACAAGGCAAGGACCTTCGGGACGTCGGGTGTTCAGGAAGTCGATGATACGTGCAGTGGTCATAATTCTATCCAATCAGATACGCTCCACGAAGACGTGGAGGACAAAGGACATACGTGAACACGCCCCGGAACCAGCCGGTGGAGACCCCGGATCCAGACATGCGCACGATGCGCGAATGATGGAACAACGCCCTGCCAAGAGCTTTGATCCGCTTTGTCTGCCATTGATTGGAAGGATGACCCTACCGCACTTCCGGCAATGAAGGTGTGCCTCTTCAGTAACCCCCGCTGATGGAAAGCAGGGAGAGAACAAAAAGGCCCGCACCGTCGTTGCTTCAGATGTCCTCGCATTTTCCGGTTGGCCGGAGGAGCGACTGGAGGGGTTAATTCCAGGTACCTTACCGATTTCCTCACCAAATTCGAGGGTCGGCGGACACCCATGGGCACGTGCGACTTTGGGCTGAAACGGAGATAAGAAAAAACCTTGTCGTAATCAAGACTTTTTTCAAATTGGCTGTTGATTTTTTATGCGCGACAAAAGCCGTTAAGATGTTCACATTTCCTGAACAATCTCCGTGACGCCATCGCGAAAACCAAAGCCTTGTTTTAAGATCACTTTTAGGACGCTGCACCGAGGCTTGGCAAAATGCCAAACGTTAACATACGCAGCAGTCCTTCGACTTTCAGTGACGCCGGTCTATCGTCGCAATGACCCAAAAAAGCGAATCACGAATGGGGCATCAGCCCGAACAGGCAGGAAAAGCAGCCCGATGGATACATTGACCCGCATTCGCGCCTTCATCGATGTCGTCGATGCCGAGGGGTTTTCGGCAGCCGCAAGGCGCGTCGGGCGCTCGAAGGCGCTTTTGTCGAAATACGTGCGCGAACTGGAGGACGAGCTCGGCGCCCTGTTGCTCAACCGCACGACCCGGCAATTCTCCCTTACCGAGGCCGGCCATACCTATTACCGGACAGCATCGGAAATCCTGAAGGAAATCGACAACCTTGCCGATCTCGTCCGCGCCAGCAATTCCGACCTCAAGGGCCGCCTGCGTATTTCCGCGCCGCGCACGTTCGTCGATGCGGAAATCGGCCAGTCGCTGATCGATTTCGGCAAGGCGCATCCGGAACTGTCGTTGGAGATCATCTCCGACGACCGTTTCGTCGATCTGGTCGAGGAAGGTTTTGACGTGGCGATCCGTATCACCAAGCTGGAGGATTCGACGCTGATCGCCCGCAAGCTTGATGATTTCCAGGTTCTGTACTGCGCGACACCGGCCTTCCTTGAAGAATTCGGCCCGATCAACCACCCGTCCGAACTGTCGCGGCAGCCCTGCATCATCGACACCAACGGCAGATCCTACAGCAATTGGCGTTTCGTCGAGCCCGACGGCACCGGGTTCAGCGTTCCGGTTGGCGGCCCGATCGAGGTCAACAGCCCGCTCGCCGCCGTCCGCGCGGCTGAGTCCGGCATGGGTATTGCCGGCGTTCCCGATTTCATCGCCCGGCCAAAGGTCGTAGCCGGCACGCTGGTTTCCATTTTCGAAGATTACATCCCGAAGGACCGCGGCATCTACGCGATCTATCCGCACCGGCGCTATCTGCCGACCAAAGTGCGCACCTTCGTCGACTTCCTGCACGCCTGGTTTCGCCAGAACACGGGAAATTGACGGGTTCGCAACGGACCAAAAGTCCCAATTCCGTCCCATTTAACATACATTGCATGGAAGTTGGCTTTGCGCCGAAACAGCCAAAGGAATCATGACAGCATGAAACGATCGTTCCTGCTCCTCACGGCAGCGGCAGTGCTTGCTCCCTGCGCAGCCCTCGCCCACCCCCATATTTTCGCAGAAGCCCGGCTAGAGATCGTTGCCGACAGCACGAACCAGATTACCGAGCTGCGCAATGTCTGGCGCTTCGACGAGCTGTTTTCTGCCAGTGTCGTGATGGATTTCGACAAGAATTCCAATGCGCAGCTCGATCCCGACGAGTTGCAGGAGGTCGGCCAGACCGTTCTCGATTCTCTGCAAGAATACAATTATTACACGACGATCACCGACAACGGCAAAACCATCAAGGTCAACAAGCCGAGCGAAATTACCGCCGACTACAAGGACGGCCAGCTGCTTTTGATGTTTGCTGTCAAGCCGGCCGAGGCGATCCCACTGAAGGGCAACATGTCGTTCGGTGTCTATGACCCCACCATGTACACGGCGATGGATTTTCCAACGGACGGTGACCTCGTTGCGGTCGGCGACCAGCTGAACGCCTGCGAACACAAGGTGGTTCGCCCGGACCCGGATGAAGTGCTTTCGCAGAATCAGGCCAGCCTGACCGACGCCTTCTTCAACGACCCGACCGGAACCGACATGTCGAAGATGTTTGCCACACGAATCGAGTTCAAATGCTGATGGCGCGTCGTCCTGCGCGCCTGATCGGTCTGGCGCTGATCCTTGCAGCCGCTTCCATCAGTATTGCTCACGCGCAGTCGCCGCTTGGCATCGGCACTGCCGAACCATCCTTCAACACCAGTGGTATTTTCGGCGGTTTCTTCGCCTGGATAAACATGGAGCAGCAGCGCTTCTACCATACGCTGACCGAAGCCATCAAAGCCATGCGGGACGACCCTTGGCACCTCTGGTCGCTGATCGGGCTGTCCTTTGCCTATGGCGTCTTCCATGCGGCTGGTCCCGGCCATGGCAAGGCGGTCATTTCCTCCTACATGATCGCCAACGAGACCGAACTGAAGCGCGGCGTGCTCCTGTCGTTCCTGTCATCGATGATGCAAGGCGGCGTTGCCATTCTTCTCGTCGGCGCCGCCTATCTGGTCTTGCGCGGTTCATCAATCTCGATGACACAGGCGACCCATTTCCTCGAAGTGGTCAGCTACGCATTGATCGCGGCTTTTGGCGGATGGCTGCTGTTTCGCAAGCTGCGGGGCATGAGGCAGCGCAGTCTCGCGCCCGCAATGGCGCACGCCAGTCATCACGATCATGGTCATCATACCCACGACCATTCCCATCATCATGGCCATAGCCATGGACCAGGTGAGGTCTGCGACAGCTGCGGCCATGCACATGCTCCCGATCCCTCAATGCTCAAGGGCGACCGGTTCGCGCTCCGCGAGGCTTGGTCAGCGATTATTGCAGTGGGTCTGCGGCCCTGCTCCGGTGCGCTGATCGTGCTCAGCTTCGCGCTTCTGAACGGGCTCTATCTCGGCGGCGTGCTTTCCGTGTTTGCCATGTCGATCGGCACGGCGATCACCGTCTCGGCACTGGCGACACTCGCCGTCACCGCCAAGGACCTCGCCTTGCGTTACGCCTCCAGCGGATCATCCGCCATGCGCATCAGCAATGGCATCGAAATCTCCGGCGCATTGCTGGTGCTGGTGCTGGGCATTCTCCTGCTCGGCGCGTCGCTTCAGGGCTGAGCGCTCAGAGCCCGCGACCACGCTGGTAGCGGGCCCGCAGCCAGAAGATCAGGAAGAAGGCGAGCACGAACACCGCGCCAAAGGCTGCAGCCAGCCAGGGCGAGAACGTGCCGAGCCAGAGCATGATTTTCGGCAGGAAGAAGAAGCCCACCCCGACGACAAGCAGGATGACTGCTGCGGCGATTGCCGGCGAGCGGTCCTTCTTTTCCGGGGTGTTCATGCAGTCTCCTTTTGCGCCAGTTCAGCGCGAATATCTTCAAGCTTGCGCTTCTGTGTGCCGTCTCCAGCGAAATTCTCCGGCGACAGCCAGGCTTCGAAAGAAGCGTTGAGCAGAGGCCATTCGCCGTCAATAATCGAGAACCATGCGGTATCGCGATTGGCGCGCTTCGACAACATATGCTGGCGAAAAACACCTTCGAAGCTGAACCCGAGACGGTTTGCCGTCTTCTTGCTGGCTTCGTTGCGGTTGTCGCATTTCCACTCGTAACGCCGATAGCCCAGGTCTTCGAAGGCGTGCTTGGCCATCAGGTAGTGGACCTCGGTCGAGAGCGGCGAGCGAGCCATCGAGAAAGAGTGGGCAACACCGCCAACCTCGACCACGCCATTGGCCGGATCAGGGCGCATGTAATTGGCCATGCCAACAACATCACCACTTGCCTTGTCATAAAACACTTCGGTGATCCATCCGCCCTTCTGCACGGCCGTCAGCCAGGCATCGAAATCCTCAATGCTGCCGAAATTATCCTGCGCGAAATACTGCAGCCGGGCATTGATCTCCAGCTCGCCAAAAGCCTGCCACAGTGCCTCCAGATGCGCTGCGCGATCATAGGGCACAATGCGGACGTAACGGCCTTCCAGAGTCACCGGCTTTGGAGCCGGGCAACCAGTCCAATTGGTCAAATCACGCATCTGCACACTCCACCAGCGACCACACCATCAACCTTTGAGACCGGCACGGGCAAACCGCGCCGGTCATGACAAAGGCTTTGACGCTGGCATAGGACAGCTCAGGCATCCGCACAAATGCAAAGTGATGATGGATCGATCACCAAGGCGACTTGATCGGCGGCACCGAGGTCTGCGGCGGGTTTGCCTGCGCCTCGATAACCGGGGTTTTGGCCGAAGAGACTGTCGCCTCGATATGATCGATCAGCGCATCGGCAAGACCAAGACGCCCGGCGAGTTGGTCAAGATAACCGCGCTCAGCCCGGCTGTCGGCATCGATAGCAAGACGTGAAGCGGTGTAGAGTTCGACACGTTCTTCCTCGGTCACGGCTGCAGCAACCATGGCATCGAGATCGACGGGCTTGCTCAGCTCTTCGTGCAGGAACTGTTCGGCTTCGGAATCCAGACCGGAGACCTTGACCTTGTCCATGATGCGGGCACGCTCGACATCGTCGATATGGCCGTCGGCACGGGCAGCGGCAATCATGGCGCGGACCAGAACAAGCACGAAATCGTTGCGGATGGTGGCAGGTTCGGTGCTGAACCCGGAATCGGATGGAGGCGGCAGCAGTTCAGGCTGGGCCTGTGCTTCCGGCTGCGCGGCAGGCTCCTTGCCGGCCTGGTAATTCTTGTAGGCCTGATAGCCAAGACCGGCGATGGCGGCGAGACCACCAAGCTTCAGCGCCGAGCCGGCCACCTGACGGCCGGTACCGGTGCCGAGCAGGACAGCAGCAATGGCGCCGGCGGCCAACGGGTTGTCCTTGGCCATCTGCGTCGCCTGTCCGGCGCGATCGCGCACCGTTCCACCGGCACCGGGGATCTGCGAACCCAACAACTGATCCAGCAATTTCTTCGCATCAAACATTCGGTCCACTCCCTTGAGGCCGGTTTCGGTCGGATAGAGACATAGGAATGCAACGAGAGGAATACAAATGAAAGACGGCCGAAATGAAAAAAGCCGGAGACGAGCCCCAGCACCAGCTGACATGTGGTTTGTGGCAAAACTCAGGAGCTTTGCGGCAAACGACCACTTACATCGCGGCTATCGTAAAGTTTCCCGAAAAGCATTCCGAGCACAAATCCCGCCACGTGCCCCGGTTTAGGGTAGCCCCCGTAGATCAGATCGAGCATGACACCGGGAAGGACTACAAGAGAAATCAAGGCCCACGCCTGCTTGCGCTTGAGCGTGCTAGAAAGCGCAAGCACCGTCGCGCATCCAGCAAAAGCAAAGGTTGCTTGTGACGCGCCCGTTCCTACGTTCCACGGTGCTTCAATCAGGATCGGACTTATGGCGGTGGCTATGCCGCCGGCAATAAACCAAACCAGAAATGTCCGCCAACCTCCGACCCTGCTCTCTACCAAACTACCAAGCAGAAACAGGCAGAACGCATTGAGCAGCATATGGGCCTGTTTCGCATGAACGAGCTGAGCGGTGATGAGACGCCAAAGCTCCAGATTCCTTATATCCTCAAAGGTTGTGCCACCGTAGGCTCTGAGGATCGGCATCTTTACAGTGCTGAAAATCTGACCATTGGCAAAATAAGAAACCGATAACGAAACGACTATCGTCAATACTGCCAAGGCCATCGAGACATTCAATCGGCCTGGCCGAAAATTACGCTCCATCAGGGTACTTTCTGCAATCTGGGGCAGTTCCAATCATCTCGAAAATCCTGATTAAAGCGGCGGTTCTGCGACAGGTGAGTGCGCAGACTGCTTCACGACGATATTTCGAACAACACAAGCCGCCCGAAACGCCCATGCCACAAGGCGATTCGATAACAGTATTTATTTTGATCGCACATTTAAGTTAGGGGCTGGGGAGACAAGCCCCGGCCCCTGGAACAATCGAGGCGATCAGCCCCGCAGTGCGAACGCTTCGGCTGCAAGCCTGGTAATGCCAGCCCAGTCGCCCTTGGCAATCAGTTCCTTTGGCGCGACCCAGGAGCCGCCTACGCAGACGACGTTGGGCAGCGACAGATAATCCTTGGCATTCGACAGAGAAATGCCACCGGTCGGGCAGAACAGCGTTCCGGCAAGCGGCGAAGACAGCGACTTCAGATAAGCAGCACCACCCGCCTGTTCGGCCGGGAAGAACTTCATCACCTTGTAGCCTTCTTCGCGCAGACCCATGACTTCGCTGGCCGTGGCAGCGCCCGGCAGAAGCGGAATTTCCGAATCGTTGGCAGCGTCGATCAGTTCCTGCGTCGTGCCGGGGCTGACGATGAATTTTGAGCCCGCCTCGACAGCCGCCTCGTATTGCGCCGCATTGAGGACGGTTCCGGCGCCGGCAACGGCACCTTCGACTTCGTTGGCAACGGCCCGGATGGCTTCAAGAGCCGCCGTCGTGCGCAGGGTAATCTCGATCGCCTTCAATCCACCGGCAACGAGAGCGCGCGCCAGAGGCACGGCGATCGCGAGGTCATCGATGATCAGCACCGGAACAACCGGCTGCAATTTCAGGACGGAAAGAAGTCTATCGGTTTTCTCGCTCATGCCGGACAGCCCTTTTAAAACGATTGAAGTGAGGTTCGAATACTCTTCCCATCCGCTTTTGTCGATACCAAACGGGACCGTCCGAGCCTATTCGGACATGGTGACGCACGGTTAACACCCGAACCCGCGCCGCGCGTTGAGAAAGCGGTAAACTAGCCCGAAGTGCTCGCTTGTTCCAATGTCACAATCCTGTAGTGTTCATTTTATGGGCGGCAAAAACAGCAGGCTTATCAATGGCCAAGGAAATTGAACGCAAGTTTCTGGTGGCATCGGACAGCTGGCGCGACACCGCGGATAGCGGAACGCGCTTTCTGCAAGCCTATATCGTCACCATGGACGACCGATCCGTGCGCATCCGGCTGATGGACGACACGCGGGCCAAGCTGACAATCAAGATCGGTAGCGGCTCGATGACCCGCGACGAATTCGAATATGAGATCTCCGTTGCCGAGGCAAAGGACATGATGTCGATGGCTGTTGGCCTCATCATCGAAAAGACCCGCTATGAAGTCCAGCATCACGGCTTTCTCTGGGAGGTCGATGTCTACAGTGGCGCGCATGAAGGTCTTGTCGTTGCCGAAGTGGAACTCGACGCCGAAGGCGACACACCGGCCCTGCCCGACTGGCTGGGTGCCGAGGTGACCGGGGACCCGCACTACTCGAACCAGTATCTCTCAACCAGCCCGTTGGTATCCAAGGCAGATCATGAGCTATCATATTCGCCCTTCTGAACATTTCACGGCGGAGTTCAAGGCAGTTGGAACAGAGCAGTTGACGCTGGCCGTCACAGCGTTGACGGACCGCCCACAAGGTCTGCCGGAGGCCGTCCACGAGGCGCGAAAGAATTTCAAGAGACTGCGCTCCCTCTATCGCCTCGCCGCCGCCGACATCCCGGCTTTCCGGCGATCGGAAAATGCGCGCATCCGCAACATGGCACGGACGCTCTCGACCTCCCGTGACGCGACCGCGCTTGTCGAGGTCAGCCGGCATCTGCTTGACCACGCCGAGAACAACGACGAACGCGCTGCGTTGAAACGGATCGGCAAGGTGTTGACCGCCCGGCGCGACGAGCGGGCGGCGGAGGGCAGCCAACTGGAAGAATGCGTGGCGGCGGCGATCTCGACCTGCGGCCGGGCACTGGACGCGCTTTCCCGTATCACCTTTCAGGATGGCGGAAAAAAGGGCGCGAGGCGCATCGCCAAGGGTTGGCGCAAGGCACTGGAGAGAGCCGCAGCGGCGCTGCAGGCCTGCGCAGATACCACCGATGCACACCTGTTTCATGAACTGCGCAAACGCAGCCAGGACTACCGTTTTTATCTGGATATTTTGCAACGTCTGTGGCCCTCGGCAATGCATGCAAAGCGGGTCGAGGTCACGAAGATCGTCGATCTGCTTGGCCATCACAACGACCTTGCATTGCTTGCCTCCCTCGTCGATGAACAGCCGCATCTCCTCGGTAAGAGCGAGGACGTCGCCTACCTTCTCTCAGCCGTGATCACCCGCCAGAAAATCCTGCGGGAACAGGCGCTGACCGTTGCCGCTTCGGCTTTTCGCGATGATCCGAAGGCGGAAAGCCGCAAGATCAGGCTCTTGTGGCAGGACGCGGTCTGACGCTGCTCTGCCGGCATTGATACTGCCAATCTCTGGCAGTATGGTCGGGTATGTCCCGCTCCACCCGTCTTCTCGATCTCATCCAGCTTCTACGCACCTACCGGCGGCCGGTCAGTGGCAGCGCGCTCGCGCAGCGCATGGGTATCAGCATCCGCACGCTCTACCGCGATATCGCCACCTTGCAGGCGCAAGGTGCCGACATTCAGGGCGCGCCCGGCTTCGGCTACGTTCTCAAACCCGGCTTCCTGATGCCGCCAATGATGCTGAGTGAACAGGAGATAGAGGCACTGGTGCTCGGCGCGCGCTGGGTGGCAGCGCGGACCGACGACGAGTTGAAGGACGCCGCTGGCAACGCTTTGACAAAGATCGCTGCCGTGCTGCCCGACGATCTGCGCCATGAACTGGAGACGAATTCTCTGCTCGTCTACAATACGCGCGATCTGCGTCTCGGCACCACCGACTTCCCTGCCATTCGCGAGGCCATCCGGCTGGGTATGAAGATCGACATCGACTATGCCGACGTCAACAGCCAGCCGACCACGCGGCGAATCTGGCCTTTTGCGCTTGCCTATTTCGAGGAAACCCGCGTGCTTGCGGCCTGGTGCGAGTTGCGCAACGACTTTCGTCATTTTCGCACCGACCGGTTCACCACCATGACCGTCACCGGCATCCGAATTCCACGCCGGCGCGACCGGCTGCTGGCGGAATGGCGGCGCACGCACAAAGTCCCTCATGACATGTGATCCTACTGCCATAAATTGACAGCATGCCAGAATAGAAAAGTCTCCGAACCCACGAAGAGGAGACTGCCATGAAAACCGATTTTGTTCTGCCTGTCGAAAGCCCGGCCGAGAGCGCCGTTTTCTACATGGCGATGTTCGGTGCACTGCCGTTGGAACTGTCGCCGAGCTATGCAGTCGTCCTGATGAATGACGCACTGAAACTTGGCCTGGCAAGGAAGAGGCTACCGGCGAATGTGAATGCCAGCGACACCGAGTTGCCGATCTTCGTCGCCGGGCGTGAAGGTGTCGATGCCCTTCACGATGAATGGCGCAGGAAAGGTGTGACGATCCTGCAGGAGCCCATCTCGTCGGACAGTGACTATACCTTCACTTGCACCGATCCGGACGGCCATCGCCTGCGTGTGTTCACGCCGCAAGCCGCCTGAGCGATCATACCGGCCGCACACCCGATTGCGTGCGCGGCCGGAAAGCTGTATTTCACGCCGCATGACAGACATTCTTCAAACCCCTCGCCCGCAAGACAGCGGCCAGTTTCTGGTGGCTGCGCTTTATCATTTTGCCGCGTTTGGACGCTTCGCCGACTTTCGCGAACCGCTGCAGACCATCTGCGATGACAATGGCGTCAAGGGCACGTTGCTGCTGGCGCACGAGGGTATCAACGGCACGATTGCCGGGCCGGAAGACGGCATTAGAGCCGTCCTGACGTTCCTGCGCGCCCAGCCGGAATTCGCAGGTCTCGAGCACAAGGAAAGCTGGGCATCGTCCATGCCGTTCCTGCGCATGAAGGCGCGATTGAAGAAAGAGATCGTCACCATGGGCGTCGAGGATATCGACCCCAACAAGATCGTCGGCACCTATGTGGCGCCGAAGGACTGGAACGCGCTGATCTCCGATCCGGATACGCTGGTGATCGATACCCGCAACGATTACGAGACGGCCATCGGCATGTTCCGCGGCGCGGTTGATCCCCACACCAAGAGTTTTCGTGAATTCCCCGATTGGGTGAAGAACAATGCCGATCTCGCCGCCAAGCCGAAGATCGCCATGTACTGCACCGGCGGCATCCGCTGCGAGAAGGCGACAGCCTTCATGAAGGAGCAAGGCTTTGACGAGGTCTATCACCTCAAGGGCGGTATCCTGAAATATCTGGAGGACATGCCGGAAGAGGAAAGCCTCTGGGACGGCGCCTGCTTCGTCTTCGACGACCGCGTCTCGGTCACACACGGCCTGAAGGAAGGCGAGCATACACTCTGCCACGCTTGCCGCCAGCCGCTAACACCGCAGGACCTTCTGTCACCGCATCACGAACATGGCGTGACCTGCGTCCATTGCCATGACACCCGCACTGAAGACGACCGCCAGCGCTACCGCCAGCGGCAGCAGCAGATGGACCTGGCAAAGAAACGCGGTGAACGGCATCTGGGTAGTTGAGAACAGCCCCGGATGCAGGGCGGCCTTTTGGCCGATTAGCCGGCGGCGTTTAAAGCGCCCTCACCCGGCCTTGTGATTGCCTTTCGGAAACTGTTCGGCCAGCTCCTTGTACCAGTGACCGCTCTTCTTGATGGTACGGACCTGGGTATCATAGTCGACATGGACAATGCCGAAACGCATCTTGTAGCCTTCCGCCCACTCGAAATTGTCCATCAGGCTCCAGGCGAAATAACCCTTCATCGGATAGCCTTCGGTGATCAGGTCCGCCGTGACGGCAAGGTGAGCGGCGACGTAATCCAACCGTGGTTGGTCATCGACCACGCCATTTTCGAGGCCCATATTGTAGGCGGCACCATTTTCGGTGATGTAGCAATCCGGTAGCGCGTAACGGTCGTTGACCGTGCGGATGAGATCGCCCAGCGCCTGCGGAAACACTTCCCAGCCAATATCGGTCTTCACATCGCTGACCGGCTTGGCATTGATCGTCGCCGGGAATTCGGCGCCTTCAGCCGGATCATGGGACACACGCATTGGCGTATAATAGTTGACGCCCCACCAGTCGGTCTTCTGGCTGATCGTCGCCATATCACCATCCTCGATGGCCGGCATGCGATGGCCGAGGGCGGAGAGGAAGCTCTCCGGGTATTCGCCCTTGAAGATCGGGCCGAAAAAGACGCCGTTGTGGAAGTCGAAGGCGCGTTCGGCCGCTGCCTTGTCTTCAGCGCTCGCGCTTCCGGCATAGACATGCATCGGGTTGATGACGATGCCGACCGGCAGGTTCGGCTGCAGGTCGCGAACAGTGGCAACGCCGAGGCCATGGGCAAGATTGGTGAAATGCAGCGCATGAAGGGCTGCATCCATGTTGCGCTCACCCGGCGCGTGGATGCCGTAGAGATGGCTGAGCCAGACGGAGCACCACGGCTCATTGAAAGTCGCCACCGCATCCAGCCGGTCGCCGAGACGGGCAATGACGGTTTTCGCATAGCGTTGGTAGGCGTAGGCCGTTGTCCGGGCCGTCCAGCCTCCATCACCCATCAGCGAAAGCGGAAGATCCCAATGGTAGAGCGTGGCGAAGGCCTTGATGTTGCGCTGCTTCAGGCCATCGACGAGACGATCGTAGAAATCCAGCCCTTTCTCATTGATCGGTCCAGTGCCTTCCGGGATGATGCGCGGCCAGGCAATCGAGAAACGGTAGGCCTCGACGCCGAGGCTCTGGATCAGGTCGAGGTCTTCATCCAGCCGGTTGTAATGATCGCAGGCGATATCGCCGTTGTGGCCCTGATAGACGCGACCGGGCATGTTGGAAAAGGCATCCCAGATAGAAGGCTTGCGGCCATCTGCCTTGGTGGCGCCTTCGATCTGGAAGGAGGCGGTCGCGACACCGAAAATGAAGTCGCCGGGGAAACGCTCAGCCAGTTTGTTTGCTTCGATCATCTCGTTCTCATCGGATTTGCGCGGCAGCAAACAGCCTTCGCTCCGCGTCAGTCAGGAAATCTGAAACGTTGCAGTAATCTGGAACGGTCAAAAGTCAACCGTAGAATCGCCGAGAACCGGTCGCCCCACCCATTTGGGGGTGGAGCGATTGACAGCAGAGAATGCCTTTTGATCAGACCTTGATCCAAGCCCCATTGCGCTTGGACGATTGGACGCAGGCATCGACGAAGACCATGCCCTTCATGCCATCGTCGATTGTCGGATAGATGACAGCCGGATCGACGGCCACGCCCTTGCGCTTGGCAAAGATGGCGCGGGCGGCTTCGGTGTAGATATTGGCGAAGCCTTCGAGATAGCCTTCCGGATGTCCGGACGGGATGCGAGACACGCGGGCAGCGGCCGGGCCGGAGCCTGCACCAGCGCGGGTGATCAGCCGCTTCGGCTCGCCGAATGGCGTGTACCAGAGGTAGTTCGGGTCCTTCTGTGTCCATTCGAGGCCGCCCTTGGTGCCATAGACCCGGACCATCAGGCCGTTCTCATGACCTGGGGCCACTTGGCTGCACCAGAGCATGCCCTTGGCGCGCTGGCCGCCCTTTGCCTTGAAGCGCATCATCACATGGGCGTTGTCATCAAGGGCCCGCCCTTCGACGAAACTGTCGAGATCGGCGGCAAGCTCTTCCAACTCAAGGCCGGAAACGAAAGCGCCGAGATTATAGGCATGCGTGCCGATATCGCCGGTAGAACCACCTGCTCCGGACTTCGAAGGGTCGGTGCGCCATGCGGCCTGCTTCTGGCCAGACTGTTCAATATTCTCCGTCAGCCAATCCTGCGGATATTCCATCTGGACGAGCCGAACAGCACCGATATCGCCATTGGCAATCATCTCGCGGGCCTGACGGACCATCGGATAACCGGTGTAATTGTGGGTGAGCACGAACAGCGCATCGCTCTCGTCGGCCAGCTTCTTCAGCTTCTTGGCATCTGCAAGCGTCGAGGTCAGCGGCTTGTCGCAGATCACATGGATGCCGCGCTTCAGGAACTCACGTGCCGCCTCGTAGTGCACATGGTTCGGCGTGACGATGGCAACGGCTTCGATGCCGTTTTTCAGCTTGGCCTCGCGGATCGCCATTTCCTTGAAATCGGAATAGCTGCGCAACGGATCAAGACCAAGCTCGGCGCCCGAAATCTTAGCCTTTTCCGGGGTCGATGAAAGCGCGCCGGCAACCAGCTCGAAATGATCGTCAAGCCGCGCGGCCATGCGGTGGACGGCGCCAATGAATGCGCCCGAACCGCCGCCGACCATGCCGAGGCGAATGCGCTTTTCCCGAACCTCAGTGGTTCCTTCGATTGCCATGGAGTTCTCCCTTTGGATTTTTGAATTTGCGGAGACCGCGATTACCCCCTCTCCCCGTTTACGGGGAGAGGGTTGGGGTGAGGGGCATGGCTCGAGCTCTAAGTCTGATTGCCAGCAATATTCGGCGGCCCCTCATCCGACCCTTCGGGCCACCTTCTCCCCGCGAGCAGGGAGAAGGAAAGTGCTAAAGTCCGAGCATACGTCGGTTAGCCGCGTCGTCCGTACCGCTGTCAGCGAAATCGTCGAAGGCTTTTTCGGTGACGCGGATGATGTGGTGCTTGACGAACTCGGCGCCTTCGCGGGCACCGTCTTCCGGATGCTTCAGCGCGCATTCCCATTCGACCACGGCCCAGCCATCGAAATTATTGGCCGTCAGCTTCGAGAACACCGCGCCGAAATCGACCTGACCGTCGCCCGGCGAGCGGAAGCGCCCTGCACGATTGACCCAGCCCTGATAGCCACCATAGACGCCCTGGCGCCCTGTCGGATTGAACTCGGCGTCCTTGACGTGGAACATCTTGATGCGCTCGTGATAGATGTCGATGTTGTCGAGATAATCCAGGCACTGAAGAATATAGTGTGAGGGATCGTAAAGCATGTTGGCACGGGGATGGTTGCCGACGCGATCGAGGAACATCTCGAAGGTAACGCCGTCATGCAGATCCTCGCCCGGATGGATCTCGTAGGCGATATCGACACCGCAGTCTTCGGCATGATCGAGGATCGGCGTCCAGCGGCGGGCGAGTTCGTCGAAAGCGGTTTCGACCAGACCGGCCGGGCGCTGCGGCCACGGATACATGAACGGCCAAGCCAGAGCCCCGGAGAAGGTCGCGTGCGCCTTGATGCCCAGATGCTTGGAGGCCGTCAGCGCCATCTTGACCTGTTCGACGGCCCATTCCTGACGCGCCTTGGGATTGCCGCGCACCTCAGGCGCTGCAAAACCATCAAAGGCCTCGTCATAGACCGGATTGACGGCGACCAGCTGGCCCTGGAGATGGGTTGAAAGCTCTGTGACCTCAATGCCATTTTCGCGGGCCTTGCCGGCGAATTCGTCGCAATAATCCTTGGACGACGCGGCCTTTTTCAGATCGATCAGCTGACTGGCCCAAGTCGGAACCTGAACGCCGATATAGCCGCAATCAGCAGCCCATTTGGTGATCGAATCCCACGAATTGAAGGGAGCGGCATCACCCGCAAATTGTCCGAGAAAGAGCGCGGGGCCTTTGATGGTTTTCATATCAGATTCCTCCCTGACTATCGACCGTAAACGTTTCCGTTGTGTTTCAGAAGGTCATTCGCCGTAGACAGGGCGCCTTCCTGCGACAATTGCCATCCCGTTGGGACGGCTAGAATTCCAGTGCGCGGGAACCTAATCATGGTCTTCCATCTGCGGCAAGAGGTACGTGCAGCAAAAACTGAAAAGGGCTGACAGATCCGGTCCGGACAAGAAAAAGGCGCCCGCTTTCGACGGGCGCCCGGTCATTAGCTTGGCCGATCAGAACGGTGAATCGGGGAAGTAGAAATCCTTGGCATTGTCCTTGGTCACGAGCGTTGCGTCGATCGTGTAGACGCCACGAACCGGAACCTGGCCGTAGAAGTTGGCAACGGTCATTTCGAGCGCGGTACCAACCATTGCCGGCGGATAGAGCACGTCGACCGGGATCATCTTGTCGCCGTCCATGACCTTCTTGATCATGTCCTTCGAACCGGCACCGGCTACGACATACTGAATGTCGGTGCGCTTGGCCTGGTCGATCGCCTGCAGTACGCCAACAGCCATGTCGTCGTCCTGGCACCATACGACGTCGATCTTCGGGTATTTGGTCAGGTAGTCCTGCATGACCTTGAAGGCATCGTCGCGGTTCCAGTTGCCGAACTGGCGGTCGAGAACCTTGACATTGGAACCTGCGATACCCTTGTCGAAGCCGTCCTGACGCTGCTGGTCGATCGGGATCGGCAGGCCGCGGATGATGACGACTTCGGCGTCTGGTGTCGTTGCCTTGATATATTCGCCGGCCGTCTGGCCAAGCGCCGGGTTGTTGCCGGCAACATAGAGGTCACGCACGGTATTGTCGTTGACCGACGGTGCGCGATCGACGATGGCGACGAACGTACCCTTGCTCTTGACTTCCTTGATGGCGTTGACCAGCGGATCCGGGTCGGACGGCAGGATGACCAGCGCGTCGATGCCCTGAGTCTCAAGGTCCTGCACAGCATTGGCCTGGCTCGCCGGATCCGGCGACGTCTTGACGATGACGTTGAGGCCCGGATGCTGCGACATCAACAGCTTGGCGACACGTTCAGCATGGAACACGACACCCGAGGTCCAGCCATGGTCGGCGGCCGGGATCGAAACGCCGATCGTGACCTTCTTTTCCTCCTGCGCGTGGGCAACGCTGGTCAGCGCCATGACGGCGACGGCGGCTGCGCCCAATAGTCCTTTACGCATGTTTCTCTCTCCCTAGTGAATGCGGGTCTAACAGTCCTTACCGGGCGACCCCCTGAACCCGGTTATTCACGATTTCCGCACCAGCGAGCGCTGGACGAGCATCGCAACGATGATGATCGTGCCCTGAATGGCGCCGATCAGATATTCGCTGATGAAATTGGACAGCAGCATGATGTTACCGACAAGCTCCAGAATGAAGGCGCCGCAGATCGTCCCCCAGACCCGGCCGGCTCCGCCCTTCAACGCAGTGCCGCCGACGACGACAGCCGTGATTGCCTGGAGTTCCCACAGGATGCCGGTGGTGGCCGAGGTTGAGCCGAGACGTGGCACATAGAGAAGAACCGCAATCGCCACGCACAACCCCTGAATGACGAAGGCGATAGTACGTACCCGGTTGACCGGAATGCCGGAATAACGGGCAACATCGGCATTCGAACCGACGGCGACGACGTGCCGGCCATAGCGGGTGCGGTAGAGAATGAAGGCCGCAACGCAGGTGACCGCCAGGATCACCGCAATCGGCACGGGCAAACCGAGGATGGAACCGAAATAGGCCGGCCGGTACATTTCCTGCAGCGCCGGGTCCTTCAGCGTAATCGCCCCGCCCTGAGACAGCCATGTCGTCAGGCCGCGATAGATACCCATGGTGCCGAGCGTGGCGATGAACGGCTCGATCCTGCCGACTGTGGTAATCAGGCCGTTTGCCAGACCACAGAGGGATCCTGCGACGACGGCGAAAAGCACCGCCGCCGTCAGCATCAGGGCCGGATCGGCGATGACGCCGGAGTTCATGAACAGGATCATCAGGCTGGCGACGAAGGCAACCATAGCACCGACCGACAGATCAAGATCGCCGGAGGAAATGACAAACGTCGCGCCAATCGCAATGATAGCGATGAAGGCGCTGCGGGTTGCCACGTTGGCAAGATTGTTCAGCCCGATGAAGTTCGGATTGACGATTGCCCCGAGGATGAGAAGCAGCACCAATGCCGCAAACGGCGCAACGGCCCGAAGGTCGACGTCCCGCCAGCTCCGGCGCCGCACGTCCCGGGTTTCCTCATTCACGCTCGTGTCCACTCCAACCTCCCGTCCCATTATCCCTGGGGTTTGTTTTTCAGTGCGCCGCTTGTGCCTGCACAGTTCAGGCCGCAGCCTTTTTCTTCAGTCCGGCCGCATAGCGCATGATCTCCTGTTCGGATATTTCATCGCCTTCCAGCATGCCGACAATCCGCCCCTCGCGCATCACCGCGACGCGGGTGCAAAGGCCGATCACCTCCGGCATTTCGGAGGAGACGACGATGATCGAGCGTCCGTCACGCGCCAGTGCCGAGATGAAATGATAGATTTGCTGCTTGGTGCCGACATCGATGCCGCGGGTGGGTTCATCGATGATGATGATCTCGGGCTCTGTCTCCATGACCTTGGCGAGCAGCAGCTTCTGCTGGTTGCCGCCGGACATGCGGCCAGCCACGACATTGCCATCGCGCACCCGGATATCGAAGCGGCGACGGGCGCGCTCCAATGCCTGCGCCTCGCTGGCGGGGCTGAGATAGCCAAGCTTGCCGTGATTTTCGAGCGATTGCAGCGTCAGGTTTGCAGTCATGCGCGAATTGAGCAGCAGTCCCTTCGACTTGCGGTCCTTGGTCATATAGGCAAGCCCGCGCCGGTTGGCGGCATGCACATCGCCGGATGGCACCGTTTCACCGCGGATGATAACTTCGCCGGAGGCGCGCGACCTCAACCCGGCAATCGCTTCCATCAGCTCCGTACGACCGGAGCCGATCATGCCGGAAAACCCGAGGATTTCACCCTTGCGGACCTCGAACGTCGCGTCCTTGACATAGCCGGTCGATAGCGCATCGATGCTGAGCACAATCTCTTCGTCGACATTGGGTTCGCGTTTGGCCGGATAGAGCTTTGACAGTTCGCGCCCGACCATCAACTGGGCGATCGACTCGCCGTCGAGGATCGATGTCGGCGAGGTCTTGATCCATTGACCATCGCGCAGCACCGTCACCCGGTCGGTCAGTTCCATGACCTCATCGAGCTTGTGCGACACGAAGACGAAGCTCGTGCCCTGGTCGCGCAGCTTGCGCACCTGCTTGAACAGGAAATTGGTTTCTTCGCGGGAAAGCACCGCGGTCGGCTCGTCCATGAAGACCACGCGCGCATCGCGGCTGATGGCCTTGGCGATCTCGACCATCTGCTTGTCGGCGATGGACAGCGAACTGATCATTGCATTTTCATCGACATGCGATCCGAGCAGATCGAGGACGCGCCGCGTTTCGACCCGCATGTACTTGCGGTCGAGTACGCCAAAGCGGGTGACTTCGCGTCCGAGAAACAGGCTCTCAGAGACGGTCAGGTGTTCGGCAAGATTGAATTCCTGGTGAATGATGACGATGCCGAGCGCTTCGGCCGCGCCATTCGGCGGCAGCTTGACTGCATGTCCATCGAGGATGATTTCGCCGGAGGTTGGCTGCTCGAAACCAGAGAGAATCTTGACGAGCGTGGACTTGCCGGCGCCGTTTTCGCCCATCAAAGCGTGGATTTCGCCGGCACGGAGTTCGAAGTCGACGCCGAACAAGACCTGCACGCCGTTGAACGACTTGCTGATGCGCCGTGCGGACAGCACGACCGCGCCGTCACCGGCGCCACTGGTCTGCGAACTCATGAATTCCTCCCTGCGGCTCCCGTCCGCTTTATGCTATGTAAACCTTTACATAGACCATGTAAAGGTTTACATCAGGGCATAACTGAGAAATTCTTCGAGCAGGCTTTGACCTCCGGGTAAGTCTGTGTAGTGTCCCGCCGAGACTAAAACCAAGGCAGAGCGCAGTGTCGAATTCCACGCCGGCAACCATTGAAGACGTCGCCCGGATCGCGGAAGTGTCGATCGCGACAGTGTCGCGCGCCATCCATATGCCGGAAAAAGTCGCCAACTCGACGCGGCTCAAGGTTAGCCAGGCGATTGCCATCACCGGCTACACGACCAACGCCATGGCGCGCAGCCTGAGGCTCGGCCGTTCCAACATGATTCTGGTGGTCGCACCCGATATCGGCGACCCCAATTTTTCCAACATTCTCGTCGGCCTCGAAAACGAGGCGCGCTCCCATGGTTACGGCGTGCTGATCGGCCATACGCAGAACGATGCCCAGCGCGGGCTGGAATATCTCAAATTCCTCAATTCAAACCAGGCCGCTGGATTGATCCTGTTTACCGGCATCCTGCCCTTCGGCCATCAGTCGATGACCGCACGGCTGCCGCCCTGCGTCGGCGTGTTCGAGCCGGTTTTCAATGGCGGCATTCCCTATGTCGGCGTCGATGACACCGAGGGCGCCCGCAAGGTCATCGACCTGCTTCTCGCCGAGGGCCATCGCAAGATCGCCTTCATCGGCGATTCCCGCACCCGGCTTGCCTATAGCCGCCGCCGTATCGGCTATGACACCGGACTGGACGCGGCCAATGTCAGTGCAGATCAGCGCATTGTCTTCGAAGGCGACGGCACGATCGAGAGCGGACGGTTGGCAGTCGAGCAACTGTTCATGCGCGACACGCTGCCGACGGCCTTCATGTGCGTCAACGACCAGACGGCGATCGGCGTGATGATCGGGCTTGGCGCCCGTGGCTACGACATTCCGCGTGATTTTTCCGTGACGGGTTTCGACGATGTTCCGCAGGCAAGCTTCATGTCGCCTGCGCTGACCACCATACGCCAGCCGCGAACGGCGATCGGCAAACATGCGATGGCGCTGCTGCTGGAACTGTTGTCCGACGGCCAGCCGCCGGAAACGGAAATCCTCCTTCGGCCGGATCTGGTGGTCCGCAACTCTGTTGCCGCCCCCTCTCTCAAATGGACGAAGCGCTGAACCTTTCGGCCCAGCGCTCCATCGTTCAATCCAGCGATTTGACCCGTTAGGCGTAGCGACGTTCAGGCGCACGGCGCGACACGACTTCGATATGCCGCCGGTTTGAAACCGTGAACTGGTTGGCCAGATCCTTGAGCGTCGTGCTGACGCGCATCAGATTGTGGGTCGCCGCATTGGTCTGCTCGACCATGGCCGCATTCTGCTGGGTCATCTGGTCCATGCCGGTGACCGCCGTGTTGATCTCGGTGATGCCGATCGCCTGCTCACGTGCCGAACCGGCAATGGCATCGATATGGCCGTTGATATGCATCACCTGCTCGCCGATGGTGCGGAGCGCCTCGCCGGTCCGGTTGACAAGCGAAACGCCGGTGAGCACATCCTGAAACGACTTGTCGATCAGGCCCTTGATCTGCTTGGCAGCGTCCGTGGATTTCTGCGCGAGTTCACGCACTTCCTGCGCCACGACGGCAAACCCCTTGCCCGCATCACCCGCGCGCGCGGCTTCGACGCCAGCGTTCAGGGCAAGCAGGTTGGTCTGAAAGGATATCTGGTCGATGACGCCGATGATCTGGGTGATCTTCTGCGACGATTCTTCGATGGCGCTCATGGCGGCGACCGCTTGCTGAACCACTTCACCGGATTTGCGCGCTTCCTCGGTTGCATGACCGACAACACGCCGGGCTTCCTCGGTACGAAGTGCCGCTTCCTTGGAAATCGTGGTGATTTCTTCCAGCGCTGCCGCCGTCTGTTCCAGCGACGCGGCCTGCTGCTCGGTGCGGCGCGCCATGTCATCGACGGCGGTTACCAGTTCACCAGCATTGCCGGAGGTTTCGTCGGCGGCCAGAACGATCGAGCAGAGAGCCTTGTCGAGCGTACCAAGTGCGGAATTGAAGTTGGACTTCAGACCGTCGAACTGCGGCGCAAGCGCTGCGCCGAGCTTGGCGGTCAGGTCGCCGTTGGCAAGTCCAGTCAACGAGCGGTCGAGTGCCGACAGGGCTTCGTCCTGCTCCACCGCGTGCGTTTTCCGCTCGGCATCACCGATGGCCCGCTGCTCCTGCAACGCGTCCAGATAAACTGAGATGGCATAGTCCATGTCGACAAAGGCCGCCTTCATGATAGCAGTCACTTCGATGGTGACATCCTTTGCCTTCTTCTTATAGAGAAAGCCATCAAGGTGCTTTTCGACAACTGCCTTGATGATCGATTCCATGATCAGCGCATAACCGCCGATATACCAGCGCGGTTCCAGTCCGAGGCGTGCATGGGTCTTGCCGATCGTTGTGACGGCCTCGACGTATTTGTCATCGAATTCACCCGAAGCAATCTGGTCCCAATGGCGAACCTGCCGCGACTTGGCGCTTTTGACATGCGCGTCGCTGGCAAAAAACTTCGCGGTTTCGGGGACTGCCGTCGCCTTCGCGTAAAACTTGTCGAGCGCGCCATCAAGGGAAGCCGAGATGGTTGGCCTTGCCCGCACCAGAGCGGCACGCTCTTCGCCAATAAGCCCGACGAAATCGAGACGTTCATTAAGGTGTTTGGTCTTGGAAACGGGCGCAGACATGCTGGAGCATCCTAAATCGAAATGGGGAAAGGCATGCGCGCTGCGCGATCGGCGTCATGCCGGCAGGTGGTCCAAAGCGTAAGTTCAGAACTAGGCCCGCATAGTTAAGAATGTCTTGCGAAGAGAACAGACTGCGTCGCTAAATATAGCGATAAAACACTGTTTTAGTGTCGTTTTTCTCAAAGTTGCGACAAACTGACCGAGGTAGCTTCGAACGCCAAAGCCACCCTTTCACGCGAAAGGGGCGCCACCGGCGCCCCTTTGATTGACAATCGATCTGCCTTGCAACTGCAATCAGACGTAGCGGTTGACGACGTTTTCCAGCAGTTCCTGCTTGCCGGATTTCGGCTGCGGGTTGAGATCGGTCTTTTCGACGTAAGCCGTGATCTCTTCCAGCGACATGCTGGTCAAGCGCTTCTGGCCTTCGGCCGATTTCCAGCCGGCATAGCGCGCGTCAAGCGGACCCGATAGTGCCTTGTCCTCGACCATCTTGGCTGCGGCACGCAGACCGCGGGCGCAGCAATCCATGCCGCCGATATGACCGATCAGCAGGTCTTCCGGATCGATCGACTGACGGCGCAGCTTCGAATCGAAGTTGGTACCGCCGGTCTTGAAGCCGCCGCCGGACAGGACCTGATAATAGGCCAGCGCCATTTCCGGAACGTTGTTGGGGAACTGGTCGGTATCCCAGCCGGACTGGTAATCGTTACGGTTCATATCGATCGAGCCGAAGATGCCGAAGGCGTTGGCAAGCGCCAGTTCGTGCTCGAACGAATGTCCGGCCAGAATGGCATGGCCTTGCTCGATATTGACCTTGACCTCGTTTTCCAGGCCGTAGGTCTTGAGGAAGCCGTAGACCGTCGCGACATCGTAATCGTACTGATGTTTGGTCGGCTCCTGCGGCTTAGGCTCGATCAGGATGGCGCCCTTGAAACCGATCTTGTGCTTGTACTCGACAACCATGTTGACGAAGCGGCCGAGTTGATCGAGTTCCTGCTTCACATTGGTGTTGAGGAGAGTCTCGTAGCCCTCGCGACCGCCCCACAGGACATAATTGTCGCCGCCGAGCTTCAGTGTCGCATCCATGCAGGTCTTCACAGTTGCCGCAGCAAAGGCAAAGACGTCCGGATCTGGATTGGTAGCGGCACCCGACATATAGCGGCGGTTGGAGAACAGGTTGGCCGTACCCCAGAGAAGTTTGACGCCGGTATCGGACTGCTTCTTCGCGAAGTAATCGACGATCTCGTTGAGGTTCTTGGTGTTCTCGGCAAAATTCTTGCCTTCTGGACGCACATCGGCGTCGTGGAAGCAGTAGAAGGGTGTGCCAAGCAAAGTGAAGAATTCGAAGGCCACATCGGCCTTCAACTTGGCTGCCTTCATGCTGTCTTCGAACCACGGACGGTCGAACGTCTGGCCACCGAAGGGGTCGCCGCCCGGCCAGACGAAGGTGTGCCAATAGGCAACCGCAAAGCGCAGGTGATCTTCCATTCGCTTGCCCATGACGATCTCATCCGGGTTGTAGTGGCGGAAGGCCAGTGGATTGGTGCTGTCTGGGCCTTCATATTTGATCTTGGCAATATCGCCGAAAAAACCTGTGCTCATGAGTGTTTCCTCTTGGTGTTCGAAGCGTCGATTGAAATCAGTAGGCAGCCCGGATCGCCGGATAGAGGCGGCGATACCGCTGGTATGCATCTTCATAGGCGCCGCGCAGAGCGGCTTCCGGATGAATGGTTTCGGCTGTCGCAGGCGCCGTGAACACCGACAGCGGTGCAGCCTTTGTCGCAGCTACGAGGCCGAGGCGGGCAGCGCCGAAAGCAGCACCGAAGTCACCATCGGCGGGCACATCGACCGGCAGGTTCAGGGCCGTTGCGATCGACTTCAGCCAGTAGCGCGAGCGCGACCCGCCACCGATAGCAGTGACCCGGGAAAGAGTGGTGCCGGCAACGCGCAGAGCCTCAAGACTATCGCGCAGCGCGAACGAAACGCCTTCGAGCACCGCCTGGGTCAACACCACACGGCTGCTTTCATGACCAAGACCCGCGAAGACACCGCGGATGGCGGCATCATTATGCGGAGTGCGTTCGCCGGAGAGATACGGCAGGAAGGTGACTCCAGATGGTGCGTTGAGGTTGTCGCCAAGCTCAGCCGTCAGATCGGCGGCGCTCTTGCCAGTGATCCCGGAATGCCAGTTGAGCGCATCGGTGGCGGACAGGATGACGCCCATCTGGTGCCAGGTGTTGGGCAGCGCATGGCAGAAGGTGTGCACGGCGCTGGCCGGATTGGGCAGATAGCTGGCATTGGCGGCAAACAGCACGCCGGACGTGCCGAGCGACACAAAAGCATGGCCTTCGCCAACCGTACCCATGCCGCAGGCAGATGCGGCGTTATCCCCTGCCCCGCCGGCAACCACGACGCCAGCACCCATTCCCCACTTGGCAGCGAGATCGGCCTTCAGCGTGCCGCCCTGCTCCGTGCCTTCGATCAACGACGGCATTTGGCTTTCCGTCAGCCCGGTTGCATCAAGCAGGCTTTCCGACCAGGCGCGCTTACCGGTATCCAGCCAGGACGTGCCGGCCGAATCCGACATTTCGGAAATATGCTCACCTGTCAGCCACAGACGCAGATAATCCTTCGGCAGCAGAACCCAATCGACCTTCTCGAAAATGTCGGGTTCGTTCTCCGCCACCCAGGCAAGTTTTGGCGCCGTAAATCCCGGAAAGACGATATTGCCGGTCAGCGCCCGGAACTGCGGATCGGCGTCGAGTGCCAGCGCCTGCTTGTGGCTGCGGGTATCGTTCCAGAGAATACAGGGGCGCAGCACCTTGTCATTGTCATCCAAAAGCGTCGCGCCGTGCATGTGCCCGGAAAGCCCGATGCCTTTGACGGCGGCGAGTTCCTTGGGATGAGCTGCCTTCAATCCGGCAATAGCTTCTTCCGTCGCGCGAATCCAATGGGCCGGGTCCTGTTCCGACCAGCCTGGATGCGGCCGCGACACGTCCATGGCACCCGAGGCAGAGCCAATGATCCGCTGGCCGTCGTCGATCAGCAGTGCCTTCACCCCGGATGTGCCGAGGTCGATACCGAGATACATGGTGGTCTCCCTAATCTGCCGCGCCTTGTTCAGGCTCTTGGTTCCTGCCCTGCTCTAAGGGCGTGTCTGTTCCGCTGTCCTCCTCGAAGGGCAGGTTGTCCTTGAGGAAAATGTCGAGGCGGATACGCTCCTGCGCGCCAATAACCGCAACGCCATCAGCCTTGGCCTTCAACACGCGGATGGCGCTGCGCACTTCATGCCCGGCATCCTGATTGAGGACCACATCGATCAACCCGTCGTTCAATGCCGCCCGCGTATGACGGGTCAGTTCATGCGCGATAACACAGACGGGCGTACCGCCTGCTCGCCGCTTCAACGCAGCAATCAGGCCGCGATTACCGGCGCCAAGGCTGTAGATGCCGGCAATTTCTGGCGATGACGCAAGCACCTGGCCGACAAGCCTTTCGACCATGGCAGGATCGTCCTGCCCTTCAATAACTGGCAACAGGACATGCCCAGGGAAGTTTTCTGTCATCACGGCCTGAAAGCCATCAAGGCGTTCGCGGTGGTCGCGGACCAGCATGGAGCCGGCCAGCACCGCAACCGGTCCGGAACGGCCGCCGAGAAAGCGGCCCATCAGGCTTGCCGCCGTGCGCCCCGCGGCAATGTTGTCAACACCGGCAAAATGGTCGCGCTTCGAGCCGGCTAGATCGGAGACCAGGGTAACGACAGGAATGCGATCGGCACGCAACCGATCGACGGCGGCGATGACATCGGGAGAATCGATGGCCACGACGGCCACGCCAGCCGGTGATTTTGCGCGCGCCTCGTCCAACGCGGCGACCAAGGCTTCGGCATTGAATGCCGGAACTGTGACGACTGAGATGCTTGTGCGCTCGGCGGCCGAACGGCTCATTGCAGCACGCACCTGCGCCTCAAGCCCGCGCATGAAGGAATTGTCGCCAGCTGGCAGAATGAAAACGAAGGGGTAAACGCGGCTCTTGGCAAGGTTGGCGGCGGCGACGTCGCGGACATAGCCGATGCGCTCGATGGCCTGCTCGACCCTTTCGCGCGTGACGGTGCGGACGCCGGCGCGCTGGTTCAACACGCGGTCGACGGTCGCAAGGCTGACCCCTGCCGCAGCGGCAATATCATGAACTGTCGGGCGCATATTTCCTCCGGGAAAGAGCCTTAGAGGAAAATTTGATGTACGTAAATCAGAAAATTACGACCGATGCCGGCACCGGCTGTGTCAGCGCAATCGAGGCCAGCGCGGATCAGCCAAAACGCTTGCTGAAAGCCTTGAGAAAAGTCACCTCGCCGTCGGTTCCCTGCGCCTGCGCGAGCACGACATCCATATATTGATTGGTCACATGGGCGACGGCAAAGCCACCTTTGAAGGTTGCGATCGGCTTGAACAGGTCGAGGCCGTTTTGGTTGTATATCATCGGCGTATCGTGTTCGTGGCCATGAAACAAGCCGACGACATTGTAGCCTTTCAAGGTCTCCAGTAATGCCGCGCGGTCGTCATCACTCCACCAGTGGGCGTGGCCAGAGCCCTCGTCGTCGAAGGTCGTCTTGGCCGGGTCCCATTTTTCCAGCGAGAAGGCATCCCAGCCATAGTGCTGGAACACCACCACCGGCCGGCCATCCGCGGCCGAGTTGGCAAGATCCTGTTTCAACCAATCCAACCCGCTGATCGCACCCTTGTTGGTATCGCCGCCAAAACGCTGCAGCTGCACCAGATGCAGCCCGCCCCAATCCCAGGAGTAGTTGTCGGAATCGATATCGTAATCGGGAACCGCCACCGGCGGCTTGTAGAACACCGTCGGGCGATGATTGAGCTCGACATAGTCGCGCAATTCGCGGCGATACCAGTCGATGTGCGGCGGCGCTCCATCCTGATCGAGATCATGATTACCAAGGCCGTTATAGACGGGAAAATGCACCCGGTCGGGGCCAGCGCCCTCCTGATAACGGCTGGAGAATTGCAGCAGCTGATGGCCTTCGCCGGGAACCTTGACCTGACCGCCGCCGTCATCGGTCATGTCGCCGCCGATGACGAGACCGAGCGGCTTGGCGATGCGCTTGCCTGCCCCTGCAAGCCCGGTCGCCGCGCCGCCGATCTCCATTGGCCAATCGAACTCTGCGATGCGGTTAACGGCCGCCACATGTCGCAGAAGATTGGCGTCGGTCTTACCCTCCTGCGCGCAATTGGGACTGAGCGTCCCACCGGAGATAAGGCAAGTGTGAATATCGGCGGCGAACAGGAATGTCGCATCGATGAGAGGCCACGCTTTGCTTACGGGCGTCGCCGCCAACGCGGGACCAACCGACGAGACGACCCCGAGGCTCAGGAGATTGGCGAGAAACGAACGCCTGTGAAGCAGAGGAAACGAATGACCGGTCATGCAAAATGCCCTGAAGTTTTGTCTTCAGGGCATTCTGGCGGATGAAAGCCGCGACGTACAGATCAGATGTTCAGCGGCCTTAACGGCTAGTGTCCGCCGCCGCCGGCTCCTGTCGGAACAGGCGCCGGCTTCTTGATCAGGAAAGCGCAGAAGACCAGCGTTCCGAACAGGCCGGTGAGGATCAGGAACACGTCGATGAACGACATGACCATTGCCTGCTGGGTGACGATCCCGGACAGCTTCTGGATGGCGATGGTTGCACCGTCGAGACCGTGCGAATTGTACTTGGCGATCATGTTGTTCAGCTGATCCATGGCCTCGGGGTTGCCCCATTGCACATGCTCCTGCAGGCGGGCGTAATGCTCCTCCTGACGCTGCGTCAGGATCGTGTTGATCGCAGCAAGACCAACGGCACCGCCGAGGTTACGCGTCAGATTGAACAATCCCGATGCGCCACGGACACGCTCCGGCGACAGCGTGCCAAGCGCCACATTGTTGATCGGCACCATGCACATCATCAGCCCGAAACCGCGCAGGATCTGTGGCACGAGAAGCTCATAGAAATCCCAATCGGCCGTCAGCGAACTCATCAGCCAGGTACCTCCAGCAAAGCTGGCAAAGCCGATCGCCATCATCACGCGTGGATCGAGCTTTGTGGAGAGCTTGCCCGCAATCGGTGCCGTGCAGAACATCGCCAGACCTGACACGAACATCGTCTCGCCGATCATCAACGAATCGTAACCGCGGATCCGGCCGAGATAAAGCGGATAGATGTATGTGAGACCATAGAGTCCGATGCCCATGACGAAGGAGAACAGCGAGCCGAAGGCAAAGTTTCGGTTGGAGAACGCCCTTAAATCGACGATCGGAAAATCGACATTGAACGCACGGTAGAAGAAGACCAGAGCACCGATCGCGGATGCGATAGCACCCAGGAAAATGTATTGGTCGCTGAACCAGTCGTTCTTGTTGCCTTCTTCCAGCACATATTCCAGTGCGCCGAGGAAAACCGCCATCGACAGCAGCCCCCACCAGTCGAATTTCTTGAACAGGCTCCATTCCGGCTTGTCGAAATCGATGAAATTCCAGGTCACGATGGTGACGATGATGCCTGGGATGATGTTGACGAGAAACAACCAGTGCCAGGAAAAGGCATGGCTGAGATAGCCGCCAACGGTCGGGCCGATGGTTGGCGCCAGCGTCGCGACCAGACCGATGATCGGCGAGACGATGCTGCGCTTGGACGGTGGAAAGATCGTGAATGCGGCGGCAAACACCGACGGGATCATGCCACCGCCGATAAAGCCCTGCAGCACCCGATAAACAATCATCTGGTCGATATTGGTTGCTGTTGCCGCAAGCGCGCTGGCAATTGTAAAGCCTGCAGCCGACACCGAAAACAGCACACGCGTCGAGACGATGCGGGCCAAAGTGCCCGACAGCGGGATCATGATAACTTCGGCGATCAAATACGCCGTCTGCACCCAGGCGACTTCATCAGAACCGGCTGACAGGCCGGCTTGAATTTCAGCCAGCGAAGCCGAGACAATCTGAATGTCGAGGATCGACATGAACATGCCGAAGACCATCGCAAAAAAGGCGATCAGCCGCTTCGGATCCATCTTCTCTTCCGCACGGGCGGCGGGAAGCGGCATCGTACCCGCTGTTGCAGTGGCAGCCATCGGCGTTGCTCCTGGCACGGTCCACGCTCAGAAGAACGGAACGGCCATCATGATCATGAAAACTGGTGCATCACAGGGTCCCGGCACATCGGCCTGGGACGTTTCACTCAACCGTTGAAGCCGCGCCTTGACGGCGCGGCATACGGATCACTTGGCCGCAGCAGCTTCCTGCTTCGGTGCAGTGCGGGTATCGACATCGACAACGACGCTCAGACCGGCGCGAAGACGGCCGCTGTCCAGCTCGTCCTTCGGAAAGACGATGCGAACCGGAACGCGCTGGATCACCTTGGTGAAGTTGCCGGTGGCGTTTTCAGCCGGCAGCAGCGAGAACACCGAACCGGAAGCTGGCGAAATCGACTGCACGGTACCGACGATCGGCGCCTCGTCGAAGGCATCCACGTGGATGTTGACCTTCGAGCCCGGGACCATGTGGGCGATCTGCGTTTCCTTGAAGTTGGCGTCGATATAGAGCTGATCGGTCGGCACCAGGGCCGCCAGACGCTGACCGGCCGAAACAAGGTCACCATCCTGAACAGCCAGATTGCCGATGACACCATCGTAAGGAGCCTTCAAGACCGTAAAGCCCAAATCGCGCTGCGCCTTGTCACGGGCCAGTTCCAGCGACCGGATGGTGCTTTCGGCCTCGGCGCGTTGCGCAGCCAGCACAGCGACGTTGGCATTCGCCGTGGCAATCTGCGCATCGCCGCCGATCAGGTTTGCCTTGGCCTGATCAACAGCAACCGTGGCATCATCGAGGGAGGCGACCGTACCGACTGCCTTTGACTGGAGGTCGCTGGCACGCTTGAGCGTGGTTTCGGCACCCCGGACGGTCGCCTCAAGGGCGGTTTTCTGCGCTTCCGCCTGCTGCACGCTGGCCTTGGCGCCGGCGATCTGCGCGTCGAAACGCTGCAGCGACAGTTTTTCCGTATCGATCTGCGCCTGCGCCTGGTCGGCGGCAATGCGGTAGTCTTCCTTATCGAGCGTAATCAACGCATCGCCAGCCTTGACGTGCTGGTTGGCAACCACATTGACCTTCTCGATATAGCCGGAAACCTTCGGCGAAATCGACGCGATGTCACCTTCGATATAGGCGTCATCGGTCGAGATCATGAAGCGGCCGTTGGTCCACCATTCGTAACCGTACCAGCCACCGGCTGCCAGCGCGGCGATCACAATGATCGGAAACACCATTTTGCGGCGCTTCGGGGCGGGCTTTTCGGCGACGGCAGCAACCTGCGGAGCCACCTGCTCTTCGGCAGCGGGCTCCGTCACATTCTTGGCTTCAGGAGCCTCGATCTGCTCCACGGGCGCCTTGAAATCGTCGCCGACGGGGCGGACATGGGCAGCACCGGATTTGTTTGAAACTGACATATTGCACTACCAGCCCTGATGTGAGAAATTCGAACCGAACCGTTCAGTTCGATTGACATAGTGCGTAATCGCTCACATATCAAGTCAAATCGAACCGTTCGGTTCGAAAAGTTAACAATGAGACAAAAATGTCCGAAGGTAACGAAAAATTGGCAGAAACAACGGGTATCTCAGACTGTCCCGGCGAAGCCTATTCCCTGTCCGGCCGCCGTGCTGCCGGAGAGGATCCGGCAAAGCGCGAGCAGATTATCGAGGGCGCAAAACGCGTTTTCATGAGCGTCGGTTTCGACGCCGCCAGCATGAACGACATCACCCGGGAAGCCGGCGTCTCAAAGGGCACGATCTACGTCTACTTCCAGAACAAGGAAGACCTATTTTCGGCGATGATCGAAAAGGAACGGGCTCTTTTCCTTGCAGCAGTTCGCACAGTTCTAGCTGCCAATGAGGATGCCGAAACCGGCCTTTACAAATTCGGCGTCAGCTTCGTGTCGCATATGACCGACGAAAAGGTGATCAGCGCAATGCGCACCGTTCTCGGTGTCCGCGATCGCATGCCCGATCTGTGCCAGCGCTTCTTCAAGGGCCCGGAAAACCTGCGAACGTTGATGTGTGAATTCCTGGCGCACCAGGTCGATATCGGCAGCCTGAAGATCGATGATCTCGATCTGGCGGCAGGCCAGTTTCTCGATCTCTCCAGTGGCGGGTTTTTCAAGTATCGCCTCTTCGGAACCATGGAGGCCGCCCCTCCGCCGGAGGAAATCGACCGGGTCATCACCGGCGCCGTTCGCGTCTTCATGGCCGCTTACGGAACACGGCAGACCACAAAGGCCTGAAAGCCACCGGCGTGTTGACATGCCATATCAATCGCGCAACCGCGATCAAGTGAAGCTGGCCGATCGGCACTAAGATCATATCCGGGATCATATCCGGTTTGCTGCGGGAGGTTGGATGAATGCGATCGGCAAGGCGCTCTGGTTTATCGAAAGCCATTACGCCCGGGACATTTCACTGGAGGACATTGCGGAGACGGCGGGGCTTTCCCGCTATCACCTGTCGCGTGTCTTCGGCCTGACGACGGGCTTTTCGATCAGTGGTTACATCAGGGCGCGGCGCCTGAGCAGCGCAGCTCTTTCCCTTGCCGGGGGCGCATCCAGCATTCTCGCAGTCGCCCTTGATGCGGGCTACAGCTCGCATGAAGCTTTCACCCGTGCCTTCCGCGATCATTTCGGCGTAACGCCGGAAGAGGTTCGCAACAGACGGCATATTGGCGATCTCGATCTTATGGAGCCTCTCCGGATGACCACCGCACCCCTTCCAAGACTGGACGAACCACGATTTGAAACCACGCCTGCGATGCTGATGGCGGGCCTGCAGCAGACCTATGATTACGGCGGCAATGCCGGAATTCCATCGCAATGGCAGCGGTTCAACGCCCATGACGGCAGCATTGCCGGCCAGATCGGATATGCCGCCTATGGCATCTGCACGCAGGAAGAAGGACAGGACCGCAGCTTTCAATACATGACCGCTGTGCAGGTTCGCGACACCGACGAACTGCCCGAAGGCTTTGAAAGCCTGAAACTTCCCGCTCAGACCTATGCGATCTTTGCCCATCGCGGCCATATCTCCGGCATCCAGGCGACCTGCAATGCGATCTTTACGGAATGGCTGCCATCATCCGGCTACAGTCATGGCGGCACTCCCGACCTGATGGAACGCTACGACGAGCGGTTTGATCCGAGAACAGGCATGGGGCTGACGGAAATCTGGCTTCCGGTGAAGAGTTAACGGTATCGCGGCCCATTTGAACGCCCTTGAGCGCTTGCCTTGCCGCCATTTCCGCATACATAAGAAACATCAATTACACCCGCGTTGCCAACCGGCGGCGCGGGTTCCCGTATATGCACCTTGATATCGAGGAAGGAACCACCCCCGATGCAGGATTATTTGCTTCTAATGCAAGATCCGACTGCCTGGATTGCCCTGATTACCCTGATCGTGATGGAGGTCGTGCTCGGTATCGACAATCTCATCTTCATTTCTATCCTGACCAACAAACTTCCGCCGGAACACCGCGAAAAGGCACGCAAGATCGGCATCGGCCTGGCTCTGGTCATGCGCCTCGCGCTGCTCGGCACGATCGCCTGGATCGTCCAGCTGACGACGCCTGTGTTCGAGGCGTTCGGTCACGGCTTCTCCTGGAAGGACATGATCCTGATCGCCGGCGGCCTGTTCCTTGTCTGGAAGGCCACCAAGGAAATCCATCACAATGTCGATCCGACCGACCATGATCAGGATTTCATTGCAAGCTCCGTAACAACCGGCTTTGGCGCCGCCATCGGCCAGATCCTGCTGCTCGATCTCGTGTTCTCCGTCGACAGCATCATCACCGCCGTCGGCATGACGCCGCACCTGCCGATCATGGTCATCGCCGTCGTTTTCGCCGTCACCGTCATGCTGGTCGCGTCCGGCCCGCTGGCCCGCTTCATCGAGAACAACCCGACCATCGTCATGCTGGCGCTGGCATTCCTCCTGATGATCGGCACGACGCTGATCGCCGAAGGCATGGGCATTCATGTACCGAAGGGTTACGTCTACGCCGCCATGGCCTTCTCGGCGCTTGTCGAAGTGCTCAACATGCTGTCGCGCAACAAGCGGCAGCGGGACAAGGCCGCCAAACATTAATTGGATGCTCATCTGATTGTCGATTGAAAGGGAGTGCATCCGGTTGGATGCGCTCCTTTTTTGTTCGTCGATCAAGAGCCAACATAAAAAAAGCCCCGGGACGACGATCCCGGGGCAATTCGATTTGGGCTTATGATGAGGAACGAGGCCGAAGGGGTAAGAAGCTCGACTGCCGTTTCGTTGGCCGCGAAGAGAAACCGGAAAAATCTCCGCGTTCTCCATCTCCCTCGAGTCCGGTTGTCACAGCCCGCACTCCTCAGGAGAAGAACGGGCCAGACTGCAAATCGTTCCCATCAATGACGCTTTTTACTTCTCGGCGATGGCCTTGAGGTTTTCCAACCCCTGGGCAAAATCGCCACCGATCATTTTATCCATGTTGAAGAACAGACCCATGACCTTGGCAATAAGAGGGCTCGGTCCATCCATCGCCCAGCTGACGGCCGTGCCTTGAGCTGCCGGAGCGAGCGTGAACGTAGCAACGTTGTGCCCTTCGAACGGGCGGCTGAAATCGAGCTTGATTTCAACCTTCGAGGACGGCGTCGCTTCGGTGATTTCCATGCGTCCAGCGCCGACATCCTTGTTGCCGTCCCAGTTGTAGACGGCGCCCTGGCCGCTGGTCGTGCCATCGAACGTACGTTTCATGGCCGGATCCTTCATTTCGTAAGGCGACCATGCCTGCCACTGCTTGAAGTCATTGATCAGTGGGAAGATCTTTTCCGGCGGCGCATTGATGGTGACGCTGCGCTCCACATGGAACGTATCGGGTTTTGTGGATGCGAACATGACGACGGCGAGCAAAAGCACGACGATGACGGCAAGGATAACGAGCAGAATTTTCAGCATATTCGGGTTCCTGTTGAGCATTGGAGTTTGGTCCCCTGAAGAGGCCTGCGACGCGCTTCAGGGGAATGTCGGGTAGAAAGAATGTCAGGCGGCAGTGATGGAGGCGATGACGGCCGCGAGCTTTTCGAGGCTCTGGCTCCAGCCTTCTTCCATGCCATCGAGCGCGGGCAGTACGGCTTCGGTTGCCCTCAATACCTGTGCATGCAGTGTCACCTCGGTCTTGCCGTTCTTCTCGGTGAAGGTCACCGTATTCAGCGCTTCCAGCATGGTGACGCCGTCTTCGCTGTCATAGGTGCTCGTAAAGACCAGCCGCTCGTTCTCGACGATTTCCTTGAAGGTGCCGTTTGACGGATACATCTGGCCGTCTGGCCCCTTCATGTGGATACGGATGACACCTCCGGGCCTGAGGTCGACCTCGCAGACCGGGTTGGTAAAGTGATGCGGTCCCCACCACTGAGCCAGATGATACGGGTCAGTCCAGACCTTGTAGACCAGCGCCGCCGGGGCATTGAATGTCCGGGCCAGGACAAGGTTGGCCTTGTCGGCGGGGACAATTTCAGCTCTTGCGTTCATTTTCATCTCCCTCTTGAAGTCTTTGCAGGTAGAGATCGAGCTTGTCGAAACTCTCCTCCCAAAATTGCCGGTAGTTATCGAGCCAGGCGTTGAGGTCCTTCAACGGTCCCGCCTCCAGTTTGCAGGGACGCCACTGCGCCTCGCGGCCACGGCTGATCAGTCCAGCCTTTTCCAGCACCTTCAGATGCTTTGAAACGGCCGGCAGGCTCATCGCAAACGGCTCCGCCAGCTCGTTGACAGACGCCTCCCCCAAAGCCAGCCGCGCCAAGATCGCCCGCCGCGTCGGATCGGCCAGCGCCGACAGAGTGCTGCTGAGTTGATCCTGTGTCATTCTTATTAAACCGCCAAGTTAATTAACTTATGGGTTAATTAAACCCGGTTGTAGCCTTTGTCAACTGGCTTTTTACAAAGCAGCAGCCGACGGCCGGAGCGCAGTTTTCCTTGACGCGCCCTTTTGAATATGGTCTCACGCCAGCTATATGGAATTTCCGGTATTTTCCGCCGTTTCAGGCATCGATCGGGCACTTCCTTCCCTTAAAAGCATGCGCCTTCATGATCCGGACGTCTTCTTCCGGCAGGAAGGCCGAAAGCACGTAAAGCACGGGCCAGGATCATGACAGACAGACCAGTCCGGGTGCGCATCGCACCTTCCCCTACCGGCGAACCGCATGTCGGCACTGCCTATATCGCGTTGTTCAACTACCTCTTCGCACAGAAGATGGGTGGTGAGTTCATCCTGCGCATCGAAGATACCGATGCGACGCGCTCGACACCTGAATTCGAGACCAAGGTTCTGGATGCGCTGAAATGGTGCGGCCTGACATGGTCGGAAGGCCCGGATGTCGGCGGACCCTACGGCCCCTATCGCCAGAGCGACCGCAAGGACACCTATCTTCCCTTCGTCGAGAAGATCGTTTCCAATGGCCATGGCTTCCGCTGCTTCTGCTCGCCCGAACGATTGGCCGAAATGCGCGAAGCGCAGCGTGCCGCCGGCAAGCCGCCGAAATATGACGGTCGTTGCCTGACGCTTTCGGCGGAAGAAGTGACGACACGCATGGCTGCTGGCGAGCAGACGGTCGTGCGGATGAAAATCCCGACCGAAGGCTCCTGCAAGTTCGTTGATGGCGTCTATGGCGAAGTCGATATCCCGTGGGATGCCGTCGACATGCAGGTTCTGCTCAAGGCCGATGGCATGCCGACCTATCACATGGCCAACGTCGTCGACGACCACCTTATGAAGATCAGCCATGTGGCGCGCGGCGAGGAATGGCTGTCCTCGGTGCCCAAGCACATCCTGATCTATCAGTATCTCGGGCTTGAGCCGCCGGTGTTCATGCATCTCTCGCTGATGCGCAATCACGACAAGTCAAAACTGTCGAAGCGCAAGAACCCGACCTCGATCTCCTATTACTCGGCACTCGGCTATCTGCCGGAAGCGCTGATGAACTTCCTCGGCCTGTTCTTCGTGCAGATTGCCGAAGGCGAAGAAATGCTGACCATGGATCAGCTCGCCGAAAAATTCGATCCGGCCAACCTCTCCAAGGCTGGGGCGATCTTCGATATCCAGAAGCTCGACTGGCTGAACGGCCGCTGGCTGCGCGAAGGTTTGACCGAGGACGAGTTCGCCGCCCGCGTCCTGTCATGGGCCATGGAGAACGACCGCATCAAGCAGGGCCTCAAGCTCTCGCAGTCGCGCATTTCCAAGCTCGGCGAGCTGCCGGATCTGGCGGGCTTCCTGTTCAAGTCCGATCTCGCGCTTGACGCCGCCTCGTTCGCCAAGGTCAAATCGACACCGGAAGAACTGGTCGAGATCTTCAACACGGTCCAGCCGGATCTGGAAAAGATCCTCGAATGGAACGTCGAGTCGATCGAAGCCGAACTGCGGGCGATTGCCGACCGCATGGGCAAGAAGCTCAAGGTCATCGTCGCGCCGCTGTTCGTCGCCGTCTCCGGCTCGACCCGCTCGCTGCCACTGTTCGACTCGATGGCTATCCTCGGCCGCTCGGTCGTGCGCCAGCGCCTGAAGGTGGCTGGCCAGGTTGCGGCCTCGATGGCAGGTAGCGGAAAATAACACAGGCGCGGTAACCTCCCTCCCCCTCGTGGGGAGGGTTAGACCGAGCGAGCCGCACCGGCCGCGAATGAACCCATTTCAAGTATGCCGAATTGATAAGGCGAAACCTATGACCGACAAGACCGAAACCGCCCTCTCCTCCGACGTCACCGAAGTGCGCGCCCAGAAACTGGCGCTGCTGCGCGAAAAGATCGGCGACGTCTATCCGGCGCATTTCCACCGTACGATCACCAATGCGGAACTGGCTGAGAAATACGAGAGCCTGGAAGCGGACGTCGTCACTGAAGACGTCGTGACGGTTGCTGGCCGCGTCTACTCCTCGCGCAACTCTGGCATGTTCATGGACATCCATGATGCCGGCGGCAAGATCCAGATCTTCTCCCACAAGGATGCCACTCCGGAAGAAGCGCGCTCCCTGCTGCCGCTGATCGATATCGGCGATATCATCGGCGTCACCGGCGTGGTTCGCCGCACCAAGCGCGGCGAACTGTCGATCAACGCGCAAGACATCATCATGCTCACCAAGTCGCTGCTGCCGATGCCCGAGAAGTGGCATGGCCTGTCCGACATCGAGCAGCGCTACCGCAAGCGTCACCTCGACATCATGACCAACGAGGAATCCAAGCTCCGCTTCCAGCAGCGCTCGAAGATCGTCTCGGGCATCCGCCGCTTCATGGAAGACGACGGCTTCATGGAAGTCGAGACGCCGATGCTGCATTCGGTCTACGGTGGCGCCACTGCAGAGCCCTTCAAGACACATCACAACACGCTGAAGCTCGACATGTACCTGCGCATCGCGCCGGAACTGTTCCTGAAGCGCACGCTGGTTTCGGGCCTCACCGACAAGGTGTTCGAGATCAACCGCAACTTCCGCAACGAAGGCGTGTCCACCCGGCACAATCCAGAATTCACCATGATGGAATGCTACTGGGCCTATTCCGACTATGAGGACATCATGGATCTCGTCGAGCGGTTGTTCTCGACGCTCGCAATGTCGATCCACGGCACCACCGAGTTCACGTTCGGCGACAAGGAAATTTCCTTCAAGGGTCCGTTCAAGCGCGTGCCCATGCCGGACGCCGTCAAGGAGGCGACCGGCATCGACTTCCTGGCGATGAAGACCGATGAAGAAGCACGCGCTGCCGCCAAGGCCGGCGGTTTCGAAGTCGAGAAGGATGCGACCTGGGGCGAGTGCCTGGCCTTCATCTTTGAAGAAAAGGTCGAGGGCACGCTGATCCAGCCGAGCCACGTGACGCATTTCCCGAAGGACATCTCCCCCTTCGCCAAGGAAGTGCCGGGCGAACCACGCCTGGTCGAGCGTTTCGAGACCTATTGCAACGCCTGGGAACTGGGCAACGCCTTCTCCGAGCTGAACGATCCGGAAGAGCAGCGCAAGCGCATGGTCGAACAGCTGGAACAGGCCCATGCACGCGGCGAAAAGGACAAGCAGCTGGACGACGAATTCCTCGATGCGATCGACCAGGGCATGCCGCCCGCCGGTGGCCTCGGCATCGGCGTCGATCGCCTGATCATGCTCTTGACCAACGCACCGTCGATCCGCGACATCATCCTCTTCCCGGCCCGCCGCAACAAGGCGGACTGATCCGGCTTCAAGACGAGCGCGCCATTCTGTGAAACGGATGGCGCGTTTCCATCAGCCAATGGAACTTTTCCCGATCCTGCGCGTCAATATCCGCAGAATCTGAAAGGAACCCTTCCATGCTGAAATGGGCGCTCATCTTCCTGGTTATCTCGCTGATTACCGGCTTTCTCGGTTTCTCCGGCGTTTCGGCCGCGACCGCGACAATCGCGCGCGTGTTGTTCGCCATCGCCGTGATCATCTTCCTGATCTTCGTGGTTCTCGCCGTCATCGCCGGCAACGCCGTCGTCTGATCTGGATGATTAGCCGTCACATGATCCCGTCAGTGTCCCGCTGGTTTTTCCAGAGGGTTCTCGACGGGGTTTTGCGTTGTGGATTCGGCGGAGGGGCTCGAAGGTTTTTCGGTGTCGCTGCCGAGAACCATGGCGAGCATGGAGCCGAAGAAACCCTTTCCTTCAGGCTTTGCAGCGCTCTCTTCAGCCGAAGCCTCAGCGCCGTGGTCTGGCGCAGCAGCCTCCTCGCCATGACCGGCCGGTGCCTCGCCACTCTCCGCCTCTTCTCCATGCGCGGCGGCGGCCGGTGCTTCACCATGGCCGCCGCTCTTTGATCCAGCGGCGCCCGGTTCTGCTGCGGCAGCAGCGGCAACCGGGTCGAAACAATCCGACTTGTCGTCCATCGCCGTCAGCGTGGTCTTGACATCCTCAGTCGAGAGAACGACTTCGCGGCCATAGAAGAGACCGACGGTATTCGCCTTGGCGTCCGTGTACCGGGCAGTGAACGGCGTGCTCATTCCCGGCAGCTTTGACGGATCTGGGGCAAACAGGACCTGTGCACCGATGGCAGCGCCGCGACGGTCGGCACGATCCGACGGTCCAGCGGCATCGAGCACGACAACCTGATAGAGATCGGCTTGTTCTTCCTTGGCCAGCAGGCCGGCTACGCGCAACGCAGTGCGGACGCGATCGACGCCTCCGGCAGAATCCGTACTCACATATTTGCGAATCCAGCGCTGGCCATTGCGGCGCATTTTGAGCGTCTCGAGCGTGGTACAGGCGAGACCGGAGAGTGAGGGCTTTTCCGGACCGGCCATGCCGAGGAAGGTTTCCTTGCCCGAATAGACGGCAAAAGCGCCGGACGCTCCGGACAGCACAAGAATACCGGTAATGAGGAACATCACCTTGCGGGGGAGACGTATTTTCTTAAAGACCGACTTCACGTGCGCTGTTCCGTCATCAGCTTCAACTCCCGGCCCACCGCCGCACATGCAGGACGAGCCCGCCTTTTGATTGGGCTTCCACCTTAGCTTGACCATGTTTCGGAAAGTTTAAGCCCGCCGTCGCTTTTGCGCGGCGTTCAAACAGATTTGCCCCGTTTTGGCACCTTGCCCGCAACAGCGCCGGAAAATGGGTTGCTCTTGGCTCTAGCGCCGCTAAAAGTGGCGCAACACTGGACGTTGCTCACGTCAGCGAACTGCCGCACGCTTTTAAAACAAAGAAAAGAAGACATCATGCACAAGGTAATTTTTGATACCGATCCCGGCGTCGATGACGCGATGGCCCTACTGTTCCTGCACAATCATCCAGATATCGACCTGATCGGCATCACCACCGTTTTCGGCAATGCCTCGATCGAGACCACGACCCGCAATGCGCTCTATCTGAAGCAGCAATGGGATATTGCGGCCCCGGTCGCCAAGGGCCTTGGCGAGACGCTCGACCCGTCGCGTCCGCATGTCGGCTGGCCAACCTTCATCCACGGCGATGACGGCCTCGGCAATATCGGCGTTCCGGAAACAGTCGATCTCGCCTGCGATCCACGGCCAGCCCATCGCTTCATCATCGATACCGTCCGTGCAAATCCCGGCGAAGTCACCATCGTCGCCGTCGGCCGCATGACCAATCTGGCGCTTGCCCTTCGCGATGATCCGGACATTGCGGTTCTCGTCAAGGATGTCGTCATCATGGGCGGCGCCTTCGATATGCGCGGCAATATCACGCCAGCGGCAGAGGCCAATATCCATGGCGATCCGGAAGCCGCAGATGTGGTGATGACGGCACCGTGGCCGGTCGTTGTCGTCGGTCTCGACGTCACCGAAAAGACAGTGATGACCCGCAGCAGGCTGGCCGCCATTGCGGCGAGCGGTGGCAAGCGGGCCAAACTTCTCTCCGACATCTCGCAATTCTACATCGAGTTTTACGAGCAGCATGTCGATGACGGCATGGTCGTGCATGACAGCTGCGCCTGCGTCTACGTCGTGGCCCCGGAACTCTTCACGCTGCGCAGCGGCGCGATCCGCGTCGTCTGCGGCGGCATTGCCGATGGCCAGACCATCCAGAAAGCCGACGATCATATCTTCCCGCCGAACGCATGGGATAACCTGCCAAGCCAAAATGTCGCAATCGGCGTCGATGCCGAAGGTGTGCTCGATCTGATCTCGAAGACGCTGGGTCAGAGCCCGGCGGCCTGAGCCCGTAAAAATTCACCCCGATAGCTGGCAGTTGTCCAATTGCCAGCTATCTTCGTTTCCATGAAACCGGAAACGCTACTCTACCCGACGCCCAGGGGTCTCTTTTGCGAGAAGGGCGGCTTCTACATCGATCCCGTCCAGCCCGTCGAACGGGCATTGATTACGCATGGCCACGCCGATCACGCCCGCGCCGGCCACACGCATGTGATGGCGACGCGCGAGACGCTCGATATCATGCGTATCCGTTATGGCGATGCCTTCTGCACCAGCACGCAGGAGGCCATACTGGGTGCCCGCACCTCGATCGGCGATGTCACCGTCAGCTTTCATCCGGCCGGCCATGTTCTGGGCTCGGCGCAGATCGCCGTCGAAGCCAACGGCATCCGCATCGTCGTCTCCGGCGATTACAAACGCCGCCGTGATCCCACCTGCCGCCCCTTCGAGCCGGTGCCCTGCGATGTCTTCATTACCGAGGCAACATTCGGCCTGCCGGTGTTTCACCATCCCGATGATCGCGGCGAGGTTGCCAAGCTGCTGACCTCGCTCGGTCAGTTTCCCGAACGCGCCCATCTGGTCGGCGCCTATGCTCTTGGCAAGGCTCAGCGGATCATCGCCTTGATGCGCGAAGCCGGTTACGACGCGCCGATCTTCATTCACGGCGCCTTGTCAAGGCTCTGCGACTATTATGAAAGCGAAGGCATCGAACTGGGTGATCTTCGCCCCGCCACGATTGATGCGAAAGACAAGCAATCCTTCGCTGGTGCCGTTGTCGTCGGTCCACCGTCCGCCTTTGCCGACAAATGGGCCAGGCGTTTTCCCGATCCCATTCCGATCTTTGCCTCCGGCTGGATGCTGGTACGCCAGCGCGCCAAGCAGCGCGGCGTCGAACTGCCGATGATCATCTCGGATCATTGCGACTGGCCGGAACTGATCCAGACGATCAACGAGATCAAGCCCGGCGAGGTCTGGGTGACCCATGGTCGCGAAGAAGCTCTGGTGCGCTGGTGTGAGCTGCAAGGGATCGCGGCACGGCCGCTGCATCTGGTCGGCTACGACGACGAAGGAGAATAACCGATGCGCCCCTTCGCCGAACTGCTCGACCGGTTGGTCCTCACACCGCAACGCAACGCCAAGATCAAGCTGATGACGGATTACTTCCGCGACGCCCCCGACCCGGATCGCGGCTACGCTCTGGCCGCCATTGCCGGCACGCTGACGCTCAAGGCCGTAAAACCGAACGTGCTGAGGCAACTGGTGCTGGAGCGGATGGACGAGGTCCTGTTCCGCTATTCCTACGATTACGTCGGCGACCTCGCCGAAACGATCTCGCTTGTCTGGGAGCCGCCGGCAGAGCGCCAAACAACGACCGGCGACCTGTCGCTCGGGGCCGTCATGCAGCAGTTGGAAACCGCTGGGCGGTCCAATGTCCATGGCCTGGTGCGCGACCTGCTTGATCAGCTCGAAGGGTCAAGCCGGTTTGCCTTCCTGAAGCTGATCACCGGCGGCTTACGCATCGGCGTCTCGGCGCGGCTGGTGAAACAGGCGCTTGCCGATATGGGCAGTGCCGATATCACCGAGATCGAAACGCTCTGGCATGGCCTGTCGCCACCCTATGTTTCCCTGTTCCAATGGCTCGATGGAAAGGCTGACAAGCCCAAGCTGGACATGCCGGCCGTTTTTCACGCGGTGATGCTGGCGACGCCGGTGGGCGATAATGATCTCGCCTCGCTCGATCCAAAGGATTTTGCCGCCGAATGGAAATGGGACGGCATTCGCGTCCAGCTTGCCAATCTTGACGGGACGCGGCGGCTTTACTCCCGCAGCGGCGACGACATTTCCGGTACCTTTCCGGATATCCTCGAAGCGGCCGATTTCGAAGGCGTCATCGACGGCGAGCTTCTGGTCGGCGGCACCATGCGTACCAACCGCGCGACGCGGACATTTTCCGATCTGCAGCAACGGCTGAACCGCAAGACCGTGACACGCAAAATGCTGGAAGAATATCCAGCCTTCATCCGTGGCTACGACCTGTTGTTTTCGGGCGGGCGCGACATGCGTCCTGAAACCTTCCTGACCCGGCGCAATGCGCTTACCGCGCTGATCGAAAAGGCAGCCCCCGCGCATTTCGATCTCTCGCCGCTCGTGCCATTCTCAAGCTGGGAAGAACTCGACCGCCTGCGGAAAGAGCCGCCGGATCCGGTGATCGAGGGCATCATGCTGAAGCGCCTCGATTCGCCCTACACATCCGGGCGCTCGAAGGGCCCCTGGTTCAAGTGGAAACGCGAACCCTACAATGTCGATGCGGTGCTGATGTATGCCCAGCGCGGCCACGGCAAACGATCAAGCTACTATTCCGACTTCACCTTTGGGGTCTGGGCCCAAAACGATGGCAAGGACGTTCTGGTGCCCGTCGGCAAGGCCTATTTCGGCTTTACCGACGCGGAGCTTGAAGTGCTGGATCGCTACGTGCGAAACAATACCATCGAACGGTTCGGCCCAGTGCGCTCGATCCGGGCCGAAGCCGATCATGGTTTTGTGGTCGAAGTGGCATTCGAGGGCATCAATTTCTCCAGCCGCCACAAATCCGGTGTTGCCATGCGCTTTCCGCGCATATCGCGGCTGCGAACCGACAAGCTGCCGCGCGATGTCGATCGGCTGGAGACCTTGCTGGCAATGATAGCTACGGCCGATGGCAATTTGGCCAGCGGTGCGGAACCAATCTAACCAACAATTGTTAAATGGCATCCGACCAAGGAGAAAGACGATGCCCGCAAAATCCCAGGCCCAGCAAAAGGCGGCTGGCGCTGCCCTGTCCGCCAAACGCGGCGACACGAAAAAATCGGCACTCAAAGGCGCTTCCAAAAACATGGAGAAATCCATGTCCGAAAAAGAGCTGAAGGAGCTTGCGGAAACCGACGGCAAACAACTGCCGAAGAAGAAGGAATCCGAATAAAGCACTAGAATTGACGGGGCTCTAAAGCACATCTTGTTAAGACGCCCTTGCGACAATCCGGCCCAATTGCTGTCGAATAGTGAACAGCTTTGGAGATTCCGTGTTTTCCGAACTGTCGAATGCGCTCAGAAAATCAACAATAGTTCGGTTTCTCAAGCCGAACTACCTTCCTACCTATGTTGCGCTGTTGGTGGTGATCGCAGCTGGCTTGTTTGCAGAGCAACAGAACCGCGCGGTGCACGCGGCAAGAATGCGGGCGGCGGTTATCGCGGAGCTCAATCCGATCCGCTCGAAGCTTGAGGCCAACATCAACGGCGACATTCAGTTGGTGCGCGGACTGATCGCTGCAATTTCCACGGAACCGGGCATGGATCAGAAGCGGTTCTCCGATCTGGCCCGCAACATCTTCAATGAGCGTTCGCGTTTGCGCAATATTGCGGCCGCCCCCAACCTGATCGTCTCCCTCGTCTACCCGCTCGAGGGCAACGAGAAGGTTCTGGGCCTCGACTATCGCAAGAACGACAATCAGCGCGCAGCAGCACTCAAGGTTCGCGAACTCGGCAAGATGATCCTGGCTGGCCCCCTTGATCTCATTCAGGGCGGCCAGGGCCTTATCGGCCGCTTTCCAGTAACGATCCCCCATGGCGGCGAATCGAACCGGTATTGGGGTGTCGTCTCCGCAGTCATCGACGTTGAGCGGCTATATCAGGACAGCGGACTTTTCTCGCCCGGACTTGATATAGACGTGGCGATTTCCGGCCGTGATGGCTTGGGCGAGGACGGCGCATTGTTTTATGGCGATAGAGACATCAAGGCAGCTGATCCTGTCGAGGTCAGCCTCTTTTTGCCGGGCGGATCTTGGGTGATAAGCGCCGTGCCGAAAGGCGGCTGGGCCGATACGCCTCCAAACGCCTGGCAGATCCGTACCCTCATCCTCATCGGCGCTCTTTTCATCCTCGTGCCGATGTTCATCAGCGGGCGGCTGATCGAGGAACGCAGACGCAATATTCAAGTTCTTGAGAACAACAAGGACCAGCTTCAGGAACTGTCCCATCGGTTGAGGATAGCGCTCGATGCCTCGCAGATCGGCATTTGGGAACTCGACATCTCCTCGGGCAAGCTCCTTTGGGACAACCGCATGAAAGAATTGTACGGCCTGCCGAAGAATGCGATCGAGGCCTACGAGGATTGGCGCGACGCGCTGCACCCGGAGGACCTGCAGCAAGCCGAACAGCAATTCAGCAACGCTCTGCGGCCCGGGGCTAGCTATGTCTCACAATTTCGCATTCGTCTTCCCGGTGGCCGCATCCGGCACGTTCGCGCGGTCGGCTCGACCTATATCGGCGCCAGCGGCACCGAGAAAATCGTCGGCGTCAACTGGGATGTAACCGCCGATGTTGAAAAGAACGAGCGGCTCGAAGCCGCCAAAGGGCAAGCCGAGGCTCACAATGCCGAACTGGAAGCAGCCCGTCACCGAATGGAATTCAATGCCCTGCACGATCCATTGACCGCGCTGCCGAACCGGCGATACCTCGACGAGATTCTTGCAAAAAAACACGCCAGCGGCTTAAAGCCCGGCCTTGCCAGCATTTTCCACATCGACCTCGACCGGTTCAAGGAAATCAACGACACGCTCGGCCATGCGGCCGGCGACGAAATCCTTAGGCATGCCGCCCAGATCCTTCGCGCCAATACCAGCGCCGACGATTTCGTTGGCCGCATCGGCGGAGATGAATTCGTCATCATTTCCCGCAAGGGCGAGAATGAGAGCCATGAAACTGCACTCGCGCAACGTATCATCGACGCCATGAGCATACCGGTCCGCTACAAGGGGCAGGAGTGCCGCATAGGCGTCAGTATCGGCATTGCCCATCAGGAATCGCAGGAGGAAGAACTCAGCCAGGTCCTGATCAACTCCGATATAGCGCTTTATGAAGCCAAGCGCCGTGGACGCAATCGCTACGAATTCTTCACCCATTCCCTGAAGACAGCGGTTTTCAAGACGAAACAGACGGCGGACGAAATCCTGCGCGGGCTCGAACAGAACGAGTTCATCGCCCATTTCCAGCCGCAGTTCTGCCCCCGCACGCTCGATATCATCGGCGTCGAAGCCCTGGCCCGCTGGGATCATCCGACCAAGGGGCTGCTGGCACCCTACGCGTTTCTAAAGACCGCCGAAGACATCAACGTCCTCTCCGAGATCGACCAACGGATCCTTGAACAATCGCTGTTTCAGTCGATGCGTTGGGAGGCAAGCGGCATCGACATTCCAAAAGTATCGGTCAATCTTTCCTATCATCGCCTGCACGATGAAAAGCTGATCGACCGCCTCAATCAATTGGCTATTCCGCGCGGAAAAATCTCCTTTGAGCTGCTGGAGTCGATCTCGTTTGACGAAAGCGACATGACTGTGCTTTCCAATATCGAACAGATCAAAAACCTCGGCATCGACATAGAAATCGACGACTTCGGCACCGGATACGCCTCCATTGTCAGCCTCTTGAAGCTGACCCCGCGCCGCCTCAAGATCGACAGACAGTTGGTGATCCCGATCCTGACCTCGACCAAACAGCGCCACCTGGTTGCCTCCATCATCGACATCGGCATTTCGCTCGGCATCGAAGTCATCGCGGAGGGTGTCGAGACCATGGAACACGCCCGAATCCTCAAGGATCTGGGTTGTCACGGGCTGCAAGGCTATGCTTTCGCCAGGCCAATGAGCGGTACAGACCTAGCAAACTTTGCCCGCGAACGCCGGTGGCTCGCAGCCTGATATCGGAACTCAGAATTTTCCGTCCGAGTGAGACACTGCGCAACATCCCCGCACAAGGATGTTCGTGCCTACTATGCCGGGGCTTTTCGGTTTTAGGAAACAATTCGACATCTCGCCGACAAACGCCGGACACGTGCATTCGTTAATGGGTTGAGATGGTTGCTGATCTCAGGCTCGTGCAGCGGAAGAACGAAATAAATCGCAGCGCAGAATTTTCCAACGCACCCTTGAAATTGCCGCCAAAACGTCCAAGCCGTGGCACTTGGGGAACACCAAAGCTGGGGATAGTCCATTTCGGACACAACTTTGCAATTGTTCCCTCGCAACCGGCGCGGAAAATGTTAAAGACGAAAAAAGTGAATCGTTTGTTACCGACCCACTCGGGCCGGATGGGGACCCAGATGAAAATTGCTAAAGTGCTCTTTCCCTTGAGCCTCGTTCTTCTTTCGGGCTGCGTTGTCGGTCCTAACTATCAATCTCCGAACGCGGCGGTGCCGGCGAAATTCTCGGATGGAGGCAAGGCGGAAGCGGAAGACGTGACGCTTAAGCCGTGGTGGGAAGCCTTCCGCGACAAGAAACTGAATAGCCTCATCGCCCAGGGCATGGGTGAAAACCTTAACGTTCAGCAGTCGATCGAACGTATCATTGAAGCCCGCGCCAATGTCATCGTCGCAGCATCCGGCGGCTTGCCGCAGATCAATGCAAGCGGCTTAGCAACCGCCGCTGGCCAGGATGGCTCCTATTTACGCAAAAACTCCGGCAGCGATCACAACGAAACAAAGACGATCCAGGGCGGCGGCGATGCTTCCTGGCTGATCGATCTGTTCGGCCAATACGCACGTGCCAAGGAATCGGCCAACGCTTCCCTTGATGCCGCCTATGCCGACGTCAACGTTGCACGCCTTGCTTACCTGTCCGACCTGTCCATCTCCTACATCGAGGCGCGCTACAATCAGGAAGCCTATGCGCTGCAGCAGAAGAGCTTGACCTCACGGCGCGAAACGCTGAAGCTCACCAATGACATCAAGGCGGCGGGCGCAGCGTCCAGTCTCGACGTCGTTCAGGCCGAAGGCTTGGTCAACACCACGCTTGCCGAATTGCCAGGGTACCAGACCGGCTTCAATCAGGCGGCAAACCACATCGCCACGCTGCTCGGACTGCCGGCAACCACTGTCACAGCGGGCCTGAGAAACGGCGCTTCCCAGCCCACACCGCGCTATAACACCAAGATCGGCATTCCCGCCGATCTCGTGCGTAACCGCCCCGATATCCGTAAAGCGGAACGTCTGCTGGCCGCTGCCACCGCCCAAATTGGCGTTGCCGAAGCGCAACTCTATCCGAGCCTGAGCCTGAGTGGTTCGATCAATGGTTCACGCCTGATTGCGTCCTCAGTCGGCGGCCTCGGCGCATGGTCGTTTGGCCCAACCCTGAACATTCCGATCTTCAGTGGCGGACGCTTGAAGGCCAATGTCGACATCGCCAAGTCCGGCGCGCAGCAACAATATCTCGCCTGGAAACAGACCGTTCTGAACGGGATCGAGGAAGTCGAAAATGCGCTGGTCGGACTGCGCAACAATTACCAGACCGTGGCAGCGCTGCGTAAGGTCGTGGATTCCTATGAGCAGGCCCTGAGCCTGGCGCGTGAAAGCTACAAGGGTGGTGCGACATCGTTGCTCGACGTTCTCGACGCCGAACGCAACCTTTCGAACTCACGCATCGCGCTTGCAGCCAGCATTCGTAACCTGTCCAACAACTACGTAGGCTTGAACGTCGCCATTGGTGGTGGCGCTGGCATCCAGGCTATCGGACAATAGGACAAACGTAACCTGCCCGCCCATTGACCAACGGGCCGGGTCGTCAAAACCAATCAAGCGCGACCGATCTCAATCGGTCGCGCTTTTTTGATTCCCGCAGCGGCGACGAGCAAGGAGAGTAAAAGCCGGTGTTAACCTGGTGGCGGAATTCGCTGGGGCGGTCCAAGAATAAAGGCACATGCCTGCGCCTATCGGCGGCATCAACGCCAATGCCCGAGGCAATCCATCAGCCTGTTTGGCTTTATGCATCGACGGGAAACGCAGCTTATTCAATTATCCCTGCTCCGCCCTGCACAACGGCAGGCGCACGGTCTGCAGCAAGCCTCCCTCACGGCGGTTGACAATGGTGATTGTACCGCCATGGTTTTCGATGATTTCCTGCGAAATGGCCAGACCAAGGCCGGCACCGGGCACAAGCTGCCGCCGGGCCTGATCGACGCGAAAGAACGGCTCGAACACACGGCCAAGCAGGTCTTGCGGGATACCGGGGCCGCTGTCCATAACCGTCAGGACAGCCTCATCGCCATAGCTGGAAAGCGAAACGCGGGCACCGAGACCATGGGTCGCGGCATTCACCACCAGATTGCGCAACGCACGCTTCAGCGCAAACGGCGCACCCTTGACCAGCGCCGGCGTAATCTTCCCCTGCTCGACGGGTAAATCTGTCTCGCGAACCTCCTCTGCAACGGACCGCAAAACCACGTCCAGCGACACTTTCTCCTGTGCCGCAGGGCTGATTTCCTCGCGCACCAACCGGATCGCGCTGTCGGCGATATGGTCGAGTTCATCGAGATCTTTTAGCCAGGACTCCCGGTCGTCGCCATCACCGACAAATTCAGCGCGCAGGCGCATTCGGGTCATCGGCGTGCGCATGTCGTGACCCGCAGCCGCAATCATGCGCATGCGGCTGGAGACCGCTGCATTGAGTCGCGTTGCCAGCCGGTTGATGGTCTTGGCGGTGGTGCGAACCTCCATCGGTCCGGTCTCTGGCAGCTCGGGGATAATGCCATCGGGACGGATCTTGGCGATCGTTTCGTCCAGAATGCGCAATGGCCGCATCATCACGTTGCTAACATAGATCGAAATACCGGTCATGCCGATCGCAACCAATGCCAGATAGGCCGCCAGCGGCAGATAGGGAAAAGGGGTCGGGTCGGGGAAATCGAGGTAAGCCCAGCGGCCATCGTCCAGCCGTATGGCGATATCCCAGCGATGCGGATTAAAGCTCTTCAACACAACGACATCAGCCGTGTAACCTTGGCGGCGGCCCTCCGCAAGGATACTCTCCGTCCGCTCCTGATCGATACGATCGTCAGCGGGTCTGGCTTGAATTCCAATATGCAGTTTCTGCGCGGCCAAGGGATCGGCGCGAAGCAGAAGCAGCGCAAATTCGGCCTTTTCGGCAAGAACACGGTCATACATGACTTCCGGCGGCTTTCGCAGAAGCCAGGCGGTGATCACAGCAGCGATCACCAGCACCAGAACGACTGATATGATCAGCAGTGCCGTGAACCGCGTGCGAAGCGACAGCATCTAGTTGCTCCGCTCGACGGGAACCGCGAGTTGATAGCCCTTGTTGCGAACGGTCTTCAGCATGGCAAAGACGCTGGCGTCGCCGAGCTTGCGGCGCAGGCGGCTGACCAGGATATCGATCGACCGATCGAAGGGATCAGCTGTCCGCCCCTGTGTCAGATCAAGCAACGAATCACGTGACAGGACACGCCCCGGACGCTGGAGGAAAACCACCAGCAGTTCGAACTCGCCGCCGGTCAGATCGACAGCGCTGCCATCGGGCGCAAGCAAGGTGCGGCTTTCAATATCGGCGACATAGCTGGCGAAAACATATTGCCGGCTGCCGGCGGGCGGCGGTTCGGCGCGCCCACGGCGCAGCACGGCGCGGATACGGGCAGAGAGTTCGCGCGGATTGAACGGTTTTCCAAGGTAATCGTCGGCGCCGAATTCAAGCCCGATGATCCTGTCGACATCCTCCTTCAGCGCCGTCAAGAGGATGATCGACAGTTGTGGCATCCTGCCCCGCAATGAGCGGCAGAGATCAAGCCCGGAACCATCCGGCAGCATGACATCGAGAACGACAAGGTCGATCTTCAGCTCAGCCAGCTTGGCCTCGCATTCGCCCTTGCTTCCGGCCAGGCTGATGCGGAAGCCCTGGCCGTCAAGGTATTTTCCAAGCAGCCGGCGAATCTCGGGATCATCATCGACGACAAGAATGTGCGGTATTGTATCCATGCCGTGTTTATATCAGCAGCAGGGTAAAACGCACGCGCCGCAACTCCAGCCATCAGCCGTTTTCAGTGTCGAAATATTTCCCGCCACATCGATCCTACATTTCGTTACAAAAATCACGCCCTGATGTTTCCAAACACAGATTGACCGGCGCGCCTGGTGATCAGCCATCACACTGTGGTTTCGCAGCACACCGGGCAACGAATTGCCGCAGGCGGTCGATTTTATTGCCGTTGCGGGTTGGCACGGCAACCGAAAGCAGACATAAAAACAATGTGCTCTTGCACCGTTTTGCGGTGCGCTTCGAGCACCGCCGTGGCGCACAAATGCTGCAGCAATCACGGACCCCTTGCGGTCCTGTCATTTCGGAAAGATTGAGGGAAACGGGCACATAGAGATCGCAGCGACATTGCTTCTGATTCTGGTTCTTGCGCCTTTCGCGGGGAGCCTTGTTGCAATCTGTATTCCGGCGCACAAGGGCACAGCCAGCGCCTGGCTTTCAGGCTCGATCGCGCTGTTTTGCCTCGCCACATCCGCCGGCCTCTACCCGATCGTCGCCGCAAACAAGGTTCTTCGCTACGACGTCAACTGGCTTCCTGAGCTGGGACTGAATTTCACGCTGCGCATGGACGGGTTCGCCTGGATGTTTGCAAGCCTGGTCACCGCGATCGGCCTGCTCGTCGTCATCTACGCCCGATATTACATGTCGGCCAATGACCCAGTGCCGCGCTTCTTCGCGCTGTTTCTCGCCTTCATGGGCGCCATGCTCGGCGTGGTGCTCTCCGGCAACCTGATTCTGCTGGCGATCTTCTGGGAGCTGACCAGCATCATCTCCTTCCTTCTGATCGGCTATTGGCACCACAATGCCAATGCCCGCGACGGTGCCCGTATGGCCTTGACGGTGACCGGCACTGGCGGCCTGTGCATGTTCGTCGGTTTGATGCTGATCGGTCACATCGTCGGCAGCTACGATCTCGATGTCGTGCTCGCCTCCGGCAACCTGATCCGCAACGACCCACTCTATACGACTGTGCTGATCCTCATCCTGCTCGGTGCGCTGACCAAGAGCGCGCAGTTTCCGTTCCATTTCTGGCTTCCGCACGCCATGGCGGCGCCGACACCAGTATCGGCCTATCTGCACTCCGCTACCCTCGTCAAAGCCGGCGTGTTTCTGTTGATTCGGCTCTGGCCTGTCATGGCGGGTACCGACCAATGGTTCTGGATCGTCGGCCTGGCCGGCCTCAGCACTCTTTTGCTCGGCGCTTATTTCGCGATCTTCCAGCAGGACCTGAAGGGGCTGCTTGCCTACTCAACAATCAGCCATCTCGGCCTGATTACGGTTCTTTTGAGCCTTGGAAGCCCGCTGGCGGCGGTCGCTGCGATCTTCCACACCATGAACCACGCGACCTTCAAGGCTTCGCTGTTCATGGCGGCCGGGATCATCGACCATGAAACCGGTACCCGCGACATGCGCAAGCTGAGCGGGCTGTTCAAATACATGCCGATCACCGCGACGCTGGCGATGGTTGCCAGCGCCTCGATGGCCGGCGTGCCGCTGTTGAATGGCTTCCTATCGAAGGAAATGTTCTTCGCTGAAGCAATAGAAACCCACAAATACAATCTGCTCGACACGATCACGCCTTATGTCGCGACGCTCGCCAGCATGTTTGCGGTTACCTATTCGCTGCGCTTCATCTACAGCGTCTTTTTCGGACCGCCGCCGCAGGACCTGCCCAAGACACCGCATGAACCGCCGCACTGGATGCTGGCGCCTATCTATTTTCTGGTCTTCTCGTGCCTCGTCGTCGGCGTCATACCGGCCCTGACCATCGGCCCTTTCCTGCACACGGCTGTGCAATCGGTGCTGGGCGACGCGACACCGGTCTATAGCCTTGCCGTCTGGCACGGCTGGAACCTGCCGCTGTTCATGAGCCTGATCGCGTTGATCGGCGGTATCGGGCTGTTTTTCATCATGCGCCCCTATCTCGCCACCAGCGTCGAGGGGCCGCCCTTCTTCCGCCGCCTGGAGGGCCAACGCATCTTCGAGCGCGTGCTGGTGACCCTGTCCTGGAAATGGGCGCGGTCGATCGAGATGCGCGCTGGCACAAGGCGCCTGCAGCCGCAAATGCGGGTCCTCGTCGCTGTCGCCCTCCTCGCAGGTGCCGTCACGCTGCTCTCGCAGGGTTTCAAACCGGCCAATATCGTGCTGCGCAACATCGATCCGGCCTTTGCGCTGCTCTGGCTGATCGGCATGGTCTGTGCCGTCGGCGCCGCCTATCAGGCGAAATTCCACCGACTCGCGGCGCTCGTGTTGCTCGGTGGCGCCGGCCTTGTCACCTGCGTCACCTTTGTCTGGCTTTCAGCACCGGATCTCGCGGCGACGCAATTGCTCGTCGAGATTGTTACGACGGTTCTTATCCTGCTCGGCCTGCGCTGGCTGCCGAAGCGGATCGAGGACCCAAACGATCCGGAGATGATGACCATCTCCACACGCCTGCGCCGCCTGCGCGATCTCGCCTTTGCCGTGTTCGCAGGCCTTGGCATGATGCTCATCTCCTACACGGTGATGACGCGGGAAATGCCCGAGACAATTTCGAGCTATTTCCTTGAGCGCGCCTATAGCCAAGGCGGCGGCACCAATGTCGTCAACGTCATCCTCGTCGATTTCCGCGGCTTTGATACGCTGGGCGAGATCGCCGTTCTCTGCATCGTCGCATTGACCGTGTTCGCGCTGCTCCTGCGTTTCCGCCCCGCCACAGAAAGCCTTGAGGCGCCGGAACAGCAGCGGGTCCAGAACGCCTTCGACGACGATCATCCGGATCGCAAGAAGGGCGACAGCATTGCCGAATATCTACTGGTTCCCTCGGTGATCATGCGGTGGATGTTCCCCGTCATCGGTATGCTGGCGGCCTTCCTGTTCTTCCGCGGCCATGACCTGCCGGGCGGCGGCTTCGCAGCCGGCATCGCCATGTCTATCGCCTTCATCCTGCAATACATGGCAGGTGGCACACGCTGGGTCGAGGAACGGCTGCGGATCCATCCACTGCGCTGGATGTCGATCGGCCTGTTGGTTGCCACGGCGACCGGGGCTGGGTCCTGGGTCTTTGGCTATCCATTCCTGACCTCGCATGCGCAATACGTATCGCTGCCGATCCTCGGCAAGATCCCGCTGGCAAGCGCGATCCTGTTTGATCTTGGCGTGTTCTCGCTGGTTCTCGGCGCCACCGTGCTGATCCTGATCGCACTCGCCCACCAGTCAGTGCGCGCCCCCCGCGCCCAGATCAGGGCCGCGAAGCTGGCTGCGAAGGAGAACGCATAATGGAACTGGTTCTCTCCGCAGGCATCGGCGTCCTCACTGCCTCCGGCGTCTGGCTTTTGTTCCGGCCGCGCACCTATCAGGTCATCATTGGCCTGTCGCTGCTCTCCTATGCCGTCAATCTGTTCATCTTCGGCATGGGGCGGCTCAGGGTCAACGCGCCGCCGGTTCTGGAACCAGGTGGTGTGGGCGGGCTTTTGACCCATACGGATCCCATTCCCCAGGCACTGGTTCTCACGGCCATCGTCATCGGCTTTGCCATGACGGCGCTGTTTCTCGTCGTTCTCCTCGCCTCTCGCGGCTTCACCGGCACCGACCATGTGGACGGCAGGGAGTAGCGCGGCATGAATTGGCTTCACCATCTGATCATCCTGCCGATCCTGCTGCCGATTATCACGGCAGCTGCCCTCATTCCCGTCGACGAACGAAATCGGACGCTGAAGGGCGTGATCGCCTTCTCGTCGACTGTCGTGGTTTTCATCATCAGCATTTTGTTGATGCAGATGGCAGCCTCCTCGGGAGAGGGCGAATCGGGTGCCAGCGTCTATCTGCTTGGAAACTGGCCGGCCCCCTTCGGCATCGTTCTCGTGCTTGACCGCTTGTCAGCCCTGATGCTGGTGCTAACGGGGCTTTTGGCGATGGCGACGCAGGTGTTCTCGATGGCGAAATGGCATCGGTCCGGCTACCATTTTCACTCGCTGTTCCTGATGATGCTGGCGGGGCTGAACGGCGCCTTCCTGACCGGCGACCTGTTCAATCTGTTCGTCTTCTTTGAAATGATGCTGGCGGCGTCTTACGGGCTGCTGCTGCACGGCTCAGGACCGATGAGGGTCAAGGCAGGCCTGCATTATATCGCCGTCAACCTGGCGGCTTCGTCACTGTTCCTGATCGGCGTCAGCCTGATCTATGGCGCGACCGGCACGCTGAACATGGCAGATCTCGCGATGCGGATCACGACGATCGGGCCGGAGAGCCGCATGCTCATGGAAGCGGGTGCTGCCCTTCTCGGCATCGCCTTTCTGGTCAAGGCCGGCATGTGGCCACTCGGCTTCTGGCTGCCCGCCACCTATTCCGCTGCGACCCCGCCGGTCGCTGCCATGTTTGCCATCCTCACCAAGGTCGGCGTCTATATTCTTCTTCGCCTGTCGATGCTGATGTTTGGCAGCGATGCAGGAGCATCCTCCGGCTTCGGACAATCGGTTCTGCTTTACGGCGGCCTTCTCACAATCGGCTTCGGCGCGATCGGCGTGTTGGCCTCGCAGGCGATGGGCCGGCTGGCCGGCTATTGCGTACTGGTCTCCTCCGGCACGCTGATGGCCGCAATCGGCCTTGGTAATGGCGCCGTCATCGGCGGCGCGCTGTTTTATCTCGTCAGCTCGACGCTGACGATCTGCGCCTTCTTCCTGCTGATCGAACTGGTGGAACGCGCCCGCGATGCCGGCGCTGACGTTCTGGCCGTGACGATGGAAGCCTATGGCGATGTCGACGAGAACGAGGCGGAAAAGGAAGGCGGGGTCGCCGTGCCCGGCACCATGGCAGTGCTCGGCCTGTGCTTCTGCGCCTGCGCCATCCTGCTCTCCGGCCTGCCGCCCCTCTCAGGGTTCCTCGCCAAATTCGCCATGCTGCACGGGTTGTTCAATCCCAGCAGCTTTGGCGGCGATGCTCCGGTCTCCGGCGCCGAATGGACCTACACCGCCCTGCTGATCCTCTCCGGCCTTGCAGCCATGATCGCCATGAACCGTGTCGGCATCCGCACCTTCTGGACATCAATCGAAGGTACAATCCCGCGCGTGTTCCTGATCGAGATCACACCCGTTTTGCTGCTTCTGGCAGCGTGCGTCTTCCTGAGCTTTCAGGCCGGACCCGTCATGCGCTACATGGACGCGACGGCAAAAGCGCTGGGTGAACCGCAGAACTATATCGGGCGCGTGATGTCAGCTCCGCGCGGCGGCCCGGCGGCGGGAGAATAGACCATGCGCTACTGGTTCCCCTATCCGCTGCTGTCGCTGGCCCTTTTGATGCTGTGGCTGTTGATCAACCAGTCGCTGTCGCCCGGCCAGATCGTGCTCGGTTCAATGCTTAGCATCGCGTTTGCCTGGGCCATGGTCAATCTCCAGCCCGACAAGACGCGGCTGAAGAACGTCGGGCGCATCGCCGTGCTGGCCGGACATGTGGCCGTCGATGTGGTTCGCTCCAACATCGCCGTGATGGGCGTGATCCTGCGCGCCGGAAAACGGCCAGCGAATTCCGGCTTCGTGGCAATCGACATCAGCCTGCGCGACGAGAATGCGCTGGCGCTGCTCGCCTGTATTCTGACGGCGACGCCCGGCACCGCCTGGCTCGAATTCGATCGTCAGACAGGCGTCCTGCTCATCCACGTTCTGGATCTGGAAAACGGCGCTGCTTGGTCAGACTTGATCAAACGCCGCTACGAGACCCCGTTGAAGGAGATATTCGAATGAACGAGCTCTTCATCATCTGGTCGATCCTGGCATCCCAGATTCTTTTGGGACTGGCCATGGGGTGCGCACTGTTCCGGATGGCCCGGGGGCCACGCGCTCAGGACCGCATCCTCGGTCTCGACGCGCTCTATATCAACGCCATGCTGCTTTTGCTGACATTCGGGATCCGTACCGCCAATTCGATCTATTTCGAAGCGGCGCTGATCATTGCCCTGCTTGGCTTCGTGTCGTCGATCGCCTTTGCCAAGTTCCTGATGCGCGGCGAGGTAATCGAATGAGCCACCTGACCGACCTTCCAATCTGGGCGGCGATCCCGGTCTGCATTCTTCTTCTGCTCGGGTCGGCTATCACCCTGATCGGCTCGATGGGGCTGATCCGGTTGAAGAGCTTCTATGGCCGCCTGCATGCACCGACGCTCGGCGCCAGTGCCGGCACGATCCTGATCTCCATCGCCTCGATGATTACTTTTGCCGTGCTGCAGAACCGCTGGATCTTCCATGAGATCCTGATCATCGTCTTCGTGATCCTGACGACACCGGTAACCTTGATGCTGCTTGGCCAATCCACGCTTTACCGCGACAGGATCGAAGGCAAGAATGACGTTCCGCGCAAGACAACCGGCGATCAACCGGACACATCCGGCATGGACATCTGACGCTTCCTAAAGCCCGTCGCGACCGCGGAACCGCCGTTGATAGGCCGCGTCATAAAGCGAACTCTCCCGAAAATCGGTGGCGCCCAGTCCGCGCCCAACAAAGATCAACGCCGTCCGCTCGATCGGATCGGCCGCCACCTGCGCCTCGATATCCGCAAGCGTGCCCCGGAGCACCCGCTCATCCGGCCAGGATGCCTTGACGACGATGGCAACCGGGCAATCCGCGCCGTAAAGCGGCGTCAGTTCCTCGACCACCTGTCCCAGGGCATGGATTGCCAAATGGATAGCCAATGTCGCACCGGTAGCACCAAACCCGGCCAGCGTTTCCGAATTCGGCATGGGCGATGCCCGGCCGGAAACACGTGTCAGAACCAGGCTTTGGGCAACCGCAGGAATGGTGAGCTCCCGGCCGAGCGTGGCGGCCGCGGCCGCAAACGCCGGCACACCGGGCGTCATGGTATAATCGAGCCCATGCGTCTCCAGCCGGCGGATCTGCTCGGCAACGGCGCTCCAGACCGAAAGATCGCCTGAATGCAGCCGCGCCACATCATGGCCAGCAGCGGCAGCTTTCACATATTCGGCTTCGATCTCATCCAGCGACATCGGTGCCGTATCGACGATGCGCGCACCTTCCGGGCAATATTGCAGCAATTCCGGTGAGACGATCGACCCCGCATACAGGCACACCGGGCAGCGGGCGATGAGATCGCGGCCGCGCACGGTGATCAGGTCTGCAGCACCGGGGCCTGCTCCGATGAAATGAACGGTCATGCTGTTTCCTTCTGAAATTCCGGCGTCATGGCTTGATCCATGACCATTGCGTCACCGGCATCGCGGGGCGCCAGCCGGTCATGGCGCCAACGGGAGATGCGCGGGCGATATCGATGCGAATCAACGATCCGCCGAGCCTTGCCTGATGCTCCAGAAGCACTGCCTCCATCTGCGTCGTGACGGCATTGGCGACCAGCCGGCCATCGGATTTCAAGGCGGCGATCGCCGCCGCCATCACGCCCTCTTCGCTGCCACCGCCACCGACAAAGACAGCATCCGGAGAGGGCAACCCGACAAGCGCTCCGGGCGCAGTGCCAAGCACGACTGTCAGACCCGGCACACCAAAATTTGCCGCGTTCCGCTTGATGCGCTCCGCACGCTCCGCAGAACCTTCGATGGCAATTGCCCGCATCGCCGGATCGGACAGCATCCACTCGATACCGATCGAGCCGGATCCGGCGCCGATGTCCCACAGCAGCTCGCCGCGTCGTGGCGCCAGCGCCGAGAGCGTCAGCGCGCGAACCTCGCGTTTGGTGATCTGCCCATCATGCTCGAACAGCCCATCGTCAAGTCCGGATGCCAGCGGCAGAACCCGCGCACCAGCGTCAGCCACGACCTCGACAGCGCAGATATTGAGCGAATGGATATTCGTCCCGGAAAATTCCGCGGCGACGTGCGACGTCACACGCTCCTGCGCGCCACCGAGCGCCTCAAGCACCGCCAACCGGGACTGCCCGAACCCGTTTGCGGCGAGCAATTTTGCAAGCTCGGCAGGCCCATGCCCATCGGATGTCAACGCCAGAATACGCGACCCCGGCTGCAGATGCGGCCGGATCAGATCGAGCGGACGCCCATGCAGGGAAACGATTGCCGTATCTTGCAACGCCCAGCCAAGCCGGGATGCGGCCAGGCTAAACGAGGACGGGGAAGGAACAACCCGCATCTCCGAACGATCAATCTGCCGCGCCAGCGTCACTCCGACACCGAAAAAAAACGGATCGCCGGAGGCAAGCACCACCACAGGCGTTCCGCGCAACGCAACAACGGCCTCGACGGAGCGCTCGAACGGGCTCAGCCAACTCTGTTGCTCACCGGCAATCAGTGGCGCAGCAAGCTCAAGATGGCGTACCCCGCCAAAAACCACCGAGGCGCTCGCAATGCTGCGCTTGGCCTCGTCACCGAGACCGGTTAAACCGTCTTCGCCAAGGCCGATAATCGTCAGCCACGGCGCTGTGTCACCACGAAATGAGGCCTGATTGTCACCCATGGGCAAACACCGCATCCTGATCCTCGGCGGCACGACCGAAGCGCGGCAACTGGCCGCCGCCCTGGCGCAGCGCGGAAATTACGACAGCCTGCTGTCCCTGGCCGGACGAACGGCAGAGCCCATGGCGCAGCCGGTTCCCACCCGCAGCGGCGGTTTCGGTGGCAGCGACGGACTTGCCGAATTTCTCAAGATCGAAAATTTCGACCTGTTGATCGATGCCACGCATCCCTTTGCGGCGCGTATCTCGCACAACGCTGCCATCGCGGCGGATCAGACCGGGATTCCATTGTTTGCTTTGCGCCGTTCTGCGTGGCAGCGGGAGCCCACTGATAGCTGGACCAGCGTTCACTCCGTCGCGGACGCGGTCGCGGCACTCGGTACGACCCCAAGTCGCGTCTTCCTCGCGATCGGCAGGCAGGAAGCCTTCCATTTCGAGAGCGCTCCACAGCACAGCTATCTGATCCGCAGCGTCGACCCCGTCACGCCCCGGCTCGATATTCCCTATGCGCATTACCTTCTCGCGACCGGCCCCTTCGAGGAAGCGGCAGAACGCGGCCTCCTGATCGAGAACCGGATCGAGGTGATCGTCGCCAAGAACAGCGGTGGTGGCGCCACCTACGGCAAGATTGCCGCTGCCCGTGCGCTTGGCCTTGCGGTGATCATGGTCGAGCGCCAGCAACCGGCCGATGTCCGCACGGTTGAGACTGTCAAAGACGCGCTCGGCCTTGTCGATCACCTTTTCTCCCCAGAGATGAAACGCGGTGTGTAAACCAGATCGGATTTGCCCGGACGGGGAATGATCCGCGTTTCCGGCGAACCGATGATGACGCAGGTCGCCATATCCGCCTTCTGGGCATCTGCTTGTCCGAGCGGCATGACCAGCATACGCTCATCCGGACGGCCGGCAGCACGGCCAAAGATAACCGGTGTTTCGGCCGGCAGTACGGTGCGCAGAATATCGAAGGCTTCGCCTAGCTGCCAAGGCCGCGCCTTGCTGATCGGATTGTAGAGCGCGATCACCAGACCGGCCTCTGCCACCAGCTTCAAACGGCGGGTAATCACATCCCAGGGCTTCAGATTGTCCGACAGCGAGATGGCACAGAAATCATGGCCGAGCGGCGCACCGATACGGGCAGCAACCGCGAGCATGGCGGTGACCCCTGGCACGACGACCAGATCGATACCGCGCCACTCGTGCGGCCCGTTATCGATCGCCTCGCAGACGGCGGCCGCCATAGCAAAAACACCGGGATCGCCGCCGGAGACGACGCAGACATTGGTGCCGGAAACGGCGCGGAGGATTGCAGCCTGCGCCCGGTCGAGTTCTTCCCGGTTGTCCGAAGCAATCCGGTTCTGGTCAGGACGCAGCGACAGCCTATCGAGATAAGGACCGTAACCGAGAAAGTCGGTGGACTTCGAGACCGCATCAAGCGCCTCTGGCGTCATCTGCTGTGGACCGCCCGGGCCTGTACCGATCACATAAAGTGTGCCGCTCATGGTCTACCGCTCCAGCCGGGGACCAGCACCAGCGAGAAATAGGGGGCGATATCGTCTGTCTTTTCCGCCAGCGGGATCATCGCGGAATTCGCCATCGTACCGCGCTCAACATAAACCGCCTGGCTAAGCTTGCCGGCGACAGTCAGCGCCCGCCGGATCTTCGGCAGATTGCGGCCGACTTTCATGATCACGGCGGCTTCGGTATCACTGAGACGGCGGATGAGTTGATCTTCGCCCATCGTACCTGGAAGCACAGAGAGGACATCGTCACCCTGCACGATCGGCAGTCCCGCCAGCGACCAGCAGCCCGACATGGCCGTGATCCCCGGAATGACCTCGACCGGAAAACGACCGGCTAACCGCACATGCAGATGCATATAGGAGCCGTAGAACATCGGGTCGCCCTCGCTGAGGATTGCGACGGTCCGGCCTGCATCCAGATGTTCGGCAACAGCGGCAGCCGATGCATCGTAGAAGCCGGTGATCTGGCTCTTGTAGTCGTCGTGGTCCTTGTCGATCTCGACCGTCACCGGATAGTAAAGCGGCAATTCAAGCAGGCCCGGTTTCAGCAGCCCATCGACAACAGCGCGTCCGTTGCCGCGCCGCCCTTCCTTGGCGAAATAGGCAAGCACATCAGCCGCCTCCAACGCCTTGATGGCCTTGAGGGTCAGAAGCTCCGGATCGCCCGGACCCGTCCCGACGCCGATCAGCCGGCCTGCGCTAGCCGCGCTCACAGGCCCGGCCTCGCCAGCGAATTGACTGCGGCAGCCGTCATCGCGCTGCCGCCGAGACGGCCACGCACGATGGCATAGGGCACGCCATAGGAATTTTCGGCCAGAGCGTCTTTCGATTCCGCAGCACCAACGAAGCCGACCGGCATGCCGATGATCGCCGCCGGCTTCGGTGCTCCGTCGCGCAACATTTCCAGAAGAAAGAACAGCGCAGTCGGCGCATTGCCGATGGCAACCACGGAACCGGCGAGACGCTCGACCCAAAGCCTCAACGCAGCAGCAGAACGGGTATTTCCGATCTCGCGGGCGATCTCCACCGTCTTCGGCTCGCGCAAGGTGCAGATGACGTCATTGTCTGCCGGTAAGCGGGCGCGGGTAATGCCGTGAGAGACCATGAAGGCGTCGCAGAAGACCGGCGCGCCATTCTTCAGGGCCTGCCGGGCAGCCGGAACGAAGCCAGGCGAGAACTCGAAATACTGCGCGGCCTCCACCAGTCCGCAGGCATGCACCATACGGACGGCAAGATCGGCTTCCTCTTCGGAAAAGCGGGACAGATCGGTTTCGCTGCGAATGATGGCAAACGAGCGCTCGTAGATGGCATCGCCATCCCGGATATAATCGTAATCAGGCATCTCTATCCCTGTTGAACCGCGGCTATGATCCCGTCCGCTCCAAGCCGTGTAAGGCAGGACCGGGCCGATTCGCCACCCTGTTTCCGCTCAGACACCAGCTTGTCGAGATGTTCAAGCGCGGTTCTTATGTTGTTTTCTTCGATATAAGCGGTTGGCACCGCCGATGCTGGGCCATTTACGACAAGCCCATAGCCTGTTGGCGCAGCCGTGATCGTCAGCGCCGAGGCCGATGGCTTGGCACATCCCTTGGCGCAACCGGAAACATGGACCATCAGTGATCCGTCCAGCAGTCCCGGTGCCGTGTCGACAACCATCTGCGCGACGGCTCTCGTATCGATCCGCGCCGAGCCACAGGCGCCAACACCGGCACAGGCGGCGATGTGATTGCGCGGATCGCGGGGAAAAGCCCGTAAACCGTGGCCGAGAGCCAGGGCCTGCGCCGCACCGATCCTGTCAGGTGCAATGCCCAGCACCATCAGCGCTTGGCCGGGCGCCAGCCGGATTTCCGTCGCTCCCAATATTTCCAGCGCTTCGAGCAATGCGCCCAGCCCCTGCGCGTGGATTTGCCCGAATGGCAGGCCGATACCCAGAACGGAGCGCTTCTCGCCAAGACCATGAATGCCAGCAGCGTTCGGTGCCGGCGCCAAAGCTGCGATCAGATCAAGATCGGCCGCCGCCGCCCAGCGGGTTGAAACAGCGCCGACGATATCGCGGGCGCGGGCATCCCTGCCAATCGCAGCAAGGTTCTTGAGAATGTCCATCACGGCCGACACAACGGCCGCCGCCTCTAGCAAGGCAATCCGCCTTGCTGTCTTTTCCGTTCCTGCAAGAGCGAGCAGCCAGAATACCTGGCCGTTGGTCTGAACCGCGCGCAACCTGATATCGGCCGTGACAGCACCCAGATGAAGCTGGCCGCCGCCGTCAACGACGATCGACAGTTTCGGCGCCAAGATCAATGGCGGCTGATGCGCAGCCACGGCCAGACGAAGCTGTTGGGCAACGGAAACAGCATCGGCAATTTCAGTTGGATCCAGCCCGGCAAGAGGCGGCGTCTCAATCGCCAGCCCTTGCGCAATCGCTATGCCGGCATCGGCGATTTTCTGAGACAGGAGTGGTACGGTCTGTGTCGTCAGACCACGGATTTGCAGATTGCCACGCGCCGTGATTTCGAGGATGCCGTTGCCGCACACCGCGGCCGCCTCCGCTATCGCCATCAGTTCGGGAAGCGTAAACCCCGGTTTTTCAGGCCGCAGGCGCACCAAAAGACCATCGCCCGTCATCATCGGCGTTGACAGCGACGGACAGGCGCCGCGGCGCATCGGTGATCGCTGCGTGGTTTCCATTGATCCATCGGATGGTGCAGCACAAAACGTCATAACAGGCAGCGAGCCATCTCCAGTCTTCAAACAAGTCTGATCCCAAGCTCCGGGCCTTGGCTTGCCCGTCAAGACTGCACTCTACAACACAGACAAACCGGCCGCCATGCCGTGTTACACGTCAAAACGAAGCACCGCTTCCGCCACTACTCTTCGAAATCCGCCCCCTTCTGCAGCAGATAGATATCCATGATCCAGCCATGCTGCGCACGCGCCGCCGCTCTGGTTTTGAGGATATCGTCCTTCACGTCTGCAAGGCGGCCTGAGATAATGATCTCCTGCTCCGTGCCGAGATAGGCCCCCCAATAGATCCGCGCCTCGGGATCGTCGATCTTCATAAAGGCCTGCTCACCGTCGAGCATGACGACGGCCGTCTCGCATTTCTGCGGAAAACTCTCGGTAAGGCGCCGCCCGGTGGTGATTTCGACCGGCTTGCCGACGAGATTGAGCGGAATCCTGTGGCTGGCGGCGAGCGCCTGAATGCTGGTAATGCCGGGCACGACCGAATAGTCGAACGCCACCGTGCCCAGAGCGCGGACACGCTCGATGATCCGGATCGTGCTGTCATAGAGCATCGGATCGCCCCAGACGAGAAAGGCGCCGGTCTGATTTTCATCGAGTTCCTCGATCAGCAACCGTTCGTAAGCGGCTGCGATTGCCGCATGCCAGTCGTCGACGCTGCGATGATAGGACCGATCCGCCATCTGGCGCACCGGAACCTCGAATTCCACGACCCGGCTGTGCGGATTGGTGACATAGCGCGACACGATATCACGGCGGATGTCGGCAAGCTGCACCTTTGCATCGCCCTTGGTGGGGATGAACAGGACATTGGCTTTATTCAATGCATTGATCGCCTGCACCGTCATGTGTTCAGGGTTCCCAGCGCCGATCCCCACCACCAGAACATTTTTCATTTTCTAACCTTTTTCAACACATCGGAGGGTTTGGCTGATTGATTAAAAGAGCGCAAGGCAGAGACACCCGCCATCAAGTCTAAGCATCTGGAAAAACAAGCTAAATACTTTGCTGAAACACTACAACCGTCGTGGCAATAGTCCGGTACTCCCACTATAAAACGGACAAATTCGTTTACATTAGCGAGAAATCATTTACATAGACGCGCTAATCCGGCAACCGGCGATGAGATACGCCGTTGCAGTTCGCGCGCTTCCTGGGCAACAGAATCCCACGTAATGCGGCTTAGAGAAATTGTGGCACATTGTGCACTCCATTTGAGACGGCGAACGTCTCGTGAGGACCTCAACAGTGATGAATCCATCGAAGAACAAAGTCAGCGCATCCGATCCTGCTGAAGCTTTGTGGAACTGCAAGGCGGGCTTCATCGGCATCTTTGTTGCCAGTGCGCTTGTCAACATCCTCTATCTGACCGGCTCCTTCTTCATGCTGGAAGTCTATGACCGGGTTCTGCCGAGTCGAAGCATCCCGACGCTGATTGCGCTCTGCCTGCTTGCGCTGCTGCTCTATGCATTCCAGGGCGCTTTCGAGATGGTGCGCGGCCGTATGCTCGTACGCGTTGCCGGGGCTTTGGACGAAGCCATGAGCGCGCGGATTTATCGTGCCGTGGTTCAGGCTCCGTTGAAACTGCGCACCCAGGGCGACGGCCTGCAGGCCTTGCGCGATTTCGATCAGGTTCGTTCCTTCCTGTCCGGCACTGGCCCCGCAGCCTTCTTCGACTTGCCCTGGCTACCGTTCTATATCGGCATCTGCTTCCTCTTCCATCCGATGATCGGCATCGTTACCATCATCGGATCTATCATCCTCATCGCCCTGACATTCCTGACCAACCGCGGTACGCAAGGGCCATCGAGAAAGGCCTCGGAAGCGGGCAACCTTCGCAGCGCTTTCGCCCAGTCCTCCCAGCGCAATGCCGAGGTCATGCAGGCCATGGGTATGATGGGACGCATGTCGCAACTCTGGGAACAGCGCAACGACACCTACCGTGAACACAACCGCGAGACATCCGACGTCGGAAACGGTTTTGGTGCTCTGTCCAAGGTGTTCCGCATGGCGCTGCAATCCGCCGTTCTCGCAACCGGCGCGGTTCTCGTCATTGAGGGCATGGCGTCGCCGGGCGTCATCATCGCCGGTTCGATCCTCACAGCGCGGGCCTTGGCACCGGTGGAATTGGCGATCGGCAACTGGCGCGGCTATGTTTCCTGCCGCCAGAGCTGGCAGCGCCTGAAGGAGCTGCTCACTGCGCTGCCGGAACGCGAGGCGCCACTAGAACTGCCGATACCGAAGGAGAAGCTGAGCGCGGAAAGCCTTGCGGGCGGGCCTCCCGGCGCGCAACGCCTGACCTTCGCTGAAGTGAACTTCACCATGAGAGCTGGCAGTGCGCTCGGCATCATCGGCCCCAGCGCCTCCGGCAAGTCCTCGCTTGCGCGCGCCCTCATCGGCATCTGGCCCGCCTTTCGCGGCGCTGTACGCCTCGACGGTGCAGCGCTCGATCAATGGGACACCGACAGGCTGGGCCAGCACATCGGCTATCTGCCCCAGGATGTCGAACTTTTCGCCGGCACCGTGGCGCAGAATATTGCCCGCCTGACCGAAAACCCCTCGCCGGACGCTATCGTTTCCGCCGCCAGGGCCGCCCGCGTCCATGACCTTATTCTCAAGCTGCCTAACGGCTATGAGACCGAGATTGGCGAAGGTGGCGCAGCACTTTCCGCCGGCCAGCGCCAGCGCGTCGCTCTCGCCCGCGCGTTGTATGGTGAGCCCTTCCTCGTTGTGCTCGACGAACCCAACTCCAATCTGGATGCTGAGGGCGAACAGGCGCTCAGCGAAGCGATCATGAGTGTACGGGCACGCCGCGGTATCGTCGTGGTGATTGCCCACAGACCAAGTGCGCTCTCCGCCGTCGACATGGTTCTGATGATGAACGAGGGACGGATGCAGGCCTTTGGACCGAAAGACGAAATCCTTGCGCAGATTCTTCGCAAGGATAACCGCAAGCCGCAAATTGCAAGCCACGGATCGCTGAAAGTCGTGGGTGAAGGACAGGAGTCCGCATCATGACCGATATAGCAAAACCATCAAGCTCGCACCGGTCGCTCGGCCGGCATATCACCGCAGTAACGGTCCTCGGCCTCGCACTCGTCGTCGGCGTCGGCGGCTGGGCGATGACCACCGAGCTGTCGAGCGCGATTGTCGCGAGCGGTACCGTCGTCGTCGAGAACAACGTCAAGAAGATCCAGCACTTGACCGGCGGCATCGTTGAAGACGTGCTGGTCAAGGAAGGCGATAGCGTCAAGGCCGGCCAGATCCTCATCAAGCTCGACGGCACGACCGTGCGCGCCAACTTGTCGATCGTACAGAACACGTTGGCACAGCTTTATGCGCGCAGGGCCCGCCTGCTTGCCGAACAGCTCGGATCAGACGATTTCACCATCCCGGAAGATCTCAGCCAGCTGATATCCGGGACCAGTACGCCCGGCGAGGTTCTGGAACAAAGCGAACGCAAGCTGTTTATCAGCCGCAAGAATGCACTCGTCGGCATGAAAAGCCAGCTCGCATCGCGCAAGGACCAGCTCGTGGATGAGACCAAGGGCCTGACGGTTCAGCTGACTGGCATCGAAGATGCGCTAAAGCTGATCGGTGAAGAACTGACGGGTCTCGACAAGCTGTACGGCAAGGGCCTCGTCTCCATGCAGCGGCTGACCGAGCTGAAACGCGACCGCGCCCAGCTTGAAGGCGACCGCGGCGCCCGCATTGCGGCCCGTGCACAGGCTGCCGGCAAGTCGAGCGAGATCGACCTGCAGATCCTGCAGCTCGACGAAGACCGCCGCACCGAGAATGCCAAGGAACTGACGGACGTCGAAGGCAAGATCGCCGAATACGAAGACCGCCGCGTCGCCGCCATGGACCAACTGAAGCGCACTGACATTCGTGCGCCGCTGGACGGCCGAATCTATCAGTTGGCAGTCCACACGGTGAACGGCGTCATCAACCCTGGCGAAGTCTTGATGCTCGTCGTCCCCGGCGCCGATGGCCTGACAATCGAAGCGAAGATTGCCACGCATGATATCGACCAGATCCGCGTGGGCCAGCCGGTTGAAGTTCGCTTCAGTGCCTTCAACCAGCGCACCACGCCGATTGTCGAGGCGGAGGTTGTCACCGTTGCGCCCGACCTCGTGACCGACCAGCGCACCGGCATGACCTACTATCCGCTGCGCATCAAGCCGAAGCCCGAGAGCCTGAAGGGCCTGAAGGGGTTGACCCTGTACCCCGGCATGCCGGCCGAGGTCTTCGTCAAGATCGCCGATCGCACCGTGATTTCGTATCTCGCAAAACCGCTGACAGAACAGATACAGCATACGTTCCGCGAGGACTGATCCAGACAAGCAACACGGCCTTGCTCTGCAGGGCCGTGTTGCCGGAAAACGCCGGTTTGAAACAAACATTGCCGCGTCGCAAAAATCGCGTGGCCGCTTCCGGTAGAGCCGGTGTATGACCGATGTCATGACCTCGAAGCGCACCGGCTATATCTTCGTCCTGCTTGCCCTTGTCATCTTCTCGATACAGGACGCGATTTCCAAGCATCTGGGCAGCCTCTACCCGCCAGTCTTCATCACCATGATCCGGTACTGGGCCTTTGCCGCGTTCGCCATCGCGCTAGCAGCCCGTTCGCGCGGTGGCCTGGCGATCACAGCAAGAACGAAACGTCCGGTCCTGCAGATCCTGCGCGGCATCCTGCTCGTGGTGCAGATCGTCATCGTCATCTTCTCGTTCTCGCGGGTGGGCCTTGCCCATTCGCAGGCGATCTTTTCTTCGGGACCACTTTTCGTGGCGCTTCTCTCCATGCCATTACTCGGCGAGCGTGTCGGCTGGCGGCGCTGGTCGGCGATCATGGTCGGGTTGCTCGGCGTACTGTTGATCCTGAAGCCGGATGACAGCAGCTTCGACATCAATTTCCTGATCCCGATTTCATCGGCGCTGATCTTTGCAATCTACGTGATCTCGACGCGGTTGGTGAGCCGCGACGACAACGCGATCACGAGTTTTTTCTACACCGGCGTTGCCGGTGCCATTGCGATCACTCTTGTCGGGCCATTCTACTGGACAGCGCTTGCACCGCAGGACTGGGCCTGGATGCTGCTTTTGTGCATCACCGGAACGACCAGCCATTTCTTTCTGATCAAGGCTTACGAACTGCTCGACGCATCGGAAGTCCAACCGCTGACCTATCTGCAACTGGTCTTCGCCTCGATCATCGGCGTCTCCGTCTTCGGGGAAACGCTGAACCTCAACATGATCCTGGGATCAGTGATCGTTGTCTGCGCGGGCATTTTCACCGTCTGGCGTGAAAGCGTCGTTGCCCGGCGCAATGCCAAGAAACCCGAACCGCCATCATCCCAGACGCTGACTTAAGCCGGCATTTCCGGATTGGCAGGCAACGCCCAGTCGATAGGCTCGCGCCCCTTCGAAACGAGAAAGTCGTTTGCCTTGGAAAAGGGTTTGGTACCGAAAAAGCCGTTATGGGCAGAAAGCGGCGACGGATGCGGTGACCGGATCACCAGATGGCGTGACTGGTCTACAAAAGCCGCCTTCTTCTGCGCATAGGCGCCCCAGAGGATGAAGACGACGGGATGCTCCTGATCGTTCACGGCACGGATAATCGCGTCGGTAAACTTCTCCCAGCCTTTGCCCTGATGCGATGCCGCCATCGCCCGCTCCACGGTCAGCACGCTGTTCAGCAGCAGGACCCCTTGCTGCGCCCAGCTTTCAAGAAAACCGTGGCGGGCCGGAGGAATGCCGAGGTCGCCTTGCAACTCCTTATAGATGTTCACCAAGGACGGCGGCGAGCGCACGCCCGGCTTGACGCTGAACGACAGCCCATGCGCCTGTCCCTCGCCATGATAAGGGTCCTGTCCGAGAATGACGACGCGCACCTTGTCGAGCGGCGTGAGATCCAATGCGCGAAAATACTCAGGCCCCTTGGGGAAAATCTGCTTTCCGCTGTTTCTCTCCTCCAGCAGGAACGTCTTCAGATCGGCCATATAGGGGCTGGAAAATTCCGCGGTCAAAGCTGCTTTCCAGCTCTCCTCGATCTTCACCGTCGATTCCATCCCGTTTCCTGCCCTGTCCATTCCAGTCAATCTTGCGCCGACGAATTTAACGTCACGCCCGTCGATGACAAGCGGCAAGCCGCAGGCGGGCGCGAATGAGTTTCAATATATTTTGATCAATATAACGCTGGCCAATTTTTTCTACGCCGTTATATCTAAAGGGATATCTCGAAACCGAATGGGGGAACCGCATGCGCACTGAACGTCGAACCTTGCTGAAATTTTTCGGAACTGCCGCCGTCGCACTCTGGATCGGCGGCGCATCGCTCGCCCAGCCGGCGCTCGCAGCCGAAAAGGTCACCGTCTTTGCTGCGGCAAGCCTCAAGAACGCGCTCGATGCCGTCAATGCCGAATGGCAGAAGGAAGCTGGCAAGGAAACCACCGTTTCCTATGCGGCGAGCTCGGCCCTTGCCAAGCAAATCGAGTCCGGCGCACCGGCCGACGTCTTCATCTCCGCTGACCTTGCCTGGATGGACTACGTTGCAGAAAAGAAGCTGATCAAGGACGACACCCGCGCCAACTTGCTCGGCAACCGCATCGTGCTGGTCACCGGCAAAAAGGATGCTGCTCCGGTCGATATCAAACAAGGGCTTGATCTGAAGGCATTGCTCGGCGACGAGAAGCTAGCGATGGGCGCCGTCGATTCCGTTCCGGCCGGCAAGTACGGCAAGGCTGCGCTTGAAAAGCTCGGGATCTGGTCGTCGGTCGAAAAGAATGTGGCTGGTGCTGAAAACGTCCGCGCAGCGCTTCTGCTCGTCTCCAAGGGCGAGGCTCCTTATGGCATCGTCTACCAGACGGATGCAGCCGCCGATAAGGGTGTGACGGTTGCCGGCACCTTCCCGGAAGACAGCCATCCGCCGATCGTCTACCCGATCGCGATCACTGCCGACAGCAAGAACCCGGACGCAGCCGCCTATGTCGACTTCGTCAAATCTGCCAAGGCGGCCGCTCTGTTCGAAGCTCAGGGTTTCACCATCCTGAAGTAGGGTGGGCCTGAAGTAAGATCGGCCTGAACTAGGATTACCCTGAAATATGACGGCCATGCGCTCTATCCGCAGATGGATGGAGCGCATATCGTCTGGTCATCGGGGACGGAGCATACACATTTGGACTGGTTGGCTTTAAGCGACGCGGAATGGACGGCAATCCGCCTCAGCCTGCGCATATCCTTCGTCGCGATGATCGTCAGCCTGCCCTTCGCCATCGCCATCGCCATGCTTTTGGCGCGCGGCCGCTTCTGGGGAAAATCCATCCTCAACGGCGTGGTTCACCTTCCCCTGATCCTGCCACCGGTCGTCACCGGCTTTCTCCTTCTGATCCTCTTTGGCAAACGCGGCCCGATCGGTGCATTTCTGGCCGAATATACCGGCATCGTCTTATCCTTCCGCTGGACCGGTGCTGCTCTTGCCTGCGCAGTGATGGCTTTCCCGTTGATGGTCCGCAGCATCCGCCTGTCGATCGAAGCCGTGGACCGCCGGCTGGAACAGGCGGCATCGACACTGGGCGCCGGGCCGATCTGGGTCTTCCTCACTGTCACACTGCCGCTGGTTCTGCCGGGCGTCATCGCCGGCATGGTGCTTGCCTTTGCAAAGGCGATGGGCGAATTCGGCGCGACGATTACGTTCGTTTCCAACATTCCCGGCGAAACCCAGACGCTGTCTGCGGCGATCTACACCTTTACTCAGGTTCCCGGAGGCGACGCCGGTGCGTTTCGCCTGACCCTGATTTCCATCGTCATTTCCATGGCCGCGCTGATCGTGTCGGAGATCCTCGCAAACCTTGCTGCGAAGAAAATGGATGCCACATGAGTCTTGAGGTCGATATCCGCCATCGGCTTGGCGCATTTTCCGTTGACGCGGCATTCTCCGCAGACAAGGGCGTAACCGCTCTCTTCGGCCGCTCGGGCTCCGGCAAGACATCGCTGATCAATATCATTGCCGGGCTGATGCGGCCCGCGAGCGGGCGGCTAGCCTTCAATGGCGATGTGCTTTTCGACGGTGACACCAGCGTTTTCGTGCCCGCGCACAGACGCCGTTTCGGCTATGTCTTTCAGGAAGCGCGGCTCTTCCCGCATCTAAGTGTGCGGCGAAATCTCGGCTATGGCCAATGGTTTGCCCGCCGCCGCCATGGCGGAGCGGATTTCAATCGGATCGTCGATCTGCTCGGCGTCGGTGCATTGCTGGACCGTGCACCGGCCAATCTTTCCGGCGGCGAAAAGCAGCGCATCGCCATCGGCAGGGCGCTGCTGTCCAACCCGCGCCTTCTGCTGATGGACGAGCCCATGGCCGCGCTCGACGAGGAGCGCAAGGCAGAAATCCTGCCCTATCTGGAGCGGTTGCGTGACGAGGCGGACATCCCGATCATCTATGTCAGTCACTCGGTCGCTGAAGTCGCCCGGCTGGCGACAAAGGTCATCATTCTGGAAAATGGCCGCATCAGCGCATCCGGAGACGCTGCCACCATCCTCAGCCAACCCTCTTCGACGATCAGCCGACGGGAAGCCGGGGCAGTCATCGATGGCATCGTCGAGGCGACGGACACAGAGCATCAGATCACGGTCATCCGTGCCGGCAAAGCCGAGATCCGCGTGGCGAACCTGAATGCGCCCATCGGCAAGAGCGTCAGGTTGCAGATCGCCGCGCGCGACGTGATGCTGGCGACCAGCCGCCCAGAGGGACTGAGTGCACTCAACATTCTGCCCGCAACGATCATCGAGATCGGCGAGCCGGCGCAGGGTATGGTGGATGTCCGCCTCGATTGCGGCGGCGTGACGATCGTTTCGCGGGTGACGTCCCTGTCGCGCGGCATGCTCGGGCTGCATGCCGGAAAGACTGTTCACGCAATCATCAAGAGTGTGGCTCTGGATCTGTGATCGCCGGAGCGCTTGCACTGAGATTGCCCTGCAGCCAGGCCAGTTCCGATGCCAGCGCAACCTGTGCCTTTTCCTCCATCGCGCGAAATTGACGGATCAGCTCCTCGCCGAACGGTGTCAAAACCGCGCCTCCGCCCTGTTTTCCACCGCGCTGCGATTCAACCACCTCCTGCCTGAACATGCTGTTGAGCGCACTGACCAGAAGCCAGGCTCGACGGTAGGACATGTCCATGGCACGGCCCGCAGCCGAGATTGATCCGGTTTCGCGGATATGTTCGAGCAGCTCGATCTTGCCGCGGCCCAATCGTTCCGCATGGGGGAAATCGACCCGCAAAACGGGATGGAGGTTGTTGGATTCGGTCTGTGTCATGCGGTTCTGCGCGCCCTGGCTGGATCGATAGAAGACTATCGCGCCCGCCCGCCGATGTATAGCGCAGCCGTCATTCCAGAGTGACCGCCCTCAAATTCTCAATCCGCTTTCACTATCAAAAACATGCACATCAGCCGGACGGATCGACACATCAATGATATCGCCCGTTCTGACCGCCCTGCGCGACGTTTCAACGATCGTCACCTCCGCGGCTGTAGACGTGGTGATGTAGGTCGCCGAGCCGGTGCTTTCGACGACACCGACAGGCAGGCGGAAAACGCCTTGCCCGGGATCGACGAAATGCAGGTGTTCGGGCCTCAGACCCGCCGTCACCTTGCGCCCGGGCTGCAGCTGACGGTCGAGAATGATGGTCTGCTTTTCGCCGACATCGACCGTCAGCGACCGGCCATCCTCGCCGACCACCGCAGGCACGAAATTCATCGCCGGTGAGCCAATGAAACCGGCAACGAACCTGTTAGCCGGCCGATCGTAGAGCTCCAGCGGCGCGCCCTGCTGCTCGATGACGCCATCCTTCATGACCACGACATGATCGGCCATGGTCATCGCCTCGATCTGGTCATGCGTCACATAGACGGATGTCGCGCCCAGCCGGTCATGCAGCGTGCGGATTTCCTTGCGCATATGGACACGTAGCGCCGCATCAAGATTGGACAACGGTTCGTCGAACAGGAACGCTTTCGGATGACGGATGATCGCCCGGCTCATGGCGACACGCTGGCGCTGGCCGCCGGAGAGTTCGCGCGGATAGCGGCCGAGCAACTGCGAGAGGCCTGTGGTCGCTGCCACCTCCTCCGCCGCCTTCTTTGCTTCGGCCTTTGGAACACCGCGAATGCGCAGGCTGTAGGTAAGATTCTGCTCCACCGTCATATGCGGATAGAGCGCATAGGACTGAAACACCATGGCGATATCGCGCTTGCGCGGCGGCACGTTGTTCATCAACTCGCCGGCGATCTTCAGGTCGCCGGTCGAGATGCTTTCAAGCCCGGCCAGCGATCGCAGCAGCGTGGACTTGCCGCAGCCGGACGGGCCGACGAGAGCGACGAAACTGCCTTTCTCGATGCTGAGCTCGATGTTCTTCAACGCGTGGAATGCGCCGTAGTATTTATTGACGCCCGAGAGCTCGATCTGCTTGGTCATTTGATGGCTCCCGAAGTAAGGCCGGAGACGATGCGCCGCTGCAGCAGCACGAAGATGGCGAGAATGGGGGTCACGTAAATCGTGGCATAGGCCATGATGTTGTTCCATTCGTTGGTGTTCGGCCCCATGAACGAATTGAGGCCAACGCTGGCGGGCTGCAGCTCCACCGCCTGGATGATCGACTTCGAATAGACGAACTCTCCGAAGGCCTGCATGAAGATGAGGATGGCGCTGACGAGGATACCGTTGCGGGCGAGCGGCAGCACGATGTTGAAGAAGGCGCCGACGCGCGAATTGCCATCAACCAAAGCCGCCTCCTCCAGCTCTTGCGGTACGGCCATGAAGGTGGCGCGCACAAGCACAACGAAGAACGGCATGCTTTTCGCGGCGATGGCGATGATCACTGCCAGACGCGGATAGTTCAGCATGCCGAGTTGCGAGAAGCCGACGAAGATCGGCGTGATCATCAGCGAAGCCGGCAGGACCTGCAGCATCAGGATCAGGAACAGCCCGATATCCACCCAGACATTGCGATAGCGCGCCAGAACATAGGCGCAGCCGACGCCGAGCACGGTGATCAGCGTGACCGAGCCGAAGGCAATGATCAGCGAGTTCCAGAGGTAGCGGCCCATGCCCCGGCTTTCCCAGACAAAGGTATAGGTTCCCCATTGCGGTTCCGACGGCCAGAAGCTCGGCGGCGTCGCGAACATCTCCGAGCCGCTTTTCAGCGCGGTGATAAACATCCAGTACAGCGGAAACAGATAGATCGCCGCCATGAGGATGGCGATCACCAGCATCAGGCGATTGCGGTTGGTGTCGGTCATCCGCGCACCTCATGGCGTGTGGAGCGGACATAAACGACCGAGGCGAACATCACGAAGACAATCATGATGACCGAGATCGTCGCGCCCTTGGCAAAATCATATTGCCGGAAGGACAGGTCCCAGGCCCAGTATTGCGTGACATTGGACGAATTGTTCGGCCCGCCAGAGGTGATCGCGGCAAAGAGGTCGAACTGCTGCAGCGTGAAGATCAGGCCGAGTGAAATGATGGCGCCGATGGTCGAGCGCATCATCGGCAGTGTGATCGTCCAGAAGCGCTGCCAGGCGTTGGCGCCATCGAGTTCGGCAGCCTCATAGAGATCGCCGGGAATGCTCGCCAGACCAACCGACAGCAAGATCATGTTGAAGGCCGTGCCCAGCCAGACATTGGCCATGATGACGGCATAGAGCGAATAGTTCGGATCGGAGCGCCAGAAGATATTGCCGCTGATAATGCCGGTTTCCCGCAGCATGAAATTCAGCACACCGAAGTCGCCCGACAGGATCCAATTCCAGATCGCGCCGACAACGAGACCAGGCATCACCCAAGAGACGAGAAACAGGCCGCGCAACCACGAGGCACCGGGAAAATTCACCCAGAAAAACAGCGCCAGTCCGAAGCCGATCAGGAACTGCCCGGCGATCGAGCCGATGACGAAGATCGCCGTATTGCCAAGGATCGGCCATGTCTCGGGTTGAGCGAACAGGTCCTGATAATTCTTGAAGCCGACGAAGGGCCGCAGCAACGTGCCGAGGCTAAACATGTCGACTTCCTGAAAGCTCATCAGGATATTGTAGAGCAGCGGCAGACCCGCCATCAGGAACAGAAAACCGAGCGGAAAAGCGACGAGTACGATATCGAAACCGTTGCCATCCCTGATACTGGAAAGCAGCCTCTTCATGGGGCCTCCGATGCTCCGAACGGGGCTGCCTAACGCATTGATGCGGGAGACAACCCCTTCCGGGAGGAAATGATGGAGGGCCGATCAACAGCCATCCGGTGGAGGAGAGGTTCAGCCCAATACAGCCTTGATCTTCTCGGCCGCCTGATCAAGCGCGTCCTTCGGGCTCGACTGGCCGGTTAGCGCGGCCTGGATCGCATCCTGGATCGCCTTGGAGATCTTCGGCCATTCCGGATGCGGGCCGCGTGGTTTGGCGTATTTCAGCTGCTCGAGGAATACCTTGAGCCCGGCATCCTTGAGCGCCTGACCGGTTTCCGGGATCGCGATGTCGGAACGGGCCGGAAGCTGACCGTAGTTCTTGAACATCTTGTCGTCCTGCGAGGCAAAATATTCGAGCGCCTTGAAGGCTTCTTCCGGGTGCTTGGTCGAGGCGAAGATCGCCCAGTTGAAATCGCCCATGGCAGAGGAGCGTTCAGCACCTTCCTGTGGAACCGGCAGCAGCGTCACGCCCCAGTCGAATTTGGCTTCCTGCGACATGCGGTCGAGTTCCCACGGACCGGAAATCACCATGGCGGCATTGCCGGAATTGAACGTGCCGGTCGAATCCCACTGGCCGCGGGTCAGCGTATCTGGCGAGGCCAGCTTCTCGTCCATGATCGTCTTCCAGACCGTCAGCGCCTTCACAGCCCCTTCGGAATTGATGTTCTCATAGCTGCCACCACCCATCTGCGCCCAGGGCAGGAACTGGAAAGTGCCTTCCTCGTTAGCCTTGGCAGAAAAAGCGAGACCATAGACGTTGGCAACCGGATCGGTCAGCTTGCGCGCGTCCTCGACCAGCTCGTCCCAGGTCTGCGGCGGCTTGTTCGGATCGAGACCCTTCGCCTTGAACATGTCCTTGTTGTAGTAAAGCGCAATGGTATTTGTCGCTTTCGGCACGCCATAATATTTGCCGTCCCACTCGACCGATTTCAGCGGGCCGGGGAAATAGTTATCCGGCTTGATCACCGTGGATTTCGAAATCATGTCGGTGAGATCGAGGAAGGCGCCGCGCGATGAAAACAGCGCATGTTCGGGATTGTCGATGGCGATGATATCCGGCGCCTGGCCGGTCGAATAGGCGCGCATCGCCTCGCTGACCACATCGTCGAACTGGATCTGGCGATACTCGATCTGGATGCCGTTGTTGAGCTTGTTGAAATCGGCCACCAGATGCGGTGCCGGCTGAATGTCGCGGTCGAGCGACCAGACGGTGAGCTTCACATCTTCCGCCTTGGCGGAAAGACCGAACATCGAAACGCCTGCAAGCGCCAGCGCACCAATGACTGCATAGTTGCGGATACCCATAATTTTCCTCCTTGTGGTTATCCTGTCGGCCGTCATCCTCCATGCCGGCCTTCTTCAGTCCATTCCAGTCTGTCGCGCCGGTCCGACTGATCGGGCCGGCCCGGTCAATCAGGCGGGATCGACGACGAAATCGCCGCCCCGGCAAGCCTTCAGGTAATTCAAACCATGAACCTGTCCGGTCATCTCCAGCGCATCGCGATAGACCGGATCATGCCAGCCTTCGATGTCGATCGAGCCGGACCATCCGGCCAGACGCAGTTCGGAGATCACATCGGTCCAGTTGGTATCGCCAAAGCCCGGCGTACGCATGAACACGAACTTTTCCTTGCCGAAAATCCCGTGCTCGCGGATGACGTCCCAGCGGATCGTCGCGTCCTTGCCGTGTACGTGGAAGATCTTTTTCGCCCATTTGCGGATCTGCGGCAGCGGGTCGATGAGATAGACCATCTGGTGGCACGGCTCCCATTCGAGCCCGATATTGTCATCCGGTGTCTCGTTGAACATCAGCTCCCAGGCATCCGGATTATGGGCAATATTCCAATCACCAGTCGCCCAGTTGCCATCCATGGCACAGTTTTCAAACGCAATCTTCACGCCCTTATCGGCCGCCCGCTTGGCAAGTTCGCTCCAGATCTCCTTGTAACGCGGCAAGCTGTCGGTCAGCGGTTTGTTGCGGATACGGCCGGTAAAGCCAGCAACGCAGGTGGCGCCGAAATGGTGCGCGTTGTCGATGCAGTCCTTCCAGCCCTGCAGCGTATCGCGGTCGATGTCGGTCGTCTCCAGCGGGTTGCCGAACATGCCGAGCGTCGAAATCGTGATGTCGCGGTCACCAATTGCCTCGACGCAGCGTTTGCCGAGTTCCTTGAGGTTTTGCCCGTTGGTCGTCTGCCAGAAGAAGGGTTCGAAGCTCTCGAAGCCCATGTCTGCCACTTTGCCGATACGCTCTGCAGCCTTGCCTGCGGATGCGCTAATCATGGTGCCGATGCGAATGGCTTTTGCCGGGTTGCTCATGAGACTGTCCTGTTCATAGAGTCACGCGTTGCTTGGTGCGGGCGCTCTCGATCGCCGCAAACACCATGGCAAGGCTGCTGATATTGTCGTTGCTGACCGTCTCCGGCTTGGTGCCAGTTTGAATGGCCTTCAGAAAATCGGCGATGACGCTGGCATGACCATGGGTCTGCGCCTCGTTTGCCGGCTGCGGGACATCGATGGTTTCGATCGGGCGGAAAAAGCCTTCCGAACCGGCAACCACGCCGGTCTGGAAACTGTCGGCACCATCCCAGAGCAGCGTGCCCTTGGTGCCAATGATCCGCCACTGGCTTTCCCAGCTGGTATTGGCCCCCTCCGCGCACCACGAGCCGCGGTAGGTGAAGGTCACATCGCCGGAAAATTCGAAGATCGCATTGGCGGCTGCGCCATGGGCATACCAGGAGCCACGCGGATTGCTTTGGTGGCAATAGACGGCGACCGGCACCTCGCCCGCGACGAAGCGGGCAGCGTCGAATGTGTGGATGGCCATGTCGAGCAACAGCACATTGTCCATCTCTTCACGGAATCCACCGAAATGCGCGCCGATGAAGAAATCGCAATGGATCGCTGTCAATTCGCCAAGCACCCCGCTTTCGACAAGACGCCGGATCCGCCGGATGCCGGAGATGAACCTGCGGTTCTGGACGATGGCATGGATTTTTCCGGCGGCTTCAGCCTGCGCAATCAGCGAACGGCCTTCTTCGATGGAAGATGCCATCGGCTTTTCGCTGAGCACATGGCATCCACGCGCCAGGGCGGTTGCAACAACGCTGTGACGCGCCGATGGAATGACCACGTCGAAGACGATCTCGGCCGAGGCCTTTTCCAGCACCTCATCGAGGTCCGAACCGATAATGGCATCCCCCAAACCGAACTCGTCGGCAAGGGCCTTCGCTGCCGCCGGATTAACGTCAACCAGCCCGACGACCTCGACGGATGACCGTATTTCAGGGGTATTCGCGATCGCCTTGAGCCAGCCCTTGGCCATAGCTCCGCACCCGCACAAAACTGCACGCAAAATGGAATCTCCTCCTCCAAATCTACGGTTTTCGCTCCTTTTCGATCACCGTAAACGTTTACGGTACTATGATCGATTTTTGAAACGTGTCAAGAGATGGACATCGGGAGACCGAAATCACACCTTGGAAGCGGCTGGAATGACAGGCATACGCAGGCTTGCGCAACATCTGGATATCTCCATCGGAACCGTGTCGCGGGCGCTGAACGGCCGTCCCGACGTCAACGAGGAAACCCGTAAACGGGTACTCGAGGCCGCTGCCGAACTCGGCTACGTGCCCAACCAGTCCGGCCGAAGCCTGCGCCAGGGCACTACCAACATCATCGGCTTCATGATGCAGACCGGCACCGAGATCACCGGCCAGGGCGATACTTTCTTTATGAGCGTTTTCGATGGCGTCCAGACGGTGTTTGCCCGCCATCATCTCGATCTGGTCGCGCTCCTTTGCTCATCCGAAGAGGACCCGGACGACTACCTCCGGCGCGTGGTCGCTCGCGGGTTTGCCGACGCGTTGATCCTGTCATCAACCCAACGCCACGACCCGCGCTTCGAATTCCTCGCCAAGCGCAAGATCCCCTTCGCCACGCTGGGGCGCAGCCTGACAGATGTCGGCCAACCCTGGCTCGACCTCGATTTCGAAGGCATGGCGCAGACCTCGATCGACAGGCTTGTCGCCAAAGGCCACCGGCGGATCGCCGTGACGCGGCCGCATGACGACGTCAACCTTGGCCATCTCTTCGTTGATCAAAGTGCGGAGGCATTGGCCGCACATGGATTGTCTCTCGACCTGGATCTTGTGTTCAGATCGACGCCGAACGAGGCAGGCGGCTACCAGATCGCACAGCAATTGCTCGCCAAGAAAGATCGGCCAACGGCGATCCTGCTGGTCAACGAGACCATAGCCATCGGCCTTTATCGCGGTCTCAACGAAGCCGGTGTGAAGCCGGGACGCGACATTGCTATTATCGGCCGCCACAGCCCGCAATCGCATTTTCTCTCGCCAAGCCTCACCGGCTTTGCGCTGTCGCGGCGTGATCTCGGTATCGCGCTTGCGGAAGCGCTTCTCGCGACCATGCCGGCCTTTCGTCATTTTTATCCGGATGCCGAACTTCGCAAAGTCTGGCGGGAAGACCTGATCGAAGGTGAAAGCGACGCCTTCTCCCTACCGGCCTGACGGCGCGTACGAAACCGGCGCCCCGGCCAGTCTTTGCGACTTGAACAGCAGCGATTTACCGTGCAAACCGAAGACATATTTCTTTGATGCTCGGAACTGATTGCCCATGCCCGGCCCCACTCTCGACCACACCGAAACCGACCACACCCTTCCCAAGAAAGCCGACGTCGTTGTCATCGGCGGCGGCATTATCGGCGTGAGCACGGCGCTGTTTCTGGCCGAACGCGGCGTCGATGTCGTGCTCTGCGAAAAGGGCGTGCTCGGCGGCGAGCAATCCAGCCGTAACTGGGGCTGGGTCCGCGTCATGGGCCGCGACCGGCGCGAAATTCCGCTGGCAATTGAAGCTCTGAAAATCTGGGACGGGCTGGATACACGCGTCGGCGGCAGGACCGGCTTTCGCCGCTCCGGCATTTTCTATATTTCAGAAAACGAAACGGACATCGCCAATAGGGATCGATGGCTGAAACTTGCTCAGGCACACGGCCTCGACACACGCCAGATCGGTCCAGACGAAACGGCAACGCTCATGCCGGGTGCAGCAGTGCGCTACAAGGGCGCGCTCTACACGCCAAGCGATGCCCGCGCCGAGCCGCAAAAGGCGGTACCGGCCATCGCAGCTGGAGCCCGCCGGGCCGGCGCCCGCATCGTGACGGCTTGCGCCGTACGCGGCATCGAGAAAAGTGGCGGCCGCATCAGCGCTGTCATCACCGAAAAAGGCCGCATCGAAACATCCGCTGTCGTGCTTGCTGGCGGCGCATGGTCGCGTCTGTTCTGCAAGGGGCTCGATATCCGGTTACCGCAGCTGAAAGTCCGCAACTCGGTCCTGCGGACCGGCCCACTGCCCGGAGGTCCTGAAGGCGCCGGTGCCACAGGAAGTTATGCCTATCGGAAGTGCCTCGACGGCGGTTACACTATCGCCAATGGCGGCATCAATATGCACCCGCTGGTGCCGGACAGTTTTGCTTTTTTCCGGGATTTTCAGCCCGCGCGAAAGGCCGAGGGCGAAGCGGTCCAGCTGGGTCTGAGTGCGCAAAGCTGGAATGAACTGTTCGAAATATTCGCGGTACCGCTCGACCGTGCGGGCGCATTCGAAAGGCACCGGGTTCTCGATCCGAAACCCGATGCAAAATCTGCACTCATGGCACTTCAGGCGGCGGCCGAAGCCCTGCCTGCCCTGCGGGCGGCGAAAGTCGAGCAGATCTGGGCCGGCATGATCGACGTGACACCGGACGCAGTGCCGATCATTTCAACACTTGACGATAACCCCGGCCTGGTCATCGCCACAGGATTTTCCGGTCATGGTTTCGGCATTGGCCCAGGCGCCGGGCATCTTGCCGCCGATCTGATTACCGGCGACACCCCGATCGTCGATCCCACGCCCTTCCGCTTCAGCCGCTTCTCCGACGGCTCACCGCTCGAAATCGCGCCGCCGGTTTGAACCGCTGCGCCCATAACGGGCACCTCGCACATACAAAACATCCCCGAACGCACAGGGCTTTCGGGGATGTGAAAACGTGCGATGGAAAAGCTGAGGATTAGCCCATGCGCTCGGAGGCATAGCTTCCCGGGCTTGCCGGAAACACCACGGTGCGGTTGCCGTTGATGAAGGTGCGGTGGTGGATATGGGCATGCACGGCGCGCGCCAGAACCTGGCTTTCGACATCGCGGCCAATCGAGACATAGTCCTCGGCCGACTGCGCATGGGTGATACGGGCAATGTCCTGCTCGATGATCGGGCCTTCGTCGAGATCGGCGGTGACATAATGCGCCGTCGCACCGATCAGCTTAACCCCACGCTCATAGGCCTGCTTGTACGGGTTTGCACCCTTGAACGATGGCAGGAACGAGTGGTGGATGTTGATGATCTTGCCCGACATTTTCTGGCACATCTGGTCCGACAGGATCTGCATGTAACGGGCCAGCACGATCAGTTCGGTGCCGGTCTGTTCGACCACGTCCATGATCCGGGCTTCGGCTTGAGGCTTGTTGGCCTTGGTCACCGGGATATGGTGGAACGGGATGTCGTGATTGACGACCACCTTCTGGTATTCGAAATGGTTGGAAACGACGCCGACGATCTCGATCGGCAGCGCGCCGATCTTCCAGCGGTAGAGCAGATCGTTCAGGCAATGACCAAAGCGCGACACCATCAGAAGCACCTTCATGCGGTGCTCTGAATCGAGGATATCGGCGACCATGCCGAAGCGGGTCTTGACCGGCTCGAAACCGGCCGTCAGCTTGTCGAGCGAGGCCCCTTCCTGGCTGATGAACGTCAGCCGCATGAAGAACAGACCGGTCTCCATGTCGTCGAACTGCGAGCTGTCGGTGATGTAACAGCCCTCGTCCGCCAGATAACCGGTGATCGCCGCAACGATGCCACGGGTGGATTTGCACGATACGGTCAGAACGTAGCTCTTCATCGGTCTCAGTCTCTCGGTTTGGGTCTTGGCTGGCCCTCCCGGCCCAGCATCGTGGAACGGAAGCTAGCGCGGCGCTGGCCTGCCCGTCCATCCGTTTCGCGACATCGGATAGCAGGAACAGGCCATGCCGTCTCTTCTGATCTTGGAACTTGGCCTGACGCTTAGATATCGAGCGTCGTCTGCCGTTCCCAGTCGGTGAAATGCGAAGCGTAGGCATTCCACTCCTGATGCTTGAGTTTCAGGTAAGCACTGGAGAAACTCTTGCCGAGCGTCGCCTTAAGTTCCTCATCCTTGTCGTATTCCCTAAGCGCATCAAGCAGGTTCAAGGGCAGGAGCGGTGCGCCGGTAACGGTGTGGCCTTCCTTGTACATGTCGATGTCCCAGTGACGGCCCGGATCGGCGTTTTTCCGGATGCCGTTCAGGCCCGCCGCGATGATGATCGCCTGCAGCAGGTACGGATTGACCGCACCATCCGGCAAACGCAACTCGAACCGGCCGGGACCTGGAACGCGGACCATGTGTGTGCGGTTGTTGCCCGTCCACGTCACCGTATTCGGCGCCCATGTCGCGCCGGAAATGGTGCGCGGTGCGTTGATGCGCTTATAGGAATTGACCGTCGGATTGGTCACCGCGGCGAGTGCCGACGCGTGCTTCATGATACCGCCGAGGAAGGTCCTGCCCTGGGCCGAAAGACCGAATGGCATTTCCTTGTCGGCGAAGGCATTGGTCCTGCCTTCCAGATCCCACACGGAGATATGAGCATGGCAGCCGTTGCCGGTCAGGCCCTTGAAGGGCTTTGGCATGAAGGTGGCGCGAAGGCCGTGCTTCTCGGCAACCGTCTTCACCATGAACTTGAAGAACGAGTGCTTGTCGGCCGTCTGCAGCGCGTCGTCATATTCCCAGTTCATTTCGAACTGGCCGTTCGCATCCTCATGGTCGTTCTGGTAGGGTTTCCAACCGAGTTCGAGCATGTAATCGCAGATTTCGGCGATCACGTCATAGCGGCGCATGACAGCCTGCTGGTCGTAACAGGGCTTTTCGGCGGTATCGAACTCGTCGGAAATCTTGTCTCCATCCGGCGAAATCAGGAAGAATTCCGGCTCAACGCCGGTCTTGACGCGAAGGCCTTCCTTGGCCGCTTCTGCGATCAAACGTTTCAGCATGACGCGCGGCGCCTGATCGACCGGCTGGTCCTCCATGACGCAATCGGCAGCAACCCAGGCGACATCCTTTTTCCACGGAAGCTGGATGACGGAGGAGGCATCCGGAAGTGCGAACAGATCTGGATGGGCAGGCGTAAGGTCGAGCCATGTCGCAAACCCGGCAAAACCCGCACCGTTCTTCTGCATGTCGGCAATCGCTTCAGCCGGAACGAGCTTTGCCCGCTGGCCACCGAACAGGTCGGTGAAGCTGATCATGAAATATTTGACGCCTTTTTCCTTGGCGAAAGTCGCAAGATCGAGTGTCACTGTGTTCCCCTTTTGGATTATTCAGACACTTTTTCGTAAAAAGGCCGCTGCCTATCTTTTAAGATCGTGCAACGGCCGAAGGTATGTTTGGGTCAGAAGCCTCCCTTGCCTGGGATCCAGCTGGTGCCGGCGAGCGGCACCTGCGCCATGGCGGAAGCCTCCAGCGTCAGTGCGACAAGGTCTTCCGGTTCCAGATTGTGCAGATGATTCTTGCCGCAAGCCCGGGCGATGGTCTGGGCTTCAAGCGTCATCACCTTGAGATAGTTGGCAAGGCGGCGTCCGGCAGTGACGGGATCGAGACGCTTGGAAAGCTCCGGGTCCTGCGTGGTAATGCCGGCTGGATCCTTGCCTTCGTGCCAGTCGTCGTAAGCACCAGCCGTCGTGCCGAGGTTCTGGTATTCCTCTTCCCAGTGCGGATCGTTATCGCCGATGGCAACCAGCGCTGCCGTTCCGATGGCAACCGCGTCGGCACCGAGCGCCAAAGCCTTGGCAACATCTGCTCCCGAACGGATGCCACCCGAAACGATCAACTGAACCTTGCGGTGCATGCCGAGATCCTGCAACGCCTGAACGGCCGGACGGATGCAGGCGAGGATCGGCATGCCGACATTCTCGATGAAGACGTCCTGCGTTGCCGCCGTGCCGCCCTGCATGCCGTCGAGCACGACCACATCGGCTCCGGCCTTCACCGCAAGTGCGGTATCGTAATAGGGCCGCGCGCCACCAATCTTCACATAGATCGGTTTTTCCCAATCGGTGATTTCGCGCAGTTCCATGATCTTGATTTCCAGATCGTCCGGGCCGGTCCAGTCGGGGTGGCGGCAGGCCGAGCGCTGGTCGATGCCCTTGGGCAGGTTGCGCATATTGGCGACGCGATCAGAAATCTTCTGACCGAGCAGCATGCCGCCGCCGCCGGGCTTGGCACCCTGGCCGACGACGATCTCGATCGCATCGGCACGGCGCAGATCCTTCGGGTTCATGCCGTAGCGCGACGGCAGATACTGATAGACCAGCGTTTGGCTGTGGCCGCGTTCCTCGTCCGTCATGCCACCGTCACCGGTAGTGGTCGATGTTCCGGCAATCGTCGCACCACGTCCCAGCGCTTCCTTGGCATTGCCCGAAAGAGCGCCGAAGCTCATGCCCGCAATGGTGATCGGGGTCTTCAAAACGATCGGCTTCTTGGCATGGCGCGCACCAAGCACGACGGATGTGTCGCATTTCTCGCGATAGCCTTCGAGCGGGTAACGCGAAATCGAGGCGCCGAGGAACAGGAGATCGTCGAAATGCGGAACCTTGCGCTTGGCGCCAGCGCCGCGAATATCATAGATCCCGGTCGCCGCCGCACGGCGGATTTCTGCCAGTGTGTAATCGTCGAAAGTCGCTGACTTGCGCGGCGGGGTATAGGGGTTGTGATAGCTCATGTGCGGTTCCCTGCCTTAGTACGCATCAGCGTTATCGATGTTGAAATTGTAGAGGGTGCGGGCCGAGCCGTAGCGTTTGAACTCCTGCGGCTTGACGTCGGTAATGCCTGCCTTGTCCAGCAACTCGGCGAGCTTTTCGATATGCTCGGCGCGGAGTTCCTTCTGTATGCAATCGGCGCCGAGGCTCTTCACCTCACCGCGCACGAACAGCTTGGCCTCATAGAGCGAATCCCCAAGCGCATCGCCGGCATTGCCGAGCACCACCAGATGACCCGACTGGCCCATGAAGGCGGACATGTGGCCGATATTGCCCTGAACGACGATATCGATACCCTTCATAGAGATGCCGCAGCGCGAGGCGGCATTGCCCTTGATGACCAGCAGGCCACCACGGCCCGTCGCCCCGGCATACTGGCTGGCATCACCCTCGATGACAACCGTTCCCGACATCATGTTCTCGGCGACACCGGGTCCAGCCGAGCCATGCACGGTGACGGCGCCACCGTCGTTCATGCCGGCACAATAATAGCCGACGCTGCCGCGCACTTCGACGGTCACCGGCTGATCGATACCGACGGCGACCGCATGACTGCCGCGCGGATTGACGACCTCGAAATTGGTATCATTGGCACCGGGGGCAATGGTGTGAAGCGCGCTGTTCAGTTCGCGCAGCGGCATTGTGGCAAGATCGAATACGCGCATCGCTTCCAGACTTTCTCGTTTGACGCTGACATCCACGGTTAGGCCGCCTTCTCATGATCCCAGAAATAGACCGTCGCCGGCTCCGGCTCCCAGACACGCGCATTCTCGATGCCCGGCAGGTTGACGAGCGCGCGGTATTCAGAGCCGAAGGCGATGTACTGATCGGTTTCGGCCATCACGGCCGGCTTGCAGGCGATCGGATCGCGCACGACGCCGAAGCCCGACTTGGTGCCGACGACGAAGGTGAAGAACCCGTCGAGATCATCGAGCGCGCTGGTCAGCGCCTGCCCAAGATCCTTGCCCTTGGCCATCTCGGCCGTGAGATAGGCGGCGGCAACTTCGCTGTCGTTCTGGGTCTCGAAGGTCATGCCTTCGCGCACCAGTTCGCGGCGCAGGTTGTTGTGGTTGGAGAGCGAACCATTGTGCACCAGGCACTGATCGGCACCGGTCGAAAACGGATGTGCACCAAGCGTGGTGACGGCCGATTCCGTCGCCATGCGGGTGTGGCCTATGCCGTGTGTTCCGCCCATGGCACGAATGCCGAAACGGGAGACGACATCCTTCGGCAGCCCGACTTCCTTATAAATCTCGACGCTGTCGCCCGAGCCCATGACCCGGATGCCGCTCCGCTCCTGGGCGAGCAGATCGCGTACGGCGGTAGCCTTATTAGCATCAGTCTCGATGACCGCGTGCGTGCTTTTCAGCTCTACAGTCACGCTAGAGTCGACGGGCTTCAGCAGCACTTCAAGACTGGCAAAATCGTGCTTCGGGTCGGCCGATTGAACAGTCAGTTTCGCGCGGCCTTCCGAGGGCGCACCATAGATGGCGATGCCTGCGCTATCAGGGCCGCGGTCGGTCATGATAACAAGCATATCGGACAGCATGGCACCCAATTGCGGCTCCAGGCTCTTGTCCTTCAAAAACAATCCGACAATTCCGCACATGGGGACAATCCTTCGTTTCGTTGATGAAAAGATGGATATCAGCTGCCGTTTTGGATTTCAACTGTGAAGAAAGTTATTTTCTTATCAGGCAATATTTTTGAGTCGAGAAAACGGCCGATCGATGTTGTTTCGTTGCAAACAATTCGACCGAATGCTATATGACCAACTAAATGGTCAGGAGACAACAATGAATACTGTTAACCTCGCCGACGCCAAAACTCATCTCAGCGAACTTGTCAGTCAGGCAGAGGCCGGAGAAACCGTGCAAATTCTTCGCCGTGGGAAACCCGTCGCACAACTGACGGCCATCTCTTCACCGCGAAAATCCATTGATCTCGACTGGCTGAATTCCGTGACGGAAGGCGCACCATATCAGGAAGTCAGTGCCGGCGACTTTATCCGTGCGATGCGAGACAGTGATCGCTATTGAAAATAGGCAGGCTTGGTCACTGATGTTGTATATCGACACCTCTGTTTTTGTGGCAGCCTTGACGTCGGAGGACAATACTTCCCGAATGAGGCAATGGCTTGCTGCGCAGCAATCGGAGCAACTCGCAACAAGTGACTGGACGATCACCGAATTTTCGTCCGCCCTGTCAATCAAGATGCGAACAGGCCAAATTGGTCTCGATCAACGCAACCGATCGCTGGCCGCCTTTAACCAGCTTATTTCGGAAGCCTTTGTCATTTTTGACATTTCGGCATTTCATTTTCGTGCGGCGGCGAGGTTGGCCGATCGTTTTTCGCTGAATCTGCGGTCGGGAGACGCATTGCATTTGGCCGTAGCCATGGAGCATGGGGCGACCCTATGCACATTGGATCAGCGATTGGCAGCCGCAGGCCCGGATTTGGGCGCTGCAACCATCCTTCTCTGAAAGAAGTGAGCTTTAGATTCCGCCGCGCGTTTGCGGATACGAAATGATCGACAGATATCGGATCGGCAGCTTGACCAGCTCTTCCGGGCCATGGCGCGCATCGGCGTCGAAGAACAGGCTGTCGCCGGGCTGCATGGTGAAGAGCCGGTCGCTGTGGCGATAGACCACTTCGCCCTCCAGCATATAGAGAAACTCCATGCCTTCGTGCTGGAAAGCGGGGAACGTATCGGAATCCGCCGTCAGCGTAATCAGATAGGGCTCGACGACCACGCCAGCCGTGTTGTTGTCGATATGACCGAGCAAATTGTACTGGTGGCCGGCGCGGGTGCCCCGCCGCTCCAGTTCGACACCTTCGCCCGCCTTGACGAACACGGCGTTGCGCGGCTCCTCATAGCGGCGAAAGAACGCGGTGACCGGCACGCCTAATGCACGCGAGAGAGATTGCAGCGTGGTCAGAGACGGCGAGATATTGCCGTTCTCGATTTTCGATAGCATTCCGAGCGAAATCCCGGTGGCGGTGGCAAGATCGGTGACGGTGATGCCGAGCCTCTTGCGGAACGCCCGAACCTCATGTCCGATCGCGATTTCGAGATTGTTTTCCTTCGGTTCCCGCAGCGCATGCGGATCCTGCAGGAAGGCAGCTTTCAGCGCCGGCTTCTCGTCATCCGTCACGCGGCCGATATCGATGATTGGCTGCTTCTTCGCCATATGGCGCTACCCCCGATTGCAAGGTATTCAATCTATCCTGAGAGTGAAATTTTCTCAACCGGGAAGAATATCGGTCAGCGTGGCCCTGCACTGCCATTTTGTCGCTGCAAACGCGGCGCCTCTCCGAATGCGGCACGATAGCTGCGGGAGAAATGACCGGCGCTGGAAAAGCCGGTGGCAAAGGCGATTTCCGAAATGGAGAGCGGGCTTTGCTGCAGAAGGCGGCGGGCGTGATCGAGCCGGAGCTTGCGGTATTCCAGAAGAAAGGACGACCCCATCAGGCTCGCAAACAACCGGTCGAGATGACGCGGCGACAGGCCCGCCAACGCCGCCATGGTCTGGCGATCGAGCGGCGCCTCGATTGTCGCCTCCATCTTCTCAAGCACGGTAAGCAGGCCCGGATGGTTGACGCCGTAACGTTCGGCCAGCGATGCGCGCTGGGGAGCGCCGGAGCTTTCCACATGGGTATGGAGATACCAGTCGCTGACCCGGCGGGCGAAATCAGAGCCCATGCGCTCCGATATCAACGCGTGCATCATGTCGAGCGGCGCCACGCCACCGCCACACGTAATGCGATTGCCGTCGAGGACATAGCGCGCCTGACGCGGAAGAAGACCGGGAAAGGCCTCCATCAGCGCAGGAGCATGCTCCCAGTGTATGGTAAAGTCGCGATCCGCCAGCAATCCGGCCGCCGCCATCAGGTAAGGACCACCGGAAATGCCGCCGATGCGCACGCCGTCGCGGGCAAGCTGGCGCAGGCAGGTCAGAACGCCCGGAACATTCCAGTCGACCGGCGTACCGCCCGCGCAGACGAAGACCGTGTGGAACCCTGAGCCTCTGCCCGGAAGCGGCGTGGCGGGGACCGGAATGCCCGAAGACGTCATCCCGGCAGCCCCGTCGACAACATGCGCCGACAAGGCATAAATATCCCGGCCCGCGAGAAGATTGGCAGCGCGCAACGGCTCCACCGCCGAGGCATAGGACATCAACGCGAATCCCGGGATGAGGATAAAGCCGATCTTCTGGACGTTTTTCAGGTCATCTGACACCATGTCCCAATCATGACTTAAAACGTCTCTTTCCTGCAAGTGCAGAAATGCAATCCTGTCATGATCACAGCTGTTCACCGGGATCCCATTGCCATGCGCTATTCTGCCTTTTCCGTTTTTCTGAATGCCCTGCGCGGCAACAAGGACTGGAAGCCCGCATGGCGCAGCCCGGCTCCCAAAAACCACTACGACGTCATCATCATCGGCGGCGGCGGCCATGGCCTTGCCACGGCCTATTACCTTGCCAAGGAATTCGGCGTCACCAATGTGGCGGTGCTGGAAAAGAGTTACATTGGCTCCGGTAATGTCGGTCGCAACACAACGATCATCCGCTCCAACTACCTGCTGCAGGGCAACAACCCGTTCTACGAACTGTCGATGAAGCTCTGGGAAGGGCTGGAGCAGGATTTCAACTTCAACGCCATGGTCTCGCAGCGCGGCGTACTCAACCTCTTTCACTCCGACGCACAACGCGATGCCTATACGCGGCGCGGGAATGCCATGCGGCTGCACGGCGTCGATGCCGACCTGCTGGACCGCAACACGGTGCGCCAGATGCTGCCCTTCCTCGATTTCGACAATGCCCGCTTCCCGATCCAGGGCGCTTTGATGCAGAAGCGCGGCGGCACCGTGCGCCATGACGCCGTAGCCTGGGGCTTTGCCCGTGGTGCGGATATGCGCGGCGTCGATATCATCCAGAATTGTGAGGTCACCGGCATCCGCCGCGAAAGCGGCCGTGTCGTGGGCGTCGAAACCAGCCAGGGCTTCATCGGTTGCGGCAAGCTGGCGCTGGCAGCAGCGGGTAACTCCACCACAGTCGCCGATATGGTCGACATGAAACTGCCGATCGAAAGCCATGTGCTCCAGGCCTTTGTTTCCGAGGGCCTCAAACCCTTCATCGACAATGTCGTCACCTTTGGCGCTGGACATTTCTACGTCTCGCAGTCGGACAAGGGCGGCCTCGTCTTCGGCGGCGATATCGACGGCTACAATTCCTATGCCCAACGCGGCAATCTGGCGACCGTCGAACATGTTGCCGAGGCTGGCGTCGCGATGATCCCGGCTCTGTCGCGCGTCCGGGTGCTGCGCTCCTGGGGCGGGGTGATGGACATGAGTATGGATGGCTCGCCGATCATCGACCGCACCCATATCGACAATCTCTACCTGAACGCCGGCTGGTGTTACGGCGGCTTCAAGGCCACGCCCGCTTCCGGCTTCTGCTACGCTCATCTGATCGCCAAAAACGAACCGCATGAAACGGGTCGCGCCTTCCGGCTCGACCGCTTCGCACGCGGCCGGATGATCGATGAAAAGGGCGTCGGCTCGCAACCCAATCTGCATTGAGGACTTTACATGGCCAGCCTGATCGCCTGCCCCCATTGCGGGCCGCGCCCCAAGGAAGAATTCACCGTTCGCGGCGATGCCGGTATAACCCGCCCGGCACCAGATGCCGGGGAGGACGCCTGGTGCGCTTACGTCTACCTGCGCGACAACCCGCGCGGGCGCCATAAGGAACATTGGCACCACACATCCGGCTGCCGCCGCTGGCTGGTGGTCGAGCGCGATACGATGACCCACGCGATCTACGCTGTCACAGATGCCAGCGCTGAAGGAGAGACCGCATGAGTTCCTATCGTCTTTCCAAAGGCGGCCGCATCGACCGCGCCAGGCCGCTCGACTTCACCTTCGACGGCAAGCCAATGCAGGGTTTTGCCGGCGACACGCTGGCCTCCGCCCTTCTGGCCAACGGCCGTCAGCTTGTCGGCCGCAGCTTCAAGTATCACCGCCCGCGCGGCATCCTGACGGCGGGTGCAGCCGAACCCAATGCGCTGGTAACGATCGGCGAAGGCGGCCGCACCGAAGCCAATACCCGCGCCACGCTGGTCGAACTCTACAGTGGCCTCACAGCAAAAAGCCAGAACCGTTGGCCCTCGGTCGATTTCGACCTCGGCGCCGTCAACAGCCTGCTCTCGCCCTTTCTCAGCGCCGGCTTCTACTACAAGACCTTCATGTGGCCGGCGGCCTTCTGGGAAAAGGTCTATGAGCCGATCATCCGCAAGGCGGCGGGCCTTGGCCGCGCAACCTATGAGCCCGATCCCGATAGCTACGAAAAATGCTGGGCGCATTGCGACCTACTGGTGATTGGTGCTGGCCCCACCGGTCTTGCAGCAGCCCTGACCGCGGGCCGCGGCGGTGCGCGCGTCATTCTTGCCGACGAGGGTTTTGAACCGGGCGGTTCGCTTCTCTCCGAAACGGCAGCCATCGACGGCAAATCCGCAACGGATCTTCTGGCACAGACGCTGGCTGAGTTGGCAGATATGCCGAATGTCCAGATCCTCTCCCGGACGACTGTGTTTGGCTGGTACGACGGCAATGTCTTCGGCGCCGTCGAGAGCGTGCAGAAGAACACTGCGACGGTGAACCCGAACCGGCCCGTCGAGCGCATCTGGCGCATCGCAGCCAAACAGGCGATCCTCGCCTCGGGCGCCGAAGAGCGGCCGCTGGTTTTTGGCGGCAACGATATTCCTGGCGTGATGATGGCAGGGGCGATGCGCTCCTATCTCAACCGGCAGGCTATAGCCCCCGGAAAAAGTACGGTCATTTTCACCAACGATGCTTCAGGCTATGCGACTGCCGCCGATCTGGAAGCGGCCGGTCTTGACGTCACAGCCATTATCGACAGCCGCCCTGACGCGGCCCGCACATGGTCCGGCAAGGCGCGCATCCTCGCGGGTGCCGTCGTTGTCGATGCCAATGGCAGCAAGAGCATCAAGGGTGTGACTGTCCTTAACAACGGCCGCCCGGAAACCATCGCGGCGGATGCGCTCGGCATGTCCGGCGGCTGGAGCCCGATCATTCATCTCGCCTGCCATCGCGGCGCAAAACCGGTCTGGTCGGATGCCAAAGCCGCTTTCCTCGCTCCGGAAACCCAGGAGGGGCTGACCATTGCCGGTGCCGCCGCCGGGATTGGCAGCATCGAAGCCAGCCTTGCAGACGGCGCCGGAAAAGCCGCGTCGATCCTTACGGCGCTCGGTTACTCCAACGCAGCCGCTGCTTTTGCCCCGACGGCCGACACAGCAACCGTTTCCAAGCCGCTCTGGCGGATCCACGGATCGAAGGGCAAGGCTTTCGTCGATTATCAGAACGACGTGCACCTCAAGGATCTCGGCCTCGCAGTCAGCGAAGGTTATGGCCATGTCGAACTTGCCAAGCGCTACACCACCAACGGCATGGCGACCGATCAGGGCAAGCTGTCGAACATCAACGCCATCGGCATTCTGGCCGAAGCGCGAAAAGTCTCGCCTGCCGATGTTGGCACCACCACCTTCCGCCCGTTCTACACGCCGCTCTCCTTCGGTGCGCTGACTGGCGCCTCCAAAGGCAAACACTTCCAGCCGGTGCGCAAGTCGCCACTGCATGACTGGGCCAGGACGAACGGCGCCGTCTTCGTCGAAACCGGCCTCTGGTATCGCTCCTCCTGGTTCCCAAAACAGGGCGAAACCACCTGGCGTGAAAGCGTCGATCGCGAAGTGCTCAATGTTCGCAAGAATGCCGGTATCTGCGATGTCTCCACGCTCGGCAAGATCGAGATTTTTGGCAAGGATGCCGCCGAATTTCTCAACCGGATCTATTGCAACGCCTTCCTGAAGCTGCCGGTCGGCAAGGCGCGCTACGGCCTGATGCTGCGCGAAGACGGGATGATCTACGATGACGGCACGACGAGCCGCCTGGGCGAGACCCATTTCTTCATGACGACGACCACGGCCTATGCCGCAGGCGTCATGAACCATCTGGAATTCTGCGCGCAGGCGCTGTGGCCCGATCTCGACGTGCAGTTCTCCTCCTCGACCGATCAATGGGCACAGATTGCCGTTGCCGGGCCGAAATCCCGGATGATCCTGCAGACGCTGGTGGATGAAGATATGTCCGACGCGGCATTCCCGTTCCTCGGCGCCAAGGAAGTGTCGCTCTGCGGCGGCACGTTAACCGGCCGGCTGTTCCGCATCTCGTTTTCCGGTGAACTGGCCTACGAACTGGCGGTGCCAGCGGGTTATGGCGAAGCGATCGCCGATGCGATCATGGAAGCCGGAAAGCCGCATGGCATCTGCCCCTATGGCGTCGAGGCGCTCGGCGTCATGCGCATTGAGAAGGGCCATGTCACCCATTCCGAGATAAACGGCACGGTCATTCCGTCGGACCTCGGCTTTGCCAAGATGGTCTCAACAGCCAAGCCGGATTTCATCGGCAAGGCGATGCTGTCCCGGGAAGGTTTGGTTGCGGAGGACCGGCTTTCGCTGGTCGGCGTCAAACCTCTCGATCCGGCGACAACCTTCAAGACGGGGTCGCATATCCTTGCGGACGGCGCCGTTCCGTCACTCGACAACGACCAAGGCTACGTCTCCTCCAGCTGCTACTCCCCGAATCTCGGTTCGACCATCGGCCTGGCTCTCGTCAAGCATGGCCCGAAGCGCCATGGCGAACATGTTACCGTCTGGAACGACCTGAAAAACGAATACACCAAGGCCGTGCTCTGCAGCCCGGTCTTCTTCGATCCGGAAAACGGAAAGCTCCATGGTTGATTTTGCACTCCTCCACCGCCCTGCCCTCGCCAACGCCAAGTCCGTTTCGTTCGGAGCACCATCGGCCACCGGGCGGATCACGCTAACGGCCCTGCCGGAAGGTCACGTGCTGCATGTCCTCGCTGCACGCGGAAGTGGAGATCTGAAAGGTCTGATCCCGCAGATTGGCGATGGCGCGCCTCATGCCGTGCGGCCCTATGGCCCGGGACAATGGTTCGTCATCGGCGATGCCCCTCTCTCGGCAGTAGCGATTTTCGGCAAAACGCCGCTGCTGGATGGCAAGGCCTCCATTTCCGATCAAGGCCATGGCCGTGTCCGGATCGGCATCAGCGGTGCATCCGTCGAAGCGGTCCTCGCCAAGGGTACGGCGGTCGATCTCGCTCTGTCGAATTTCCCGGTTGGCCATTCGGCCATGACCTTGATCGGCCATATCTCGGCGCTGATTTCCCGCACTGGAACGGAAAGCTTCGAGCTGCTGGTGCTGCGCGGTTTTGCCGAAAGCCTCTGGGACGAACTCATCCAGATGAGCCTTGAATTCGGCGTCGATGCCCGCGCGGGCAAATGATCAACGAGGATGGTGGCGAGCCTCAATTAAACCTCAATTGACACTACGCTGGACCGCAATCGTTCTTTGGCCAAAGCTTGGCTGCTCGCGGTGCTGGAATAATCCGGCCCGCCAATCTCAATCCAAATTTTCGATTGTCCACCCCTGGTATCGCCATGGGGATCGGGCACGTCTATTATACGCGATATGAACGTTTCCGGCCGGCACTCGGCAGGAATTGACCACGGATGGACTGGCAGCTCCCGACCCGGCAGACGCTCCTTGCAAAAAGCGGACATGACCAAACCGGGGCCAGGCTCCGCTTTCTTCATTTCCATTTTTGACGTCAAGGAGAACGGCCATGCCTACCAACTCCGCCCCGCCCAGAGGACAGCCCAACTCGCGGCTTCACCGCTTTTCCATCGGACAAAAGGTCCGGATGAAAAGTACCGTCGGTTTGTCATTGCGCGACGAAACGATTTTTCGCATTCTCGCAACATTGCCCATCCGGGATGGTTCGCCGCAATATCGGATTCGCACCGAAGGCGAGACCTACGAACGGGTAACGACGGAAGATAATCTGGAAGATGCCAAAGGGTAGAGCCGCAAGTGCTCACCCGTCATACGTTAAACGAGGAAGGACAACACATGGCCAAGGGACAAGCAAAGAGCAACAAGGAAGTCAGGAAGCCGAAAAAGGACAAGGAAGCTGCCAAGACGGCAACCCCTTTCGCTGCGACGACCCAGAAGGAAGTTCCCAAGCTTTCCGGCGCCAAGCCGAAGAAGTAAGGTACGAATAGAAGAAGCAGCGCTGGGTATCCCGGCGCTGCTTCTTCTATTTCATCTATTTGGGTTGCGACGGGGTGAAATTGGCGATGAGCGCATGCCGTTCGCCCGGATAGATCAGGCGAACATACGTGACATAGGAGCCGTTGCTCGACGTCCGCCGCTCGACCGTCAGGCACGGCGTTCCGCTTGGGACCGCCAGAGCTGCTGCAATCACCTCATCGGCAGCGATGGCCCGGATCGTGTGTTCGGCTGCACTCCACGGCACGCGGTTCAAAAGCCAGGGACCCGGAGCTTCAACCTCAAAGGTCTCCGCTGCCGCATCCGGCACAGCCGTCAGATTGATCAGACGCTGCTCGAAGCAGAACGGCCGTGTGCCGCCTAAATGCGTACAATTCACCTCAAGAACGGAATCTGCAGCGCTGAGACCGAGCCTGTGTTTGTCATCGGCCGTGCTACGGCGCCGGGTTTTGCTCTGCAGCCGGTAATCATAGGCAAGGCCGAGCGACTGGACTTCCAGCTTGATATCGCGGATTTCCAGCACGGCCGATTGCGCCCGTGGTTGCGTCACATAGCTGCCGGACTTGCGCCGCCGCTCGATCAGCCCGGTTTTCGCCAGCTGCGTCAGCGCCTTGTTCACCGTCATCCGTGAACACTTGTATTGCTCGGCCAGATCGACTTCGAACGGAATGCGGAACCCAGGTTGCCACTCGCCGGACAGAATGCGGTCCTCGATATCGCCGAGGATGCGCTGATGCAGCGACAGGTCGCCAGCACTTTCAGCCAGCGGCGCATCAACGGCCTGATCGGCATCCTGCAATTTCACCACACACTCACCTTCAACAAATCCGTTCGGTCCTAGCAGACATTATTCAGCGGTGCTTGTCCGGAAAAGATGTGCGCGTCAAATTGAGCCGCTCAGGCTAACAGTTCGCGCATAACGCCGCGGAATCGGGCCGATATCTCATCCCGCCTGCGATGCCTTCCGCCTTCGACCTGCTTGCGGCCCGCCACCCAGACACTGTCGGGCTTCGTGCCATTGGCAAACAGCCAGGAATCCAGAACCACATCATCTGCGAGATCGCCGTCCGGCGTCCGCAGGCTGACGAAATCAGCCGGATTGCCAACAGCAATCCCCGTCTTGGCCGCCATGGCGATGCCACCACCATCCACCGCGCCGTCGAACAGGGCACGGCCGGTCGATTGGCCGGGTGCGGCCAGCACGTTGCGGGAGCGATGCGCCAGACGCTGCGAATATTCAAGCTGGCGCAGCTCGTCTGGCAGACCGATCAGGACGTTGGAATCCGAGCCGATACCGAATTTTCCACCCGCTTCGCCGAAAACGACAGCATTGAACGTGCCATCGCCAAGATTGGCTTCAGTGATCGGGCAGAGACCGGCAATCGCCTTGCTCTCAGCCATCCGGCGCGTTTCGTCATCGGTCATATGCGTTGCGTGGATCAGGCACCAGCGGCCATCGAGCCCCGCATTGTCGAGCAGCCATTCGACCGGCCGCGCACCGGACCAGGCGACGCAATCCTCGACTTCCTTGACCTGTTCGGCCACATGAATGTGGATCGGCCCATCCTTTGCCATGGCAACGACGGCCGCAAGCTCACCCGGCGTCACCGCCCGCAGCGAGTGCGGCGCAACGCCGACGCGGCCTTCCGGCAAGTTCTTGACTGCAGACCGGCAGCCATCGAGCAGCCGCTCGAAACTCTCGGCGGTATTGATGAACCGTCGTTGGCCCTCGTTCGGTGCAGCCCCCCCGAAGCTCGAGTGGGCGTAGAATACGGGCAACAGCGTCAGGCCGATCCCCGCCTGGGACGCCGCCGAAGCGATCCGCTGCGCCATTTCGGAAATATCAGTATAAGCCCGACCATCGATATCGTGGTGCAGGTAATGGAACTCGCCGACGCGTGAAAAACCCGCTTCCAGCATTTCCATATAGAGCTGGCTGGCAACGGCCTCGGCATGATCCGGCGTCATCGTCAGGGCGAACCGATACATGACATTGCGCCAGCTCCAGAAGCTGTCAGCACCGGGGCCGCGTGTTTCGGCAAGACCAGCCATGCCGCGCTGGAATGCGTGGCTGTGCAGGTTCGGCATGCCCGGAACGAGGATATCGTGGCGTTCGTCGCCAGCCTGTGCTGCCACTCCCGCCTCGATGGAGGCGATCCGGCCACCCTCGACCGTCAGCCGCACATCCTTCTGCCATCCTGCCGGCGTCAGAGCCGATTTCACATGAATGCTGGTCAAGGCCTCATCCCTTCCTGACTGCGTCGCTCAAAAAAAATCACTTGCGCTCATTTTCTTTATGTCTATACATAATAGCACGAAAAGGAAAGGCTAGAAAACGATGTCTTCCATAAAATCGGCACCTGACAGCACCCCGCCAACCGCTTGCGATCGCCTTTGGCGAAACGCCCGGCTTGCGACCCTGAACCCCGCTCTGCCGGGTCTTGGCCTTGTCGAAAACGGTGTGATTGCCGTTCAGGACGGACGCATCCTTTACGCTGGCGATGAAGCCGGCCTGCCCTTCCCGATCGAAAATGCTGCCGAGGTCATCGATTGCGGCGGCCGCTGGATCACCCCCGGCCTGATCGACTGCCACACGCATCTGGTCCATGCCGGCGACCGCGCCAATGAATTCGAGATGCGTCTTGCCGGCGCGACATACGAAGAAGTCGCCCGTGCTGGCGGCGGCATCGTTTCCTCCGTCCGGTCGCTGCGCGAAGCCAGCGAAGACGAGCTTGTCGCCCAGTCGCTTCCCCGTCTCGATGCTTTGATGGCTGAAGGCGTGACCACCGTCGAAATCAAATCCGGCTACGGCCTCGATCTCGACAACGAAGCGAAGGCACTCCGCGCCGCACGCCGTCTTGGCGAAGAGCGCGATGTCGCGGTTCGCACCACCTTCCTCGGCGCCCATGCGCTGCCGCCGGAATTCAAGGGCGATCAGGCCGGTTACGTCGCCAAGGTCGTCAACGAAATGCTGCCCGCCATCGCCGCCGAAGGGCTGGCCGATGCGGTCGACGGTTTCTGCGAAGGCATTGCCTTTTCGACCGACGAAATGCGGCTGGTGTTCGATGCCGCCAAGGCCCATGGCCTGCCGGTCAAGCTGCATGCCGACCAGCTCTCCAATCTCCACGGTGCTGCCCTTGCCGCCGAATACGGCGCGCTATCAGCTGACCATCTGGAATATACGGATGAAGACGGAGCGCAGGCGATGGCAAAAAGCGGCACCGTCGCTGTCATTCTGCCCGGCGCGTTCTATTTCATACGCGAAACGAAGAAGCCGCCGATCGAGCTGTTCCGCAACGCCAGCGTCGCAATGGCCATCGCCACCGACAACAATCCGGGCACATCGCCGCTAACCTCGCTGCTCCTGACCATGAACATGGCCGCAACCCTATTCGGCATGACGGTCACCGAATGCATCGCAGGCGTGACCCGCGAAGCGGCACGCGCGCTTGGCCTCGTCGATGAGGTGGGGACGCTCGAACCCGGGAAATGGGCCGATTTCGCTATCTGGAATATCGAGCGGCCGGCCGAACTTGTTTACCGCATGGGCTTCAACCCGCTGCATGCGCGCGTCCGCAACGGACATTGATTTGAAGCACGCGGTTGGGAGACCCCGTGCATAGGTGAGGACTTCACATGACCCTGATACTTCAGCCGGGCTCCGTCCCGCTATCGACACTCGAAACCATCTACTGGACCGGCGAGCCCGCACGGCTTGATCCGTCCTTCGACAAGGGCATCGAGAAAGCCGCTGCCCGCATCGCCGAAATCGCCGCCGGCAACGCGCCGGTCTACGGCATCAACACCGGCTTCGGCAAACTCGCATCCATCAAGATCGATGCCGCCGATGTCGCCACCCTGCAGCGCAATCTGATCCTGTCGCATTGCTGCGGCGTCGGCCAGCCGCTGGCTGAAAACATCGTTCGCCTGATCATGGCGCTGAAGCTCGTCTCGCTCGGCCGCGGTGCATCCGGCGTCCGGCTCGCACTCGTCCGCCTGATTGAAGGCATGCTCGAAAAGGGCGTCATCCCGGTCATTCCGGAAAAAGGCTCCGTCGGCGCCTCCGGCGACCTCGCCCCGCTCGCCCATATGGCAGCGGTGATGATGGGCGAAGGCGAAGCCTTCTTCAACGGCGAACAGCTGGACGGCCGCGCAGCCCTTGAGCGTGCCGGACTGACCCCGGTCGTTCTCGCCGCCAAGGAAGGCCTGGCGCTGATCAACGGCACGCAGGTCTCGACGGCGCTGGCGCTCGCCGGCCTGTTCCGCGCCCACCGCGCCGCAAAGTCGGCGCTCATCACCGGCGCGCTTTCGACCGACGCCGCCATGGGTTCCTCGGCACCGTTCCATCCTGATATCCATACGCTGCGCGGCCACAAGGGCCAAATCGACGCAGCCGCGGCCCTGCGTGGCCTGCTCAAGGGCTCGGTCATCCGCGAAAGCCACATCGAAGGCGATGAGCGCGTGCAGGATCCCTATTGCATCCGCTGCCAGCCGCAGGTTGATGGCGCTTGCCTCGATCTCCTGCGCTCCGTTGCCCGCACGCTCGAAATCGAAGCCAACGCTGTCACCGACAACCCGCTGGTCCTCTCTGACAATTCCGTCGTTTCCGGCGGCAATTTCCACGCCGAACCGGTTGCCTTCGCCGCCGACCAGATCGCCCTTGCCATCTGCGAAATCGGCGCGATCTCGCAGCGCCGTATCGCGCTGCTGGTCGATCCGGCCCTCTCCTACGGCCTTCCGGCATTTCTCGCCAAGAAGCCGGGTCTCAACTCCGGCCTGATGATCGCCGAAGTCACCTCGGCAGCGCTGATGTCTGAAAACAAGCAGATGTCGCACCCGGCCTCGGTCGATTCGACGCCGACGTCCGCCAATCAGGAAGACCATGTCTCCATGGCCTGCCACGGCGCCCGCCGCCTGCTGCAGATGACCGACAACCTCTTTGCCATCATCGGCATCGAAGCGCTGACGGCAGCCCAGGGCATCGACTTCCGTGCGCCGCTGATCACCAGCTCGGAACTGACCAACGCCATCACCGCGATCCGCAAGGTCGTGCCGACGCTGGAAGTGGACCGCTACATGGCGACCGACCTCAAGGCAGCGAGCGACCTCATCGCCAACGGCACGCTGAACGCCGCTGTGTCCACCGGCATTCTCCCCGTTCTGGAGGCCTGATATGAGCGTTTTTGAAGTCAAACAGGGCACATCGCCCATCATTCTCGGTTTCCCGCATACCGGCACCGATGTACCGCCCGCCATCTGGGAGCGGCTCAACGATACCGGCCGGCTGCTGACCGATACCGACTGGCATATCCATCACCTCTATGATGGCCTGCTGCCGGAGGTGACGACAGTGCGTGCCACCTTCCATCGCTATGTCTTGGATGCCAATCGCGATCCGGAAGGCATCAGCCTCTACCCGGGCCAGAACACCACCGGGCTCATTCCGGAAACGGATTTCGACGGCGTTTCGATCTGGAAGGACGGCGAAGAGCCGACCGAAGCCGACACCGCTGCCCGTCTTGCCGAATTCCACGCGCCTTATCACGCGGCACTGCTCGCCGAAATCGAACGGGTGAAGGCCATCCACGGCATCGCCGTGCTCTATGATTGCCATTCGATCCGGTCGGATATCCCTTTCCTGTTCGAAGGCACATTGCCCGATTTCAACGTCGGCACCGATATGGGCAAGACCTGCGATCCAGCCATTCAAGACGCAACCGTCGATGTGGTTTTGAACGCAGAAGGCTATACCAGCATTCTCAACGGCCGCTTCAAGGGCGGCTGGACGACGCGCCATTACAGCGATCAGGAAAACGGCGTCCAAACGATCCAGATGGAACTGGCGCAAGCCACGCATCTGAGCACGGAAACCCCGCCCTTCGCCTATGACGAAGCCAAGGCCGCCAAACTTCGCATTCACTTGAAAGACATTCTCACGCGCATCGAAACGATTGCGCTGACACTGGCAAAGCAAACCCAGGCACCACACACAAGGGGAACCAAATGACCAATCCTCGTCACAATATCCGCGACGTCCGCGCCGCCCGCGGCACCGAACTGACGGCAAAGTCCTGGATGACCGAAGCACCGCTTCGCATGCTGATGAACAATCTCGACCCGGAAGTGGCCGAGAACCCGCATGAACTGGTCGTCTATGGCGGCATCGGCCGCGCCGCCCGCACCTGGGCCGACTTCGACAAGATCGTCGAAACGCTGCGCGATCTCAACGAAGACGAAACGCTAATGGTGCAGTCCGGCAAGCCGGTCGGCGTTTTCCGCACCCACAAGGATGCTCCGCGCGTCCTGATCGCCAACTCCAACCTGGTGCCGCATTGGGCGAACTGGGATCACTTCAACGAACTGGATAAGAAGGGTCTCGCCATGTACGGCCAGATGACCGCCGGTTCGTGGATTTACATCGGCACGCAAGGCATCGTTCAGGGCACCTACGAAACCTTCGTCGAGGCCGGCCGCCAGCATTACAACGGCGACCTCAAGGGCAAGTGGGTCCTCACCGGCGGCCTCGGCGGCATGGGCGGCGCCCAGCCACTGGCGGCCGTCATGGCCGGCGCCTGCTGCCTCGCCATCGAATGCAACCCTGATTCCATCGATTTCCGTCTGCGCACCCGCTACGTCGACGCCCGGGCCGAAACCCTCGATGAAGCCCTGGAGATGATCAACCGCTGGACCGCTGCCGGTGAAGCCAAGTCGGTGGGATTGCTCGGCAATACCGCCGAAATCCTGCCGGAAATGGTCCGCCGCGGCATCCGCCCTGACATGGTCACCGACCAGACCTCCGCCCACGACCCGATCAACGGCTACCTGCCAAAGGGCTGGACGATGGGAGAGTGGAAGGAAAAGCGCGAGAGCGATCCGAAGGCCGTCGAAAAGGCTGCCCGCGCCTCGATGCGCGAACATGTCGAAGCGATGATCGCTTTCCAGGACATGGGCATCCCGACCTTCGACTACGGCAACAACATCCGCCAGGTTGCCAAGGACGAAGGCCTCGAAAATGCCTTCGCCTTCCCGGGCTTCGTTCCGGCCTATATCCGCCCGCTGTTCTGCCGCGGCATCGGCCCGTTCCGCTGGGCCGCGCTCTCGGGCGATCCGGAAGATATCCGCAAGACCGACGCCAAGGTGAAGGAACTGCTGCCGGACAACAAGCACCTGCACAACTGGCTCGACATGGCCGCCGAACGCATCGCCTTCCAGGGCCTGCCGGCACGCATTTGCTGGGTTGGCCTCGGCGATCGTCACCGCCTCGGCCTCGCGTTCAACGAGATGGTCAGGACCGGCGAGCTTTCGGCCCCGGTCGTCATCGGCCGCGATCACCTCGATAGTGGCTCCGTCGCCTCGCCGAACCGCGAAACGGAAGCCATGAAGGACGGTTCGGACGCCGTGTCCGACTGGCCACTCTTGAACGCCCTGCTCAACACCGCATCGGGCGCCACCTGGGTGTCGCTGCATCACGGCGGCGGCGTCGGCATGGGCTTCTCGCAGCATTCGGGCGTCGTTATCTGCGCCGATGGTACCGATGACGCGGCCCGCCGCCTCGATCGCGTGCTCTGGAACGACCCGGCAACCGGGGTCATGCGCCACGCCGATGCGGGCTATGAGATCGCCATCGATTGCGCCAAGGAAAAGGGCCTGCGCCTGCCGGGCATCCTCGGCAACTGATTTCATACAAGGGGCGGCTCATCAGGCCGCCCCTTCTTGTTCTTACGTCATACGGGGGGAGAATCTCATGACAGATATCACTGCACAAAGCGGAGGCTCGCGCGGCAGCGCAGCTTTCAAACTCGTTTTCTTTAGCCTTATCGGCATCTTCCTGTTCTTCGTGCCCGTTACGATCGCAGAGAAATCCACCATCCTGCTCGACCATGCAGCAACCGCGATCGCCACACAGCTCCGCCCCGTAGCCGTGACCTTCGTCTGCCTGTTGATGGCCTATGGTGCGTTTGGTCCGTTCGTGCGCGGTACCTGGAACAAATCCATCACCGACATGATTTTCTCCGTCCTTCGAGTGCTCGGTCTTGCTCTGGCCGGCATGTATCTCGCAGGTATCGGCCCGGCGAACTTCTTCACGCCCGACATGCTGCCCTTCCTGTTCGACAAGCTCGTTCTTTCCGTCGGCCTGATCGTACCGATCGGCGCTTTGGCGCTGGCTTTCCTGATCGGTTACGGCCTGTTGGAATTCACCGGTGTTCTGGTGCAGCCGGTCATGCGTCCGATCTGGCGCACACCGGGCTGGTCGGCCATTGATGCTGTCGCCTCGTTCGTCGGCAGCTATTCGCTGGCGCTTCTGATTACCGACCGCGTCTTCAAGGAAGGCAAGTATACGGTTCGCGAAGCCGCGATCATTGCCACAGGCTTCTCGACGGTTTCGGCCACCTTCATGATCATCGTCGCCAAGACCCTGGGCCTGATGCCCGCCTGGAACCTCTATTTCTGGACGACCTTCTTCGTCACCTTCCTGGTCTCGGCAATCACCGCCCGCCTGTGGCCGATCGCCGGCATGGAACATCCTGCCAACCGCGACCTGCCGCTACCTGTGGGCAAGAGCCGGATTCAGACGGCCATCGACGTCGGTATCGAACAGGCACAGGCCGCAACGAACCTGCCGACTCTGCTGCGCGACACCTTCATCGACGGCCTGCGCATGGCGGCAATGATCCTGCCGAGCATCATGGCCGTTGGCCTTCTCGGCCTGCTGGCCGCCAAGTACACACCGCTGTTCGACATCCTCGGCCTGACGCTCTATCCGTTCACCTGGATTGCCCAGTTCGCCGACCCGATGCTCGCAGCCAAATCGATGGCTGCGGGCCTTGCCGAAATGTTCCTGCCGGCCATCCTGCTCAAGGAAGCCGATGTCGGATTGAAGTTCGTCGCAGCCGTCGTCTCCGTCAGTCAGGTCCTGTTCCTGTCGGCATCGATCCCTTGCGTGCTCGCAACCTCGATCCCGCTGTCATTCCGCAACCTGCTGGTGATCTGGTACATCCGCACGGCACTCAGCATCCTGTTCACGGCCCCCATCGCCTGGCTGGCCGTTTCCATGGGCTGGTTGAACTGATGACGCTCCGGCTTCTCAAAGCCGCCGACCATCGCCGCATGCCGTGGAAAAACGGCGGCGGCGAGACGGTCGAGATTGCGGTTTTTCCACCGGAGGCCGATCTTTCGGCCTTCGGCTGGCGCGTCAGCATGGCAACGGTCGCAACCGACGGTCCCTTCTCCACCTTCCCTGGCATCGACCGCACGCTGTCGATCCTGGAGGGCAACGGAATGGAACTGGACATCGCCGGGCGCTCCCCGGTGGTGCTGACAAAAACGTCGGAGCCGTTGGCCTTTCCGGCAGATGCAGCAACGACAGCCAAACTGGTATCGGGTACGATCCTCGATCTCAACGTCATGACCCGGCGCAGCCAGTGGGTACATCGCGCCGAACGGCACACATTCGAAGGCCAGCATCGCCTGGATTCCGAAGGCGGGGTCACCCTGCTTCTGTCGCTTGGCAATCTGCGGATTGACAGCGACGCCCATGCCGCCGAACTCGGACGATTGGACTGCGCCATCATCGAAGGGCTTTGCCTTGTGACATCCGACATGCCGACCGATGCCTATCTGATCCGGATCGTTGCGGCCTGATCTTTAAGCCCTGCGGGCGAGATGACCAAGCACATGGCAGATCAGGCGGCCGGCAACGGTCGCCGTCATGTCGTTGACATCCGCCTGCGGCCGGAACTCGACGATCGAAAATCCGGCAAGATCGCGGCCCGTCATTGCAGCCGCGATCAGGTCCGTGACTTCATCCAGACGCAAGCCACCCGGCGACAGCGCGTTGACGCCCGGGCAGATCGATGGATCGAGCGCATCGAGATCGATGTGAATCAAGAGCTTGCCGTCACGCGGAATGGCATTGGCGATTTCGGCCATGCCGATCGAGCGGGCCTGACGCACGGTCACCAGCCGCGAACCCCACGCACGCGCAATCTCGACCTCTTCGCGCCGCGCGCTGCCGACAGCACGAATACCGACCTGCGTCATGGAACGGACAGAGGCAAGTTCCGACGCGCGGCGCATCGTGGAGGAATAGCCAAGCGGTTCATCGCCGATCCGATCGCGCCAGTCGATATGCGCATCGATCTGCAGAATGTGCAGCGCCTCGGTGTCTGCAAGACCGCGCATGAACGGGATAGCAACAGAATCGTCACCACCGATCAGCACCGGCACCGCCCCAGCCGCGCAGATATAACGCGCGACGGCTTCGATGGCCGCGCGATTGCCGACATTATCGTCCGCGTTTGTCGCGATATTGCCGAGATCGAACGCCTCAAGAGCACCATTATTGAGCAGCGGACCGTCGAAATCGAAATCCCAATGGTCGATCTGCACGGAGGCCGCGGTGATCGCCCGGCGGACTGCATCGGGGCCTGAAGTGTCCGGCGTCTCGCCCGTGGCTGCACTGCCGTAAGCGGTACCGTGCTCCGCACCGAAGATCACGGCCGCTCCGGCTTGCGCCACCGTCGCCGAGGGAATGCCGAGGAATGTTTCGGATGCGGGAAGAAGAGTATAGGTCACGCTCAAGCCGCCCGTGCTGCAAGGAAGCGGTTCATCGCCGCAAATGAGAAGGCGCCGATTGGCAGGTCCGTGCCGCCGTCCAATGCCAGATCGGCGAGAATTTCGCCAACGACGCTGGTGAATTTGAACCCGTGACCCGAACAGGGCGATGCGACGACAATGCGCTCGTCACCCGGCAAAAGGTCGATCAGAAAATCCTCACTCGGCAGCATCGTATAGCGGCAGGTGGTGGAGCGTACCCGCACCCCGGCAGCGGCCGGAAGGCGGCGCCGAATGAAACTGTCGAGAAGATCCGTGTCCTTGTCATTCACAGGCGGATTGGGCTGGTTGGGATCGATCGGCTCGCGAAAATGCGCATGACGGCCGACCTTGACGCCGTCGACACCGATGGCCGGGAAGCCGAAGAAGGAGCCGTTCTCACCCTCGTCGCGAATGAACACCGGCATGCGTTGCTGCATGGTCACAAAACCGTCCGTTGGCTGGTACCAGGAGACGACTTGCTTGATCGGCACCGCATGATCGCGCAGATCAGGCACCAGTTCGCCGATCCACGAACCGGTCGCCACGATCACCTTGCTGGCGTGATAGCGGCCCGTATCCGAAACGATTGTCACACCGCCCTCGCCCGGCTCGATCGTCGTGACCTTCTCACCAAAATGCAGGGCCGCACCATCGGCGGCGGCAAGCTTGAGATGGCCCATCACAGCAGCTTCCGGCCGGAGGTAACCACCCTGCGGATCGAGCAACGCAACCTCGTCGCTATCCAGCGAAAACACCGGGAACCGGCGGCGCATCTCGTCGGGATCCAACGTTTCCAGCGGCAGATGGTGCAGCGCGCAGCTCTTCTTCGTTCCGCTGACAATCTTGCTGTCGGGTTTACCGATCTGCAGCACGCCGGTGATCGTCAGGATATCTTCGCGCAGCCGTGCTTCCAGCGCCCGCCAGTTGGCATAGGCACGCTGGAGCAACGGCACATAGGATGGGTCCTCGAAATAACCAAGCCGGATCAAACGGCTATCGCCATGCGACGAGCTCAGCGCATGAGCCGGATAGTAGGCATCAATGCCGATCGCTTTTACGCCACGGGCCGCCAGATGGGCGATGGCAGCGCTTCCCATGGCGCCAAGGCCGACAACGGCAACGTCGAAATGGGCGGTCATGGCGGTATCCTTTCGGGAATTTCAGATGTGTGGAGGCGGCGATCCACGGAGGAGATCACGGGCTTTTTCCAGATCCCAGCCGAGCGGCCGGTCGTCGGCATAGGTTGGCACAGCACCACGGAAAAGGCGATAGAGCACATCGGTACCAGCCGCGCGAGTTGCTACACTCGCCTTGAAATCCTGGGCCTGTGCCGCAGCCGCAAATTCGATACCGAAAATCTGCTCGGCATTGTCGATCACGGCAAGCAACTTATTGGCCGCCGCTGTCGGATGCCCAAGGAAATCCTCCTGCAGCGCCGAAGTGATACCGCCATCAAGGCTTGCCGGTGCCCCGAGGCGGCGGTTTTCCGCAGCAAGCGCTGCCGCCGTATATTGGGCGATCATGAAACCGGAGCCTGCACCCGGATCAACCGCCAGAAAAGCCGGAAGGCCGCTGACCAGCGGATTGACGAGACGGTCGATGCGGCGCTCGCTCATCATCGAGATCTGGGCGATTGCGATGGCGAGGCTATCCAGCGCCTGTCCGAGCCCAGGCGCCACGGCATGCGCCTCGGACGAGACCACCGGCGCTTCCGGCGTACCGGAAACCGCCGGATTGTCGGTCACGGAAGCCAGTTCCTGATTGACGATCTGGCTCACGAAATCGAACACATCCCATCCGGCGCCATGGGTATGCGGAACCGAACGCAGGCTCAGGGCATCCTGAGTCCGCGCGCCCTTTGCGGCTTCGATCAAGCCGCTTCCCGCAAGACGATCGCGCAAAATCTTGCCGACCTTCTCGATCCCCGCGGATTTACGAAGGGCGAGCACATCCGCATCGAAGGCGGTCATCTGGCAACCGAGTGCCTCGATCGTCAGCGACGCGATGGCGTCGGCCCAGCTCAGCAGCCGTTCCGCTCGCGCCAGGGCCACCGACCCAAGCCCCGTGGAGCAGGCTGTCCCGTTGACGAGGCTCAAGCCCTCCTTTGCCTGCAGAACCAGCGGCGCGACGCCGAGCGCCTTCAGAGCTTCGGCACCGGTCACGGGCTTGCCCTTTAGCCGCGCCCTGCCTTCGCCGATCAGCACCAACGCAATATGGGCATTGTGGCTGAGATAACCGGCCGAGCCCTTGGAAGGCACTTCGGGAATGCAGTCTTCGCGTAGAAACGTCTGCAGCAGTTCGACGATCACCGGGCGCACGCCGGAATGGCCATGGGAAAAATTGGCGATCTGCGCGGCGATGATGGCGCGGACTTCACGCGTTTCCAGAACCGGGCCGACACCGCAAGCATGACTGAGAATGATGTTGCGCGACAAGCGGCTTTGCGAGGGACGATCGACGACCGTATCGGCCAGCGCGCCGACGCCTGTGTTCACTCCGTAGGCACGCACGCCACTTTCGACAATTGACGAAACGATCCGACTGGCTGTTTCGATCCGCTCTTTGGCAGCGTCGGAAAGAGAAAGTCTAGCACCATCGGCAACCGCCGCCACGGTGCGCCAGTCGAGCGCCGTCTCAAGCACGATAGTCTGCACGATCAGCCTCCGAAATTGCCGATGAACTGGCGGAAGCTGGGCGAACCGCCGGAGCCAAACAATTCTTCCGGTGCACCATCGCTGTCGATCTCGCCGGATTTCATGAAGATCACGCGGTTGGAAACGTTGCGGGCGAAGCTCATTTCGTGGGTGACGACCAGCATGGTCATGCCCTCTTCGGCCAATGAGCGCATGACGCGCAGCACTTCGCCGACCAGTTCCGGATCGAGCGCCGAGGTCGGCTCGTCAAACAGCATCACCTTCGGCTTCATCGCCAGCGAGCGGGCGATTGCCGCGCGCTGCTGCTGGCCGCCTGAGAGATGCGCCGGATAGGCATGGCGCTTTTCGGCGATACCAACCTTTTCCAGGAGCGCTTCGGCTTCGGCGATACATTCGGCGCGTGGCCGCTTCAGCACATGAACCGGTCCCTCGATAACATTCTCGAGGATCGTCATGTGGGACCAGAGATTGAACGACTGGAACACCATGCCGAGTTCGGAACGGATCCTATCCACCTGGCGGCGGTTGGCCGGAACATTCTTTCCGCCACGCTGCTGCATCTGGATCAGCTCGCCATCGACGGAGATCTCGCCGTGATCGGCGATTTCGAGAAGATTGATACAGCGCAGGAAGGTCGATTTTCCCGAACCGCTGGCGCCGAGAAGCGAGATGACGTCACCGTCGCGCGCCTCAAGCGAAATGCCGCGCAGCACTTCATGCGTACCAAAACTCTTGCGGATATTGCGGACGGAAAGCCGGGTCGTGCCTGCCATGGTCGTTCCAGTCTGGTTGGGGGTCGCGGCGTTCATCGTTGCGGTACCGGGAAAAGCGGGGCTGAACGGCGATGCGGGGTCAGCTTGTATTCCAGCAGCGCCATGGCCTGCAGGATGATGAAGTTGAGAATGAGATAGATAGCTGCGGCACAAAGGAAGACTTCCATCGTGCGGTAGGTCTGCGAGATCAGCCGCTGGGCAACACCGGTCACTTCCCAGACCGTAACGAGGCTGGCGAGCGCCGTTGATTTCACCATCATCACCACCTCGGTCGAATAGGCGGGCAGCGCATGACGGAATGCGATCGGGGCGAGAATGCGCCGCGTCAAGAGAAAGCCGGACATGCCGATCGCGCGCGCCGCCTCGATTTCCTTGGACGGAATCGCCCGCAAACCGAAGCGGAAGATTTCCGCCGAATAGCCGGCCGTGCAGAGCGCCAGCGACAGCACAGCGCAGACGAACGGTTCGCGCAACGCCGGCCACAGGAAGCTGTAGCGAATGAAGCCGAATTGACCCAGACCATAAAAGATCAGGAACATCTGGATCAGAAGCGGCGAACCCCGAAAGATGAAAATGTAACCCTTGGCGAAGTTGCGCGCGGCGGCATTGCCGCTAACACGCATCCAGACGATCAGAAGCGCCAGGATTCCGCCGAACAGGACAGAAAGGGAAAACAGCGCCAGTGTCATCGGCAGAGCCGCCAGCAGCGTTTTCATGGTCTCGAACATGAAGGCGAAATCCATCACGCGTCTCCTCGATCAAGCCTGGCCGATGCCGGAAGGCATGCTGCGGCTGGCGCGCTTTTCAGCGCTGGTGAAAATGCGGTCCGAGATGCTGGTGAGGATCAGATAGAGACAGCCGCCGACAATGAAGAACAAGAAGTGCTGCCGCGTCGATCCGGCTGCGACCTGGCTGGTGCGCATCAGGTCGGCAAGACCTGTGACGGAGACAAGGGCGGAATCCTTGAGGCTGAGCTGCCAGACGTTGCCGATCCCCGGTATGGCGAAGCGAAACACCTGCGGGCCGATGATCCGGCGGAAGCGTAAACCACGGTTCATGCCGATCGCCTGCGCCGCCTCCAGTTCCCCCTTGGGAATGGCAAGATAAGCGCCGCGAAACACCTCGGCCTGATAGGCGCCGGAGATGATACCAACGGCGAGTGCACCGGCCGCAAAGGACGGAAGTCCGAGGAAACCCTCGTAGCCCATCGCCGTACCGATGGCGGTGATGGCACTCGATCCGCCAAAATAGACGAGATAGATGATCAACAGCTCGGGAACGCCCCGGAACACTGTGGTGTAGATCCCGCCGATCGTCCGGAAGAACCGGCTACCTGACAGTTTTGCCCAGGCAATCAGAGTGCCGAGGATGGCGCCGATCAATAGTGCCACGGCGGTGACGGCGAGCGTCATCAGGGCTGCTACCAAGAGCAGTCCGCCCCAGCCGGTGGGGCCAAATCCGATCATTTGAAGTAATGCCATGCCGCAGGCGTCCCGTCGTTCCCGGCAAAGCCGGCTTCCCGATCGTCAAGTGGATGTGGAAGGCCGCGCCGAAGGCGACCTGCCGCAGCAAGTGTGCCCGCCGCCAGCGAAATAGCAAGCGGCGGGAGAAGCTCAGATCACGGGGTAACGTCGGTCTTGAACCACTTCATCGACAGCGTCTTGATCGTGCCGTCGGCAAGTGCCGCCTCGATAGCCTTGTTGAACATGTCGCGCAGGTCGGTATCGGCCTGACGGATGCCAAGGCCTTCGCCGCTGCCGAAGATCGTGCCGCCGATTTCCGGACCGGTGAAGCCGAGCGTACCGTTGGACTTCTCAAAGGCGGAGATCAGATAGACGGCATCGTCGAACACCAGATCGATACGGCCGCTTTCGAGGTCGAGGTCGCGCTCTGCTCCGGTCTTGTACTCGCGAACAGTGGCGACATCACCGAAATTGTCATAGATGAACTTGGAATAGACTGTCGCGGCCTGGATGCCGATGGTCTTGCCGGCAAAGGCTGCCTTCATCGCATCGACTTCCTTGACGCCGGTTGCGCCTGGATCGAGCTTAATGACCGTACCGGTGCCAGCTGCATTTGCCAGCGGGCTATCCTTCAGCGTCGCAAAAGCGGCGTGGGTGTGGGCATAGGGGATGGTGAAGTCGATGATCTTCTTGCGCTCTTCGGTGATCGACAAAGCATCCATGATCACGTCGAACTTGCCGGCATTCAGCGCCGGGATCATGCCGTCCCAATCGGAAGCAACCAGCGTGCACTCAACCTTCATATGATCGCAGAGATACTTGGCCAGTTCAGGCTCGAAGCCGCCGAGCGTGCCGTCCGGATTGGTGATATTCCACGGCGCATAGGCGCCTTCAAGCGTGATGGTAACAGTCTTCCAGTCCTTGGCCTGAGCCATAGGAGCGGCAAGAGTTGCGAATGCGACGGCACCAGCCATCAGAAATTTTGACAGGTTCATGTTCACGTTCCTCTGAGGTTTATCTTCAACAACGTCCGCCGATCTGCGCCGGCTTCACAAATAAATCGATGAATAACGGGGAAAAAATGCCCCTGAACATCCATGTTGTATATGGTACCATATGCTAATTTTTATGGTATGCAAGTACGTGGCCGCATTTGAATGCAAAATTATTTCCGCCCAAGGAATGAGCATATGAAACGAAGCAACGACCAGAACGCTCCGTTAAAATGGGACTCCAGCGACAATGACGGGTCCCCACTTTACGCAGGCGTCAAGCAGATGATCCTCGACCGTATTCAAAGCGGCGAATGGCCACCGAAGCATAGGGTCCCATCGGAGAATGAACTGGTCGCCGAACTGGGCGTCAGCAAGATGACTGCCAACCGGGCACTACGGGAACTGGCGAGCGAAGGCGAGCTCGTCCGCATCCAGGGCGTCGGCTCCTTCGTTGCCGAGCGCAAGGGCTATTCCGAACTCTTCGAAGTCCGCAACATAGCCGAGGAAATCGACGAGCGAGGCCATACGCATCAGGCATCCGTGGTGGTTCTTGCGCAGGAGACGGCCGCACCGGACGTCGCCGATGCACTCGGACTGCCGATCGGCGCACCGGTGTTTCATTCGCTGATCGTCCACAGCGAAAATGGCGTTCCAGTTCAGATCGAAGACCGTTTCGTCAATCCGGAAGCAGCACCAGGCTACCTGGAACAGGACTTCACGGCACGGACACCGAATGCCTATCTGACGGCGGAAGCCCCCTTGAGCGGGTCTGAACATATCGTCGAAGCCGCCATGCCCCAGCCATGGGAATGTAAACTGCTGGTTATCCTTCGCACGGAGCCCTGCCTGCTCATTCGCCGCCGCACATGGTCGTCGAAACGCGTCGTCTCCTTTGCCCGGCTGGTCTACCCCGGCAACCGGTATCGGCTGGAATCACGCAGCGGAAAGATGACGGACGAGTGAGCGGAGCAGCAAAACACTGGCCATGTTGTATATGGAACTTCGGTAACCGCTTGATTCAATTCTGCGCGACGGTTTCGGGCCAGAACTGCAGCGCCATATCGATGACGCGGTAAAGCGCCGGCCGGTCCGCACCGGAAGCCGCCTGAATGGCGGTCCCCTGCGAAATCGTCATGACATACCGGGCAAGATCATAAGGCTCGTGCCCGGCAGGCAGATCGCCCTCTTTCGCCGCGCGCTCGAACCGCCTGCCCAGGTCACGCTCGCCGCGCTGCCGGTTCTCGATCAGGCATTTCTGGATTTCGGCGGCCGCTTCGCTACAGGCAAGCGCACCATTGATGCCTAGACAGCCGCTCGGACCGGTTTCCGCCGTTTGTGATTCGGCAAAACCTCTCAGGATCTTTTCGGCAACATCACGCGCCTTCGGCTCTTTCAAAGCTTCATGGAAGAAATTCATCTTGGTGCGCTCGTAGCGCTCCAAGGCCTTGAGAAACAGGCCCTCTTTATTGCCGAAGACGCCATAGAGGCTCGGCTTGGTAATGCCCATGCCTTCAGTCAGGTCTGTTAGAGACGTGCCCTCGTAGCCCTTTCGCCAGAACAGCTCCATCGCCGTTTCCAGGGCATCATCGACATCAAACTCTCTTGGCCGTCCCATAGGGTGGGGCCCTCCCGAATTTTTTTATACCGATCGGTACACAATTCGATTGACACAGATCGGTTTCAGAACTTATTTCTATACCGAACGGTATTGAACGTCAATGCAACCCTCGCCCAAATCCTTCGCCTCCCACGATGGACGCAAAGCAGCCCACCACCCGGGGCAGAAATTCAGGATAACCGCCATGTCATTCGGAACTTTCAAAACCAAGCTTCTCACCACTGGCCTCGTCCTTGCGGTCGCAACCATTTCGCCGACGATCTATTTCGATCTGCTGGGAAGCCCGGCCGGCAGCGGCAACGCGGCCGATGCCTCGACCGCAGCGCCCGTCGCCATCCCTGTCTCCGTCGCCGTCGTCGAAGCGAAGTCCGTGACACAATGGAGCGAGTTCTCAGGCCGCCTCGAAGCGGTCGATCATGTCGAGCTGCGCTCCCGTGTCGCCGGTGCCATCCAGTCGGTCCACTTCCAGGAAGGCGCGATCGTCGAGAAGGGCGACCTGCTCGTCGCCATCGACCCGGCCCCCTATCAGGCCGAGGTTGCCCGCGCCCAAGCCAGCGTTACCGCCGCCGAAGCACGCGCATCGCTGGCTCGCGTCGAGCTGAAGCGCGGCACGCAATTACTCGCATCCAACGCCGTGTCGCAAAGCGAAGTCGATCAACGCATGAACGGTCTGGCAAGTGCCGAAGCAGATCTGGGCGCCGCGCGTGCCGTGCTGCAGTCGGCAGCCCTCAATCTCGGCTATACCGAAATCCGCGCTCCGATCACCGGCCGCGTCGGCAAGATCGAGATCACCGCAGGCAACCTGATCGCCGCCGGACCCTCCTCGCCGATCCTTACCCGTCTGGTATCCCTGAGCCCAATTTATGCCAGCTTCGAGGCCGATGAGCGGATCGTCTCCAGCATCCTTGCCGAACTGCCCGAAGGCGTGAATGCCCGCAACTTCATCGATCGCGTGCCGGTCCGCATGGACGTTGCCGGATCGTCTGACGTCAGCGGCAAGCTTCAACTGGTCGATAACAGCGTTGATCCCCAGAGCGGCACGATCCGTGTCCGCGCTGTGTTCGACAATGCCAATGGCGCCTTGATGCCGGGGCAGTTTGCCCGTCTGAGCATGGGGCAAGCAAAGTCCGAAGACGCCGTGCTGGTTCATGAACGCGCCATCGGCACCGACCAGAACAAGAAATACGTCATGGTCGTCAAGCCGGACAACACCACGGAATACCGCGAGATCACCGTCGGCATGAAGTCCGACGGCCTGCGGGTGGTAACTGCCGGTTTGAAACCTCAGGAGCGCATCGTCGTCAACGGCCTGCAACGCATCCGCCCCGGCGCGCTCGTGGCACCAGAAATGGTTTCCATGAAGCCGGCGGCCGATCCGCAGCAACAGGCCTCCGCCACCAATTAAGCCTTTCTCCGGCACTTCAGCACAAGGGCGGATCACGCCATGAATATCTCCAGGTTCTTTATCGATCGCCCGGTTTTCGCGGGCGTTCTTTCCTTCATCATCTTCCTTGGCGGCCTGATCGCCATGACGATCCTACCGATCTCGGAATATCCCGATGTCGTGCCGCCGCAAATCGTCGTTCGCGCCAACTATCCGGGCGCGAACCCGAAAGTCATCGCCGAGACCGTGGCGACGCCGCTGGAGGAATCGATCAATGGCGTCGAGGACATGCTCTACATGAGCAGCCAGGCGACCACCGATGGCTTGATGACGCTGACCGTGACCTTCAAGCTCGGCACTGATCCCGATCAGGCACAGCAGCTTGTCCAGAACCGCGTCGGCCAGGCCGAGCCACGGTTGCCGGAAGAAGTGCGCCGCCTCGGTGTCACCACCATCAAAAGCTCCCCGGACCTGATGATGGTCGTGCACCTGACGTCGCCTGAAGGCCGTTATGACATGACCTATCTGCGCAACTACGCGCTGATCAACGTCAAGGACAGGCTTGCCCGCATCGATGGCGTCGGCCAGGTCCAGCTGTTCGGTTCCGGTGACTATTCAATGCGCATCTGGCTGGATCCGCAGAAGATGGCGCAGCTGGGCCTCTCCGCCTCCGATATCGTCAATGAAATCCGTGCCCAGAACGTACAGGCTGCTGCCGGCGTGATCGGCTCGTCACCAAATGCGCAGGGCGTTGACCTGCAGCTTTCCGTGAACGCACAGGGACGCCTGCAGAGCGAGGAGGAGTTCGGCGAAATCATCATCAAGACGAGCCCAACCGGCGCGATCACCCGCCTGCGCGATGTCTCCCGCATCGAGCTTGGCTCAGCCGAATATTCACTGCGCTCACTGCTCAACAACAAGCAGGCTGTCGCCATCCCCGTCTTCCAGGCACCCGGATCCAACGCGATCGAGATCGCCGACCAGGTTCGTGCGACCATGGAAGAAATCAAGGCATCGATGCCGCAGGATGTCGACTACGAGATCGTCTATGACACCACGCAGTTCGTGCGCGCCTCGATCGAGGCCGTCATCCACACACTGCTCGAAGCCATCGCTCTCGTCGTCATCGTCGTTATCATCTTCCTGCAGACTTGGCGCGCCTCGATCATCCCGCTCATTGCCGTTCCCGTCTCGATCATCGGCACATTCGCCGTGATGCAGATGCTCGGCTTCTCAATCAACGCGCTCAGTCTGTTCGGTCTGGTGCTGGCGATCGGTATCGTCGTCGATGACGCGATCGTCGTCGTCGAAAACGTTGAGCGCAATATCGAGGATGGTCTTTCTCCACGCGAGGCAACCTACAAGGCAATGACCGAAGTCTCCGGCCCGATCATCGCGATCGCGCTGGTGTTGGTCGCCGTCTTCGTGCCGCTGGCCTTCATCTCCGGCCTCACCGGCCAGTTCTACAAGCAGTTCGCCCTCACAATCGCGATTTCGACCGTCATTTCGGCCTTCAACTCGCTCACCCTGTCGCCGGCACTGGCCGCTCTGCTTCTGCGTGGCCACGATGCACCGAAGGATCGCCTGACCCGGGTCATGGACTTCCTGTTCGGCTGGTTTTTCCGTGGTTTCAACGCCGTCTTCTCCCGCGGATCGCGGGCCTACAGCTCCGGCGTCAAGGGCGTGATCTCGCGCAAGACCTTGATGATGGGCGTCTATCTGTTGCTCGTCGGTGCCACCGTGTTCTTCTTCAAGGCAGTCCCGCCCGGTTTCGTACCGCCGCAGGACAAGCAGTATCTGGTCGGCTTCACCCAACTGCCGGACGGTGCTTCGCTCGACCGCACCGAAGAAGTCATCCGCCGCATCAGCGACATTTCGCTCAAGGTTCCCGGCGTCGAAAGCGCCATCGCCTTCCCCGGCCTGTCGATCAACGGCTTCACCAACTCCTCCAATGCCGGCATCGTCTTCCTGTCGTTGAAGCCTTTCGAGGAACGCACAACGCCGGATCTTTCGGCCGGTGCGATCGCCGGACGGCTGAACCAGGAACTCAGCGTCATCAAGGAATCCTTCAGCGCCATCTTCCCGCCGCCGCCTGTCCAGGGGCTCGGTGCGATCGGCGGTTTCAAGCTGCAGCTGGAAGACAAGGCTGGCCTCGGCTACGAGGCGCTTGATGCAGCCGTGAAAGGCTTCATGGCCAAGGCCTATGCGACGCCTGAACTGGTCGGCATGTTCTCCAGCTACCAGGTCAATGTTCCACAGCTCTATGCCGACGTCGATAGGGCGAAGGCCCGCCAGCTGAATGTTCCGCTGACGGAGATCTTCAACACGCTGCAGATCTATCTCGGCTCGGTCTATGTCAACGACTTCAACAAGTTCGGACGAACCTATTCCGTGCGTGTGCAGGCCGATGCCAACTACCGCGCCCAGGCGGAAGACATCGGCAAGCTGGAAGTCCGCTCCAACTCCGGCGAAATGATCCCGCTGTCGGCGGTGCTCAATGTCACATCGAGTGCCGGTCCGGAACGCGCCATGCGCTACAACGGCTTCCTCTCGGCCGACATCAACGGCAACACGGCACCCGGCTATTCTTCCGGCCAGGCCCGCGCTGCCGTCGAACGGATCGCGGCCGAAACCCTGCCGGCCGGTGTCACGTTCGAATGGACAGAGCTGACCTACCAGGAGATCATTGCCGGCAATACCGGCCTGCTGATCTTCCCGCTGTCGATCCTGCTGGTCTTCCTGGTGCTGGCGGCCCAGTATGAAAGCCTGACGCTGCCGTTGTCGATCATCATGATCATCCCGATGGCGTTGCTGGCAGCGCTGGGCGGGGTCTGGCTGACCGGAGGCGACAACAACGTCTTCACCCAGATCGGTTTGATCGTGCTGGTGGGGCTATCGGCCAAGAACGCAATCCTGATCGTCGAGTTCGCCCGTGAACTTGAGTTCGAAGGGGAGACGCCGTTCAATGCCGTCATCAAGGCCAGCCGCCTGCGTCTGCGCCCGATCCTGATGACCTCGATGGCCTTCATCATGGGTGTCGTACCCTTGGTCATCTCGACCGGCGCCGGTGCGGAAATGCGCCACGCCATGGGGGTCGCGGTATTCTCTGGCATGATCGGCGTGACACTGTTCGGCCTGTTCCTGACCCCGGTCTTCTATACGCTCGTGCGTGCAATGACCGGAAACAGGCCACTGAAGAAAAGCGGGCATCAACCGGCTCCTGCCGAAACAGCGACGGTCACGCAGCTGCACCATGCACAGCCGCTGCTGCCCGGACTCGAGGCTGCCGAATAGGCATCTACGCACTGACCAAAAGAAAACGGCGCCGCAATCCAGCGGCGCCGTTTTCGTTTCAGAGACAGGCAACTGGCTTAGAATTCTTCCCAATTGTCCTGCGCCGGAGCGGCATTTCCGGAGAAGGCACGGATCACCTGTCCTGCTGCCCGGCGCGCAGGCGATGCCACGGCGCGGGGTTGATGATTATGATCCACGGCCCGGGGCGCGCTGGCCTGCTGCCCGACACGGAACTGGCCAAGCAGCGAGAACAGGGCTTCCGCCTCACGGGCCAGACCATGGCTGGCCGCGGTGGACTGTTCCACCATTGCTGCGTTCTGCTGCGTGCCCTGATCCATCGCATTGACAGCGTGGTTGATCTCTTTCAGGCCTGTTGCCTGCTCTCGAGCACCTTCGACGATGGCCACGACATTGCTGTTGATCTCCTGAACCTGCTTGACGATTTCTTCCAGCGCCTTGCCGGTTTCTCCGACCAGCGAGACACCGCTTTTGACCTGCTCGCCGGAAGTATTGATCAGCGCTTTGATCTCTTTTGCGGCCTTGGCAGAGCGCTGCGCAAGTTCACGCACTTCCTGGGCAACGACAGCGAAACCCTTGCCGGCATCCCCCGCTCGCGCAGCTTCCACACCCGCGTTCAGCGCCAGAAGGTTGGTCTGGAAAGCGATATCGTCGATAACGCCGATGATGTTGGAAATTTCGCGGGAGGAGTTCTCGATCTGCCCCATGGCTGTGATGGCATTACGCACCACGGCTCCGGACCGTTCCGCATTTGCACGCGTTGCGGCAACCAGATGACCGGCTTCCTCTGCCCTGCGGCTGGAGTCGGCAACGGTCGTGGTGATCTGCTCCAGCGCCGCCGCTGTTTCTTCAACGGAAGCCGCCTGCTGTTCGGTGCGTTTCGACAGGTCATCGGCAGCAGACCGGATTTCCGTTGAGCCGGCAGCAATCGCCTGGGCGTTGGTGCCAACCGAATGCATCGCCAATCGGAGCTTTTCCACCGCCTCATTGAAGTCGTGACGGACCTTTTCCATGGTGGGCACAAACGGCCGATCGAGATTTTGCATCAGGTCGCCATCGGCCAGCCCCTTCAGAGCCTTCGCCAGAGTGCCGACGGCCCCCATGCGCTCGGTCACATCCGTCGCAAACTTGACGACCTTGTAGACTTTTCCCTTGTCGTCAACGATCGGATTATAGGCCGCCTGGATCCAGATCTCCTTGCCGCCCTTACCGAAACGCAGGAACTCGTTGGCGGTGAATTCGCCGCGTCCGAGCCGCTCCCAGAACTGACGGTATTCCTCCGTCTGTACATACGCGGGATCGCAAAACATCCGGTGATGTCTGCCCTGAATTTCCTGCAGCTGGTAGCCCAGCGCGCCACAGAAATTCTCGTTGGCGGTGAGGATGTCGCCGGTTGGGGTGAATTCGATCACCGCCTGTGAACGCGACACGGCATTCAGCTTGCCGGCATCGTCCATGGCCTTTTGCCGGACCGCCGTGATGTCGGTTGCGAACTTCACCACCTTGTAAGGCTTGCCGCCACGGGACACCGGATTATAGGAGGCCTCGATCCAGATTTCCCGCCCGCTCTTGGTGAGGCGCTTGTACTGCTGCCGGTCGAACTCGCCGCGGCCAAGCCGGGCCCAGAATTCGCGGTATTCGATACTGTTGGCTTCAGCTGGATCAACGAAGATCCGGTGATGCTTGCCTTTGATTTCCGGGAGTTCGTAACCGAGTGCCGCGCAGAAATTGGGATTGGCATTGAGGATATTGCCGCTGAGATCGAACTCGATAATCGCTTGCGACTTATGCATCGCAGCCAGAACAGCTGCGGTATCGCCACCAAAACGTGGGAAAAGCCTGCTCATACAACGCCTCCTTCGGCATCTGCTCAATTTCCATGCGCCAGTTGGGCGCAACAATAGGCGCACGCATCGGCCGGCCAGAGCCGCGACGTCAGTGTATTTCCATATCTCTTATGGCCGTGGAGCCTGGCACTGGCGATCGCTGCGCATCCAAGGGAGGCCAGAGAGCCGGTCAGGTTTTTCTGAAAAAGAACATGCCGGTCTTCCCGGCTTGTGCATCCAGCGTCATGCTCGAACATTCTAATATTCGAATGCACAGTGCAACTATTGGTATAATTACTAAAATAAGAATTAATATTTCGAGCAATTTTTAAGCATGAAGTATCCTCAACACCATCATAAAGAGGCGACTTCCTTCTGTCTCATCTCTCGATCAGTGGGCTGTTTTATTTCGATTTTTTGAGGATTTTGAGAGGACCGCGCACACTTGGATATGTCTCTCTGCGTGCAATGCGGCGACATTAACGCCTCGCGGTGATATCGCCAAAAAGCACAATCTTTAATTGATTTCAGGATTCTTCATATTGAACCACACACCGCAGCGCGCACTCTGCAATCATGGGTAAAAGAGCGCGTGCAGGGCCTGCCGCGCTCCTGCCCTGATCAGCTTTCTGCGTAAATCCCGTAAAGGATCGGCATCAAACCGACCAGTGCCTCAAAGCGGGCAAAGGACTTTCGCTCCGGCAACGTCCAGCCGGTTTCGGCAAGCGCCGACAGGCGAGGAAAGACCAGCCGGTCGAATACGCCGCGATCGGTCATCGGCTCCGACCAGATGCAGCATTGCACACCGGACAAGTGCTTCTTCTGATCTTCACTCCAGCCTTCGATGGGATCGAACGTGTAGAGTTTTTCCGGATCAGACCAGCCGGCCCAGCTGGCGCCCGGTTCCGACCATGCCTGGCTGTTGGCCATGTCGAGATAATAGACCTGCCCGGGGCAAACGACCATGTCATAGCCCTCGCCTGCAAGTGCTGCCGATGCCTCGACCGTGCGCCAGCCGAACAGCAGCGACTGGCTCTTGTCGATGACATTGCCATGGGCCGCTTCCTGCCAACCTCCAGTGATGCAGCCCCGCGAGGAAAGGAAAGCCTGCACGCGCGCCAGGAATTCCGCCTGGAGAACCGCAGCACCCGATCCGTCGATTTCGTCGGCGCCATGTGTGTTGGTGATGACGTTGAGACGGGCGGCATGCGCCGTTGCCATCGCCTCGCCACTGACCTCGGTCAACCGCGCCAGCGCTTCCGGCGAGCCGGACCAAGCACCAAGCGGCACCTCATCGGCGCCGATATGAATGATCTTCGACGGGAACAGCTCGATCAGTTCGTCAAAGATCGTTTCGAGAACGCGATAAGTTTCCTCCCGGGCCGGGTTGATGCAATTGTCCGGGAAACCCTGAACGGAGAAATAGCTGCCCTGCTCCTGCGGATCGCGCAATTCGGGTATGGCCTGCAGCATCGCATAGCAATGGCCGGGCACGTCGATCTCCGGCACGACCTCTATGCCGATACCGCTGGCCAAGGCCACGATCTGGCGAATGGCCGTCTTGGTATAATAGCCGCCGGTGACCTGCGGGCCGGAGCCCAGAAGCGGCGGGATTTTCAGGCCATGCCCGCGCCAGGCGCCGATCTCGGTCAGGGCCGGATAGGCGTCGATCTCGACACGCCAGGCTTCATCGTCGGACAGGTGCCAATGGAAGCGGTTCAGCTTGTTCCAGGCCATGATCCGCAGGAACTGCTCGATTTCCGCCGTGCCGTAAAACTGCCGGGCGACATCGAGATGCACGCCGCGCCAGCCGAGTGCCGGCGCGTCGGTGATCTCGCCGGATGCAGGAAAGAGGAAAGTCTCGGGATGAAGCCGCGCTCCGCGCAGGATTTGCCCAAGCGTGATCAATCCGTAGAGAAAGCCGGCATGCGCACTGGCGGAAAGGATCACGCCAGAAACGGAAAACCGGATACGATAGGCTTCCGGCGCAAGATCGCCAGCCGATGCGAGCAAGACGGGAAATCCGCCCTCGGCCACGGGACGGACAATCCCTTCGACCGCGAACAGGGCCTCGGTCAGCGTTTCGAAAGCGTCTGCAGCCGCTTCGGCCTCATTTCCTTCAGCCTGAAGCGCGAGCCCGGCGGGAGGCGCCAACCGGCCGGAGACAGAGACCGCACTGGGCCACGGCACAACAGAAACCGTCACCGGCGCTACCTTCGGAACCGGATAAACAACGGCGCCGCGCGTCAGGGCCGCATTGTCGCCCTTCGCCCGCGTCGGGGCGACACTGACCGGCACCGTATTATTGTCGGCGAGTACAACATAACCGGCATTGGCGCCGTCGGTCCAATGCTTGGGATGATAGCTCATGCCATGCGCCTTGACGGTCCAGGTCTCGCCGGGCTTCAGCACGAAACCTTCCGGCGGTGCAAATTCCGAGTGGTTCGACAGCCGTTTCAACAGCCTTCCGCCTTCGACGGTCGCTTCCGGATCGATGCGCGCCGGGCCAGAAACGCAGAGCTTGAAACCCGCAAGCGGCTGGTCGGTATTGTTGGTCAATGTCAGTGTATAGACGGGATTTTCGTCTTGCCCCGCAGGCACCCAGAATGTTTCCAGCTGGTATTTGGTCTTGGTCGCAATCGTCATCTTTTCCTCCAGAAAACTCTCATTCGGCGCTAGTGAGCAAACCGGCGTAAACGCCGGGCGCTGAGTTCGGGATCGGCGTCGCGCCCACCGTCCGCTCGTAGAAGGCCGACGGGCCGACATCGCCGATAATCGCGTAGCCGTAACCCATCACTTTCAGATCCAGCAGGCTGGCAAGAAGCAGAGCGTGACCGATACCCTCGCCCCGCGCTGCCTCATCAACCCCCGTCGGCCCGAAAAATCCGCGTGCGATCGATTCATGGCAGGCAAAGCCGATCAACTTTTGCGCCCGCGTCGCCAGAAAGCAGGTTGGCGGCTGGCGGGCGAAAGTCACCGCCGTCTCGCTCGCCCAGCCGGATCCGAATTTCTCCCGAACCCAGCCGGTGACCAGTTCGAATTCTGGCGCAAGCGCCCGCCTGATGGCGACGCCGGCGCCTTCCATGCGCGCATTGAGTTCTGGAACCGGCTTAACCAGTGAAAGATTGACCAGATAATCCATGTGTTGAACCCTGTGTGATGACATTTGTGATGGCCGGGCGCGCAACGCATCTGGCGGGCATGGGAGAACGAACACCACACTATCCTGCGTGATCTAAAGCAAGGCAATATTGCCGGCCCGTTTGATTTTCGAGCCACGAGAATTCGCCAAGCTTGATCAACAAGCCCAGTTTCCCCGCTCCCTGTAAACAGTCAGCATCAACAGGCGCTCGCCGATGCGGAAAATTATTGCCGGCCGCAATTCTCTCGATCACAGTGTGACGAACACCTCCCAAGGCTTCGCGATCGACCATTAAGTCAATCTGCTTGACTTAACCTAAATTGAGAATTCGAACGCTGTCAACAGGCCGGTTTGGTGCGGTAAGTTGAAGAGCCAAGAACCTGCCGCGGTAAATGCTGCGCACATCGGCACGGGACAGACAAAAGGAATCGAAATTTACCTTAAGTTAAGAAATCACTAATTTCCCCTATTACGGCAGTGACTTGTCTTCAACTTTCGCGCAAATTGTAGAAGAGAGGAACATTCCGGCATTATCGAAGAGGAGCGCACCATCCATGTCAAATCTGCAAATTGCGGCGCTTGCTTATGGCGCAACCACCCTGGCTTATCTCGTTCCAACCTATATCGAGGGCGAGAGAACTGGCGGCCAGTGGTCGCCCCACCGCATAGCGGGCCTGATTTTCTGTCTCTTCTGGCCCTTGCTGACAGTCGTTGTCCTCCAGAAAGCCACAGCAGGTGCCTCCAAACCGAAATTCGTCTTTGTCCATTACGCGGTTACCGTTCAACCTATCGCCGCAAGCCAGGCTCGTGACTGAGCCTGCGGATGGCGGCGGCCATCAATTCAGGATGGGTTAACCATGACACATTGCGAAGGCGCCAAACGAAGGCTCTCCTGATTTTCTACCAAAATCGACCTAGGATTGCATGGACCTGCGTAAAACTTCGCCCATTCTATGATCGATAACGTTTTGAACAGCCGGGGCAAGGCGGGTGAGATACACATCCATAAGAGAAGAAAGCCAGATTTTTCGCTCTTTAAGACTCTTATAAAAAGTCGAAATTTTTCTTAAATCAATCTTTACCGTGAGACCAAATATCAGAATTCGCTCCCGAATCCTGATCCAGATTAACACATCACGGACGCTTTTCAGGCATTATGAGGCCTCCAAGGGCAAGTCAGGGATTTTGCTGCATGTGTGGATTTGGCGGGTACTTCGGAGATGACGTCGCACCCCAGGATGCGCATCCGCGGTTGCAGCGCATGGTTGCCGCAATCGCGCACCGCGGACCGGATGAGCAGGGTATTTTCACCGCTCCTGCCGTCGGCCTTGGCCATGCACGCCTGTCGATCGTCGGTCTGGGCGATGGCCAGCAGCCAATGACCCATTCCAGCGGCGCCTTCACCATCGCCTTCAATGGCGAGGTTTTCAACTATGTAGAGCTTCGGGATACGCTGAAGGCTCAAGGCCATGTGTTCCGCACCGGCAGCGATACCGAGGTAATCCTTCACCTTTACGAGCGCATGGGGCCGGATTGCGTCTCCCTGCTCAATGGCGACTTTGCCTTTGCGATCTGGGATGCACCCAGACAACGGATGGTGATTGCGCGCGACCGGATGGGTGTTCGTCCGCTCTTTTACACGACGGTCGGAAAAACCCTCTATTTCGCCTCTGAAGTAAAGGCACTCCTGCAGGTGCCGGGTGTGCAGGCGGAAATGGATCCGCAGGCGCTGGATCAGATTTTCACGCTCTGGGCGCCGATTGCGCCACGCACAGCCTTTCGCGACATTTTCGAACTCGAACCCGCGCATCTGTTGGTCGCCGGGAAGAGTGGAATGTCGATCAAACCGTATTGGCAGCTACAATATCCGGATAGGGGCGAGCCTGCCACCTATACGGACGAACGCGCCGCCGCGGAAGAACTGCGCGCCCTGCTGACCGATGCAACACGTATCCGGATGCGGGCTGATGTGCCGGTCGGCTCCTACCTTTCCGGCGGTCTGGATTCGTCGATTGTCTCGGCATTGGCAGCCCCCATGGCGGCCGGCGGCCTCTCGACGTTTTCGGTGACCTTTGGCAGCGCGGAACATGACGAAAGCGCTTTCCAGCAACAAATGGCGCAAGCGCTTGGCACGCATCATCACGCGGTTGCCTGTGGCGAAGGTGATATCGCCGCCGCATTTCCCGATGTGATCCGCTTCACCGAACGCCCGATCCTGCGCACAGCGCCGGCGCCGCTCTATCAGTTGTCCGGCCTCGTTCGTGAAAAAGGCCTGAAAGTGGTTCTGACCGGCGAAGGTGCCGATGAGGTATTCGCCGGCTACGATATCTTCAAGGAGGCTAGGGTGCGGCGTTTCTGCGCCCGCCAGCCCGGTTCGCGGATCAGGCCGCACCTGTTTCGCAAGCTCTATGCCTACCTGCCCGGCCTGAAGCAGCAATCGGCCGAATATCTCGCCGCCTTTTTCGGCGCCGGCGATGACAGTATGGACGATCCGCTGTTCTCGCACCGGCCACGCCTGCGCGGGACTGCGGCGGCCAAACTGTTCTTCTCCGGCGACCTGCGCCAGACGCTCAGCGGTTACGATGCAGCTGCAGAACTCGTTTCTTTGCTGCCGCAGGACTTTGGCCGCTGGCACCCGCTGCATCAGGCGCAGTATCTCGAAAGCCGCTTCCTTCTGCCGGGCTACATCCTGTCGAGCCAGGGCGATCGCATGGCCATGGCGCACGGCGTCGAAGGACGTTTCCCGTTCCTCGACCACCGTCTCGTCGAGTTCGCGACGCGCATGCCGCCCGAAATGAAGCTCAAGGGGCTCGTCGAAAAGCACATCCTGCGGGAAGCAACGAAGGACCTTCTTCCAGACTCCATCGGACGCCGGACCAAGCAGCCCTACCGGGCCCCGGACAGCCAGTCCTTCGTCGGCAACAACGAACGGGATTATGTCCGCGCTGCATTCAGTGAACACAGCATTGCAGAAACGGGTCTCTTCAATCCCAAGGCAGTTTCAAAACTTTACGAGAAATGCAGCGAGAAACCGGCCTCCGGCTATCGCGACAATGTCGCCTTCGTCGGCATCCTATCAACCCAGCTCTGGCAAAAGACTTTTTCAGCCACCAAGGCGCTGAGCACCAAGGCGGCTTGAGCTTTATCTGAGGAAAAACATATGACCCAGCCTATCAAAGACAGCATCAAGGCCTTCATCATCGAAAACTTCCTGTTCGGTGACACGTCCTACGACCTTCAGGACGAGGCATCGCTGATCGAAAACGAAGTCATCGATTCCACCGGCGTTCTCGAACTCGTCGCCTTCATCGAAGACCAGTTCGGTTTCGTCATGGCTGACGCGGATATCGTTCCCGCCAATCTCGATTCCGTCTCACGCATCACGGCCTTCGTTGCCAAGCATGCTGAGGAACCCACACTCAACAAGATGTCGGCCTGACACGAACAGGCTTCGGGAGACAGACGATGCGCGTCGAAGAGTTTCTGCAGAACAGCGCCCGCGTGAGCGGCGCAAAGACGGCCCTGGTGGCTGGCGAAAAGCGGTTCACCTATGCGGAGTTCGACACGGCAGCCGGACGGCTGGCAGCATCACTTGCGGCAGGCGGTATCGTCCGTGGCGATCGCGTCCTCGTTTTCATGAACAATTGCTGGGAAGCGGCGGTCTCGCTTTTCGCGGTCCTGAAGGCCGGCGCCACCGCCGTCCCGGTCAATCCATCGACCAAAGCCGACAAGCTGGCCTACATGATCGGAAATTGCGAGGCGGCGGGCATCCTGACCCAAGGCAAACTCCTGCCTGTCGTGTCCGAAGCACGGACAATCGAACCCCGCCCACTGTTCATCGCATCCACGAAATTCAGAGGTGCCGGTCCCGGTGAAGGTATCGCTGATTTCGAGACCTGCCTTGCAACTGCTGAAACCGGCGTTGATCACCACGGTATCGATGTCGATCTGGCGCTTCTGATCTATACGTCAGGTTCGACCGGCCGCCCGAAGGGCGTGATGATGACGCATCGCAATGTTGAGGCAGCGGCAACCTCGATCACCACCTATCTGGAAAACACGGCCGACGACATCATCCTGAATGTCCTGCCGCTGGCTTTCGACTATGGCCTCTATCAGTTGCTGATGGCAGTGAAACTCGGCGCGACCATCGTTCTCGAGGCCTCCTTCGCGTTCCCGCAGGCAATCTTCGATCGCATCCGCGAAGAGAATGTCACCGGTTTCCCGCTGGTACCGACTATGGCGGCGATGATCCTGCAGATGCGCGACCTTGAGCCGGGTTTTCTGCCAAGCCTGCGCTACATCACCAACACAGCCGCCGCCCTGCCCCCCGCCCATATCGCCCGCCTGCGCGAACTGTTTCCACGCGCCACGGTCTATTCGATGTACGGACTGACGGAATGCAAGCGCTGCACCTACCTGCCGCCCGCCGAGCTTGACCGCCGGCCGGGTTCAGTTGGCATCGCCATCCCCAATACCGAAGCCTTCGTTGTCGATGACGACGGCCAGCGCGTCGCACCCGGCATCTCCGGCGAACTGGTGATCCGCGGCCCGCATGTGATGCAGGGCTACTGGCGCAATGACGAGGCAACCAACAAGATGCTCCGTCCCGGCCCCAACCCCTGGGAAAAAGTGCTCTATACCGGCGATCTCTTCCGCACCGACGAAGAGGGCTTCCTCTATTTCGTCGGCCGCAAGGACGACATCATCAAGACCCGCGGCGAGAAAGTCGCGCCGAAGGAAGTCGAGACGGTATTGCACGCCCATCCCGGCATTGCCGAGGCCGTCGTCATCGGCCTGCCGGATCCTGTCCTCGGTCAGGCAATCGCTGCCATCGTCGTTCTCTCCGATCCGGCACTGACGGAACGCGAGATCATCAAACATTGCGCCGCCCATCTGGAAGACTTCATGGTTCCGCGTCTCATCGAGTTTCGCAACGAACTACCGAAGACAGATACCGGCAAGGTCAGCCGCAGGCTCGCCGCAGAAACACTGGAGGCTGCCGAATGAACATGCACAAAGCCGATACATCAGCCACATTCTCGGCAGCGACACTGACAATCGATCCGGTCAAGGAAACCGACAAGATCGTCGCAGCGCTGCGTGAGCAGCTGCGCGGTCCTTTGCGCAAACGTGGCCTCGTTCTTGGTCTTTCAGGCGGCATCGACAGCAGTGTCTGCGCAGCCCTTGCCGCCCGCGCGGCCGGAGCGAAGAATGTCTACGCGCTGTTCATGCCGGAAAACGATTCCGATCCGGAAAGCCTGCGCCTCGGCCGCACCATCGCCGAAACGTTTGGCATCGACAGTGTCGTCGAAGACATCGGCCCATCGTTGCAGGCCATGGGTTGCTATGATCGCCGCGATGCCTTCATCCGTGAACTGGTTCCGGACTATACCAGCGCCTGGGCTTCGAAGATCGTCATTTCCAACGCGCTGGAAGGCGATGGCTACAACATTTCCTACCTCGTCGTGCAGGACCCAGACGGCAAGCAGACGAAGCTGCGCATGACGCCATCCGTCTATCTTGGCATCGTCGCAGCAACCAACATGAAGCAGCGCACCCGCAAGCAGCTCGAATACTTCCATGCCGACCGGTTGAACTTTGCCGTCATCGGCACGCCGAACCGGCTGGAATATGACCAGGGCTTCTTCGTCAAGAACGGCGACGGCGCCGCCGACGTGAAGCCAATCGCCCATCTCTACAAGACCCAGGTCTATCAGCTCGCGGCCTATCTCGGCGTGCCGGAAGAAATCTGCAAGCGCCCGCCAACGACAGATACCTATTCGCTGCAGCAGACTCAGGAGGAGTTTTACTTCTCCCTGCCCTACGACCGGATGGATCTCTGCCTCTACGGACTTAACAACAGCCTGCCTGCAGAGACCGTCGCTGCCGCCGCCGGACTGACTGCCGATCAGATGACACGCGTTTGGGCCGATATCGCCGCCAAGCGCAAGGCGACGCGCTATCTGCACCTTGCGCCGCAGTTAGTCGAGCCGGTCGGCGAAATCGCCCCGAAATAAGTCATGACGGGGTGAACCGCGGCGGAGGGCGTGTCAGCCGATATTGCCCGCCGCAAGCCTGCTCCAGTGTTCCCCAGCCAGCCCATTGAAAAACCCATCGCCATTCTGAAAGGCCCGAAGGATCTCAGGATCCTTGGCATGGATGACGCTTGAGGCGAGGTGGGTGAAGGAGATGCGCCGGCCTAGCATGGCTTCGAGAAGAGCCGGCTGCGTGCGTCCGCGCAACGCCACGACACCCCGCTCCGCTGCATACGCGATCAAGCAATCGATGACCTGACGCTCCTGACCGGGGATCGACAGGATCTGAAGAACCCGGCCGATACGTCCAGCATCTCCGTGGTAAACGAATGCTCCGATGACCGCACCGGTGCGGGCCTCGACCTTGCAGAAGACGGCTTCGCCTTCCGGTCGCCGATGCGCGGCTTCTCTTATGACATAAGCGAGCTGTTCGCCGGAAAAATCCGGCCGAGGTGCATATCGCGCCGTCAGCCGGGCAAAAAGCTCGGAAAACCCCTCGACCGATACGTCGCTGGTCCTGAAACTTCCTTGCCCGTTCCACGCTCCCGGAATGCCGGACCATCGCAGATCATCGGCGCGCATGCGCCCTCGCAAAATATCGTCGGCTTTGCGGGCCACTGGTCTGAGAAGACGTGCAGCGCCGATACGGCTTGCGCCAAGTTCGGTAAAAAAGCCCGCCGGCCGGATGATGCGAAGCCAGTCGAGACTGTATTGCGGCAGAGCCAGCCCGCGCAGTTTCATCCACATCGAGGCGGACACTTCGCTTGCCGTTTCGCTGAAGGACAAATCCTGGGGGCCGGCGAGAAATGCCTTGAGGAGGCGCGCGCCTGCGAGTGGATCGGCATCCCGCCCCTCAACCATCAGCGAACCGCAAATTGCGGCACGCAATGGACCGCCCTGAAACGTCATCGGCAATCCGGTGGCGCCGACGAAGCCTGTCATCTTGCCACCGTCATTGAGATGAACGAGCGACGTAATACCGATATCCTGACCGGGCGCGTCGAGATAGAAATATCTCAGATAGTCCGCCAACTCTTTGCTCGCCGGAACCTTCGGATCGCGGAAGACGCGTTGAAACATCCCCGCCAGGGCCGGGATATCGGAGCTTTGCAACGGACGGATTTCACTCATCGGCTTTTTGGCTTCCGGCAGAGTTGGCGGGTAGACTGAGCACAGACGCGTTACACATCGGGCCGTTTCTGGACGAAGGCGACGCGTGGAAGGCCAGCCGCGTCCTCGGCGAATGCCGCAGGCTCATACCCCCGCGTCCGGGCAAGCAGCGCGGCGGCCTGCCGATGCTGCCCTTCGCCGAATTCGAAAGCAAGCCAGCCGCCGGGTTTCAAAAAAGCGAGCGCATCGCGAACGAGACGTTGATGGATGGAGATACCATAGGGGCCGCCGTCGAAGGCCTCGCGCGGCTCGTTGTCGAGAAGATGCGCGCTGTCACCTTCAAGGCGCTGTGTGGAGATGTAGGGAGGATTGCAAACGATCAGGTCGATCTTACTCTCGAGATCCTGATTAGAAAGTCCACCGAAGAGATCGCCTTGGATGACGCTCACACGATCGGAAACCTCGCAACGGGCGGCATTCCGCCTGGCAAGGCTCACTGTCTCGTCGGTGAGATCGCAGGCCCAGAGCCTGGCTTTGGGAAGGTGTGCGGCGAGTGCCAACGCAAGATTTCCGGAGCCACAGCACATGTCGATCACCAGCGGATTTTCGACCCGCCCTTCGATCAGGCCCAGCGACGTGCGGCCCAGAAGTTCGGTTTCCTCTCTCGGAACAAGCACGCCGGGAGCCAGTTCGAGGTCAACGCCCATGAAACGGTGCAGTGGCGCTCCGCTCCTGCCTTCAACACGTGCCTTGCCCATCACACCGCAACTCCAAACTGCAATCCCTAAAGTGCTCTGCAATCATTACAGTATCGAAGTAAACACAAACTGAAATCGATTCTGCAATGGCAAGCGTTAACCTCAATATGAATTCTCCAGCGCCGTAGGAGCGGATTCACGGTGAAATTAACGACCTCTGAGGCGAATGAAAGTATTGTTGGCGAAGTCGTCAAGTGAAACAGGCACGCCCGCAAGAGGAGAGAACCGGCGGTGACAGCGGACGCTTTTCATGCGCCCAAGCAGCGAACGCTAATGTCGATGGTCATGTCCTACATGGCCTCCGGCGGCAGCCTGATCATGAGTTCTGCTGCCCAACTGCTCACCTTCGCCATTCTGGCCCGGTCGCTTGGCGTCACCGAGTTCAGCGTCTTCGTCGCGGTTACGGCGGTTTGCAACATTGCCGTTCATCTCTGCGGGCTTGGCGGCATGGAATGCCTGGTCCGGCGTGTCGCCCGCGATCCTTCGATGTATCCGGTTATGCTCGGCCATAACATCATCCTGACCACCATCAGCGGCGTGGCGCTGGTTCTGCTCGGCCTGGCTGTCCTGCCGTTTTTCTTTGCCCTATCGCCCGATCCGTCGCTCAACCTTCTCGACATGACGCTGATGTTGATCACCAACATCATTTTCGTCCGCATCATTGTCCTGACCGAGCAGATCTTCATCGGTCATTCCAATTTCGTCTCGGCCAACCTGACCGTTGTCGGCTTTGCGGTTGCGCGCACGATCGTCGCAGCGCTTGCCTGTCTTGCGTTCGGAGTTTCAACGGTTGCCGAATGGGCGATCTGGCAGTTTGCCTGCCATGTTCTGGTCGTAGCCTTCTGCATCCGGGCGCTCGCCAAGCTGGGTCGGCCCAAATACGAGATCGTCAGGGAAGAACTGCCGCTCGGCATGTATTTCAGCATACCCTTCATTCTGCGCGCCATCCGCCAGAATGCCGACCTCCTGACATTGAGCCTTGTCACGACGGCTGAGATCGTCGCAAGTTACAGCGTCGCCCGCCGGATTCTCGAAAGCAGCTATCTCTCCGTCGAGGCTTTGAACCGGCTGATGTATCCGGGCTCGGCGCGGGCGGCGGCGAATGGCCTCCATAAGGCGATGGACCGCATCCGCAAGGTGCTCTTTGCCGCAACGGGCATCAGCCTGGCTGCGGCAACGACGGTGTTCGTCCTGGCGCCATTGCTTCCCTACCTGTTCGGCCACGAATATCTGACACTGGTGTCCTTCGTGCGAAGACTCTGCTGGGTCGTCGTGCCGCTTGGCATGTGGTCGATCGCCGTCGAAGCACTGGGCGCTGCCGGCTATCACGCAGCGCGCGCCAGTGTCATGGGTATTGGTAGCATTGTCGGCGCAGCGTTGGCAGCCTGGGCGACATGGTACGCCCCGCCGATGGGAACCGTCGTTTCATTCTACATAATCGAGATTGCAATGGTCGCTGTCGCCTGGGCGGTCTTCTTCCAGTACGCGAAGAAGGATGAGGCAAAAGATGCTGCGGGAGCAGCAGTTACATAAAGACGCTTTAGATTGCTGGCTGGATATCAACCGATACCTGGCAACAAACTGGCGTGACGGAGCCGAATATGAAGAGTGTGATATGACACCCGCTGCGGAAAGTGCACTGAGACAGCCCATCGAACTCTCCGGCACACCTGCCGAGGAGAGCCGAATGCGGCACAGTACAGGTACGGTCCGCGCAATGGAGCGGTCCGACCTGCCGGCTGTCGCCGATCTATTCACCCGCACCTTCCGCAAGAACAGCAAAAAGACGGACGGCCACCTGGCCGGCTACCTCGAAACGGTATTCTTCGGCAGCCCCCTTTACACGCCGGAGGTCGGCAGCCTTGTTCACCTCAACGAAAAATCAAGGATCGACAGCGCCATCCTGGCAATGCCGGTGGAATTCAGCGTTCATGGCCGGCCGGTAACCGCGCGCTTGCTCTGCGCCTTCATGGCCGACGGAAAGTCCGGCGCGGCGGGGGCGGCTCGTCTTGCCCGCATGCTGCGTGCGGCCCGCCAGGATTTCTGCTTCTCCGACAACGCATCACCGGTCAGTGCAGATCATTGGGTTGCCGCAGGCGGACTGGTCCTGCCTATTCAAAGTCTCGAATGGCATCGCACGTTCCGCCCGGCTGCAGCGGCGCTCGATATGGCCCGCCGCAGAGTGAAGCTGCTTACAAGCCTGCCCCTGCAAGGTCTTGCCCGAACAGCAGACCGCCTCGTGCGCCGCTCAAAAACGTCCTTCATCGCCAAGCAGCAAGACGGCGTTGCGAGCGCACCAATTTCGCTACAGCAGTTCATGGCACAGGCGCAGCAGATGATGACGCGCTTCTCCGTCCATCCGGTGTTCTCGAAGGCGGAGTTTGACTGGTTGACGACCGTGGCACAACTGAATGCGTCACTCGGCGAGCTTCAAACGCGGAGCGTCATGGATGCGCAGGGAAAAGTGATCGGCTGCTATCTGTATTTCGGTGCGGATGGCCGCAACGCCGTGGTTATGAACGTCTTCTGCCACGAGCGCCAGGAGGCCCTCGTCACCGCCCAGCTTTTCGCTGATCTCGACAACCTTGGATATGCGATCGCTCAGGGAATGGCGCAGCCTTTCCTGACACAGGCGGTACTGCGTCAGCGCCATCTGGTCCACAAGCATGCCGGCTATTTCTGCCTGGTGACACGCCATGCCGACCTGAAGGAAGCCGCCATCGGCAATGGGTTCTATGCAGGCGGTCTTGCCTCGGAAAACTGGAGCCGGCTGCTTCACGATTTCTAGTTTCGTATACCCCGTATGCGAGTGCTGGTACCGGCATTTTAACGTCCGGTTTACCATAAGCGGCTATTCATGATGTTCACCCGGAGCACGGCGATAGTCTGTACGGGCTTGACGCACGCTGCGGAGACAGAACGGATGTATACGCCGAAGGAGCCGGATCTGCGGCAAGCGATGAAGCGCCCGGAAACGGTTGCACGCTCGCGTCCGCGTCCCGGCTCTCTGCTGGATCTGGTCTCCGACGATAACGATGATTTCCACCCTGCCCACCACCCGTCTGCCGCTGCCGAAAGCGCACGCGCGACATTTTCGCCAAATAGGCAACAGGCGGCAATCGCCGAGCACATCAACGCGCCGTCCACGCCCGTCAAAGGGCAGATCATGGGATATGTCGCGGCCCTTCGCGTCATCGGTCCCGACGATATTTTCCTGTGGCTGAAGGACGGTCTTTTCTGGATCATCAGTGCAACGGTCCTGTGCGTGGCTGCAGCCTTCATCTATGCGATGGTCGCCCAGCCGCGTTACACCGTCTCCACCGACCTCGTCATCGATCCATCCAATCTTCAAGTGGTCAATGACGACGTGTTCGGCTCCAATCCACAGCGCGACTCCCAATTGCTCGAAGTCGAAAGCAAGCTACGGATACTCACGTCGCGCAATGTCCTGACGCGCGTCATCGACAGCATGGACCTGACGCAAGACCCGGAATTCGTGAAGCCCGGCATTTTCGGAGGCTTCAAGGAACTCTTTTCAAGCGCCTCGAAGGACGAGACCCAGCAAGCAAAAATGCTGGGCGCGACACGTGCTCTGGCCGAGCGTGTCGAAGCACGGCGCGAAGAGCGCTCATTCGTCGTGTCTCTCGGCGTCTACACCGACAATCCCGAGAAATCGGTGACACTGTCCGACGCGATCGTCGATGCCTTCGAAAAGGAAATCTTCGAATCCGCCGCCCAAAGCGCGGGCAGGGTTGCAACGACGCTCAACGATCGCCTGGAAGAGCTTCGCCGCAACGTCACCAATGCGGAAGCAAAGGTGGAGGAGTTCAAGCGCCAGAAGGGGCTGCAATCCTCCAACGGCGAACTGGTCAGCTCCCAGCTTGTTGCCGAATTGAACACGCAGGTCCTCACGGCACAACAGCGCTATATCGAGCTGGAAACACGATACAAACAGATGCAGGAGGCAATTTCCACGGGCCGCACTGGTACGGCATCGGTTTTCGCTTCTCCGGCGATGACAGGGCTACGGCAGGATTACGATCAGGCTCTGTTGCAGCTCAATTCCCTGAAATTGACATACGGCACCCGGCATCCGCGGATCACGGCAGCCAATTCCGACCTGTCGACCTTGAAGGCATCCATCAACAACGAAGCCCGGCGGATTGCCGATGCGGCGTTGGGAGACATGAACCAGGCAAAGTCGGCGCTTGCTGCCCTGCAGGGCAAGGCGAACGAACAGCAGACGACCGTGTATATGGACAACGACTCCCAGGTCGAGCTGCGGGATCTGGAGCGTGACGCGCGCGCCAAGGCAGCCCTTTATGAAACGCATCTGACCCGGGCCCAGCAGATTACCGAACAGCAGCAGATCAATACCTCCAATATAAGAGTGATTTCTCGCGCAATGCCGCCGCAATCGCGTAGCTGGCCGCCGCGAACCCTGATCCTCCTTGCTGTCGGTGCATTTGCCGGTATCGCAATCGGTATCGGGCTTGCCCTGTTGTTCGGCATTCTTCGGGCCTTGCGTCACCACCAACCACACGCGAATTGATATGAAGACCGCGTCGCCGGATAATTATGTACTGCCGGATGCGACCGTTATAGAAGCCGGCGGCATTCGCGCCGGTCCCGTCCTGTTCATGGCGATCTTTCTGTTCTTCTGGATTTCCATGACGCCGTTCGTCGATCTGACCGGCGAAGGCATTCTCGACCCGTCGGCCGGTAATTCGAACCGCCTGAACCAGATCGTATCGCTCAGTCTGTTTGCGGGCACGCTCTGCTATGGCTTGCTCCATCCGTTGCGCGCGACAATCCTGCAGCCACGTGTGCTCCTGCTGCCGATGTTCGGCTGGTTCCTGTTCGTGTCGCTGATATCCAACCATCCGATGCTGGGCATCAAAGCGGTCATTCTGACCGTCATGGCGACCATCAACGCTAGCATCTACCTGCTGATGCCGTCATCGGAGAAGCAATTTGCCAAGTTGCTGGCGATCGGTACGCTGATCACGCTGGCCACTGCCTATTATGGCATCGTCTTCAAACCGGAGCTGTCGATCCATCAGCTATCGGAATTGCGTGAGCCGATGAATGCCGGGTTATGGCGCGGTCATTTCCCGCACAAGAACAGCGCCGCCGCTGCCATGGTGGTCGCTACCTTCTTCGGACTTTTCGTCATGAATGCCTGGTCGCGGCTGGCCGGGATTGCCATCGTCGTGCTCTCCGTTGTCTTCCTCCTCCACACCGGTGGGAAAACCTCCAGCGCCATGTTGCCCGGCATCCTGGTCCTTGCCTTTATGTTCGAGCGCATCCGGTTTCTGCGCATTCCCATCGCCGTCGGCGGCGTCGCGCTGTTCAATCTGTTTGCCGTCGGCTCAGCAGTGTTCCGGCCACTCGGCGAGTTCATCACCTCGCTCGGCATCGACGCCACGTTCACCAACCGCGCGGATATCTGGCGTTTCGCCTTCACGGCACTGGCCGAAAATCCGATTACCGGCTACGGCGTCAAGGCATTCTGGCAGACGCCAGAACTGGTCTATGGCGGTGGCGACGTCGAAACCTGGGCGGTCGCTGCCGCAAACGGCCACAACGCCTATCTCGACATCGCTCTGATGACGGGCATCCCCGGCCTCTTCCTGACCGTACTTTGGGTTCTTTTCCTGCCGTTGCGCGACATTTCGCGCCTGCCTCCAGCCATCGAGCATTCGGACCTGACGCGGCTTTTCATCCGGGTCTGGCTCTATGTCATTTTTAATGCCGGTCTTGAAAGCCTATTCTTCGAGGGTGGCAATCTGCTCTGGTTCACCTTCCTCTATTGCCTGTACGGCCTGCGCTTCCAGTCGTCGGCGACGCTGAACGCGGGACGCTTTACACCTGCGGAAAGGCCAGCGGCTCATGCCTGACATTTTCAGTACAATCACCGATATCACCGACCGGCTGAACAACCGGCTGATCTGGCAATTCGCCACCACACGGCGACCGATCCCAACAAAGCGGCCAATTATTTCCTTCACCTTCGATGATGTTCCCGATACAGCCCTGACCAACGGCGCCGCCATTCTGGAGAAGTATGGCGTACGCGGGACGTTCTATATCGCCGGCGGACTGGAAGGGCGCGTAGAGCCCGACCGCCGCCTGATTTCGGCTGACGGCTGTCGTGAGCTGTTTGCACGCGGACACGAAATCGGCTGCCATACATTTTCTCACCGCAAGGTCAGCACCCTGAGCAGCCGGACATTTTCCGGTGATCTCGACCGTAATGAAGCCTTCCTGAGCGACGCCGGGATTTCGCGCAGACCCACCAATTTCGCCTTTCCGTACAATGCCGCATCACCGCGGCTTCGCCACGTTTTGAAAAAACGTTACACGACATGCCGGGCTGCGGGAGAAGCCATCAACCGGGGAACGGTCGATCCCTTCATGCTGAAAGCCGTAGAAATTCGTCAGCCGGAGGACCATGCTCTTGGCCTGACACGATGGATAGACGATGTCGCAGCTGATCCGGGTTGGCTGATTTTCTTCACCCACGATATCGCCGCCACCCCGACCCCCTATGGTTGCCGGCCGGAAACCCTCGAACATCTGGTCTCGCACGCCCGCGACCGTCAATGCGATATTCTCCCAGTCTGCGAGGCCCTGGATCACTTCGGCTGGAAGGAAGCTCACCCTTGACCATCGTCAGCCAGGCAACCGGCAAGCCGACATTGCTGAAGATCAACAACTACTTCTACCGCAGGGGTGGTGCCGAGGCCGTGTTTCTCGATCACATCGCCATGTTCGACAAGGCAGGCTGGAACGTTGTTCCCTTCGCCATGCAGCATGAGTTGAACCCACCGAGCCCATGGTCCGATTATTTCGTTTCGGAGATCGAATACGGCCATGAAACCGGCACGCTCAACAAGATCAAGCAAGTCGCGAAAATCATCTATTCCTTCGAGGCACAACGCAACATCAAGCGCCTGATCGAACGGGTCAATCCTGCGATCGCCCACGCGCACAATGTCTACCATCACCTTTCGCCGGCAATCTTCTCAACGCTGAAATCCGCTGGAATCCCGACGGTCATGACGGTTCACGACCTCAAGCTCGCCTGTCCCTCCTACAAGATGTTGCGCGACGCCAAGGTCTGCGAAGACTGCAAGGGCGGCCGCATCCACAACGTGTTGGTGCATCGCTGTATTAAGGGATCGACCGTGCTGAGCACCGTCGTTCTGGCGGAAACCGCACTGCATCGCAGCCTCGGTCTGTACCGCAACAATCTCGACCGCCTCGTCGTTCCCAGCCGCTTCTACATCGACAAGCTTGTCGAGTGGGGCTGGCCGCGCGAAAAGATGGTCTACATTCCGAATTTCGTAGATGCCGACGCCTTCGAAACGGAGTGGACCGAGGGCGACTATTTCGCTTTCGCCGGCCGTCTTGCACCTGAAAAAGGGATTGATACCCTGATCCGTGCCGCCGCCCTGTCGAAGCAGAAGCTGGTGATTGCGGGTACGGGGCCGGAGGAGGCTGCGCTGAAAGCGCTGGCGCAGACGCTCGAAGCAGATGTCGTGTTCGCCGGCTATCTGTCCGGGACAGCCCTCCATCGGCTGATCGGCGAAGCGAAAGCTCTCGTACTACCATCCGAGTGGTACGAGAACGCGCCGATCAGCGTGCTTGAAGCCTATGCGCTTGAAACGCCGGTCATCGGCGCCAGAATAGGCGGCATCCCCGAAATGATCCTTGAAGGCGAAAGCGGCTTGATGGCCATCCCCGGTAATGCACAGGATCTGGCAGCCGCACTCACTGCGATGGCTTCACGTTCGCCGCAAGAGCGGCGCCAGATGGGCCGGAAAGCGCGGGAATGGATCGCAGTGGAGTTCTCCTCTTCCGCCTATCTGCGGCGAACGTCAGAGCTTTATAGCAACCTCGGCGCGTCGCTGCCGATCCCGACGCGCTCGTCAGCACACTCAAATTGATACACTTTTCCGGCCTGCAACTCATAATTTCAGCCGATCTCTACAATTTTAACGGTTATCTTTCCGCGATTTCAGCCGTTCACAGCTAACCATATCCCAAGGAACCAGGGATGTGGAACTATGAGCAACGAGCCGCGTGCTTCCAGGACGGCAAACTCTCAGCCCGAACAAACAAGTGCCGAGAGCGGCCTGGGCAATATTAGCGACGGTGTGCGAAACGCGGCGGCGGACGCTCCTCCGGAGACGTCTCCAGACATCGCGCGCGCATCGCAAGCGGAGCGCATCACGGTTGTGCCCGTTCCTCCGTTGAGCGAAACCTCACTTTTTGAAACAGCTGAAACGTTCGAGAATGCCGATGCTCGCCCCTATGTCATCATGCTGGGCAGCAGGGGCATCCCCAATGTCCAGGGTGGTGTCGAGAAGCATATCGAGATGATCGGTACCGAACTTGTCCGGATGGGCTGGGACGTCGACGTTATCGGCCGGCGCCGGTATCTGCCAAACGCTTCGGAAAATATTTGGAACGGCATTCGGGTCATCCCCCTATGGGCCCCGAAAATGATGATCCTGGAGGCTATCGGACATAGTGTCGCCGGGGTTTTGTTTGCCGCGAGAAAAAGGCCTGATATTCTGCACATTCATGCCGTTGGCCCGGCACTGGTTGCGCCGCTGGCCCGTCTTTTCGGCCTCAAGGTCATCATCACCCACCATGGCTACGACTACGAGCGCCAGAAATGGGGCCGGTTTGCCAGGCGCATCCTCAAGATGGGTGAATCATTCGGGATGTACACCTCCAACGGGCGCATTGCGATCTCGCAAGAAATCGTTCGCGCCATGCGGCAAGAGTATGGTGTCGCCGTTGATTTCGTGCCGAACGGCGTTTCGGTGCAACCGAAGATTACGTCCAACGATACCCTCACGGCTTTCGGCCTGACACCCCGCCGATACATCGTCATGATGGCCCGCCTTGTTCCCGAAAAGCGCCAGCACGATCTGATTCTCGCCTTTGCTAAGGCCAACAGGCCCGAGAAACTGGTGATCGTCGGCGGCGCGGATCATGAAACCGAATACTCGGCCTATGTGAAGACATTGGCAGCCGAAACGCCTTCTGTGGTCATGACCGGTTTTCAAACCGGAGCCGCACTTGCCGAGCTTTACAGCAATGCGTCCCTGTTCGTGCTGCCGTCAAGCCATGAAGGAATGCCGATCGCGCTGCTGGAGGCTCTCAGCTACGGCCTGCCGGTCCTTGCCAGCGACATCGCCGCCAATCGTGAATTCAAGCTTGCCCCCACCGACTATTTTCCCGTCGGTGATGTCGATGCGCTGGCCGTCGCTCTCGGGCGCAAATTGTCCAGTCCATTCGACGAAGGCGGAACGGACGAGCTGATAAACCAGATCCAGACGGACTACAGCTGGACGAAAGTCACCGAGCGCACGCAGGACGTCTATCGCTCCGTGCTGCACCGTCCAAAAAAACACCAGCTTGATCGGCGCAATCAACCGAACTTAAAGCTGTTGAACGGCATCATGAGCGGACGCACCGCAGCCATGTCGAACACCACGCCAGCGACCCTTCGCTCCAACCAGGAGGTCATTTTGGGTGTATCCATCATCATAAAGACCTTGAACGAGGAAAAGCGTGTTGCCGCGACCATCGAAAGCGCGATGGCAGCACTTCCGGGCGGTATCGGTGAGGTCATCATCGCCGACAGCGGTTCCAAGGATCGCACTGTCGAGATCGCATCCCGCTACCCGGTCACCATCGTGCAGATCGCCCCACCGGCGCAGCCGAGCTGTGGGATCGGGCCGCAACTCGGCTTCCAGTATTCGGCCTTCGGCCACATCTGCCTGCTTGACGGCGACATGATCCTCGATCCGGAATTCCTGCCGGAAGCGCTCCGGTTTCTCGCGGACAACCCGCATGTCGGTGGCGTTACGGGACATGTGGAGGAAATGCAGACCGCCACCCTCGAATATGCGCGCCGCGTGCAGCGCAATGGCTCGGAGAAGCGTGTCGGCGATATCGACCGGATGAACGGCGGTGGCCTTTATCGGCGCAGCGCCATCGAGAAAGCCGGTTACATCTCCGATCGCAATCTGCATGGCCACGAAGAATTCGACCTTGGGGTCCGGCTGCGCAGTCTGAATTGGCGGCTCCATCGCCTGGACCGGCGCTTCGTCAGCCACTTCGGTCACACATCCAATTCCTTTCGACTTCTGCTCCGGCGTTGGAACAGCAAGTATCTGTTTGGCACCGGAGAGCTTTTGCGCGCCTCGGTCGGCAAACCCTATTTCGGATGCCTGCTCGCCGAACTGCCGGAGCTGAAACTCTGGGCCGCCGTCTATGGCTGGTGGGCACTCTCCATCGCGATGCTACTGTTCTTGCCCGACAAGGGACTGGCTCTCGGACTGGTCCTCGCGCTCCTTGCCGGTATCGTGGCGCTGATGAGCCTGCGCAAGGGCGGGCTGCGCATGGGGCTCTACACCGTCGTCAGCTGGTTTTTTCATGCTGCGGCGCTGCCCGTGGGGTTCCTGCGGCGGCGGCGGCCACCGACTGCGCCCATCGAAAGCCACATCCTCCATAAACCGACGAGAACGGTCGCCGAGCGGGCGTAACCGGGCACAAACACTCTCAGAAAGTTTGCCTCATGATCAACGACACTGTCGAGAAGAACGTTTCGTTCTGGGATCGGATCGTGCATTCCTCATCGGAATATTTCCGGAGAAAGCGCGGCGGCCTGTTCCGCGAGTCCGTACCCAATTTCACTTCGCTCAAGGTCTGCGATGTCGGCGGCTCGCGACACTTCTGGGAAAAACTCGATCCTGCCGATGTTCCTAAGGACCTGACGCTGGTCAATATCCGCGACGACGGCCAAGCGCGCTCCTTCACCGGCTCGTACGGCCATGTCAAGGTCATCGTCTATGACGGCGACCGCCTTCCTTTCGAGGACAAGTCGTTCGATGTGGCGGTGTGCAACTCGGTGATCGAGCACGTGCCGCCGGCCAAACGAGCCAATCTCGTGCGCGAGATCAACCGTGTCTCGAACTACTATTTCATCCAGACGCCAGCCTTCGTGTTCCCCATCGAGCCGCACTTTTTCTGCCCTGCTCTCCACTGGCTGCCGCGCCCCATCGCCCGCCACGCCGTCAGGCTGTCGCCGTGGCGTTTCCTCTCCAAGCCTTCCGAGGAGCATATCCGGGAGTATTTCGAGGAGATTCAGATACTGACGCTGAGGGAGTTCCGCGCTTACACCCCGGAGGCAAAGCTCATCCGCGAGAAGATAGCGGGCCTCACCAAATCCTACATCCTGCACGGCCCGTCGCAGCCCTGAAGCAGCTACAGGGTCATTCAGCGATCGCCGGAAAGGGCGGACCGGCATGAAGAGATTGCTTTCGTTAATAGCCACGGTTCTGGCGCTGGGCGCTGCGACCTCCTGCGCCACCGCCGCCGAAGAATGGCTGCCCGTGCGCGAGGTGTCGCTGGAAATCCAGACCGGCAGCCCGCTCGACTTTTCCGTTTTCCTGCCCAACCCGGCCATCGGGCCGGGGAGCACCAACGGCGCAAGCCAGCGGTTGGCGGTGCGGCAGGACGGCCGTCTCGCCTTTGCGGACACGCCTGATGAACCGGCGCGTCTGCTCTGCGCGTCTCTCGCATGGAGCCCTGCCTCGGGCGGCTTCCCTGATCACGCCGACGCCGACCGCTACGCGTTACAACTCGCGCGCCATGGCTACAACATCGCACGGCTAACCTTCGTTGACGCCTCGCTGATGTCCGGCCGCGGCAAGGATTTCGATTTCGATCCAGACGTCCTCGATCGCATCCACTATCTTCTCGCCGCGCTCAAGCGGAACGGCATTTACTGGATCGTTGACGGCATGACCTCCTGGCGTGGCGCCTATGGCGGCTATGACGACCGCTGGGAGCCCTCAAGCGACCTGAAACTTGCCCTTTATTTCGACGACAAGGCCTTCGACCATTGGCTGGAATTCCAGCGGCGGTTCCTGACGCAGGTCAATCCCTATACCGGCATCGCCCCGATCAACGACGCAGCGCTGACGTTGTTCATTCTCGTCAACGAGAACGGCATCGAATTCGACAGTATCGTGCGGGAGCGGGAAGGAGAGCCGCACTACGACGAGCAGCTGAAGCTGCCCTTCAATGCCTGGCTGAAACAGCGTTACAGATCCACGAACGCACTATCAAAAGTATGGCCGGACCTGAAGTCAGGCGAACAGCTTGAAGATGGCTCGATCGAACTGCCGAGATCGCGTTACGAGGATTCGCCGCGCCTCAAGGATCTGCAGGCCTTCTTCGTTTCCGTTGAGACCGCCTCCGCGGCGCGGATGACGAAGGCCCTGCGTAACCTTGGTTACAAGGGCGAGATCAGCAGTTTCAACAACTGGCCGACGATCCAGACGACGCTGAGCCGCGAGGATCTGCCTGTTATCACGATGAATACCTATCAGGACTGGGTCGGGAGCTATTCGCCCGGCGCGACCATGACGCAGAAAAGCGCGATCGATGATAACGCCGGTTACATGCGCCTGATCGCCGCCGCCCGCTGGCTCGGCAAGCCTTTCGTCGTCAGCGAATATGACCACCTCTTCTGGAACCGCTATCGCTACGAGGCCGGGCTGATGATGCCGGCCTATGCCGCGCAACAGGGTTGGGACGTGCTCTGCCGCCACGCGCATGGCCCGATCATCCTGAAATACAATGAGCCCTATCCCCACAAGAAAGCGATGCTTCCCTATGCCATCGCGCTGGATCCGGTGGCGCGCGCGGGTGAGACGCTCGCAGCACTTCTGTTCCGGCGCGGCGATGTGGCCACCTCGAAACTGACGATCCCTTTTCTTGTGCGGGGCACCGAAGATCTCAACGACGATATGCAGGCACGCGAACCCGAGCGGCTGACCGAACTCGGTCTTATCGGTGCAATCGGCATGACAAAAATGGCCGAGGGCAGCGTGAGTATCGGCCAGCCACGATCTTCCATCGATCCCCAAGCCATCCTCGATGCCGCCAAGGCAGCTGGGCTGTTGGCGAAAGATAACCAGACCGACCTGAAGACCGGCCTTTATGAAAGCGATACCGGCGAACTGCTGCTTGATCGGCTGCGCGGACAATTGCGCGTCTCCACACCGAAAACCGAAGCTATGGCTTTTTCTACGCTGCGAGAACCGGTCAATCTGGGCAGCGTCCGTGTCGAAGCCTCTGATGGCAACGGGCTGCTTGCCGTATCGGTGCTGGACGACGCTAAAAGCATTGCGCAGAGCCGCCGGTTACTGCTGATCTATGCCACCGACGCGCACAACACCGGCATGCAGTTCAGCGACGACGAGGAAAAGGTGATCGCCGATTTCGGCCGCCTCCCGGTTTTGATCCGCAAGGGCTATGTCGATCTGTCGCTGACGCTTGCTGAAGGGGAATGGCGGCTGACGCCGGTCACGCTGAACGGCATCGCCTCAAAGGCTGCCGGTCAGGTGATATCCCCAACCGGCTTCCGTCTTTCCAACGACGCAGCATCAGGGCCGACGACGTTCTTTCTTCTCGAAAGAGGCTGAGAGGGAACCAATCCAGCCGGCAATCGCCGCGCGGATTAGCTCCTCAGACCGGGCGCCTCATGACCGGTGCGCGCCACATATTCCGTGTAGCCGCCGCCATATTCGTGAATGCCGTCCGGGGTCAGTTCCAGAACCCGATTGGACAATGCGCCGAGGAAATGCCGGTCGTGAGAGACGAACAGCATGGTGCCTTCGTACTCAGACAGAGCCCGAATAAGCATTTCCTTGGTGTCCAGATCGAGATGGTTAGTCGGCTCGTCGAGCACCAGCAGGTTGGGCGGGTCGAACAGCATGATTGCCATGACCAGCCGCGCCTTCTCGCCGCCGGACAGAACGCGGCAGCGCTTTTCCACATCGTCACCGGAAAACCCGAAACAGCCGGCCAGCGCCCTGAGCGGGCCTTGCCCGGCGCGCGGAAACTCATGCTCCAGCGTTTCGAAGACAGTGCGCTCGCCGTCGAGCAGATCCATCGCGTGTTGGGCGAAATACCCCATCTTGACGCTGGCACCGAGCGCAACCGTTCCTTGGTCCGGTTCCGTCGATCCGGTCACCAATTTCAGCAACGTGGATTTTCCGGCACCGTTGATACCCATAATGCACCAGCGTTCCTTGCGGCGAACCATGAAGTCCAGTCCTTCATAAATGCTGCGGCTGCCGTAGCTTTTATGAACGTTCTTCAGGTTGATCACGTCTTCGCCTGAGCGCGGCGCCGGCAGGAATTCGAACGCGACGACCTGGCGGCGCTTCGGCGGCTCGACGCGTTCGATCTTGTCGAGCTTCTTCACCCGGCTCTGTACCTGGGCCGCATGCGAGGCGCGCGCCTTGAAGCGCTCGATGAACTTGATTTCCTTGGCGAGCATCGCCTGCTGCCGCTCGAACTGGGCAAGCTGGTGCTTTTCGTTCAATGCCCGCTGCTGCTCGTAGAATTCGTAGTCGCCGGAATAGGTGGTCAAGCCTCCGCCGTCGATCTCGATCAGCTTGGTGACGATCCGGTTCATGAACTCGCGGTCATGCGAGGTCATCAAAAGTGCACCCTCGTAATTCTTCAGAAACTCTTCGAGCCAGATCAGGCTTTCCAGATCCAGATGGTTGCTCGGTTCGTCAAGCAGCATGACGTCGGGACGCATCAAGAGGATGCGGGCAAGCGCCACACGCATCTTCCAGCCACCGGACAGTTTGCCGACATCGCCGTCCATCATTTCCTGCGTGAAGCTCAGGCCAGACAGTACTTCGCGGGCACGGCCGTCCAGTGCATAGCCATCCAGCTCTTCGTAGCGTGCCTGCACCTCGCCGTAGCGTTCGATGATGGCGTCCATCTCGTCCAGCCGGTCGGGATCGACCATGGCGCTTTCGAGTTCGTGCAGTTCGGCAGCAACGGTGCTGACCGGCCCGGCCCCATCCATCACCTCGGCAACGGCGCTACGGCCTTCCATCTCGCCAACATCCTGGTTGAAATAGCCGATGGTGACGCCCTTCTCGACGGCCACCTGGCCTTCGTCGGGCAGCTCCTCACCAGTGATCATCCGGAAGACGGTCGTCTTGCCGGCACCGTTCGGGCCAACGAGACCGACCTTCTCGCCCTTGTTGAGCGCAGCGGAAGCCTCGATGAAGAGAATGCGGTGACTCAGCTGCTTGCTGATATTTTCAATACGGATCATTTGTGCGGTGCCCAAGAAATGTTGCGGCGCCCTTATGCCACGTGTTTCAGGGAATGTCGCAGGTTTTCGACAGGACCGGCCGCGGGTTTTCGAATGGTCTTTTTCGCGGAAATGCCTTCACGATACAGCCGGTGAAGGCTACAGAAGACCAACTGACGCAGATGAAATGGAGTGAGCCATGACCGATACCGTTACCGACCGTTTCCTTCGCTACGTCGTGATCGACACCCAGTCGGATGCAAAATCGGCAACACAACCCTCCACCGAAAAGCAGAAGAACCTCGGCCGTCTGCTGGTCGAGGAGCTGCTGACGATCGGACTTCCGGACGCGCATCTCGACGAGCACGGCTATATCTACGCGACCATTCCGTCGAACGTCGACAAGCCGGTGCCGGTGATCTGCTTCTGCTCGCATATGGATACGGCTCCCGATTTCACCGGTACAAACGTCAAGCCGCAGCTGATCCGCGCCTATGCCGGCGGTGACATCCAGCTCCCGGGCGACCCGCAGCAGATCATCCGCGTTGCCGACCACCCGGCCCTGCGCGACCAGATCGGCAACGATATCATCACCACCGACGGTACGACGTTGCTCGGCGCCGACGACAAGGCCGGACTCGCCGAGATCATGACGGCGGCGCAATTCCTGATCGACAATCCGGATATCAAGCACGGCACCATCAAGCTCCTGTTCACGGTGGACGAGGAGATTGGTCGTGGAGTCGATAAGGTCGACCTGAAAAAACTGGGTGCCGCGTTCGCCTATACGATGGACGGCGAAACGGCTGGCCATATCGAAGACGAGACATTCTCCGCCGATGGCGTCGAGATCACCATCCAGGGTGTTGCCATCCATCCGGGCTTTGCCAAGGGCAAGATGGAAAACGCCATCAAGATCGCCGGCGCCATCATCGATCGCCTGCCGAAACACCTGGCCCCAGAAACGACCGAGGGCAAAGAGGGCTTCGTTCACCCGGTGAGCGTAACCGGCTCGATGGAAAAGGCGGCACTCAGCCTGATCGTCCGGGATTTCGATGACGCGGGTCTGGCGACCAAGGAAGCGATGATCGAGGCAATCATCAAGGATGTCATGCCGGATTATCCTGGCTCATCCTACACATTCGAAGTCAAGCACCAGTACCGCAACATGAAAGTCGTGCTCGATCGCCACCCGGAGATCATGGAAAACGCCGTCGAAGCGATCCGGCGGGCCGGTATGGAACCGGTGCGTGGCAGCATTCGTGGCGGCACCGACGGTTCGCGCCTGTCTTTCATGGGCCTGCCCTGCCCCAACATCTTCGCCGGCGGCCACGCTTTCCATTCGCCACTTGAATGGGTAAGCCGTCAGGACATGGAAAAGGCAGTCAAGACGATTGTCGAGCTGGCAAAGGTCTGGGAAGAGCGCAGCTGACCCTGGAGGGGCACAATCAGTGCTTCCATCCGGCTGCCGTTTTGGTATGACCCGCCTCTTGTCAAAGGAATGAAGATGGCTGCGCGAGATCGCTATTCACGGAAATTGGAATGTTCTCAATGCGGGAATACAGGCTTTGCCGAGGTTTCGGAGGACGATACGCCCAGCCGCAAGACACGGGGATTTGAAATCGACGCTTTGCCCGGCGGCTTCGAAACCGAGTTTGCCTCAAGCAACCCACGCAGGCACATGATCCGCTGCCGCTGCGGTCACAAGTTCAAATTCGAGCAGACGACAGCCTATGCCCCGGGTGGCGAACCAAGATATTGAACTCCGGCATGAGCCGCTTCTTGCAGACCGATTGTCGCCGTCCGGTGAAATAACTCGCTCACCCTGAACAGGCGATCAAACAAAAAGGGCAGGCCCAAGGCCCACCCTTTTCTAAATTACTTTGTCCGGCAACGGCCGGTCTTCGTCGTTTCCTTGTCGCCGTCGTCATAGGCGATGCCGATCTTTTCGCCGGCCAAGGACGCGATGGTTCCCGGATACCAGTCACCAGCGTTCTTGAAATTGCATTCGACCTTCATGCCGATCATCCAGTCGTAGGGGCGGACCTCGTTGAGGCCGACAGTTTCGCGATCACCATCGTCATAGCGGATCGTGATCTTTCCGCCGCCAACCTTTTCGGCAATACCTGGAAACCAGTAGCCTGCGCCCTTGTAGTTTCCGAGCACCCAATCGCCAGCCGTTTGCGCGCTGGCAGCTCCACCACCCAATACAATCATCCCGGCTGCAATAATCATGGAACTATACTTAATCAAAATTTCGTCTCCCGATAAACCGTCCCCAATTGGACCGAGTGACGCAGAATTATGACACGTACGGTGAATGCCAGATGAACCGTGGGACGTCGGGAAGATTGTTGTGTGCGCCATTTTTGGGCGCATAAAATATATGGTCTGAACAACAGCGCACCGTATTTCCGGTGATCGCGTTCCAGGCGTCATGCGTGACCTTAACCCGCTGCGTGGGCTGGTCCAGACCGGCGAGCCTTTTCAAAGCCTTGAGCAAATTGCATCAAGAAATTGACTGGATATTCGACCTTCTCAAACGACAGCTCCAACCACGAGTACCGAAGCTCTTCGTAAACCGCGTGAACCCGCTTTGCGGGCTCACCGGTATGCCGCCGCAAGGCGGCCAGCCCTTATCCGCGCAACGCAGTCAAGGTTATCGCCGGCGCCCATAGATCGGCCGTTCTTACTTGTTGGCCATCAGCCACATCTTGCCGGCCAATGTGATACCGCGCGGATCGACAGCGACGTCGAGGTCAAGATTGCTGCGTTCCAGAAAGCCGAGCTCTTCAAGTTCGTTGAGCGTCGTTGTCGTCAGGAAACGAATCTTCTGCGGACGCTCCTTGAAGCGGTCGGTCTTTGCATAGGTGACCGTGGCGTTTTCGTGCGTCCATTTTTTCGCCGGCTGCGGGAAGAGGTTTCCTTCCTTGGCGAGTTTCAGTCCCCGGATCTGAACCGGTGTCAATTCAAGCGAAATCATATTCTGTCCTTGGTAGAAATGGTGAAAAAGCCATCGGCACGCACCCCGGATTGAGTGGGAACGCCCGTTTGCGAATGTCGCCAATGCGAAATGAAAAGGGCCAAACTGGCCCGCATGCCCTTCCCTACCGCAAGTTTACGGCATTTCCCAGACAAAACTGAAGGGACCTGCACTGCAAAACGATTGGCACCATCTTGGTGCTTCTGTTATCAGCGTCTGAACTTGTTTTAAGAAAGGTCATCCATGAACGCGACACTGTGTCGGGGAACGACTGTGTGACGGAGCGTGAAGACGCGGCTTTTCTGGCGTCCCATGGCTGGTCCGACTTTTTTGCCTCTCAAATCGAGCGGTCTGAATCCGGCCTCATCCCGATGCGCATCGCCGAAGTTCATCGCGCCCGCCTAAGCGCGCTATCCGCCGAAGGCCCGATCAAACTTGTTCTTGCCCATAAAACCAATACCGCCGATTTCGCTGTCGGCGACTGGATACTCGCTGATCGGACGCATCTGCTGGTCCGCAGGCTCGAGCGCAGGACATTGCTGCAGCGCCGGACGGAAGGCAGACATCTCCAGCAGCTTGCCGCAGCCAATGTCGATACACTGTTCATCGTGACCTCCTGCAATGCCGACTTCAGCCCGGCACGGCTTGAACGCTATCTCGCGATGGCCAATCAAGCCGGAACGAACCCTGTGATCGTGCTGACCAAGACGGACATGATCGACGACGCCAGCCCATTCGAGCAGGAGGCAAGGGCACTGCAGCGCGACCTGGAGGTCGTTGCACTGAATGGCCGCTCCGCTGATGCAGCCAATTCGCTTGCGCCATGGTGCGGCGCGGGTCAGACCGTCGCGCTGGTCGGATCGTCCGGTGTCGGCAAATCGACGCTGGTCAACACATTGGCGGGCCTCAGCAAAGAAACTGCGCAGGAAACCGGCGATATCCGCGAAAGCGATGCAAAGGGGCGCCACACCACCACGGCACGATCACTGCACGCCATTGCCGGCGGTGGCTGGGTGATCGACACGCCCGGAATGCGTACTTTGCATGTCAGCGACGTATCCGGCGGCATCGAGACACTTTTTTCCGAAATCACCGATCTTGCCCCGTCCTGCAAGTTTCGCGACTGTACCCACGATCACGAACCCGGCTGCGCCGTTCAAGCTGCCATCAAGGCGGGCACACTGCCTGCGGAGCGGCTGGCCCGTTGGCGCAAACTGCTGGAAGAAAACGTCAGCAATACGCCGGTGCAGACAGGACCACGCGGCAACAAGGTCATTCAGAAGAAGAAATACTGAAGCCGGAAAAGGTACCGGCCTGTCCACGCGACCCCAGTGGTTCGCGATGTTTCGTATGCCAGAACGAATTTTCTACCTGTATCAGTGCACCAAGCCGTATCGACAACGCGGGAGCATTGCTGTATCAGAGTTGATTAATCGATTAATCATCCCTGTTGGATCACATGGCCAACCCGCGCACAGGATCGAACCTCAGCCAGATTGCCGCGACACTCGGCGTGTCTGCCGCAACGGTGTCCAATGCGCTGTCCGGCAAGGGACGTGTCTCGGCTGAGCTTGCAGAAAAGATCCGCGCCACCGCAGCCGAACTCGGCTACACACCGAGCCTGACCGGCCGGGCGCTGCGCACCGGGCGCACCGGCGTTCTTGGCCTGGTGCTCCCCAATATCGCCAATCCCCTGTTCCCGCAGATTGCGCAGGCCATCGAACATGCGGCAAGCCATGCCGGATATGGTGTGCTGATTGCCGACGCCCGCGGCGACGTTGCCTTGCAGACAGATGCTATCAACCGCCTGATCGAACGTGACGTCGATGGCATCGTCATTGTCCCCCGGCTCGGAACCCGCATCGCCGATATTGGCTGTCCGGTCGCCGTCATCGACAGCCCCTCCACTCCCGGCAACACGGTCTCGGCCGATCATTGGCAGGGTGGACAGACCGTCATCGAACATCTGGCCTCGCTTGGGCATCGCAAGTTTCTATTGATCGGCAACAATCCGGCCTCGAACGTTCAGAACGACCGCATAGGCGGCATGAAATCCCGCATTCCCGCAGGCGGTCATGCGGAGGTGTTCTGGATCGAAAAGCATGAGCAGACGCACGGCAAGGGAAGTCTTCTTGGCCTGAAGGAGCAGGTAGAGAGAGGATTTACCGCGTTTGCTGCTGTTTCTGATCTGCCGGCGCTTCGGGCGCTGACCGAATTGCAGCGCGCTGGTATCGGCGTACCCGAGCATGTCAGCGTCACCGGGTTTGACGATCTCGTCTGGTCTTCGGTCGTCACTCCGGGCTTGACTACGGTGCGGATGGACATGGTTGAGATCGCCGACATTGCCATCGCAGCGCTGGTCAGGGTCATCGAGGCCGATACCGCCTCCGGTTTTGATGTCGCCCGCACCGTGACGGGAACGGTCGCGGCAGAACGGTCGAGCGTGCCCATGCAACTGGTGATCCGGCAAACATCGGCACCACCGGCGAATGCCCACATCGCATGACCAAGACCATCGTAAGCCCAACAAACATGAGCCAAGAAACGAGAAGGAGAACGCAGATGAACAAAATGCTCTTTTCATCAGCCGCTGCGCTGATGCTCACCATGGGTGCCGCCCATGCCCAGGAGAAGACCCTGACAATTTCCGTCTATGCCTTCGCGCAGGACGAGTTCAAGGAGATCGTCTACGATCCCTTCGAAGCAAAGTGTGGCTGCAAGCTGGTGGTCGAAACCGGCAACAGCGTCGAGCGCCTTGCCAAGATCGAAGCCAACAAGGCCAATCCTGTCATCGACATGGCCGTGGTGTCCATGGCCGACGCGCTTTCGGCTGACCGCAATGGGCTGATCGAGAAGATCGACAACACCAAGCTCAGCAATTTCGGTAAGCTCTACGACATCGCCAAGGATCCGAATGGCGACGGCATGAGCGTCGGTTATACCTTCTATGCGACCTCCATCGTCTACCGTACCGACAAGATGAAGATCGACTCCTGGGCCGACCTGCTCAAGCCGGAATATTCCGGCCACGTCGCCTTCCCGAATGTCACGACCAACCAGGGACCGCCATCCCTCTATATGCTGGGCAAGGCGCTCGGCACCGACACGCCGGATCTCAAGGGCGCGATCGAAGCGCTTGGCGCCAAGAAGGATGATATCGTCACGTTCTACGTCAAATCCTCGCAACTGGTGCAGTTGATGCAGCAGGAAGAAATTTGGGCCGCACCGATCGGCCGCTTCTCCTGGGCACCGTTCACCAAGCTCGACCTGCCGGTCGGCTGGGCGACGCCGAAGGAAGGCCAGACTGGCGGCATGAACGTCATGGTCCTGACCAAGGGTTCGAAGAATCAAGATCTGGCGCTCGAATTCATGGATTTCTGGCTCTCGACCGACATCCAGACAAAGCTGGCCGAAAAGCTCGTCGACAGCCCGGCCAACAAGGAAGCCAAGGTTTCCGACGAGATCGCCGGCAACCTCACCTATGGCGAAGAAACAGCCAACAGCCTGAAGCTGATCCCGTCCGCCGTGGCGCTCGACAACCGCGATGCGTGGCTGTCCGAGTGGAACGCCAAGGTCGGCCAGTAATCGGCCAATACGAATGCCTCCCAAGGCAAGGGGCGCGGCCAGTGAACTCCGGTTCGCGAACTGCGCCCCGACTGAACCGGCCGTCACGTGGGATACTGCTGCCACAGCGTCTCACCCATTCCCTCTTCCCGTTCGCGGGGAGAGGGAATGGGGCCGGCTCACGAACAAGAGTTGCAGGGATCGCCGGCAATCGCGTTGATCCTATTTGAACTTGCTGGAGACGACGAACCATGTTCCAGAACCGGGCAGAAGCATTGGCGCTCGCCCTACCGGCCGCGATTTTCGCTGGCCTGGTCTTCCTCGTGCCGGTCATCCTGCTGTTGTCGGAAGGTTTCCGATCGGCGGATAGCTGGAGCCTGTCGGCCTATGCGGATTTCTTCTCGCAGCCGCTGAACCGGACGGTCTTTCTGCGCACGCTGAAGCTGGGCGCGCTTGTCACCGCAGCCGCAGCCGTGATCGGCTATGCCACGGCGTTTGCCATCGTCAGCCTGCCGCCGGGCGCCAAAGGCCGGATGATCGGGCTTGTCGTTCTGCCGCTGATGATTTCGCCGGTCGCCCGCACCTATGCCTGGATCGTCATTCTCGGCCGCACAGGCATCGTCAACCAGGCATTGATGGCCATTGGGCTCAGCGACGAACCGATCCGAATCCTTTTCAGCGAAACCGCCGTCTTCATCGGCCTGCTGCAGCTCTTCCTGCCGCTGATGGTGATTTCGCTGATCAGCGCGCTTGAAAACCTGCCGAAAGACGTGGTGCCCGCCGCCCGCGTGCTCGGCGCCAACTGGCTTCAGGTGTTCTGGAAGGTCATTCTGCCGCTCACCCGCGAGGGCCTTGTGGTCGGCGGAACGCTGGTCTTCACCGGTTCGATGACCGCCTATATCACGCCTGCCATTCTCGGCGGATCGAAGGTGCTGATGCTGGAGACGCTGCTCTACCAGCAGGTCACCGTCGCCAACAATTTCGTATCGGCGAGCGTCATCGCCTTCATCCTGATCGTCATGAGTTTTGCCGCCAATATTCTCCTCAAGCGGATCGCAACGGCGAGGAACAAACGATGACCCCGAGACTGTTTGCCCCGATCACGCTGCTTCTGGTGCTGATCTTCCTGATCGGTCCCTTCCTGATCATCGTCGCCGCCTCGTTTTCGGCAGGCGATACGCTGGCCTTTCCGCCGCAGGGCTTCTCGTTCAAGTGGATCCTCAAGGTCTTCACCGTCGAGAGTTTTCGCGACAGCTTCGTGATGTCGATGTTCCTGGCGATCGGCGGCACCTTTGCAGCGCTTCTGCTCGGCATTCCCGCCGCCTATGCGATGTCGCGTTACAAGTTGCCATTGGCCGAGACCGTGCGCACCATCGTCTCAGCCCCGATCATCGTCCCCGGCATCATCGTCGGTCTGGCGTTGCTGCGTTATTTCGTCGTGCCCATCGGTGTCTCGATCACGCTGGCGCTATTCCTCGCGCATACTGCACTGATCCTGCCCTATGCAGTGCGGGTCGTCTCCGCCAGCCTCAACAACCTGCGCTCGGATATGGAAGAGGCTGCCGTGCTGCTCGGGTCGTCACGGCTCGGCGCGTTCTTCCGCGTCGTGCTGCCGAACATTCGCGGCGGTATACTGTCGGCCTTCATCCTCGGCTTCGTCACCAGCTTCAATCAGGTCCCGGTTTCGCTGTTCCTTTCCGGACCGGGTGTCCGCACACTGCCGATCGATATGCTCGGTTACATGGAGATCGTCTTCGACCCGTCGATCGCCGCCCTGTCTTCGCTGCTCGCTTTCCTCTCCATCGGTATCGTCTTTGCCGCCGAACGTTTTCTGGGGTTCTCCCGCTATGTCTGACACATCCTTCCTCACCCTCGACAAGCTCTCCCTCGCCTACGGCAAAACGATTGCCGTCAAGGATCTCGATCTCGAGATTCGCAAAGGCGAACTTTTGGCGCTGCTCGGCCCTTCCGGCTGCGGCAAGACCACCACCATGCGTTCAATTGCAGGGCTGATGACCCCGGTTGGCGGCCGTATCAGTCTCGACGGCGCCGATATCACCCGGGTTGCCGCCAACAAGCGGGCGGTCGGGCTGGTCTTCCAGTCCTACGCGCTGTTCCCGCACCTGACGGTGTTCGAAAATGTCGCCTTTGGCCTCAAGCTGAAGGGCATGCGCGGCACCGAGCTGGAAACAAAGGTCACCGCCGGTCTCAAATCCGTCGGCCTTTCAGCCTTCGCCGACCGCAAGACCCCGGAACTGTCCGGCGGCCAGCAACAGCGCGTGGCGCTCGCCCGCTCAATGGTCATGGAACCGAAAGTGCTTCTGCTTGACGAGCCACTGTCCAATCTCGACGCGCGCCTGAGGCTCGAAATGCGCACGGAACTGCAGCGCGTGCAGAAGGAAAGCGGCGTGACGATGATCTTCGTCACCCACGATCAGGTCGAAGCCCTGGCGCTCGCCGACCGGATCGTCGTGATGAAGAACGGTGCCATCGAACAGATCGGCACCCCGGAAGAGATCTACAACCATCCGGTCTCCAGCTTCGTCGCCGATTTCGTCGGCTTCGAAAACATCTTCGCCATCCGCGACGGCAAACTCACCACAGCCAATGGCGCAGTCTCCCTCTCCAGGGCGCTGCCTGATGTTGCAGGCCTTGCCTGGCGCCCCCGCGCCGTTGCTCTCGGATCCGGCCCGTTAACCGGCACTGTACGCGGCGTCTCCTTTGCCGGCGGCACGCGCGAATACGTGCTGGAAACGCCGCTCGGCATCATCAAGACGGAGGTGGATGCGACCCTGCCTGCCCATGCACTCGGCGCCACCGTCGCCTTTGACCTGCCGGTCGAAGGCGCTGCCGTCCTCAAGCGTTTCGGGTAAGCCGTCATGGGTGTCTGGATCGATACGGATATGGGCTTTGACGACATCGCGGCCATTCTGGTCGTAATGCACGCGGACATCGTCATCGACGGCATATCGCTGGTGTTCGGTAATACGCCGATGGACCAGGTTCGGCGCAACACAGCAGGTGCGGCCAAGGCATTTGGCTGGACCATTCCCGTTCATGCAGGGCGCAGCCAACCGGTCCTGGGCGCACTCGAAACCGCGCAGGAAATTCTCGGCGAGACCGGTATTCCAACTGCCGGGCTGACATTGCCGGATGCCGATGATGCGGCAAGCGACAATGCCTTCTCCGCACTTTGCCGCTGGCTGGAAAACACACCCTCTCCACGCCGCATCCTGGCGCTCGGGCCGATTACCAATATCGCCGCGCTGGCGCTAGCGCGGCCCGATCTTGCAGCCCGGATCGACGAACTCACCTGGATGGGTGGCGGCCTGTCGCGCGGCAACCACACGGCATCAGCCGAATTCAATGCCCTTGCCGACCCGGAAGCTGTTGCCATCGTCTTGTCGCACAGCCTGCCGTTGCGGATGGTCGATCTCGACTTCTGCCGCAAGGTTCTGGCCGCACCCGCCGATATCGAACCGGTACGGCAGGCAGGCGGAGCCAACGCCGCACTGATCGCCGACATGCTCGCCGGTTATATCGATATCGGCGTCAGCCGTGGCCGACCCGCGATGGCGATCTACGATCCTGCAGCTGCCGCCGCCTTCGTGCGGCCTGATCTCGTCACCTTCCAGCCGGCACGGATCGGCATGGAGCTTTCCGGTTCGCTGACACGTGGCCGCACCGTGGTGGAAATCCGCGCCAGTCATGGCGCCTTCAATGCCGAATTCGCGGCCGATTGCGATGCGGCCACGATCAAGTCGATCGTGCTGGACGCGTTGCTTTGGGAGGCCGGCAAGTGACATATCCCACAGCAAGCGAACCCGCCGACCTCAACGGCGTCGGCCTGCGCACCCGCGCGGTTGCGGCCGCACGGGGCGACGCGCCTTTCGACATCCTGATCGTTAACGGCACATTGGTCGATATGGTGACGGGCGAACTGCGGGCAGCCGATATCGGCATCGTTGGACCGCTGATCGCCAGCGTCCACTTAAGCGGGTCGCGGACGGATGCAGTGGAGATCATCGATATCTCCGGCAGTTTCGTTTCACCGGGCCTGATCGACACGCATATGCATATCGAAAGCTCGATGGTGACGCCGGCGACCTATGCCGCCGCTGTTCTCCCGCGTGGCGTAACGACGATCGTCTGGGATCCCCATGAATTCGGCAATGTCCACGGCGTCGCCGGGGTGCGGTTTGCCGCTGATGCCGCCAAGGCGTCGCCGCTGCGCATGATCCTGTTGGCGCCATCCTGCGTTCCCTCTGCTCCGGGACTGGAGCTGAACGGCGCCGATTTCGATGCTGGTGTGATTGCCGATCTGCTGTCCTGGCCGGAAATCGGCGGTATCGCTGAGGTCATGAACATGCGCGGCGTGATTGACGGCGATCCCCGCATGAGCGCCATCGTTCAGGCGGGGTTGAATTCGGATAAGCTGATCTGCGGCCATGCGCGCGGCCTGAAGGGTGGCGATCTCGCCGCCTTCATGGCTGCTGGCGTCAGTTCCGACCATGAACTGGTGTCATCAGGCGATCTGATGGAAAAACTGCGCGCCGGCCTGACGATCGAGCTGCGCGGCTCCCACGATCATCTGCTGCCGGAATTTGTCGAAGCTCTGAACACACTCGGTCATCTACCGCAGACAGTCACCCTCTGCACCGACGATGTCTTTCCCGACGACCTCGCAACAGGGGGCGGTCTGGATGATGTGGTCCGACGGCTGGTGCGCTACGGGCTGAAGCCGGAATGGGCGCTGCAAGCAGCCACGCTCAATGCCGCGCAACGGCTGGGGCGCTCTGATCTCGGTCTCGTGGCTGCAGGCCGCCGTGCCGATATTGCCGTGTTCGATAACCTCAGCGACCTCAGGGCGTGCATTGTCATCGCCAATGGCGCTGTTGTCGCAACGGACGGCCGCATGCTCGCGGATATCGCATCGGCCGATACATCCGCACTTGAACATTCGATGAAAATTGCACCGTTGACGGCTGGCGATTTCCGCATTGCCTCCAGTGAGGACATGGTACGGATCGCGACCATCGACCAGCCACGTTTTACCCGATGGGGTGAAACCGAAGCGGATGTGCGGGATGGTTTCGTTGTGCCGCCCGAAGGCACGACCCTGATTGCCGTGGCGCATCGCCACGGACGCGGCGACAGCAGACCGCGTGTTGGCTTCCTGCGGGGTTGGGGAGAGTGGCGCGGCGCATTCGCCAATACCGTTTCCCACGATAGCCATAACCTCACGGTCTTTGGCAGCGACCCTGTAGATATGGCAGTTGCTGCAAATGCGGTGATCGCAGCCGGCGGCGGCATGGCGGTGGCCTCCAATGGAGTGATCAAGGCCATCCTGCCGTTGCCGTTGTCCGGCTTGGTCTCTGATGCTTCCCTGGACAACGTGGCTGGAGATTTTGCAGCTGTCCGCGCCGCCATGGACGATGTCGTCGACTGGCAACCGCCCTATCTGATCTTCAAGGCCTGTTTTGGAGCCACCCTTGCCTGCAACGCCGGCCCGCACCAAACGGACAGAGGCATTGCCGATGTCGAAACCGGTTTGCTCATTGAAAGCCCGGTCCTGACGAAGTGAACTCTCATGGTCGGCCATCGCCGATGACCGACCATATTGAGACATTTGCCGGAATTAGCTGACCAGCACGATATCCTGCCAGGCCGCATAGGCGGAGAGGACCAGTTCCATCTGCGCTGTGTGACCCGCGATAAAGTCATCGCCGTAAATGGTCTCGTCCGGATATTCGGTGATCAGGGTCATCGGCACCGTATGGCGATCATCCACCGAGGTCATGCAGGGGAAACCGTTGATGATGCGGAAACCGGTTTCACCGGCATGGATCTCGTAGAGTGCGATCTGCCTGTCATTATACGCCAGAAGACCGGGTATCTCGCCGAGATGCCGCGTCACACGGTCAAGCAACGTTTCCGACTGACTTTCCCAGCCAGAGTGATGGCGCATGATGAGAAAGAAACCCTTTGGCAGGGTCCAGGCGCCAAAACCGCGCGGCACATAACCCGACAACGGCCGCGTCCACTCGTGCGCGGGGTAGCCGTGCAGGTTCACATGCAACTGCGCGCCGCTCAGGTCTTGCGCCTTGAAGCGGATTTCCTTTTCGTTGACGTGCCCACCGGCGTTTTGATGCGTGCGGTATTCGAGATCGTCACCGAGCGCGGTATAACGGGCAGCGTGATGCATGTGGCGCGGATTGTCGCGGCGCAAGCGTTGATGGACCGCATAACCATCCGGATTTTCGAGCGGCGAAATGGTGAAATTTGCACCTGCCCGCTCAGTAAGCTTGGCCGCGGCGCGCAGGGAACCGACGATCCCGGTGGTTTCGTTCGGATGCTGCCCGCCGCTGATCATGACCGAAGCATCGCTGCCGGCGATATAGCGCGCCGAAACCGTGCGGCCCGACCGGGTACGGGCGATAAAACCTTCCCCGCCGATCATCTCCAACTGTGCCGCCACCTGGGCTGCAGCCAGCGGTTCTTGGGCCACATCGATCGCCTGCTCGGCACCATCAAGGAAAGCGGTCGATAAGGTGCGGGTCGTGATGGCGAGAGTAATAGTGCCTTCACCCTTCACGACTTCCGGGACGATCATGCCGGGCCGCAGACCACGATCGCCCAGCGGGCGGCCGGACTTCTTCTGGAAAAATTCGAGAAGCGAAAAATACAAGTCCTCATGAAGCGCTTCGCGCAGGCTGATCACTTCATCGCCAATCGCTAGCGGCTCGTCCTCGGCCGGATGGCCGATACGGATGTTCAATTCTTCGAAATAGGGCTCATCCTTGCCCCAGTCATAATCGGCGATCGCGGAGATCGCAGCCTCGAACACAGCCTCGTAGTCCGTTTCCAGCCGTTGGCCGGTCGTTTCACCTGCGCGGCGCAACCAGCCTGTTGGGGAGAGATTGGTTTGCCCTGTGCGGTCCTGATGAACCCGGTTTGGCGCAAGGACGGTAAAGGATTGCGGGGTGCCGGCGCCCGTCAGCGTTACATCATAAAAGAAGCCGTCGTCGGTGCGGGGGATAAAAGTGATCTTGGCGTCGCCAACCAGCGCAGCCAGCGGATAGGTCTCGAGGCGAAAGCGGTTCTCGGATGCTGCTGAATGAACCGGATAACGGATCTCGATGGCTTCGACGCCCTCAAGGTCCGCCTCTTCGAGAAAGAAGGAGAGCAACGGTTTGTAGGCACTGCGGATGCGGGCCGTAATGCCTTTTTCGGCCAACGTGCGTTCTGCCGCTGCACGGCTCTTGCGGTCGTCGAAGGTCCACGCCTCGAAACGTTCGCCCGGCGCAGCGCGCGCCGACAACTGGTCGAGCGTACGCTCAAAGAATTTCTCGAATATCGCGTTCATCGGATTACCTCGAAGTTCTGCCAGTCGGGTCAAGGCTGTCACGCAGCCAGTCGCCGAGAATGTTGAGACCAAGCACCGTCAGCAGGATCGCAAGACCCGGGAAGACGCTGACCCACCAGGCAGTCTGGAGGTAGGTGCGGCCATCGGCCAGCATGCCACCCCAGCTCGGGATGGTGGGATCGACGCCGAGCCCGAGGAAGGTCAGGCTGCTTTCCAAAAGAATGTTGTTGGCGACATTGAGCGTCATCAGAACGATGACCGGGCCGATCAGGTTCGGCAGCAGATGCTGAAAAATGATGCGCAGGTCGCGAACGCCGATTGCCCGGGCAGAGAGAATGAATTCCCGCTCGCGCAATGTCAGCACCGAACCGCGCACCACGCGCGCATATTGCACCCATTGGGAAACGATCAGCAGGATGATGGTATTGGTCAGGCTGCCGCCAACGATGGCGATGAAGGTAATAGCCAGCAGAATGAACGGCATGGCCAACTGCAGATCGGCAAAGCGCATCACCAGCATATCCCAGAAACCACGATAATAACCGGCGATGAGGCCCATCAGCACGCCGAAGATCACGGCGCCAATCACCGAGGTGAAGCCGACAAGCAACGAAATCTTGCCGCCAGCAACCACCCGCGCCAGCACATCCCGCCCAAGCGGGTCCGTGCCCAAGGGATGGGCCGCGCTGGCGAATGGCTTTGCGAGACGTGCCATCAGGTCGATCTTTTCAGCACCGCCGGGAAACAGCACATCAGACAACAGCACCGCAAGGCATATGATGAGCGTCAGTGATGCACCGAGAATGAATTCCAGGCTGTTGAACCGCGACAGGCGGGAGGTTTTGGTGGCCATTGCGGTTACTCCGTACGAATGCGCGGATCGACGAGCCCGTAGGCAATGTCGACCAGGAGATTGACGCCGACGATCATCAGCGACAGAACGGTGATGACGGCTTGCAGAACGGGGTAGTCGCGGCCCGAGACGGCGTCGAAGGCAAGCGTGCCCATGCCCGGCCAGTTGAAGACACGTTCAACGACGACAATACCGCCGAGAAGTCCGCCGAACTGCAGGCCGAAATAGGTGATGAGCGGAATGGCACAGTTGCGTAGCGCATGCTTGTAAAGCACCGTCGTTTCGCTCAGGCCCTTTGCGCGCGCGACCATGACATATTGCGATTGCAGGGTTTCCAGCATCGAGGTGCGTACCAGCCGGACATTGGTGGCCGTCAAGATAATGCCCATCGTCACCGCCGGCATGACATAGCTCGCCCATCCCGACATGCCGCTCGGCGGCAGCCATCCGAGCGTCACCGCAAACAGTAGAACCAGCATGGTGGCAAGCCAGAAATTCGGGAAGGAAAGACCGATGAGCGAGAGAATGCGGATCGCCTGATCGGCGCCCTTGCCCCTCGACGTCGCAGCCTTGATGCCAAGCGGTATGGACAGCGCAATCGACACGAACATGGAGATGAACGCGAGCAGCAGCGTCGCTGGCAGCGCATTGCCGATCAGCAGCGAGACAGGGGTTCCGCCGGTAAAGCTGCGCCCGAAATCAAGCGTCACCATGCCCTTGAGAAAGTTCAGATACTGCATGATGAACGGCTGGTCGGTGCCCAGCGATGCACGGATGCGCATCAGGTCCTCTTCGGTCATGCTGCCACCACCCTGGAACATCATCAGAGCGGGATCGCCGGTCAGGCGGATGGCGAAAGAGACGACAAGCGTAATGGCGAAGACGACGAGGATCGCCTGCAGCAATCGCTTGATAAGGAAACCGGCCACGTTCGTGATCCTTGAAGGTAAGGGAAAAAGTGCCGCCCACTGGTGGGGCGGCACAGGGGTCTTCAGATTACTCGACGGTCACGTCGGTCAGCTTCAGGCGGTTGTCCGAAGGGGCAACAAAGCCCTTCACCCGCTTGCTGATGCCGTAGATGGCATTGCTGTTGTAAAGCGGCAGTTCCAGCGCCCGGTCAGCGGCATAGCGGCCGACTTCCTTCAGGATCTTTTCCCGTTCTGCGCGGTCCGTGAGCGGACGCTGCGATTCCAGGAGCTTGTCCAGCGTGTCATCCTTGTCGTAAGGATTCCACTTCTCGCCGGAGTGATACATCGCATAGGCGGTGTTGTCGTAATCGAACGTCCAGCCACCCCATTTCTGCTGGAACATGGCGCCCGTCTTGCCCTGCGGAATAATGTCGTTGATCAGGACGTTGGTTTCGTAAGGCTTGATCGTCGCTGTTATCCCGACCATCTGCAGGTAGCTGGCAACAACCTGGGCAACTTCGTTCATCGTCGAGTCATTGCCGCGGATATCGATCTGCAGGGTGGCACCCGGCTTGACGCCGGCTTCCGCCAGAAGCTTCTTGGCACCTTCCGGATCATAGGCAACAGCTTTCAGGTCCGCATCGTAACCGAAAGAAAGTGCGCTCTGGAAGCTGACAATCTCCGAGGCCTGACCGGCCAGGATCGCCTGAACGATCGTTGCGCGGTCGACGGCCATGATGATCGCCTTGCGCACCTTGGGGTCGGCGGTGATGCCGTCGCGTGTGTTGAAGCGCAGCGCATCGACCGTCGGTCCCGGAACGCTGACGATAGCCAGGTTCGCATCGCCTTCGATCACCGGAATCATGCCGATCGGAATGGTCGGCGGGATCACCAGATCGACGCGGCCAGCCTGAAGCTCGGCAACAGCCGTCGCAGGCTCGGTGATGAAGCGGTATTCCACTTCGGAGAGTTTTGGCGCCCCGCCCCAGTAATCGGCATTGGCTTCCAGCTGGATGTTGACCTTGGGCTGATAGGCGGTGAACTTGAACGCACCGGTGCCGACCGGATGAATGTTGAAATTGTCCTCGCCCTTTTCCTGAATGTACTTCGGGGGAACGATCATCGCGCCATAACCGGCAAGCTTGGTCAGCAGCACCGGATCGGGTGTCTTCAGCTTCATGTCGACGGTGTAGTCGTCGATCACGTCGACACTTTCGATGCTGGTGTAATTGGAGCGTTGCGGCCCCTTGGCGCCCTCCTCGCCGAGCAGGCGTTCGAAGGTAAACTTCACCGCCTGGGCGTCGAAGGCTTCGCCGTTGTGGAACTTGACGTTCTGGCGCAGCTTGAAGCGAATACGTTTGCCCTCATCCAGCTCTTCCCACGATTCTGCAAGACCCGGTACGAGCTTGAGATCGGAACCACGGTAGGTCAGGCCGTCGAAAATATTGGTCGCGACTGCGGCCCACTGCACCAGAAAGGTGTCGATCGGGTCCCAGCTGCCGGGGTCCTGCGGGCTCGAAATCGTCATCTTGCCGGCGGCAAGGGCCGGTCCGGCATAAAAGGCTGTACCCGACAGGGCAAGTGCCATGAAGGCTGTTGTCAGTCCCCGTTTGATTGTTTGCATGTCGCTGTTCCTCTCCAGTTGCTTGCAATTTTTCGTCGGTATCAGGCCACCTTTGCGACGAAGTGGCCTGGATTAATTTCCTCGTGAACGAGAATGGCCGGTTCATCGCCGACGCGGTGAACAGGATTGGGTATGTCACCAACGATCAGGGTGCTTTTGCGCTCCCTGTTCGGATCTGCGACAGGAACGGCCGACAGAAGCCGGCGGGTATAATCGTGCTGCGGCGTTTCGAACACTTGCCGGCGGCTACCCATCTCCATGATCTGGCCCAGATAAAGAACGGCAACGCGATGGCTGATTTCCTCGACCACCGCCATGTCATGGCTGATGAAGAGATAAGCGAGGCCACGCTCGGCCTGCAAATCCATGAACAGATTGATGATCTGCGCCTGGATCGACACATCGAGCGCTGACAGCGCCTCGTCCGCGATGATCAGCTTCGGTTCGGAGGCAAGCGCACGCGCGATGCAGACACGTTGGCGCTGCCCACCGGAAAATTCGTGCGGATAACGATCCGCATGGGCCGATGTCAGACCGACGCGCTCAAGCAGTTCGTCAACACGCCGGCGCACGGCCTTTGAGCCTGCAATCAAGCCATGCGTATTGATCGGCTCGGCGATCGAGAAACCAACGGTCTTGCGCGGATCGAGCGAGGCGAAGGGATCCTGGAATATATACTGGACGTCCTGGCGCAGGCGAAAACGCTCGGCGGCTGACATGGACGATAAGGGCTTGCCGTTAAACGCGATGTCACCCGTCATCGTGGTCTGCAGCTGCTGGATCGTCCGGCCGATGGTGGACTTTCCGGAACCGGATTCGCCCACGAGCGCCAAAGTCTCGCCCGGATAGATATCGAAGCCGACCTTCGATACGGCGCTGAGGCGATGCGTTACCTTGCCAAAGAGAGACTTGCGGATATCGAAACTGACGGAAAGATCCTTGACCGAAAGCAGCGGCTTTTCATCATAACGGGCGGTGTCCTGCACCCGCTCTTCGCCGACAACTATCGGCGCTCCATCGCGGAGTACGGTAACCGGCATGCGCTTGGGGAACGCCTCCCCCGTCATGCTGCCCAAGCGTGGTACAGCCGCCAGAAGCGTACGGGTATAGGGATGCTGCGGATTGGCGAAAATCTCGCGAACGGGGCCTTCCTCGACCTTCTTACCCTTCCACATGACGACGACATCATCCGCCATCTCGGCCACGACGCCCATGTCATGCGTGATGAAGATCATACCCATGCCGAGTTCCTGCTGCAGGTCCCGCATGATGTGGAGGATCTGTGCCTGGATGGTCACGTCGAGCGCCGTTGTCGGCTCGTCGGCAATCAGCAGCTTCGGCCGGCAGGCCAATGCCATGGCAATCATCACGCGCTGGCGCATGCCGCCGGAAAGCTGATGCGGGTAACGCTTCAGAAGTTGCTCGGAATCCGGCAGGCGAACCATATCCAGAAGCCGCCTCGCCTCTGCCATCGCCGTGGATTTGCTCATCGCCTCGTGCAGTATAAGAACTTCGCAGATCTGCTCGCCGATCGTGAAGACAGGATTCAGCGAGGTCATCGGCTCCTGGAAGATCATGGCGATCTCCTTGCCGCGAATGCGCCGCATCGCCTTCTGAGAAGTTTGCAGCAGATCCTTTTCTCCAAACAGGATTCGGCCCGCGGAGAACGTCGCACCCATCATGTCTGCAAGGCGCATGACCGCGAGCGACGTGATGGATTTTCCGGACCCGGATTCGCCGACGACCGCCACGGTTTTGCCGGGCGCGACGGAGAAGGAAAGATTTTCCACCACACGGTTGACGCCAAAATTGACCGTAAGGTCTTCGACCGAAATCAGCGTTTTGCGGTCAGTCATGGACATGTCAGGGCCTCCGGCTGCTCTTGCGCCATTGGGGTGCGGGAAGCGGTAGGCTGTCGTGAATGAAACACGCATGAATCAGCACTCGAAATCCTCCATCCCAAAGACGTTTGGATAACGCTACCGATTGTAAACAATCATGTCCATAGTGTTGAGCAATAAATGCATATCGCCCTACAGTTAGCTGTCATTGTTGATTAATCGAAGCTTCCTTTGGAACGTCTTCGCACGTGATTTTCCTGCTGCGGCCAAGCATAGGCGCACCAGTTCAGCCGCAAAGAATGGCAAGACAAATGAAATGCGCCCTCGGCAAGCATCAAAAGAGCAGCATCAAGGGGGCGCTTCTGCTGAAGCGCGAGGCCCTCGCCGCACCGAGGGAATACGTAACGCCGTGTATTAGCCGTGCAATGCGCAGCCCGAACCAAAGCTTCAGGCGGGAGCCAGCTCCTGTTCGACCAGCGTCGTCCAGAACGCTACACCCGGGCCGATTGCATCATCATTGAAATCATAGGCGGTGTTGTGGTGCAGGGCGCCATCGACCGCCGGGCCGTTGCCGAGCCAAACATAACACCCTGGAGCCTCGCCCGCGAAATAGGCGAAATCGTCACCCGCCGTTGACGGAGGAAAGACGGTTCTGAGTTTGTCACCGAAGACCGTACCGGCCGCCTTCAACGCGCGCGCCGTCGCATCGGCGTCGTTGACAACGGGCGGGATGCGGCGCTCGAAGCCGTATTCGGCCGCAATGCCGTACATGGCTGCGGTGCCACTTGCCAGACGGCCGATTTCGGTTTCCAGCTGATCGCGCACCTCAGGCGAATAGGCCCGCGCAGTCCCGCCGATCTCGACAATATCCGGAATGACATTGAGCGCCTTCGGGTTGCCCGCCTGCACCGAACAGGCGCTGACCACGGCCGGCTGCAGCGGGTCAACGACCCGGCCGACGATCGTCTGGAGAGAGGCAAGAAAGGTTCCGGCAGCGGTGATCGGGTCCTTGCCCAGATGGGGCTTCGCCCCGTGCGTACCGGTGCCGCGAAACGTCACGCGCCAGCTATCGGAAGAAGCCAGCTGCGGCCCCACAACCACGGCCATTTCATTGGTATCAAGGCCGGGCATATTGTGCAGGCCGTAAACGGCATCACAGGGAAACCGCTTGAACAGCCCATCCTCCACCATGCGGCGAGCGCCGCCACGCCCTTCTTCCGCCGGCTGAAAGATAAAATGCACGGTGCCGGAGAAGTTTCGGGTCTCAGCCAGATAACGGGCTGCGCCAAGCAACAAGGCCGTGTGACCATCATGGCCACAGGCATGCATCTTGCCATCGACCGTTGACTTGTAGGGACGATCCGCCGTTTCCGGCATTGCCAATGCGTCCATGTCAGCGCGAAGGCCGATGCTGCGCGTGCCATTGCCGATCTGCAGTGTGCCAACTACGCCAGTGCCGCCCAATCCGCGTGTCACGGCTATCCCGGCCTTCTCCAATAAATCCGCGACGATAGCGCTGGTGCGCTCCTCCTCGAAGCCGAGTTCCGGGTGCGCATGCAGATCGCGGCGCAACGCAGTGAGGAAAGGCAGGTCAGCAGTCAGGATTTCAGGCAGGCGCATAAGCAGGCAATTCCTTGGATCGTGGGGTGGTCCGCTGTTTGTCGGGGCTCCACAGACTTCCCCTAGACGTTCTTCCGGTATAGAGCAAAACCTCAGAAAACCGAACACCTCCCTCACAGTTTGGCTTAAAGGAAGACGCCGTGCAGCCGCATGACTTCTGGCAGGAAATCCATCCAGCAAACACGTTCGATCCGGATAAAACCCATCGGGATTTTTATCCGGCCACCCTGACGGATGGGCGCCAGCTCCGCCTGCCAATCCGTCCGCTGTCCGATGGCACTCATGCTCTGGCGTCGTTGATCGTCAATCAGGCAAGCTTTGTTGTTCAGGATGCGCTGGCCGCCCAGCTTGCCGAGAAGCTGAAACCGTTCCAGCCCGACGTCATTGTTGGCTTGCCGACACTCGGCCTGACACTCGCCAGCGCCGTCGCACGGGTGCTCGGCCACAGCCGTTATGTCCCGCTCGGGACCTCGCCGAAATTCTGGTATCAGGCTGATCTGTCCGTACCGATGTCTTCGATCACCACACCGGACCAGACAAAACGGCTCTATATCGATCCGCGAATGCTCCCACTTCTGGAAAACCGCCGCGTTGTTCTCATCGACGACGTCATCTCCAGCGGCACATCCATCGCCGCCGGCCTGTCCCTTCTCGCCCTTGCCGGAGTCGAACCGGTGGCCATTGGCGCCGCCATGTTGCAATCCCGCCGCTGGGTAGACCGGCTGACGGCTTTGGACAGCCGCTGGCCGGAGAAAACTGCCGGAGTTTTCGCCACACCGTTATTGTTTAAAACCGCCGACGGGAGCTGGAGCGACCCGGGTGGCCCTGCCGGATAGTCACAATTTGGCCGAGCGAAAAAGCATCAATTCGCGTGTGGGCACAAATTTACTTCCCCAAAAGTTGTGAACATCAACGATGGCATGATGGTTGTCGGCACTATTGTGTTACGCTGGACGGGAAGATTTCGGAACGATCATCAAAGACGGTGATTCGGATCTGAGCGAGGTTGCGCGATTACCGGTGCGCCCTTCGACTAGGATCCAAGATCCGTCGGTTCCGCCCAGATGGGGTGGCCCTCTTCGTTGCCGGTTTCTCAGCAGTAACAATTATTTGAAGGAACTTTCGAGAGCAAGGAAACGTTCATCTCGTTGAGCGAGCCGACAGGCAGCGATCCCGTCTCAACGAACCGGCCGCGGGAGAGCATGATGCAAAATACCCAGTCCGATGTCTTCGATCTCTTTTCGGAGATTTATACCAGCACCGCGCGGGAGGAGATGAGTCTCCAGGAATACCTGCTCGCGTGCCGCGACGACAAAAGCATGTACGCCACCGCACAGGAGCGCATGGTCGATGCCATTGGCGAGCCCAACTTCGTTGAGACCAGCGCCGACGAGCGCCTTGGCCGCATTTTCTCCAATCGAACCATCAAGGTCTATCCGGCATTCGCCGATTTCTACGGAATGGAAGACACGATCGAGCGGATCGTCGGCTACTTCCGCTATGCCGCGCAGGGCCTCGAAGAGCGCAAGCAGATACTCTATCTGCTCGGCCCAGTCGGTGGCGGCAAATCCTCGCTGGCTGAACGCCTGAAGAAGCTGATGGAGCAGCGGCCGATCTACACATTGATGGTGGGCGGGCAGATCAGCCCGGTCTTTGAATCACCGCTCGGCCTTTTCCACCCAGAGCGCATGGCCGATCTTCTCGAAGACAAATACGGCATTGCCAGACGCCGTTTGACCGGCATGATCTCGCCCTGGGCGACCAAGCGCCTTGACGAAGTCGGTGGCGATATTTCGAAATTCAGCGTCGTCAAGATGATGCCCTCGCGCCTGCGCCAGATCGGCATCGCCAAGACCGAGCCGGGCGATGAAAACAACCAGGACGTCTCTTCGCTGGTCGGAAAAGTCGATATCCGCCAGCTCGAAAACTTCAGCCAGGCCGACCCCGACGCCTATTCCTACAGCGGCGGCCTGAACCGCACGACGCAGGGCCTGCTGGAATTCGTGGAAATGTTCAAGGCGCCGATCAAGGTGCTGCATCCGCTGCTGACGGCGACGCAGGAAGGCAATTACAACGGCACTGAGAATTTCGGCGCCTTCCCCTATCAGGGCATCGTCGTTGCCCATTCGAATGAATCCGAATGGCTGCAGTTCAAGAACAACCGCAACAACGAGGCCTTCCTTGACCGCATCCTCGTGGTCAAGGTGCCCTATTGCCTGCGGGTAACCGAAGAGCGGCAGATCTACGACAAGCTGCTGCGCGAAAGCGAGCTTGCCAAGAACCCCTGCGCGCCAGAAGTTCTGGAAAGCCTCAGCCGCTTCACCGTTTCGACGCGGCTGACCCCGCATGAAAACTCGCCGCTTTATACCAAGATGCGTGTCTATGACGGAGAGAATCTCAAGGACGTCGATCCCAAGGCGAAATCGGTGCAGGAATATCGCGACGCTGCCGGTGTCGATGAGGGCATGAACGGCGTCAGCACCCGCTTCGCCTTCAAGGTGCTGTCGGAGACCTTCAACTACGACAGCAAGGAGATCGCCGCCGATCCGGTACATCTGATGTATGTCATCGAACAGGCTATCAAACGCGAACAGTTCCCCAAGGAAACCGAGGCGGCCTATCTCAACTTCATCAAATCTGAGCTCGCCACCCGTTATGCCGAATTCATCGGCCACGAAATCCAGAAGGCCTATCTGGAATCCTACAGCGAATACGGCCAGAACCTGTTCGACCGCTATATCGCCTATGCCGACGCCTGGCTCGAGGATCAGGATTTCAAGGATCCCGACACGGGGCAAATACTCAACCGGACGATCCTCGACAATGAATTGTCGCAAATCGAAAAACCGGCCGGCATCGCCAATCCGAAGGATTTCCGCAACGAGGTTGTCAAGTTCACCCTGCGGGCCCGCGCCAAGAACAACGGCCGCAACCCGTCCTGGATGAGCTACGAAAAGCTGCGCGAAGTGATCGAAAAGCGGATGTTCGGCCAGGTGGAAGATTTGCTGCCGGTCATCAGCTTCGGCTCCAAGAAGGACAGCGCCAGCGAGAAACAGCATGCCGAATTCGTCCACCGCATGATCGAGCGGGGATATACCGAGCGGCAGGTGCGCAGGCTGGTGGAATGGTACATGCGCGTCAACAAAGCGGGGTGAGACATACCGATGTCTGGGGGTAGCCAATGCCGAATTTCATCGACCGCCGTCTCAACCCGAAGGACAAGAGTCTCGGAAACCGCCAACGCTTTCTGAAGCGGGCCCGGGAGGAGTTGAAACGCTTCATCAAGGATCGCGTCAAAACCGACCGGATCGCCGACGTCGATTCGGGACACGTGGTTCCCATGCCTGCGCGCGGTGCCAGCGAGCCAACCTTCCAGCCCGCGCGCGGGACTGGCGACCGGCAATATGTCCTTCCCGGCAACCGAGATTACATGCCGGGAGATCGCATCGACAAACCACAAGGCGGCGGTGGCTCCGGCTCTCAAGCCGGAAAAGGCGATGACGAGGACGATTTCCAGTTCCTGCTGTCGCGCGAGGAAGTGCTCGAACTATTTTTCGAGGATCTTGAACTGCCCGACATGATCAAGCTCAGCCTGAAGGAAGCCGTCGCCTTCAAACCGCGCCGCGCAGGCTTTGCCACCAGCGGCTCTCCGACCAATATCAATGTCAGCCGTACCATGCGCAACAGCTACGGGCGCCGCATCGCGTTGCAGCGTCCCAAGCGAAAGACACTGGAGGCATTGGCACAGGAAATCGAAGGGCTCGCAACGGAACCGGCGCTTGACGTCGCCCAGCGCCAGCATCTGGAAGCCTTGCGGGCGCAACTCGATATGCTGGAACGCCGGCGCCGGCGCATTCCCTATGTCGATCCCGTCGATATCCGTTTCAACCGGTTCGAGCGCCAACCACTGCCCAACGCCAATGCGGTGATGTTCTGCCTGATGGATGTCTCCAGTTCGATGGGCGAACGGGAGAAGGATCTCGCCAAGCGCTTCTTCGTGCTGCTGCATCTGTTCCTGAAACGCCGGTATGACCGGATCGACATCGTCTTCATCCGCCACACCGACGAGGCGGGTGAAGTCGACGAAGAGACATTCTTCTACAGCACCCAGAGCGGCGGCACGGTGGTCTCCACGGCGCTTGAGGAAATGCTGCGCATCATTCAGGAACGTTATCCGGCAAAGGAATGGAACATCTATGCCGCCCAGGCATCCGACGGCGACAATGCCTCCCGCGATTCGGAGCGCTGCGCCTCCCTTCTGACGTCCGAAGTGATGCGGCTTTGCCAGTATTACGCCTATGTCGAAATCATCGACGAACGCGAGAGCGAAATCTTCGGATCGACCGACAACGGCACCTCGCTCTGGCGTGCCTATCGCACAGTCGACGGCGAATGGCCAAATTTCCAGATGACCCGGATCGCCCGGCCGTCCGATATCTACCCTGTCTTCCGAAAGCTCTTCGCCAGGCAGCCAACCCTGCAATTTCGCAGCTGAACGGATCCCGGCATGGCAAAGAACGCAGGCTCAAAATTGCTGTTCCACAGCTCCGACTGGAACTTCAAGACGCTGTCGCGCACCTATGACGCGATCGAGAAGATCGCGATCGATGAACTCGGGCTCGACGTCTACCCCAACCAGCTCGAGATCATCTCGTCCGAGCAGATGCTCGACGCCTATTCGTCCGTCGGCATGCCGCTGATGTACCAGCACTGGTCGTTCGGCAAACGCTTCGTCTATGAGGAACACGGCTATCGCAAAGGCCATCATGGTCTTGCCTATGAGCTGGTAATCAACTCCAATCCCTGCATCAGCTATCTGATGGAAGAAAACACCATGGCCATGCAGACCCTGGTGACTGCCCATGCGGCCTTCGGCCACAATCACTTCTTCAAGAACAACTACCTGTTCCGCCAATGGACCGATGCCGGGGCCATCCTCGACTACATGGAGTTCTCAAAGAAATACATCGTCAAATGCGAAGAAAGACACGGGACGTCGGCCGTCGAGGCCATTCTCGATTCTGCCCATGCGCTGATGGACCAAGGCGTATTCCGCTACCGCCGCCCGCCCCGCCTGTCATCGAAGAAGGAACAGGAGCGTGCCCGGGAAAGACTGGAATACGAGGAGCAGACCTACAGCGATCTGTGGCGCACTCTTCCACGCGCCACCGGAAAACCCGACCCTGAAGATGAAGAACGCGACGCCCTGGAGCGCAAGAAGGTCCTCAATCTACCGGAAGAGAACCTGCTCTACTTCCTGGAAAAGAACAGCCTGATCCTGGAACCGTGGCAACGGGAGTTGTTGCGCATCGTCCGGGTGATCGCGCAATATTTCTATCCGCAGCGGCAGACCAAGGTGATGAACGAGGGCTGTGCCACCTTCGTACATTACACCATCATCAACAGGCTGTTCGATCAGGGCAAGATCAGCGAAGGCGTCATGCTGGAAATGCTCCACAGCCATTCCAGCGTGGTTTTTCAGCCGCATTTCGATGATCCCCGCTATTCCGGCATCAATCCCTATGCGCTCGGATTTGCCATGATGCAGGACATCGAGCGCATCTGTAACGTGCCGACATCGGAGGACCGCGATTGGTTCCCCGACATTGCCGGCAGCGGAAAATGGCGCGAGACCCTGCTCGACGCCTGGGCAAACCACCGCGACGAATCTTTCATCCTGCAATATCTAAGCCCGGCACTGATCCGCAAATTCAGACTGTTCCAACTGACCGATCAGGCGGACAACAAATATTGCGAGGTCGCATCGATCCACAATGAGCGCGGTTACGCTGATATCCGCAAGGCGTTGGCGCTCAACTACGATATCGGGGCCAACCAGCAGGATATCCAGGTTATCGATGTGGATCTGCTAGGGGACCGGCAGCTACGGCTGGAGCACCGGATCAAGAACGGGATTGTGCTGGAAGAAGCAAACCGTGACGCGACATTGCGTCATATCCGTCATTTATGGGGTTATGATGTGAGCCTGGCTGGTGTCGAGGCTGACAGCGGTAGGATACGTTATGAATGCTCGACGGCGTAGTCGCCGAAAAACATTGCTCTGGACAGAACGGCGCATGTACCTCGGCGCTGGCACGTGACACAGTTGCATCGGAAGACGCACCTATTGCGGCGGCGGCGCGCCTGAGAGACCAGCTTTCTTTTCCGCCTGCTCTTCCAACAAGCTGTAGGCGACGTAATATTTGAAGATATTGCTGACATATTGCACGGTTTCGCGACCCACGATCGCCGCCGCTGAATTCTCGACATTGCCGAACCATATATTCGGATCCAGCCCCATTTCGGTCGCCTTGTGGCGAAACTTCCGCAGGTTCCCCGGCCCGGCGTTGTAGGCGGCAAACGCCATCAACTGACGATCGCGCGCTGTCATGTTCGGCTCGTTGATATAGGTGTCCATCAGATGCCGCAGATATTTGGCGCCTGCCTCGACGTTCCGATCCTCGCTGGAGGCGATATCCTTGATGCCGATTTCCTTGCCGGCCGCAGTCGCTGGCAGAAGCTGCATGACGCCGACTGCGCCGCGCGGACTGTGCCGGGACTGGTCGAGCTGGGATTCCTGATATCCCTGCGCCATCAGCATCAGATAATCAAAGGAATATTCCCCGGCATGCTTTCGAAAGATGGCGACAAGCGTCTTGAACCTTTCGACATCATCGGGGGAATAGGCCCGCTTTAGCATCTTGCCGCTCTTGAAATAGCTGGCCTTCAGCATATTGCCGAACGTTGTGCCGATCTTGTGGGACCCGGCAAACGCATCAAGCATCGCCTTCAGCTGCGGACTGTTCTTGCGGATCGCCCAGGCGGTCTGGCCGTTGGTCGAAACGGCGATATCATCTCTGACCTTCAGATCGGTGAACACTTCCGCCCAGATGTTGGCCTTGTACTGATCGACGATCGTCCAGGGCAAAAGCCCCGCATTGACCATCTCCATCAGGTCCTCATCCTCAAGGTTTTCGTCGATCTGTCTGATCTGGATTTCCGCTTTGCCCTGCGCCTTCAACTGTTCATTGAGCGCCGCCAGATGCTCGTAGTAGCTGCTTGTCCGGCGCACGGAAATTTCCTGGCCGGATAGATCGTCCACACCGCCGATCGCCGGCGCTGATGGACCGGTCACAAGCACCTCGTTCGCCTTGTCATAGATCGGCGCACTGAAATCGACCTGCTCCAGCCGTTTCGGCGTTATGGTCAGGTTCGCCATCACGATGTCGCCCTTCCCCTCATTGAGGGCAGGCAGCAACCTGTCGCGGCTTGTCGGAATAAAGGCAACGCGAACGCGCTCGATCTCCTTCTTCTTCCCCTTGTTCAACTCGGCTTCGAGGGCCGTTCCAAACTCGACGGACGTCCCGAACTGCCGCCCCTTGTCGATGAAATAGATCGTCTTGCTAAATGGCACCAGGATACGGATCAACCGCCGCTTGGTCATGGCATCGAGATCGCCGGTATCTGCTTTCGGCATGATCGCGGTGAGTGCGGAAGGCTTGTCCGTTGCGTAGGCCCCCTGCAGACCGACAACCACAAAAACGACAGCAAGCACCAGCCTCACGAGCAATTCGCGCATCATTATCAGCCCCCAGATCGCGTCCGGAACAGTCTCCAGACGCATCACATTCACATAAAACGCCCTGAATGACACCACGGCATAAAGTTGGATCGAAGGCCAACGAAAGAGCCGCACTCGGCGGTAGTTCGGTCTCCGCTGAACAAACCGATACTCGATCCTGTCAGAATTTAAGGCACAACTCCAGCGTCGGTATTCGCACACAGGAGCAACCACCTGTGGGGCTATTCACTATGGTATCAGCCATCCGGGCATTTATGGCGGTCCTGCATCCGTTGGAGCAGTGAGCCTGCGCGAAGATTACCAGCCGAGTTCGACACTTCTGCCAAGCGCAACGAACTCCTCGGGCTTCCCCTCCCAAAAGAGCTTGCCCTTTTGAACGCAAAAAAGCCCCGGGGACATTTCTGTCTTCGGGGCTTTTGATTTGGTTGCGGGGGCAGGATTTGAACCTGCGGCCTTCAGGTTATGAGCCTGACGAGCTACCGGGCTGCTCCACCCCGCGCTATCCGTGCAAATCCCTACTGGGATTTGTCGCGTTTGTGCATTCGGCTTCGCCGAATGTTGGTTCTACCAGCGTAAATCCTGCGGATTTATCGCCTTTTCTACCAGCGCACGTTCTTAGGAACTTGTCGCTTGTGCACTTGGACATTGG